>JBDTJX010000038.1:0-55737 GCA_039935655.1 Candidatus Dormiibacter sp. | reverse complement strand
ATGGGCTGTACGTCGCCTTCCTCGAGGACATCCTCGGATGGGACCTGCCCCCGGCAACCGCGGTCTTCGCGGCCCTGACCGGCCCGCCCAACGACCTCAGCCGGACAGCTCCGCACGCGACCTTCCTGGAGCAGCCGGCGGGGCCGTTCGGAGACCGGATCAGCGAAGCACTCGACTATGTTTTCGCCGCCGGCGCGCAGCGGGCCGTGATAGTCGGCACGGACGCGCCCACCCTGCCCGCGACGATCCTGGCCGCATGCTTCGACAACCTTGCCGAGCACCGCGCCACGCTGGTTCCGGCCGCCGACGGCGGGTGGGTAGCGCTTGGCGTCGATGCACCGCTCAACGGCTCGCTTGCCAACGTGACCTGGAGCTCTGCCCAGACGTGCGAGGCGACGCGGGCGGCGCTCCTCCGTGCCGGCCGTAGCCCGCTCATCCTCGATCCCTGGTACGACGTCGACGACGCCCCCGGCTTGGCGCGGCTGCGGCGCGAGGTGCTCAGTCGAACCGGGTCAGCACGGGCGCCGCGCACGGCGCGGGTGCTCGCCGTGTCACCGTGACCGGCCGTGAGCCGGCGGACATTGATACAACGCGGGCCACTGCTCGTCGCCGTGGCAGCAGCCCTCGTCGTCGCCACGACAACCCTGTTGCGCTACCTCACATTCCACTCGCCCGCGTATGACCTGGGGTTTTTCGAGCAGGTCACCGAGCAGACCGCTCACGGCCACCTGTTCGTGTCGGCCTTCCTCCCGTACTCATTCCTCGGCGAGCACTGGGAGCCGCTGCTCGGGGTCTTTGCCCAGCTCGACCGCCTCGTGCCGACCCCGATCTGGCTGCTTCTCATCCAGGCGGTGGCGGTAGGGGCCGCCCCGCTCGCCGCCGCTCGGCTCGCCGCCGCGTGGCTGCCCCGAGTGCCGGCGGCACCGCTCGTCGCCGCCCTGGCGATGGCGTGCGCCCCATTGCTCACCACCGGCGCCGCCTTCGACTACCACACCGAGGCGCTGACACCGGCGGTCGCCCTCTTCGCGCTTGATGCCGCCGCGCGGGGACGGATGCTGCGCTTCGTTCTCCTCCTGATTCTCCTCGCCTCGGTCAAGGAGGACGCGCTGCTCGCCGCCGGCGGGGTTGGCTGGATCACATGGCGCGCCGACGGGAGGCGGGTGGGGCTGCTCGCGGCCGGCGCGGGTGTGGCCGGCTTCTTCGCGATCGTTCTCGTCGTCATGCCCGTCTTCCGTGAAGGCCTACCCAGCGACCTCGTCAAGACGTACGGTTGGTTGGCGCCCGGCGACGGGTCGGTGGCGCACCTCATGGTCACGGCAGTCAGCCATCCGGGAACTGTGGTGGGGCATCTTCTGTCCCGCGAAGCACTGGCCGGCTGGGCGACCGCGCTGCTACCGCTCGCAGTGTTGCCGCTCCTCTCGGGTTGGGCAGTACTCGGCGCACTTCCTGCGTTGCTGGTTCCGCTGATGAGCAATGTCCCCGCCGAGATGTCGCTCCACTATCAGTACGGCCTCGAAGCGGCCCCGTTGTTGCTGGCTTGCGCCCTGCTTGGCTGGCGGCGGCTCGCGAGCGTTGGCACCGCTCGTCAACACCTTCACCATATCGGGGCGTTGCTTGCCGCCACGTCGTTGGCGGCCTATGTGGTGGCAGCGCCGCTGCCCGGCGCCCTGGGCTTCGACGCGTCGCCGGCTTCCGGCCTCGGCCGTCACGCGGATGTCGAGCGAGTGCTCGGCATGATCCCGCCGGACGCCGACGTCGCCGCGCAGACCGGCCTGGTTGCCCACCTCGGCAACCGCATCTCATTGTGGGAGTTCCCGTCGGGGCTCGGGGTGCCCTACGTCGTCCTCGACGCCGGAGGGCCGATCAGCAGCCAGTCGCGGCAGGGCTTCGCCCGCGCCGTCGCGGCGCTGCCATCCGCCGGGTACGTCGCGGTTGCGTCGGCCGCGGGGGTGACGCTATGGGTGCGGTGCTCGGTCGCGCCGGCGGGAAGCTGCCTCTATTGGTCCGCGGCCGGACCGATAGACTACCCCGACGGCGCGGATGATCCGATCCGGCGGGGGATCCGTACAGGCTGGACGTACACAGTCAGGTAACCCCGAGGAGTGATGGTGAGCGTGACGACCGCGCCGCAAGTGATCCAGGAACGGCTTGCCCCAGTGCTCGAGGCCGCCGCCGACCATGCGGCCGACGTCGACCGGGCAGGCAGGTTTCCGCGAGAAGCAGTCGACGCCCTGCGCGACAGCGGCCTCTGCGGACTCACCGTTCCGGAGGCGGACGGTGGCCTAGGCGGTGGCCCGCACGACCTCGTCGAGGTCATGTCGAGCGTCGCCGCGGCCTGTGGGTCGACGGCGATGGTCTACCTCATGCACCTCGCCGCCACCATGCCCATCGCGGCGGCGCCCCCCGTTGGCCATCCCGGCCTGCTTCGCGAGATGGCGAGCGGCGCCAAGCTGGGCACGCTGGCGTTCAGCGAGCGCGGGAGTCGCAGCCACTTCTGGGCACCGGTCTCGCGTCAGGCGCACAACAACGGATCCGTCGCCTTCAGCGCGACGAAAAGCTGGGTGACCTCCGCGGGTGAAGCCGACATCATCCTCTCGTCAGCGCTGGTGCCCAAGGGCGGTCCCATCGACAGCGACCTGTTCGCGATCCCGCGCGCAACCCCCGGCATGGAGTCCGGCGGCCCGTGGACCGGCATGGGGTTGCGTGGCAATGACTCGCGGCCGATGTCGTTGGAGGTCGCGATCCCGGCCGACTGGCGGCTGGGCTCACCGGGCGAGGGCTTCCGCCTGATGATGGAGGCGGTGCTGCCGTGGTTCAACCTCGGCAACGCGTCGGTCTCCCTGGGGCTCGCGACCGCTGCTGTCGATGGCGCCGTGAAGCACGCCACGGGTTCATCGTTCCAGCACCTCGGGGAGAGCCTTGCCGACCTCCCGACGATCCGCGCTCAGCTCGCACGCATGCACATCCGCACCGACGCGCTGCGCTCGTACCTGCACGAGGTGGCTGGATCGCTGATGCAGCCCGATGATCGTACCCAGCTGCGCGTGCTCGCCAGCAAGGCGTACGCCAACGACACCGTGCTCGAGGTCACCGACATGGCGATGCGTGTCTGTGGTGGCGCGGCGTTCTCGCAGCACCTCGCCATCGACCGCTTCTTCCGCGACGCCCGCGCCGGGCACGTGATGGCTCCGACAGCCGACGTTCTCTACGACTTCTACGGCAAGGCGATCACCGGCCGCCCCCTCTTCTGATGGTGGACCGGACAGTCGTCGTCGGCGCGGTCGCGTACACGGCCAACGTGGTGCCCATCTGGGACGGCATCCGCGAGTACTTTCGCGGCAAGGAGCCGGACACGGACTTCGTGCTGTTCTCGAACTACGAGCGCCAGGTCGATGCACTGATCGCCGGGACGATCGACGTCGCGTGGAACACGAACCTGGCATGGGTGCGTACAGTGAACCGCACCGGCGGACAATGCCGCGCGCTCGCCATGCGCGACATCGACGTCACCTTTCGCAGCGTGTTCGTCAAGCGCGCCGGCGACTCGATCGCGAGCATCGATGACCTGCGCGGCCGCCGGCTCGCCTTGGGATCGCGCGATTCCACGCAGGCGGCAATTCTCCCGCTCTACTACTTGCGCCGCGCCGGCGTCGAGGGCATCGACGTGGTGCGCTATGACCGCGATGCGGGCAAGCACGGGGACACAGGGCGCAGCGAGATCGATTCGCTGCGGGCCATGCTCGACGGCGAGGCCGACGCCACAGCGATCGGGATCACCACCTGGGAGAGTATCGGGCGCGACGACCTGATGAAGGGCACGGTCGAGGCATTTTGGGAGACCCCCGAGTATTGCCATTGCAACTTCACCGTCACCAATCTCGATCCGGATGTCGCCGATGCCTGGGCAGCGCGCCTGCTCGCCATGGACTGGGAGGTCCCGGAGCAACGCCGGATCATGGAGATGGAGGGACTGCAGCGCCGCTGGGTGCAGCCCGATCTGGCCGGCTACAAGACGCTGTTCGAGGCCGTCGAGGAGCAGGAGATTCCGCTTCGATGGTGATCCTCGACCTGGTCGAGCGGATTGCTCCTCTCGCTGAGGGCATGGTCGTCAGGGTCGACGCCGGCGGCCCTGCCGGCGTGGAGCTCGCGCGCGCATGGTGCGACAGGACCGGCAACACCGTCGTCGAAGCAACCGGGCAGTGGATCGAGATCCGCCGAGGCCGTGTGGCCTCCGCGCTCAGCAGCCTGCCTCCGGAGCGACGTCCTGGCGTGCGGCTGTGGATGTACACCAACTTCGACTGCAACCTGGCGTGCTCCTACTGCTGCGTCCGCTCGTCGCCACAGGCGCCGCGCCGGGCCCTCGGCTCCGAGCGCATCGCCCAGCTCGCCGCCGAGGGCGCTGCCTGGGGGGTTGAGGAGCTGTACCTCACCGGCGGTGAACCCTTCATCGTCGCTGACATCGGCGACAGCATCCGCGCGTGCGTGGCACACCGGCCGACCACCGTGCTCACCAATGCCATGCTCTTCACCGGCCGCCGCCTGCGCACCCTCGACGGGTTGCCCCGTGAGGGCCTCGCCCTGCAGATCAGCCTCGACTCTGCGACGCCGGCGGTCCACGACCACAACCGCGGTGCCGGGAGCTGGGAGCGGGCGATGGCGGGCATCCGCACCGCGCTGGATCTGGGCTTCCGGGTGCGCGTTGCAGCCACCATCGACCAGAACCAACCAGGGGCACTGGCAGCGGCGGACCAGCTCGACGCGTTCCTCGACGAGTTCGGCATCGCGCCCGAGGACAAGCTGACCCGGCCGGTCGCACTGCGCGGCTTCGCGGACAGCGGCCTGGTGTTGGCGCCCGAGACGATGGTCCCCGAGGTCACGGTCACGGCGTCCGGGGTGTACTGGCATCCCGTCGGCGCGGACGACGCCGACATGCTCATTGATACGGAGGTATTTCCGTTGGCGCCTCGCATCGACCGCATCGTGTCACTCTTTGCAGAACACGCGCAACGGCAAGCATCAGCGGCGATGGTGTTCCCATGCGCCTGATGAGGTCCGAGCGCATCCCTGTCGTGAGCTGGAGCGCTGCCTTGGTTGCGCTCCGGACGTTCCTTGGCATCGCTTACCTGACCAACGGACTGGCGAAGCTGTTCGGGTTCAGCAGCTTTGCGATCGGGCCTTGGGCGCAGTACCTCATCAACCGGCCCGGTGCCAAGGGCGTCCTCACGTATGACGTGCGCAACCCACGCTACGGCATCCCGCTCGCCCGCGATTTCGCGCACAACTTCGTTCTGCCCAACTGGGACGTGATCGGATGGGTCGTCACCGCAGGTGAACTCGGGGTTGGCATCGCCTTGCTGTTCGGCATCTTCGGCCGCTTGGGGGCGTTGGCGGGTTTCCTCATGGCGTTGATGCTCTTCATCTGGGATCTTGGTGCCGGTGGCTGGACCTACGACTACCTGTACGACGTCGTGCTTCTCGGCATTCTCATGCTGACACCCAACCTACCCGGACTCGACCGGTTGATGCCGTGGTCACGCTCCTATCGTGGTCGAGCGACGGCCGAGTCAGCGGCGCCCACATCGACCGTCTGATCCCACGCAACGTCGAGCGCCGCCCCGCGGCGATCGGCAGCTGGGAGTGATCCGCTTGCGGCGTGCCCTCCGTACATACGGGTGAGTTCAGATCGCTTCTGACAGAAACCACACTGGGGTCACGCATGTTCACGACACGACGACTCGTTGGCACAACTGGCGGCGCCGTCATGGCGGCGCTCATCATCGCGGGGTGCGGAGCAGAATCAAGCACGTCACCCGCGACATCAACGGCCGGTGCAGCCACCGGCGCTCTGACCAACAGTGTCGTCGCACCGGCGGCGGCACTCAACATCACAGGCGGTGCGACGAAGGTCGACATCGACCCGGCCACTGCGATGGTCCTTCAGCAGCATGGTGTCTCGGTAGCACCGGTGGCGCCAGCGACCGCGGCGATGGTCAACGGCACCGTTGAGGTCACCTTCCCCGTCACCACAGGTTACGCCGCCATCTACCCCAACAGTGACCTTCCGTACATTCGTGGCAGCATCGCGCACAGCGGTGGCATCACGTTTTCCGGAGGTGGCAAGTCGCTGACCGCCAAGGATTTCGTGATCAACCCGGGTGTGTCATCCCTGACCGCCACAGTGGGCGGCAAGGGTGTACCGCTGCTCGATCTCGCCGGCGACAAGGCAACCGTCAGCAACGACTCGGCTGGCGTGCACATCAACGGCGTGGTTGCGTCGCTGTCGACCACCGCGGCGGATGCGCTCAACAGCACGTTCGGTGTCTCCCTCTTTGCGCGGGGCATCAAGGTCGGCGTGGCCAACGTCACTGTGGCGGGCGGCGCTGATCCCGGTGGTGCTCCCAGCGCTCAGGTGGAGCAACTCTCCGGTCAAGCAACGTCAGTCCTCATCAATGCGGCAACCGCCCAGGTGCTGCAGCAGCATGGCGTGAGCGTTGCGCCGGTCGGCCCAGCCACTGCGTCGACCTCCGGCGCCCTCACCGTCACGTTCCCGATAACCAGCGGCTACGTGGCCGTGTATCCGAAGTCGAACCTGCCCTTTATCCGAGGACTCATCACCCACAGCGGCGGACTCACCTTCTCGGCTGGCTCCAAGTCCTTGACGGTGACGGACTTCGTCATTGACCCCGGGACTTCCCAGCTCTTCGCCACCGTGGCAGGCTCCGGCGCGGTCGTTCCGCTACTTGACCTGCACGGCAACGCGCTCACGATGAGCGCTGATTCGTCGGGCGCGATTCACATCGACAACGTCACAGCAACACTGTCGTCGGCCGCCGCCGGCGCACTCAACGCCACCTTCGGGGTGACCCTGTTCACCGCGGGGATCCCCATCGGCGTGGCCTCCGTGGTCGCAGTGGCCGTGACGCAGTAGCCCGCTCGTCCGCGCGGACCGGAGCCGGCACCCCCTGGCAACAGGTGGGAGCCGGCTCCTTGCTGCGTCAGGCGTTTCCTGCAGATGGCGTGACGCTGCTGTGTCTGCGCGGCCGGCGCGCAGATGGATCAATTGCCGAGGGGCGCCTGGAGAACGCGCGGGCCTGTCGGGCTGCGACTGCCAGCGACCGGTTCCACCGTGGCCGCGATCGCCGAGTAGCCACTGATGTCGTGGTTGACGGCAGCGCTCCACGTGCCGTCGGGTTGCCGACTGAGAAAGGCGGCGCCGACGGGGACCCCACTGGTGGGAATCAGCCAGACCTCGTACACCGCCCCGCCTGCTGTGATCGATGACGGGGCGGGCAGCCCGGTCACGGTGACGACCGCTTGTGAGCCGCCCCGGTCGTAGACCACCTGCCCGTGTGCACTCGGCGCAGACACGGTCGCCGTCAGCGGCACAGCCACCGCGGTTGGCGCAGGCTGTCGGACGACCGTCCACGAGCTGACAGCAATCGCCGCCACGATCGCGACGGCCCCTGCAAGTGTGAAGCCGCGCGCAGTCGGGATCGTCGCCCACAGCCGCCGCCACCACGTCGTCCGCGCTGCCGCCCTGCGCCGGCTGGCCTGCTCGGCCTCCGCGTACACGGCGCGCATCAACCGGCCTCGCAACTCCGGTGAGGGCTGCATGGGTTCGAGCGCAAGCGGCAGGCGAGCGGCGGCGGCGAGGTAATCGCCGGCGATACGACGGCAGTCTGCGCAGGAGGTGAGATGCTCTTGGAGCGTCGCCTCATCGCCGGCGTCGATCGAACCGACAGACAGAGCGGCGGCGAGGACATCGGCATCCTGACAGGAGATCACGCCCTCCCCTCCGCCACCTGGAGCTCGAGCGCGCCGCGCAGCTTGCGGAGCGCCAGCCGGGTGCGCCCCTTTACCGTGCCCAATGGCACTCGCATCCGGTCGCTGATCTCCGTCTGCGAGTAGCCACCGAAGTATGCCAACTCGATCGTCTCGCGCTGCTCAACAGAAAGGTCGTCGAGCGCGCTGCGAATGGCTTCCCGTTCGAGCACGTTGGCCACCTTGTCCCACGTGTCCGAGACCGAGGTGACGGCCGTCGGCGCGTGGTCGAGCGCCACGTCGCGCCGTGCCATCCCCGCGCGTCCTCGGAGCCGGTCGAGAGCGCGGTGGTGAACGATCGAACACACCCACGTCCGCAGGCTGCCGCGATCGCTGCGATATGTCGAGGCGCGCCGCCAGACGCTGAGGAACGCCTCCTGGACCACGTCTTCGGCGGCACCGGCGTCGTTGAGCACACGGAACGCCAGAGTGTACGCGAGCCCTGAGTACAGGTCGTACAGCATCTCGATGCCCTCGGGCTCGGCGCGCGCGAGCAGGTCGACCATCCGATCGTCGGAGACGGTCATGACGGCACTGGCGTAGTGATCAACCTCGCCACAGACACCCGCTGTCTCGATCCTCCACTAGAGCTGAGCATCTCGCATCAGCGTGGGCTGAAGGCGACCCGCGTCATTGTCGATCGCTTCTCCATTCGGTGACACGCCCGGCCGTGACGACCACCGTGGCGGCGGCCGTCCCCACCGGGCGCCAGACAACATAGCTGCCCGCGGCCAGTGACCCGAAGACCGCCGCCAGGACCGTTCCGACCGCCGTGGGCCTGTCGCGAACGCCAGTGTGGACGCGGTGCGGCGAGCCGACCGGGCTGATCTCCACCTCGTGATGGCGATAGCCCTCGTCCAGGTAGAGCACGAGTGCTCCCCTGTCGCCACCGACCTCGACGAGGACGCTCGCGCACTCTTCCGCGGCCGCCTCGTCATGGAGCTGGGCAGACGTCGAGGGCGCGCGGCTGTCAGCCGCGCGCCCGACCAGCGTGTCGCTCACGCGGAGAGCGGCTCCGTCTGGTACCCCCCTGCCGGGACGCCAAGGTAAGGAAAGTGGCTCTGGTAGCGCGTGCTGGACGATGTCAAACCATCGGTGAGGAGGCTTGCGGCGGCATCGGGCTTGTACGAGGGATGCACGAGCGGGTAGGTGGCACCGGCGATCGCTCGCAGCTCGATGCTGGTCACATCGTCGAAGACGCGGCGTCCGTTGGGGAAGCCGGCCAGGTCACCACCGAGTATGCCGAGAGGATTTGGCTTGGTTGCCGGCGGGATCGCCATGTTGAGCCTGAGCTGGTCCGCCTGGGTGGGTCCCGTGTAGTTCTGGAAGCCCTTGATGATCCCGGACGGGAGGCCGGTCATGAGTATTGCCAGCAGGTCGGCGCGCGATGCGTGCAGGCCGGCCAGTTTCGGGAACACGCCGGGGTACAGCACCGGGAGCAGCTTGGCGAGCTCGGGATGGGCGACGTACTGGGAGAACTGGCTGTCGTCCTGGGCACGCTGGCTGTTCCAGTAGTCCTTCTTGCCCATGGGGATGAGGACCTCGTTGATCAGAGGATTGCCGAGCCGCGATACCTGCACCCAGGGCCCGGACTCGTGGCTCTCGTCACCGTCGCGAACGTGCGCCTTGCGTCTGCTGGCGGCGGCCCAGACACCGATCACCGACGTGGGACTGTCGGGATCCGTGGGATTCGACCCGTTCCTGGTGAGCATGGTCTTGGGGATGCGCAGCGCGATGCAATGGACGTTGAAGTCATGGCTCGCGTCCACACCCGCAGCGGCCGGCATCGGGACGATGTGAAGGTTCTGGAAGGGACGCAGATCGCCGAGGTCGAAGATGGCACCGAGGTCGACGTAGAAGCCCTCGAGCCGCTGCCCGGCGAATACCCGCTCGCCGTGCGGAAGACTGTGAACCGCCGCCTCGCCCAGGGCCCTGTAGTTCGGGGTTGACGCCGGTCCGATGTTGCATGGGGGACACGCGAGCCCCGCAGCGAGAAGCGTTCGCTCGTCGTCGACGACGCGGGTCACCGAGTAGAACTGCTTGCGGTTCCAGTTGGCGCTGTCGATCGACAGGATCTGGCCGGTGTTGTAGAGGAACGTGTTGGGGTTGGCCACCCTGGTCTCGAACAGGAACTCGTACGTGATCTCCGGGACGCCGTCGGCGTCGTTGTCGATGTGGATCTCGTACAAGACCTCGTCCCCGAACTCGAAGAAGTTCGGTCCACCGAACGGCGCTTCAAGCGGTACGTAATTGCTGATGATGGTGACCGTGTCGGGAGCGTCCGGGCTCACGAAGGCGTAGGTGTCGGTGTTGTCGGCAACCGGGTCTTTGCTGATGCCGGGAGCCTCGCGATGGGACGACATGGATATCCCCCGATACTTGGGTGTTGTTGTTGCTGAGGCTGGGCGCTACTGCGCAGCCTTGATGAGACGCGCCACGACCTCGCTGTCGTGGTAGATCACCTCTCGATCCGCGACCATCAGTGCGATCTCCCCGCGGCTCGCGTCGCGGACGTAGGCCACCATGGGTTGTGGCGCACCCTGGGCAAGCGGGGTGCCTCGGTTCGGCGTGGCGAGCGCGCCCGCCAGTCGAGGCGCCGCGCCCAGCGCGCCAGCAGCTGCCAGTCCGGCCGCCGCTCCGACGGACGTGTGGATGAAACCCCGCCTTGTCACCTTGCTCACGCTGTGTACCTCCTCAGCACCCATTCGTTGAGCCGCTCGCGACGGCTGGATTCGGTTGCTCGGATCCACAGGGGTATACGGGGAGCACCGGCGGACGGATCACTCCGAGCCCAGGCCGGCCGGCGAGCGGCCGGCCTGGATATCGGGATCAGCCGAGGTCGAACCGGTCGAGGTTCATGACCTTGTTCCAGGCAGCCACGAAGTCATGCACGAACTTCGCCTCCGCGGCGTCGCACGCGTAGACCTCCGCGATGGCTCTGAGCTGCGAGTTGGAACCGAAGACGAGATCCACAGCGGTGGCGGTCCAGCGGATCGCACCACTGGCGCGATCCGACCCCTCGAACACGTTCTCAGCCGATGCGGATGGCTTCCACTCCGTGCTCATGTCGAGAAGGTTGACGAAGTAGTCATTGGTCAACGTCTCGGGCCGTTCGGTGAAGACGCCGTGTTGGAAGCCTCCGAGGTTGGCGTTCAGCGCCCGCAAGCCGCCGACCAGGACGGTCATCTCGGGAGCGGTCAGCGTCAGCATGTTGGCCCGGTCCAGCAGACGGGTCTCCGCCGGGAGCGGATCTCCCGCCCTGAGATAATTGCGGAACCCATCCGCGGTCGGCTCGAGCACCAAGAACGCCTCCACGTCGGTCTGGTCCTGCGAGGCATCAGTGCGACCCGGTGAAAACGGGACGGTGATGTCGTGGCCGGCCTTCTTCGCCGCCTGCTCGACGGCCGCACAGCCGCCCAGGACGACCAGGTCGGCGAGTGAGACCTTCTTCCCGCCGGACTGCGAGCCGTTGAAGTCCTGCTGGACGTGTTCGAGGGCCTGCAGCACCTTGCCAAGCTGGGCGGGGTCGTTGACCTCCCAGTCCTTCTGCGGCGCAAGGCGAATCCGCGCCCCGTTCGCGCCGCCACGCTTGTCGGTGCCGCGGAAGCTTGCCGCCGAAGCCCAGGCTGCGAAGACCAGCTGGGAGATGGACAGTCCCGATGCCAGGATCGTCGCCTTGAGGGCAGCGATGTCGTCTGCCGCGATCAGCTCGCCATCCACCTCGGGGACGGGGTCCTGCCACAGCTGCGGTTCCGGAACCCACGGGCCGAGGTACCGCGAAACGGGTCCCATGTCGCGGTGCAGGAGCTTGTACCACGCCTTGGCGAAGGCGTCCGCGAGCTGATCGGGGTTCTCGTGGAAACGCTTCGCTATCGGCCCGTAGACAGGATCCATTTTCAGCGCGAGGTCCGTCGTGAGCATCATCGGGGCGTGCCGACGCGACGGGTCATGAGCATCGGGCACAGTTCCCTGGGCGGAGCTCTCCTTGGGAGTCCACTGCTTGGCGCCGGCAGGGCTCGTCGTCAGCTCCCAGTCGTAGCTGAACAGGTTGTCGAGAAACCCGTTGTCCCACACTGTCGGCTGGTTGGTCCAGGCGCCCTCCAGCCCGCTGGTGAGCGCGTCGACACCCACACCGCTGCCGAAGGCATTCTTCCAACCGAGGCCCTGCGCCTCGACGGGGCACGCCTCGGGCTCGGGGCCGACGTACTGTGGATCCACCGCGCCGTGGCACTTGCCGAACGTGTGGCCGCCGACGATGAGTGCCAGGGTCTCCTCGTCATTCATCGCCATGCGACGGAAGGTCTCGCGAATGTCCCTCCCGGCAGCCAGCGGATCGGGGTTGCCGTTCGGCCCTTCAGGGTTCACGTAGATCAGGCCCATCTGGACGGCCCCGAACGGGTGGCCGAGCTCCCTGTCGCCGCTGTACCGCTCATCGCCGAGCCATGTGTCCTCAGATCCCCAGAAGATCTCCTCTGGCTCCCAGATGTCCTCTCGCCCGAAGGCGAACCCGAACGTGGTGAACCCCATTGATTCCAGGGCACAGTTGCCGGCGAAGACCAGGAGGTCGGCCCAGGAGAGCGCCTGTCCGTACTTCTGCTTGATCGGCCAGAGCAAACGGCGGGCTTTGTCGAGGCTTGCATTGTCGGGCCAGCTGTTGAGGGGGGCGAAGCGCTGAGAGCCCTGGCCGCCGCCGCCGCGGCCATCGGCGATGCGGTACGTGCCGGCGGCATGCCAGCTCATCCGGATGAAGAGCGGCCCGTAGTGGCCGTAGTCAGCCGGCCACCAGCCCTGCGACGTCGTCATGACCTCAACGATGTCCCGCTTCAGCGCGTCGACGTCGAGTGTCGTGAACTCTTCTGAATAGTTGAAGTGCTCGCCCATCGGGTTTCCCCGGCGCGAGTGCTGGTTGAGAACCTGCAGGTTCAGTTGGTTCGGCCACCAGTCCTGGTTCGTCCTCGGCCGATGTGCTTTGGGAGTGGGGGAGGGGATTGCCGGGTTCTCGCTGTCACTGCCGCGGTCAGACACGTGGGTCCACCTCCTTTCGGGTTTAGAAGAGTCGCTCGACGACCATGGCCATGCCCATCCCGCCGCCGACGCACATGGTCTCAAGGCCGATGGTCTTGTCGAGGGTACGCAGGTCGTTGAGTAGCGTGCACAGGATACCTGCGCCGGTCATGCCGAACGGGTGACCGAGCGCGATGGCCCCGCCGTGCGGGTTGAAGCGATCGTCGAATGGGTCGATGCCGATCCCGCTCGCGGCGGGGATGCACTGCGCCGCGAAGGCCTCATTGAGCTCGACGACATCGACGTCGCCGATGGCCATGCCGGCCCGTGCCAGTGCCTGGTTGCTGGCCTCGATGGGCCCGAGCCCCATCATCTCAGGGCTGAGCGAGCTCAGCCCGGTGCTGACGATGCGGGCGAGTGGGGTGATGCCCAGCTCCTCGGCCCTGCTGTCGCTCATCACCACGACCGCGGCCGCGCCGTCGTTGAGCGGGCAGGAGTTGCCGGCTGTGACGGTGCCATCCTCCCGAAACACCGGCGCCAGTGTGGCGAGCTTGTCCAGGCTCGTGTCACGCCGGGGCCCGTCGTCCGTGGTCATCTCGCCCTCGGCGCGGTCGAGCTGCGGAACCTGCTCGAGCACCTTGGTGACGATGTGAGCGCCGAAGTCGTCGGGGCGCACGCCCGCGAGCGTGCCCTTGGCGGCGCGTCCGATTGGTGACCGACCCGCGGCGACCACGACCGCTTCTGTCATGGTCGTCACCATATCTCAACCAGGATTCACGACGCGAGCAAGAGTGAGCGCAGCGGCGCGACCAGCGCCTCGCAGTTCCTCCCTACAGTCAGCGCCGTTCCAATCAGATCTCCCAGAGAGGAGACCTGCGAATTTCAGATAATGAGGAGATGCAGTCAGCCGTCACACGACGCCTCCTCCGAGCCAAAGACTTCATTGACGTGCGCTACGCCGAACCGCTGCGTGTCGCAACGGTTGCGCGTGCTGCCCACCAATCCCCCGCCCACTTTGCCCGGCAGTTCCGTGAAGCGTTTGGTGAGACACCGCATCAATACCTGCTCAGCCGCCGGCTTGAGCGAGCGGCGTCACTGTTGCGCAACACCGACTACGCAGTGAATGCGATCTGCAGCGAGGTTGGTCTCCAGAGCGTCGGGTCCTTTACGACCGCGTTCGGCAAGGTGTACGGGAGGACGCCAAGTCGGTACCGGGCCCAGCATTTGCCGTTGTTGGTGCAACGGGTCATTCCTCCATGCGTACGGGAGGATGTTGACCGTCCGCAATTGAGCAGAGTTCGAGAACCTGCTGCCTGAGCGCGCCCGCTAGGATGGGTGACACGCAACACCCGCCCTGAGGGAGTTTTCAATGGCCGTGCACATTGCCTACGCGACACTGTGGGTTCGCGATCAAGACGAGGCGCTGGAGTTCTTCCGGAAGCTTGACTTCGAAGTGCGCGAAGACGTGCGAAACGGCGCGTACCGTTGGCTGGCGGTCGTGTCGGCCGAACAACCCGACCTCGCAGTTGTGCTTTCACAGCCGGGATACCCAATGGACGAGGCCACCACCGAGCACGTGACCACGGCGGTTGCCAAGGGCATGTTGAGCTCGCTGGTGTTCACGACGGACGACTGCTTCGCCACCTATGAGCAACTCAAAGGGAAGGGCATCGAGTTCACGCGCCCGGCGGGCGAGCGCGGCTACGGTGTCGACGCAGCGTTTCGCGATCCCTCGGGGAACGAGTTCCGCTTGCTGCAACCGGCGGCGCAGCCAGCGTAGCCGACCTCAAAGCGCCACCAACTCGGGGGACGCGGGTGGCGCGGTCGACCCCGCCGGTGAGGTGTTCGCCGGTGAGCGTGGAGCACGCGGCGACAAGGTCGGTGGGGTCGGCTCCTCGATCGGGCGTCGAAGGGTGCTAGCGGACGACCGAATCCACGCGCCGCGGCAGCTTCCAGCCGGGGCGCACGAAGTGACATGTGTAGCCGTGCGGATATTTCTGCAGGTAGTCCTGGTGTTCCGGTTCCGCCTCCCAGAACGGGCCCGCGGCCGCGACCTCCGTGACGACTTTGCCGGGCCACAGGCGCGAAGCCTCGACGTCAGCGATCGTGTCCTCGGCGATTCGTCTCTGTTCGTCACTCGTGGTGAAGATGGCCGAACGGTAGCTGCGCCCGACGTCGTTTCCTTGGCGATCCCGGGTGGTCGGATCGTGGATCTGGAAGAAGAACTCGAGCAGGTCGCGGTACGAGGTCTGGTTCGGATCGAAGGTGATCTCCACGGCCTCGGCGTGGTTGCCATGGTTGCGGTAGGTGGCGTTGGGGACCTCGCCGCCGGTGTACCCGACCCGGGTCGAGATCACTCCCGGCTGGCGACGGATGAGGTCCTGGGCGCCCCAGAAGCAGCCTCCGGCCAGGATGGCCTTCTCAGGTGTCTCGGTCATTTCACCTCTCCCTTGCTCACTTCCACAGGACCAAAGATCTGGCGGTATTTACCGTAGCCCTCGCTTTCGAGATCGCGGACCTGGATGAACCTGAGGGCCGCGGAGTTGATGCAATAGCGCAACCCGCCGGCGTCGGCTGGTCCGTCATCGAACACGTGCCCGAGGTGGCTGTCGCCGTGGGTCGATCGGACCTCGATCCTTGTCATGCCACCACTCAGGTCCGGTCTCTGCGCCACATTGTCCGGGTCAATCGGCTCGGTGAAACTCGGCCACCCGCAGCCGCCGTCGAACTTCGTCGTCGAGGCGAACAGCGGCTCACCGGACACGATGTCGACGTAGATGCCTGCGGTGTCGTTGTCCCAGAAGGCATTGTCGAACGCGGGCTCAGTGGCACTCTCCTGCGTCACCCGATATTGATCCGCGGTGAGTTGGGCAATCTTCTCTGGCTCTTTGCGGTAGTCGTCGCTCACTTGGGTTGGCTCCTCACGGTACTTCACGGGCTCCGCCCGTATTGTCGGTCAGAGCTCTGTTTGGGCGTCCGGCACCCGGCGCGGACGCCACGGCGTCACATCGCCGACGAGTGAGGCGTTCGGGATCGGGCGGCGTGTGCTCACTTCGACCATTGAGCAGTGATGGTGGCGGCAAGTTCCGACGGGTAGAAGGGGGCGTTGTAGGAGGCGACGACCTTCCCCCGCCGACCGATCACGTGAACGATCTCCTGGTGGACCACGTCGGTTCCGTTGAGTGCGAACGACCACGTCGACCAGACAGCCTGCAATTGCGCCTGGTTGCCGAGCAGCCAATGCCAGCCAGGTCGCCAGGTGACATGAGAGACGAAGCCGCTGACGTCCGCAGCAGTGCGGTCGGCGGCGACGCTGGGCCCGAACGTCAAGCCGGTGCTGCTCGTGGTCAGGGTCACCCTCGGCCGCGCTCAAGAGCTAGCATTGATCGGGCAGAGTGACGCCTCCCCGGTGTGTTGCTGTCATCGCCCAGCCCGTCCATCCGCTCCCCTCGATTTGCCAGCAACGGGTGTCACCACCTCACCGGCCCGGGGGCAGGTCAAGTTCCACCGCAGCGTCGTCACGGCGAAACAGCAGCACCACGCTCAGTACGGCCGCCGCGCCGACGGCGGGTGTGCTCGGCCACGTACACCATGCCGCCGAGCACAGCGAAGGGCAGCATCTGGAGGTCGACGAAAAGGGCCAGGGCGGTGGCCGTCGTCACCGCCACGTGCGCCTGCACGAGCAGCAGCACGACGACGCCCTCTCGTACCCCGATGCCGTTTGCCGAGATCGGGACGAAGGTGGCAATCAGTGCGAGGGGCAGGGTGAGCGCGAAGACGGACCAGGAGACGTACGAGCCCAGGGCCAGCGAGAAGGCCGCCATCGAGAATAGGTTCAAGCCCCAGGAGAGGATGCCTGCGGCGATGCTTCTGCCCACAGTGTGGTTGGGCCGACCGCGGTAGCTGTCGAAGGCGCCCGTCAGAGGGTGGAGGAAATCGCCCAGTCTCGTGGCCAGGCGAAAGCGGTCCGGGATGCGCCGTCGTACGAGTTCGGAGACGAGCGCCAGGGCCCAGGCCGCGATCATCGCCGCCGCGAAGATGACGAAACCGGTGACCGCCAGGATCTGCAGGCGGTCGCGGGCGAGGATCGCAGCGGCCAGGGCCCACCAGGACATGGCCAATGTGCCGGCCATGCGACTGGCCAGGAGCGAGGCGACCATCGGGCCGTGCCCAGTCACCTCCCCCAACCGCAGTGCACGGACCGCGTCACTGCCGACGCCGGCGGGCACGACCTGGTTGACAAAAAGTCCCTTCAGGTACCACGAGCCGAGGAAGCGCCAGTCAAGGTGGTGGCCGCAGCCACGCAGGAGAACTCCCCACTCGGCGACGCTGGCCACCACGCAGAGTGCGGCAAGGCCGACGGCGAGAATCGTCCAGCCCGGAGCGAGGTGTCCATAGAGTTGCAGCGCTTTCGGCAGGTCGACCCCATGGATGAACACCGCCACCGCGATGGCGCTGCCCACCAGCCTCACCCAAGGGGAGCCCAAGAAGGTGGAGAGGAATTTGCGGATACGGGACAGGCTCACATCGCTGCACGTCCGGGCTTGCTGACGGAACCAGTACAGCGTCGCACACTGTCACCGGTAGGCACCGTGGCGAGCCGTGCCTGGCCAGGACATCATGAGCGGCTCCGCAGTGGGGGAGAAAGCGCCATCGATCAGCCATCCCAGGGCCGGGCGCCTCGCGCGGAGGCGGTGGCGACAGGCAGCGCAGTTCAACGCAGGGCATCAGCGCCGCACAGCACCACCGCGACCCCGCTCTCCTGGCGGAGGTCGGAGCGGCTGGTCATTGGGGTTTTCGCCTGCTCGGGCGCCGCCGGTCTCATGTACCAGGTGGTGTGGTCGAGCCAGTTGGTGGTCATCTTCGGCAACACGACGGAAGCGATTGGGACCATCGTCACCGCCTTCCTTGCGGGCCTCGGCCTCGGTGGGTTGTTCGGCGGCCTGATCGCGCCCCGGCTTCACCACCCCCTGCGGATCTATGGCGCCGTCGAGGTTGCCGTCGCTGCCGCCGCTCTGCTCGTGCCCGTAGGCTTCGAGGGCATCGCCGGCCTTTACGGTTCCGCCTACGACAGCACGTCGGCGGGGCAACTGACCCTGATCCGGCTGCTCCTGACGCTTGCGGCGGTGACACCGGTCACGTTTCTCATGGGCCTGACGTTGCCTTTGCTGACCCGCCACCTGGTCACCTCGATGCGCAGCGCCGGTGCGCAGATGGGTCTGCTGTACAGCGCCAACACCTTCGGCGCCATGGCCGGCGCTCTTCTGGCGGGATTCGTGCTCATCGAGCTGCTCGGACTGTCGGCGACCACGCACGTGGCGGTGGCTCTCAACCTGCTGGCGGGGATTACAGCGTTCTTCCTAGCGTCCGGCCGACGCACGGCGGCAACGGTTCACCTTCTCGCGTCAGGCGCCGGCCCCGACGAATCGCGCCTCACGCCGTTGTGGCGGCGGTCGTTGTTGGCCGCGTCGTTCGTCTCCGGATTCGTGGCGCTCAGCCTGGAGGTTCTCTGGACGCGCATGCTCGCTGAGGGCACAGGATCGCGGATCTACAACTTCGTCGTCATCCTGGCCATCTACCTCCTGGGCATCGCCGCCGGCGGCGCGTTCTATCGGCGTCGCAGCAACGCCGAACGCGATACTCCGGAGGCGCTCGCTGCAGCGTTTCTCGGTGTCGCAGTCTTCACCGCGCTGACGGTTCCGCTCGCCACCCTGTGGCTGCCGACCATCAATATCGCACGCGCACTGATCCTGCTGCCCGCGACCGTGTTCATGGGCTACGCATTCCCGCTGTCCGCGCGCCTGCTGACCCGCACTGCCGCGGACGGAGCGCACAGCATCGGTGTCCTTTACGCGTGGAACACTTTCGGGTGCATCCTGGGTTCGCTCGTCGCCGCCTTCGTCATGGCGGGCGCCCTGGGAACCAACGCCTCGATCTTCGTACTCGGCTTCGCTGAAGCGGCGGTCGCGGGTGCGCTGTTCATTGCCGGTGGCGAGGCGCGAGGCGCGAGGCGTGTGACCTTATCACTGCTCACCGGCGCGGCGGTCATCGTGCCCGCGATCGTGGTGATCACCGCCTCACCGGTGCTGCTCACGGCCACCGAGCACCGCCTCGCTGCTGGCTCGCTGCCCTTCTTCCACACCGAGGATCGGCTCTCCACGGTGGATGCTTTGGGTGGCCCAGCTGACAAGCGTCGCCTGTACACTAGCGGGACGGCGATGACGTCGATCAGCGTGGACACCAAGCTGATGGCATACATCCCCAAGATCATGCGCCCCGGCGCTTCCACGCTTCTCGACATCTGCTTCGGGATGGGCACGACGTTCCGCTCCGCGTTGCGACTGGGGCTGCACACCGACGCGGTCGACCTGTCCCCGTCGGTGCCGCAGCAGATGCCGGTGTTTTACGCCGACGCGCCGCAATACCTGCACAACCCGCTGGCGCGCATCATCACTGCCGACGGACGCAACTACGTCAAGCTCACGTCGCGACGCTACGACCTCGTCACCGTCGATCCGCCGCCGCCCATCCAGGCGGCCGGGGCGGCAGTTCTCTACACGCAGGAGTTCTACGCCGATGCCCACCACGCGCTGCGCGCCGGGGGCGTGATGTTGCAGTGGCTGTACTTCGGCGTCGACCTTGACCAATTTCGTGAGCACCTGCGCACGTTCAGGTCCGTCTTCGCGCACGTGCTCGTGCTATTCACCCCGCGCAGCGGTGGCGTCTACATGCTGGGATCGGATGCCCCCATCGGATGGTCCGACGCGAGCGCATCTCAGTTCCTCGGGACGCCCCAGGCTGTTGCCGACGTCACCAGCGCGCCTGACGCCGCATACCTGCCAGCGGCTTCGTGGGCGGATCGCCTCCGCGCGATGGTGTGGCTGCAAGACGCACAGGTCGACAGCTTTGTCGGGCCCGGCATCATCATCACCGACGATCACCCGCTGACCGAGTACTACCTCCTGCATCAGCTCTTCGACGGCGGCCCGAGCCTCACCGAGGCGCGGCTGCGCGAGCTCGCCCCAGGCTGAGCGGTACAGCCGTGCGACACTCGGCTTGCACAGGAGGTGATGCATGGCACGAGGAATCGGCGGCCTGATGAAGAAGGCAGCTGGATCGGTGGCGCAGGTCCCGGGGGCGGAGGAGATCGTTCTCGCGGCGGTGCGGGACATCTTCAAGGAACTGAAGCAGCTACGCCGGGAGAACGCTCGTCTGAAAATGCAGGTCGACCGACTCAATCAACGGCTCGACCGACAAGGTCGCAGCACCCGCTCGACGGGGCCGCCTGCGACGCGCGCCAAGCCGGCGACGAGGAAGCGCGCGGCGGCCCCGCGGGCCCGGTCCACCCCCAAGCGCGCGTCCAGGCCACGCGGCGGGCTGCTGGGCGACCTGCTCGGCTGACGCGTCAGCGCCGTCCGCGGATGCGAGCAGGTGCAATGCTCTGCTTCCAGTGCATGCGTCTCCCCTGACAGAGTCCGTCATCGTCACCAGGCTTCGGTCCGCCGGGTGTGTTTTCGCGGAGGACGAAACCCGCCTGCTGATGTCCGCAGCGGCAACGCCGGGCGACCTTGCCGCCATGGTGGACCGGCGAGCAGCGGGTGCGCCGCTCGAATACGTCATCGGATGGGCAGAGTTCTGCGGTCTGCACATCGCGGTGGACCCGGGAGTGTTCGTTCCCCGGCATCGCACCGAATTCCTCGTCGCCGAGGCCGCGGCGATTGCCGCGCCAGGCGCCGTCGTGGTCGACCTGTGCTGCGGATCGGGTGCTTTGGGAGTGGCGATCGCCGCGGTCGTGGAAGGGATCGAGTTGCACGCCAGCGACATCGATCCGGTCGCGGTCCGGTGCGCCCGGCGTAACGTCACCGCGGTCGATGGTCGCGTGTACGAAGGTGACCTCGACGGGTCACTGCCCACAACACTGCGGGGCCGCGTCGACATCCTTGTCGCCAATGTTCCGTACGTCCCCACCCGGGACGTCGAGCTGTTACCCCGCGAGGCGCGCCTCTATGAGGCGTTGGTGGCGCTCGACGGAGGGGTAGACGGGCTTGACGTGCTGCGCCGCGTGGCGGCCGTAGCGCCGCGCTGGCTCGCACCGGGTGGCCATCTGCTTGTGGAGACGAGCGATCGGCAGGCGCCGAAGGCGGTTGAGATCTTCGCCGGCGTCGGCCTGACCACCCTGGTGGCCACATCCGATGACCTTGACGCCACCGTGGTCGTCGGAACCAGGCCGGCCCATCGGAGTCGATTCAGCCGCTCGCGATGAGCTCGCCGTCCTGGTCACTCGGCTGGACGGGCGCGTGCACCGACCGGAGATGCTCGCGCCCCCAGCAGTCGATCTCCATGATCACGCGCTGCAGGTCGACCCCGGCGGGAGCCAGCTCGTACGAGGTCCGCGGCGGCATGTACGAGTGCACTGTGCGCGTGACGATACTCAGCTCCTCGAGATGGTCGAGCCGGAGCTTGAGCGTCGCCGGGTTGCATCCTCCAACAGCGCGACCCAGTTCGTTGAACCCCTTGGGACCGTCGAGGAGGGCCCGGACGATGTGCAACGTCCACTTCTCCTGCAGAAGTTGAATTGCCGCGTGCACGGGGCAGTAGTCGGCTGCTGCCGGACCGGCGTGCGCGGTCACGGGAAGATGGCGGTCGTCAGCGATGCTGTCCACTTGACAAACTATAGTGCTCTTGATAACGATGTGCCAAGGTACTTTGAGGTGCTGCCGCTCGGGGCCTGCCGAAGCATAGAAGGGAATGAGCCATGGGTTGGTCCCTGGATCCACACCACACACACGTCGGCTTCAGCGCCAAGCACCTCGGCGTGGCCACAGTCAGGGGTCGGTTCGCCAAGGTCGACGCTGAGCTCGCGCTCGACGACCCCGAAGATCCCACCACGGGACGCGGGAGCGTGACCATCGATGCCGCCAGCATCAACACCGGCAACGAACAGCGCGAGGCCCATCTGCGCAGCGCGGACTTCCTGGACGTCGAGACGTACCCGACCATCACCTTCACCGTCAAGCGTGTTGAGCGCTCCGGCGACGATTACGAGGTGATCGGCGACCTCATCATCAAGGGCGTCACCAAGGAGGTCACGCTCGCCTACGAGCACAACGGCGCAGTTGTCGACCCCTACGGCAACACCAAGGTCGGCGGCACTCTCACCGGCACCATCAACCGTAGTGATTGGGGACTGAAGTGGAATGTCCCGCTGGGCCAAGGTGGCTGGCTCGTATCTGAGAAGGTGACGATCGAGATCGACGGCGAGCTCGCACAGGACAAAGCAGACGCGGTTGAATCCGCACAGGCAGAGGCGACGACCACCGCGTAGATTTCGTCACTCCCCGGCGCAGAGCTGCGACCGGTCGGTTCGAGTGCGACCGTCCGAGGGACCTCCGGGTCCCCGGCGACGCACTCGCCGTGTGTACGGCGCCATCGGAAGTCTGGCCGGATCGCAACAACGGCCCAGAGCGCTGTGACGGTTTGTCGCGGCTCTGCTCGCACGCAAGAGACCTGTTGCGGCGCTCTCGGACATGAGGGTTGCGGCGTGCGCGTCGCTTGGACGGTTTGGCGCAATACCGTCACAACCCCGTCACACGTCTCGGTGGTGGCGCATCTGACACTCAGCGCGGCGAAACACCCATCCGGGAAGAGAGAGCCAAGCGTGCAAGGGGAAACATGAGGGGCATCGTGTTCGGCATCAGTTGGGACGACCCGAAGCTCGTCTCAGACCCAGCTCCTCAGAGGGGTGGAGCGCCGTCGTGACCACGCAGCAGCCACCTGGCCGTGCGATTGCGCTTGCGCTTGGCGCGGCCACGCTGGCCATCGCCACGACCATGACATTCCCGGGAGCACACGCGTCGGCGTTGAGCGCTCCACTGGTATCGGTCATCGTTCGCGAGAATGCCGGGTCAACGCTCGATGCCGGCGCGGTGACCGCCGCGTTCGGCGGCCGTGTGACCAACCGCCTGGAGATCATCAACGGCTTCAGCGCACAGGTTCCCGCGTCCGCGCTCGTCCAATTCGCCAGGGTGCCGGGCATCCTTTCGGTCAGCACCGACAGCCGCGGCCACCTGCTGGGCACCTACGATCCGACCAGTGACACAGGGTCCCTGAGCACCACCGAGCAGCGCATCGGCGCGAACGCCGCGTGGAACGCGGGCTACACGGGCAAGGGTGTCGACATCGCACTCATCGATTCGGGTGTTGCGCCGGTCAACGGCCTGACAACCCCGGGCAAGATCATCAACGGTCCCGACTTCTCCCTCGAGTCCGCCGCGTCCAACCTTCGCTACCTCGACACGTACGGACACGGCACCCACATCGCCGGGATCATCGCCGGCCGCGACAACGGCTACGGCGGTGAGTCTTCGGGTGACTCTGGTAGCCCATCGTCGGGCACCGCCGGCTTCCTCGGAGTGGCGCCGGACGCACGCATCGTGAGCCTGAAAGTCGCGGACTCACACGGAAACACCGACGTCTCGCAGATACTCGTGGCCATCGATTGGGTCGTGCGACATCGCAACGACCGTGGGATGAACATCAGGGTGCTCAACCTTTCGTACGGCACCGATGCCACCCAGGACTACTCCGTGGATCCGCTCGCGTACGCCGCTGAAGCAGCTTGGCGCGCCGGCATCGTCGTCGTTGCCGCCGCCGGCAACACTGGCGACGGCACCGCCCTGGCCGACCCGGCCTACGATCCAACCATCCTTGCTGTGGGCGCCGCCACCGCACCTGCCACTACCGACCAGGCACTGCTCGGCGATTCAGTCGCCTCCTTCTCCAATGCCCTGTCGACGGCGGCGCGGAACGTCGACCTCGTGGCGCCTGGATCGCACATTCAGAGCCTCCGCGATCCCGGCTCGTACGTCGATCAAACCCATGGCGCGACCGGCCGCATCAGCAGCCGCTTCTTCCGTGGCAGTGGAACCTCTCAGGCCACGGCGATCGCCACCGGGGCTGCTGCGTTGGTCATCCAGCAACACCCCGGCATCACTCCGGACCAGGTCAAAGCATTGTTGGACGCGACCGCAACTCCGATCAACGGCGCCGCGTACGCGCAGGGGAACGGCGAGCTCAACATTGCGGCCGCCCTCTCCCAGGCAGTACCCGACGGCACCCAATCCAATGCCCTGTCCACGGGCCTTGGCACCATCAACGGGTCGCGCGGAACGGCGCTGCTGACGCAGGCCAACGTGCTCCTCACTGGCGATCAGGACGTCTTCGGCAACACCATGACAGCGCAGGAGCTGGTGCAAAGTACAGCCGGCACTCGAACCGCCCTCGACAGCAGCTGGCTGAACGGCAGCTGGAGCGGCAGGTCGTGGGCCGGCACTGCCTGGTCGATCAGCAGCGGCGACTGGGTGCAGCAACTGTGGTCTGGCGCAGACTGGGCCGACCCCCATTGGTCGAGCCACGTCTGGTCACCCATCGGCTGGATCAGCGCCTCGTGGTCGAGTGCCTCGTGGTCGAGCGCATCGTGGTCCAGCGGCTCGTGGTCCAGCGCATCGTGGTCCAGTGCCTCGTGGTCCAGCGCCTCGTGGTCCAGTGCCTCGTGGTCCAGCGCCTCGTGGTCCAGCGCGTCGTGGTCGAGCGCGTCGTGGTCCGGGAGCGGCTATTCGAGCGCTTCCTGGTCTCGGGAAACGTGGGGCTGAGCGCAGCCGCGGCGGCCAAGGAGACGCGCCGATCCCCGCTGACGCCCGATGGCAGCGGCGGGACGGGCTGGGCACGGCGTGTCCGGCGGCTTCTTGGACCATCGAGCAAGGTGTGGTGGCTCAATGCCACGCTGGCGGTCGCGGCTCTGTTTCTCTGGGCATTCGCAATTCGTGGCTACCACCACACCGCGCCGACGCTCGGAGTCCCATGGTGGTGCCTCGGCGCCCTCTTCTTCCTCGGCGAGGCCTGGGTGCTCCATGTTCACTTCGGCCGCAGCGCCTACTCCTTTTCGCTCACCGAGATCTGCTATGTCCTCGGCCTGCTCTTCCTTGATCCCAACCAGCTGCTGATCACGCAGGTGGCCGGGATTGGCCTGGCGCTGATTGTGGTGCGGCGCCAGAGCCTCCTGAAGCTGGTGTTCAACCTTGCTCATTTCACCCTCGAGACCTGCGTTGCGATCGTCGTGTTCCGCGCGCTCAATGGCACGTCCGACCCCGCTGCGTTGCACAGCTGGACAGCGATCTTCGCCGCCGGTGCGGTGGTGTCCGCCATGGGCGTCGCCAGCATCATCGCGGCCATCTCGCTGTCCGAAGGCGACTTCCGGCTGGCTCGCTGGCGTGGCCTGGTGGTCTTCACGATCATGGGTGCTCTTGCCAACACCAGCTTGGGACTGCTGGCGGCCGTGCTGCTCCGCGATCGCCCCATCTCAACGCTGCTGCTGACACTCCCGGCCGCGCTCCTCGGCGTCGCCTATCGAGCCCAGATGCGCGAGCGCCGCCGACATGAACGCATGGAATTCCTCTACGAGGCCGGGCGGCTGATGAGTCGATCCACCGAGATGGATACGACGGTGATCGATGTCCTGCGTCACACCCGCGCCAGCCTGCGAGCCGAGACCGCCGAGCTCCTGCTGTTCTCCACCGATGATGTCGGCCATGCGCTGCGGACCGTGGTGCGCAGCGACCACACCGAGACCGTGTTGCACCCAGTTCTCGTCGATCCCGTGGAGAGCGCCCTGCTCATGCACCTGGGCGATCAGCGCGGCCGTCTCCTGCACATGCGCAGCGCCGACGTCGACGCACTGGCGTTTCTCGGCGCTCGCGAGGCGAGCGATGCGATGGTATGCGCCCTCGTCGGCGAGACCCGGGTGATCGGCGCCGTCATCATCGCCGGGCGGCTCGGTGGCGTGGCGACGTTTGACCGCGAGGACCTACGACAGCTCGAGGCCCTTGCCGCGCAGCTGAGCATCTCCCTGCAGAACGGACAGTTGGAGCGTTCACTGGCTCGCCTCACGGAGCTCCAGCAGGAGCTCGAGCACCAGGCATTCCACGACCCGCTGACCGGGCTGGCCAACCGGGTGCTCTTCTATGAACGTGTCTCGCACGCCATCGAACGCGCGTCCCGCGAGAAGCGTCCCGTCGCGGTGCTCTTCGTCGACCTCGATGACTTCAAGAACCTCAACGACGGCGTGGGTCACGCTGCCGGCGACGAAGTGCTCGTCGAAGTGGCAAAGCGGTTGCAGCATCTGCTCCGCCCGTCGGACACGGCGGCACGCCTGGGCGGCGACGAGTTCGCGGTCCTCCTCGAGACGACTGCGCGCGAGGCCGATGCGGTGAGCATCGCCGAGCGTGTCGTCGAGGCCATCGGCGTGCCGATGATCCTCGCTGACGGTGAGGTGGTTATGCGGGGGAGCGTCGGCATCGCGACGGCGATCGGCGACAGCATCACCGCCGACGAGATGCTGCGCAACGCTGACATGGCGATGTACAAGGCCAAATCGATGGGCAAGGGGCGCTGGGAGATGTTCGCACCACAGATGCACGTGGCTGCCCTCGAGCGACATCAGCTCAAGAGCGACCTGCTGCACAGCATCGAGCGCAGCCAGCTGCGGCTGCAGTACCAGCCCATCGTGCATCTTCCGTCCGGCTCCCTCTACGGTGTCGAAGCGCTGCTTCGCTGGGAACACCCGAGCCGCGGCTTGATCCAGCCGGACGCCTTCATCGGCGTCGCTGAGGAAAGCGACCTGATCGTCGCCATGGGTCGGCATGTCCTCGAGGTCGCATGCCTCCAGGCACTGGAGTGGGCCGCTGAGTTTCCCGGCGCGCGCGGACTGACGATCAGCGTGAATGCGTCGGGCCGTGAGCTGCGCGAGGCAACATTCAGCGGCGACGTCGAGGACGTCGTGCGGCGCGTCGGGCTTGACCCGCGTTGCCTCGTCCTCGAGGTGACGGAGAGCCAGATGATCACGGACCCCGACGTTCTCTGCGAAAAGCTGGCACGCCTGAAGCGGATGGGTGTGCGTCTGGCCATCGACGACTTCGGAACGGGTTACTCGTCGCTGAGCTCGCTCCGGCAGCTTCCGGTGGACATTCTCAAGATTGCCAAGCCACTCCTCATGGGCCATGGCGGCGACACCGCCGGCGACGCATTCGTCGGCGCGATCCTGCAGCTCGGCGAGAGCCTCGGCCTGACCATGATCGCCGAGGGCATTGAGACGCAGGTGCAGCGCGATCTGCTGACCCGGATCCGTTGTCCGCTCGCGCAGGGGTACCTGTTCGGCCGGCCGATGAATGCGGATGGCATCAGCGAGCTCATCCGCGTCGGCGGCACCGAGCAGTTTCCAGCGCTCCGCGTGGTGGAGTCCGCCTGACGACGGTCAGCGTGGCGGCTCCCGTGCGCAACTCCGCCTCGTAACGGTCGGCGATACACTCGGTCAATGGTCGGGCTTGTCATCCTGCTGGCCCTCGCGGTGGCCATGGCTGCCCTCATGTGGTGGGGCGTTGGGTTGCCACCCACGCGGCCGCGGCCGGACAGCAGATATCGAGGTGCCACCTACATGTCGGTGCACCGCCGGCTGAGGCGGCGGGGACCACCGGGCCGCTGACCCCGACCGGAGCCGGCCGCGTTCCGACGACGATCCGTACCGGGAGAACCGTGGCCACGCTTGCAGTACTGGCCGGATTACGCAGCCGCAGCCTTGCAGTACAGTTCCGGCATGAGACCGCGCGCTCCGACTTGATTTTGGGGCCGGCTGCTGAGGTGGTCGGCCGCTCCGCTGGCGCTGTTCCTCGCCATCGAGTTCCTCGACGAGGTCGTGTTTGGTGTTCGCGAGGCAGCGTGGCCGTCAATCCGCGCTGATCTCGGTCTGAGCTACGCGTCGATCGGGCTCCTGCTGACAGTTCCCAGCCTGGTGTCGGGAGTGTTCGAGCCACTGATGGCGCTCGGCGGTGGCTCGGGGCGGCGTCCAGCCATCATCGCCGCCGGTGGTGTTGCTTTCGCGGCCGCACTTCTGCTCATCGCCGCGGCTGGAAGCTTTGGCCTCCTGCTGCTGGCCTTCGTGATGCTGTACCCCGCGTCAGGAGCATTCGTGACGCTGACCCAGGCAACGCTGATGGACGCGCAGTCCGACCGGCACGAGAAGAACATGGCGCGCTGGGTCCTGGCCGGCTCAGTCGGCGTGGTGGTCGGTCCGCTGGTCGTCGGAGCCGCGATTCACGCCGGGCTGGGCTGGCGATTCCTGTTTGTCGGGTGCGCTGCCGCGGCCGTGCTCCTCGTCATCCGATCGTTGGCGGTCGCTTCGGCGCCCCCCAGCAGCCGGTCATTCCGTATCGCGCTACGCGCGGCCGGGGCGGCATTGCGCAACCGCGAGGTGATCCGCTGGCTGGTGCTCGTGCAGGTCACCGACCTCCTTGGCGACGTGTTCGCCGGGTTCCTTGCGCTGTACTTCGTCGACGTCGTCCACCTCTCGGTGAGCGAGGCCGCGTTCACCGCGGTGTTGTGGACGGTCGCCGGCCTCGTGGGTGATGCGCTCCTGGTGCCGCTGCTCGGACACATCAGCGGTCTCGCTTACCTGCGCGTCAGCGCGGCGGCGGCGATGATCGCCTACCCGGCGCTGCTCGTCGTCCCGTCGCTGCCTCTGAAGCTCGTGTTGCTCGCCGCCGTCGGCATCATGCGCGCCGGCTGGTATGCCATCCCCGAGGGACGCTTGTACACCGAGATGCGCGACGACAGCTCAGTCGTCGTCGCGCTGTCCAATGTCGCGGGTATCGCCGGCGGAACGTTCCCGCTGGTCATCGGGGTGGCGGCGGCGCAATGGGGCCTCGCGGTGGCCATGTGGCTGTGCGCGCTGGCCCCGTTGTCGCTGCTGGTGGCGCTGCCGCGCCGCCGCCGTTAGTTCACGCGGCGGCGGCGGTCACCTGGTGTGCGGGCTCGAGAGCGACGCTGATCGCCTCCTCGACCCGGCCGGCGAGATGGAACGTCATGTGGTTGCGCACGCTCTCGGGCACGTCGTCGATGTCCTTCTCGTTGCGACGCGGCAGGATGACCTCGGTCAGGCCCATCCGATGCGCGGCGAGAACCTTCTGCTTGACGCCGCCGATCGGTAGCACCAGGCCCTGCAGGGTCACCTCACCGGTCATCGCGACCGTGTGGCGCATCGGTCGCCCGGTGAGCAGGCTGACCATGGCGGTGGTCATCGCGACCCCTGCGGACGGCCCGTCCTTGGGAACCGCTCCGGCGGGGACGTGCACATGGAAGCTCTTCGCGGCAGCCGCCGGATCCACACCCAACTCCTGCGCGTGCGCCCGGATGTAGGACAGCGCGATCTGTGCCGACTCCTTCATGACGTCGCCGAGCTGTCCGGTGAGCGTCAGCTTGCCATCACCGTCCGTGTTCGCCGCCTCGATGAAGAGTACGTCGCCGCCGGTCCCGGTCACGGCCAGGCCGGTGGCAACGCCGGCGACCGCGGTGCGCTCGGCGACCTCGTTGTCGAACTTCGGCTTGCCGAGCAACTCGCGCACCTGTTGCGGCGTGATCTGCAGCGGCGGCGTGAGGTCGCCCGCGGCGATGCGGGTGGCCACCTTGCGCGTCATCTTGCCGAGCTCACGTTCGAGGTTGCGCACGCCGGCTTCGCGGGTGTGGTCGCTGATGACCGCGAGGAGGGCGCCGTCGTCGACACTCACCTCGTCGACGCGCAGGCCTGCCTGCTCGACCTGGCGGGGGAGGAGGTGGTCACGGGCGATCGCGACCTTCTCGTTCTCGGTGTACCCGTCGAGCCTGATCAGTTCCATGCGATCCAGCAGCGGCGCCGGGATGGTCTCCCAGACGTTCGCCGTGGGGATGAAGAGCACTTCGGAAAGGTCGAGGTCGACCTCGAGGTAGTGGTCACGGAACGTGTTGTTCTGCGCGGGATCGAGCACTTCGAGCAGCGCCGACGACGGGTCACCGCGCCAGTCGCTGCCGACCTTGTCGATCTCGTCGAGCATGATCACAGGGTTCTTGGTTCCGGCTTCCTTGAGGGCGCGCACGATGCGACCCGGCAGCGCGCCGACGTAGGTGCGCCGGTGACCGCGGATGTCGGCCTCGTCGTGGATGCCACCGAGCGACACGCGGGCGAACTTCCTGCCCAGGGCCCGCGCGACTGACTCGCCGAGCGAGGTCTTGCCGACGCCGGGCGGTCCGACCAGCGTGATGATCGCCCCGGAGCCGCGGCCGCCGAGCACGTTCAGGCCGCGCTCGTGGCGCAACTTGCGCACCGCAAGGAACTCGAGGATGCGCTCCTTGACGTCGTCGAGCCCGGTGTGATCGCTGTCGAGGATGCGTCGCGCTTCGTCGAGGTCGTAGTTGTCGTCGGAACGCACGTTCCATGGGATCTCGAACATCCAATCGAGGTACGTCCTGATCCAACCGTGCTCGGGGTTCTGCTCGCTGGTGCGCTCGAACCGGTCGAGCTCGCGCTCGACCTCCTTGCGAACGTTCTCCGGCATCCCGGCGTTCTCGAGACGCTCGCGATATCCCGCGGCAACGTCGTCACTGCCCTCGCCGAGCTGCTTGCGGATGGCCTCCATCTGCTGCCGCAGCAGGTACTCTCGCTGGGTCTTCTCCATCCCCTCGTTGACCTCGGTGCGGATCTTCTCCCGCACGGAGGCGTCGGCGAGGATGTCCTTGGTCCAGTCGATGAGCAGCGACAGCCGCTCCTCCATGTCCAGTGCCTCGAGGACGCGTACCTTCTGCTCGACGCTGAGGTCGGGCGAGTAGCCCGCCAGGTCGGCGAGCTGGCCGGGATGGCGAACCGACCGCACGGCTTCGATGACACGGCGGGCGCCCCGGGACTCGAGCAGCGCCTCGATCAGTGCGCGGTACTCGCGAGCCAGCTCGCGGGCACGCTCGGTCGGCTCTTCGTCAGGGAGCGGCTCGACCGCCACCCAGAGCGCGCCGCCGATGTCCGACTGGCCGCTGCCGAGGCGAGCGCGATGAAGGCCCTTGATGATCGAGACCTGAGCACCGGTGGGGAGCTGCCCGGACTCCTCGACGCTGGCGACAGTGCCGATGGGAGCGAAGGTGCCCGCCACGTGCGGCACGAGAAGGAGCAGGCGGTTGCCCTTCTGTGCGGCTGCCACCGCCGCCTGCTGGGCGTCGCCCTCGACGCCCAATGTGACGGTCATGCCGGGCAGGACGACGACATCGTCCAGGGGAAGGATGGGGAGGAGTTCGGAAGTCAGTTCAGTCATCTCTTGTTCTCACGCGACCGGACGCCCGAGAGGCCCCGGCTGATTGGTTCTGCATCTGTTGTACCCCGGCCGGGCCGATTTCGAACGTCACCCGGCTCACGCCTCGGAGGGAGCCCGCGACATGACGTACTTCTGGGGTTCGAAGTGCCGGGTACGGGTGCGGAAGCCGAACGACCAGCCCGGCCAGATCACGCTGTTGCGCCCCGCCGAATCGAGGTACCAGCTGTTGCAGCCGGCGCTCCAGACCGTGCCCTGCATCGCCCCTGTCGATCTCATCGTTGAACGCGGCCACCGCGTCGGAGGCGCACCTCGGCGGTGCTCACGCCCGCGCTGGCGCATCGCCTCGAGGCACCCCATCAGGTAGTTCAGTTGCGACTCGATCATGAAGACCATCGAGTTGTGGCCGAGCGCGGTGTTCGGCCCGATGATGACGAAGAGGTTGGGGAAGCCGGCCACCGACATGCCGAGGTACGCCCGCATGCTCGGGGACCACACCTCGGCGAGCGTCTTTCCCCCGCGGCCGCGAACCCGGGATGCGATGGGGTTATCGGTGACGTGGAAGCCGGCGCCGAGGATGATGGTGTCAACCTCGAGCTCGTCGCCGGCTGTGGTGACCACCGAGTGGGCGCGGACCTCCGCCACCCCTTCGGTGACCACCTCCACATTGGGCCTGGTGAGCGCGGGGTAGTAGTCGTCGGACACCAGGATGCGCTTGCAGCCGAGCGTGTGGTCGGGTGTGAGCCTGGCGCGGAGCGCTGGATCGGGCACCTGCCGCTTGAGGTGCCACCGAGCGACGCGGCTGGCGCCGTTCATCACCTTGGGGCTCCTGAACCCAACCATGCGCACCTCGAGGAACCAATAGAGCACCGCTCGCACCACGGCGGGGGCGAAGGGGACCCAGCGGAGCATCCAGTGTTCTGCCGGGGTGATGCGGTAGTCCAGGCGGGGGACGACCCAGGGGGGCGTGCGCTGGAAGAGGTGCAGCCGCGCCACCTTCGGCTGGATCTGGGGAACGAACTGGATGGTGGAGGATCTCCGGCTGGGACGCGAACCCCCTCGACCAGGCGCGGTTGAGCTCGAACGAGAACGAGTAGACGTGCGACGGGATGTCGCAGCAGCAGCCCGGGTAGTCGTTGTCGCGCCACGTCCCACCCAGGTCGGCGGCTCGCTCGAGCACGACAAGGTCGTGGATGCCGGCACGCTTGAGGCGGATCGCCGTGCCCAGGCCGGGGAAGCCGACCCGATGATCGCGATCCGGAACTGTTCAGTGCCCTGCACGCGATACCCTCCAGCGCCACCGGTAGCTTACACCCATGAAACTTACACAACTGTAGGGTAGAATGTCCAGCCATGGACACCGCCACGGGGAGCGCGCGCCGGATGACCGCAGCAGAGCGCCGTGCCCAATTGCTCCAGGTGACCAAGGCGATGGTCGGCGCGGAGGGGTTCCACACGGTCACCATCGAAGCCGTCGCCCGCCGCGCCGGGGTGAGCCGGCCGGTGGTGTACGAGCACTTTGGCGGTCTCCGCGGTCTGTTCGACGCCCTGCTCGACCTGCTCTCGCGGACGGCCCTCGAGCAGCTGGCCGCCGTGCTGCCAAGGGAACTCGGTGGGAGAAGCCCGAAGGCTGTGCTGCTCGGCGCGTTGCGCGGCTATCTCGAGGTCGCGGAGGCCGACCCGGTCACCTGGCGCCTGGTGCTGATGCCCGCCGAGGGTGCGCCGAAGTCCGCCAGGGAGAGGATCGCCGAGGGTCGCAGCCGGGTTGTCGCCCAGCTCGCGGCCGCGGTGGCACCGGGCTTCGTCGCCGGCCGGGAGGTGCCGGACCCCGAGCTGATGGCGCTCATGCTCGTGACCACGGCAGACGAGCTGGCGCGGCTGGTGCTCACTCAGCCCACCGCGTACCCGGTCGAGCGCATGCTCGCCCACGCCGGCTGGCTGCTCGGCCAATTCGAAGCTGGCGGGGAGCTAAAGGCATCGTCTTCGGCCGCGGACGGGTTGTGCGTCTGAAGGGATTCTCCCAACCGACCGCAGTGCATCCCGTGCACGGCACAGGGCGGGTGTAGCTACGGCGAACTACCTACACTCCGCGGCAAATATGCGGCGGCCGAGCGTCGCCCACCAGGAGGACGGATTGGTGCCAAGCCCCAACGAGGTGTTCATCGAGATCAACAACCGGCTCGAGGCCAACCCCGTCAAGACCGCCGGCCTCAATGCCAGCTACGCTTTCGATCTCAACGGCGACGACGGTGGTCCGTACCACATCGTCCTGGCTGACGGCAAAGGTGAGGCAGGGCCGGGCGCGCCAGAGAATCCCAACATCACCATCTCGATGAAGGACACCGACTTCGTCGACCTGGCCACCGGCAAGCTCGACGGCACTGCCGCGTTCATGAGTGGCAAGCTCAAGATCAAGGGTGACATGACCCTGGCGATGAAGCTGCAGGGCGTGCTGCGCGACTAACCGCCAGAGCTGTCGGCGCCGGTATCGGCCCCTCCACGATGGCGTGGGGACACGGATACCAGCATCACGATCGCGATGACGATCAGCAGCAGCGGCGCCACCCATCGCGCATGGGCGACGACGTCGAGACGGTCGGCGAGCAGGAGCGCGCCGATGACGGCGAAGACGATGCCGGCCACGAGCGAGATCGGATCGGTCGGATGGCGCTGCATTACGGCGCCTGTAGAGGCGTGGGCACTGGGCCGGTGTTGCCGTTGGCATTGTTGAGCACCTCAACCTGGCCGAAGCCGGCGCTGAGGTACAGGTGCAGCGTTCCCGCTGTGGTCGACGGCGTCATGTTCGCCGCCGTGTCGATGTTCAGCCCGCTGTCGTAGGCGCCGAGAAGGTCGATCTGGCCGCCGCCGACGTGGCCATGGATGTCGACGTTGGTCCCCGCTGGCACGACGACGGTGAGCTGGCCGAACGCAACGGTTGCGGTCACTGACTCGTTGCCGCTGCCGATCGCAAGCTGGGACAGGTCGACAGTCAGCTTGCCCGCGATGAGGTGGTACGCACCCGGTACGTCGGCAGGTCCGTGCGGTGTGACCGTGACGTTGCCCGTGCCCCCGGTGAGCGGTTCGTGCACCAGGGTAGCCGCGGCCGTGAAGGGAATGAGCAGCACACCGAGCACGATCAGAGCGCGAGATCGCCCGAACCAGGCACCGGCGACCAGGCCGCAGGCCACGATGAGGAGCGCGATCGCCGAGCCGGTCGCAACGCTGACGGAGACCAGCCCGGCACTGTCGAGCAGAGCCGCCACCCCCAGAGCGAGGAACACCGCTGCGACGGTGACCAGGCCGAGAATCGACCGCGGGTGCGGAGCGCGAGACGAAGAGGTCCACACCGGCGTGGCGTACGTCGACGCTGCCGACGGGGATGCCGGGGTGGGGAACGACGCCGCGGCATAGGCCGCGCGCCCCTCGCTCTGCGTCATGGAGTAGCCGGTCGCCGGCTGCCACCGCTCCTGAACCAGCAGGAAGACGCCGACGCCGACCAGGGCCGCACCCCACAGCAATCCTTTGTGGTCGATGTTGAACGAGTCGGCGAAGGCGAACACGGCGACGACGATGAGGATGACCGCCAGCACGGTGCGCCCGTTTCGGTATTGCAGCCGGGTGAAAGGCGCCGCCCCAACCTGGACAGTGCCGCTGGCCTCGGGCAGCAGCAGCCACGCGCCGAGGTACAGCAACACGCCGAAGCCGCCGAAAACGGTCAGCAGCACGAACGCGATCCGAACGATGACCGGGTCGATGTGGAAATACTCGCCAATGCCGCCGCACACCCCGGCGATGACGCGGTGGTCGGCGGAGCGCGTCAAGGGACGGTGGGTTGCGGGCGGCGGTGGTGGCGGTGGGGGAGCGGGGTTGGGGGTGGTGTCGGTCATCGCACCAGCCTGCATGCCCCGTGAGGGTTTGCGCCATCGGGGATAACCCTTGTCGATCCCTGAGATGCGCGGCGCGCTGCCGGGGTATGTGCCCGATGGCGTTCGAACCGGCTTCGTGCGACCCTTGCCGCCATGACGCAGGAGCGCCGCGGCCTGTTTGCCCGCAGCCGGACCGACCGGGTGGTGCTTGGTGTCGCCGGGGGACTTGGCGAGCACATCGGTGTCGATGCCGTGGTGCTGAGGCTGGCGTTCGCCGCGCTGACCGTGGCCAACGGCATCGGCGTTGTCCTCTATGTTGTTGGCTGGGCATTCAGCGTTGAGCCCACCGCGACGCCCGTCGCGTCGGCAATTGCTGCGCCACGGTCGGGACAGCGCGGAGCCATCGCCGTTTGCTGCATCGTGCTCGGTGTCATGTTGATGATGCGCGACGTCGGGCTGTGGTTTGGGGATGCACTGGTGTGGCCCCTGGTCTTCGCCGGCAGTGGATCGGCGCTCATCTGGCTGCGCACTGATGCGAGCGACCGCGCCCGCTGGACGGCTGCCGGCGGCCGGCTGGTCGGTGCCCCGGGCAGCATCATCACCGGACCGTCGTCTGCGCTGCGGCTCGGGGTGGGCGGGTTCGTCGTGGTGGCCGGCATGGCGGCCTTCCTAGTGGTCCATCAATCGGCGGGCGGCGTGGGCACAGCCCTGCTGGCCATGGTGGTCACCGCCGGCGGCCTCGGGCTCATCCTGGCCCCGTGGATCCTCGGCCTGGCGCGGGAGGCCGCCATCGAGCGGCGTGAGCGGATCCGTTCGGAGGAACGCGCCGAGATCGCGGCGCACCTGCACGACTCCGTACTGCACACCCTGGCGTTGATCCAGCGAGGTGACGTGCCACCGGAGGTGGCCAGCGTGGCGCGTCGCCAGGAGCGCGAGCTCCGCGCCTGGCTCAACGGGCGGCCGATCGTCGCCGGGGCGACCGACCTCCGCGGCGCCATCGACGCCATGGCGTTGCGAGTGGAGGAGATGCACCACGTGCCGGTCGATACGGTGGTGGTCGGCGAGGTGGCGCTCGACGACGCCGGACACGCGGTCGCACTGGCCTGCCAGGAAGCGGCCATCAATGCCGCGCGACATTCGGGCGCATCGCGGGTCTCGATCTACGTCGAGGCGGAACCTCACGAGATCACCGCGTTCGTGCGTGACCAGGGCCGCGGGTTCGACCGCGCGGCGGTGCCGGGGGACCGTCGCGGCATCAGCGAGTCCATCGTCGGCCGCATGCGCCGTCAAGGCGGCACCGCCATCATCACCACCCGGCCCGGTGAGGGCACGGAGGTTCACATGCACATCAACCGCGACGGCGTATGAATGCACTGCAGCCGGCCGTCCGCGTCTTTCTGGTCGACGACCATGAGCTGTTTCGCAGCGGGCTGCGTGCCGAGCTCGGCGACGCGTTCGAGATCGTCGGCGAAGCCGAGGACGTCGAGAGCGCCGTTGCCGGCATCGCTCGAACCCTTCCTGACGTGGTTGTGCTCGACGTGCACCTGCCTGGGGGAGGAGGTCTGGCCGTGCTCGAGGCGACCCTCGGCAAACGACCGGAGGTCCGTTTTCTGGCGCTGTCGGTGTCCGACGCTCCGGCCGACGTCATCCAGGTCATCCGTGGTGGGGCGCGCGGCTACGTGACCAAATCGGTGAGCCCCGCCGAGCTTGCCGGCGCGATTCGTGCCGTCCACATCGGTGACGCTGTCTTCTCACCACGCCTGGCCGGGTTCGTGCTCGATGCCTTTCGCGGCGACCTCCACGGTGTCAGCGATCCGGAGCTCGACCAGCTGACAACACGCGAGCGCGAGGTTCTGCGCCACATCGCACGCGGGTTTACATACAAGGAGATCGCGTCCCGCCTCCATCTGTCCGTCAAGACGGTGGAGACGCACGTCTCCTCGGTGCTGCGCAAGCTACAACTCTCCAGCCGCCACGAACTGACGCGCTGGGCCGTCGATCGCCGCATGGTGTGAGCGTCAGTGGCCCTGCAGTCGCATCGCCGTGCGCGCTCGCAGTGACGGCCGTCCGGTGCGCCACTCGACCGTGTCGGCACTGCGCATCGCCAGCACGCCGGCGTTGACGCCGAGCCAGCGCAGCGGTTCCGGTTCCCAATGGCGCGAGCGGTGCTGAACCCAGGGAAGGTGAGTCAGTTCGCTGTCGCGAGCCAGGATGAGGTCGGCCAGGGTGCGCCCGGCGACGTTGCTCGCCGTGACCCCGTCGCCGACGTAGCCGCCGGCCCAGGCGACGCCCCGTGCGCGATCGATGCCGACCGACGGAAACCAGTCGCGGGCAACGCCGATCGGTCCGCCCCATCGATGGGTGACCGCAGCGCCGCGCGCCGCCGGGATGAGGTCGTGGAGGGCTTCCTCGAGGGCGATGAAAACGGCAGCGTTGCGATCGAAGCTGGACGCGATGCGTGAGCCGAAGTGGTACGGCGCGCCGCGTCCACCAAACGCGATCCTGCCATCAGCCGTGCGCTGCGCGTAGATGATCAGGTGGCGGCCATCGGCGATGGTCTCAGCGTTCGACCAGCCGATCTCGGACCAGGCGGCGGCCGACAAGGGCTCGGTGGCGATCATCAGGGAATAGAGGGGGAGAAGCGTCCGCCGTTGGCCCCGCAGGGTCGCGGTATAGGCCTCGGTGCCGCGCACCACCGTGCCTGCGGTGACGACGCCGTGCAACGTGGAGACGCGGTGTGCTCCCACCTCTGTCGCTGCGGTTCGCTCGACGATGCGACCGCCGAGGCGCTCCACGGCGCGGGCCAGCCCGCGCACCAACTTGCCGGGATGGAGTCGCGCCGAGTGCGGTGTGTACGTCGCACCCATGGCGTGGGACACCCGCACGCGGGCGAGCACCTCCTCCGCGCCGAGCCAGCGCAACCCGAGTTCCTCGCCGTCGCGCCTCCGCGACAACTCCGCCTTTCGCCGCAGGGCCTGCGCCTGCAGGGGGGTGCGCGCCACCATCAGTGAACCGCCGCGGACGAGGTCGGCGTCGATGTGCTCGCGATCCAGGGTTGCGGCCACGTCGTCGATGCCGCCGACCATGGCGCGGTGCATGGCCAGTGCCGCCGCTGCGCCTCCACCGACGCGCGCCACCCGCTCCCACGAGACCGGGAACAGGTCACTGAGCCAGCCACCGTTGCGCCCGCTGGCGCCAAAACCAGCGATCTCGCGATCCATCACCAGCACGCGCAGCGCCGGTTGGTGACGCAGCAGTGCGTATGCAGTCCACAGCCCGGTGAAACCAGCGCCGATGATGGCGACGTCGACGTCATCGGGGCCATCCAGTGGGGGCCGCGGCGACAGGTCGTCGTCGACCGTGTCGAGCCAAAGGCTGAGTTCGCGGTAGCCGGTCGCGGTCACGCCCCCAGGTTGGACATCACGTGCTTGATGCGCGTGTAGTCCTCGAACCCGTACATCGAGAGGTCCTTGCCGTAGCCGGAGTGTTTGAAGCCACCGTGGGGCATCTCCGAGACCAGCGGGATGTGCGTGTTGATCCACACGCAGCCGAAGTCGAGCAGGCGGGCCATGCGCATGGCCCTCCCGTGGTCGCGTGTCCACACGCTCGATGCCAGCCCGTATTCCACGCCGTTGGCCCAGCGCAGGGCCTCGTCCTCGTCGGTGAACCTCTGCACGGTGACCACCGGCCCGAAGATCTCCTGCTGGATCATCTCGTCGTCCTGTTGCAGCCCGTCGACCACGGTGGCCTCCTGGAAGAAACCGGGCCCTGCGGACGCCGCACCGCCGGTCACCACCGTCGCGTGACCGGGAACGCGGTCGAGAAAGCCGCGCACGCGAGCCAGCTGGTCGCCGTTGTTGAGGGGGCCGTAGGCTGCATCCGAGTCGGACGGCGGCCCGGTATGGGTCGCGGCGGCCTGCTCGACGAGCGCGCTGACGAAGTCGTCGTGCACGCGCGGGCCGGCAAGCACACGCGTCGCCGCGGTGCAATCCTGGCCGGCGTTGAAGTACGCGGCACCCGCGATGCCCTCCGCCGCAAGGGCTACATCAGCGTCATCGAACACGATCACGGGCGCCTTGCCGCCGAGCTCGAGATGGACGCGCTTGAGGTCGACGGCAGCCGCCTGGGCGACCTCGCGACCGGCGCGAACGCTGCCGGTGATGGACACCATCGCCGCGATGGGATGCGAAACGACCGCCGCGCCGGTGCTGCGGTCGCCGCACACCACGTTGAGAACGCCGGGTGGCAACACCTCCTGGGCGAGCTCGGCCATGCGCACCGTTGTCAGCGGTGTCGTCTCCGACGGTTTGAGCACGACTGTGTTGCCCGCCGCGATCGCCGGCGCGAACTTCCACGCCGCCATCAGCATCGGGTAGTTCCACGGTGTGACCTGGCCACAGACGCCGATCGGTTCGCGGCGGATCCAGCTGGTGTGCCCGGACATGTACTCGGCGGACGCCAGCCCTTGAAGATGGCGAGCGGCCCCGGCCATGAAGCGCACCACGTCGTAGAGCATGGGCAACTCCTCGCTCTCGGTAAGGGCGAGTGGCTTACCGGTGTTGCGGCACTCGAGCTCGAGAAGTTCGCGCCCGTGTGCCTCGAGCACGTCGGCAAACCGCAGCAGGGCCACGCTTCGCTCCTTCGGAGTGGCGTCGCGCCAGCCCCCGAAGGCTCGCTGCGCAGCCCGGTATGCCGCGTCGACATCCTCGGCGCTCGACAGCGGCGAATGGGCGAAGACCTCACCGTTGGACGGGTCGACGAGCGGGATCGTCCGGCCGCTGCGCGACTCGACGGACTCGCCGCCGATGACGTTGCGCACGGTATGGATAGCGGTGGTGGTGGCCATGAGTGAACCCCCGATGTGACGTGACCGCGTCAGAAGGTCCGCGGTGTGTTGATCCAGAGCACCCGGGTGACCACGTCGCCCGGGTTCCACCAGCGGTGGCGGCGTGTTGACTCGAAGCACAGTGACATGCCGGTATCGATGTCGAATTGGTCGCGAGCGTCAAGCGTGATGGACAGCGTGCCCTCGACGACATAGAGGAACTCCTCGCCCTCGTGCGTGTACTCGCCGCCGCTGCCCTGGCCCGGCTCGATGCTGAATCTCTGCGGCTCGAGCAGTTGTGCGGTGCCCGAGAGGTCCTCGATCTGAACCCCTTGGGTGGGCAGGTCGAGCGGCAGCACCTCTCCGCCGAGAACCTGGCATGCAGGCAGCGCCAGAGCCGTCAGTTCGGCCACGCTGGTGCCCAGTGCGGAGCTGATCTTCTGGAGGGAGGCAACCGACGGCTGCACGATACCGCGCTCCACGCTGGAGACAAGCGACGGTGACAGGCCAGCCCGCGACGCCAGGGCGCGGAGCGACATACCCTTGTCGCTGCGTCGAGCACGAAGCCGGCCTCCGAGGGTCGCCGCGCGTCCATTGACAGCCGGCCCGACCCGCTGCGCCCTGACGCGGCGCTGCTGCGCCACCGCCGATAGACGGCGCCGGATGGCGTGGACGGCGAGGCCCTCAACGGTGCGCATCCGCTGCACCTCACGGGCGCGGCTGACGTCGCCGACGTCGTAGCTGCGCCAGCCCGCCGAGCTGCGAGCGGCGCGGAGCAGGCCGTTCTGCTCCCATGCGCGCAGCGTCGACGGGCTGATGCCGACCATCCGGGCGGCCTCGCTTACCGAGTAGCGGCGCCCTGTTTCCGCCCCCATGTCGCCCTCTTCGATCAGCCGGAAAGCTTGACGAGCCTACCACCCGGCGCTAGGGTGTGCACCGCTCCTTGCAGGTGTTCTGCAAGACCATCAGGCATTTTTGGGGGTGGGGTGGATGGCCACGGTCGCCGAGCCGCTGGTCCACGGGAAGGCCGTGGTCTCGCAGCTGAAAACGAACACCCTCACGCTGTTCGACTCGACCATCATCGCCACCTCGAGTGTGGCTCCGGCGTACACCCTCGCGGCAACGGCAGCGGTGCTGGTGGCGGCGGTCGGGCTCGCGTCGCCGGCGGCGATCCTTGTCGGCTTCCTCCCGGTGCTGTTCATCGCGATGGCGTACTACTACCTGAACCGGATGGACCCCAACTGCGGGGCGTCGTACTCGTGGGTCAGCCGAACGCTCAACCCGTGGATCGGGTGGTTCTCCGGATGGGTTCAGCTTGCTGCCAACGTTCTGTTCTGCGCGGCGGCGCCCATCCTCGCCGGTGCCTACACTCTCCAGTTGCTCAACAGCATCTTCCCCGGACAGGTCAGCTCGGACTTCGCGGGTGACAATCGCTGGATTGCGGTGGTGGCGGTCGGGTGGCTGGCGCTGGTGACATTCATGGTCATTCGCGGCATACGCGTGACCGCCAACTTCCAGTGGGTGCTCGTCTTCATCGAGTACTTCATCGTCCTCGGGTTTGCGATTGCCGCGCTGGTCAAGATCGCCACCGGCAGCCATCCAGCCGCCACCAGCTTCTCGGGCGACTGGTTCAACCCCGGCACCCTGGGTGGCTTCACCGGGGTCGCGACCGGCGCCGCGCTGGCCGTGTTCTTCTTCTGGGGGTGGGACACGGCGGCCAATGTCAACGAGGAGACAAAGGACGCCGACACCTCGCCGGGTCGGGCGGGAATCCTGAGCATGTTCATCCTGCTCTTCATCTTCCTGCTGGCGATCATCGCCATCCAGATGTTTCTGTCACAGGATGCGCTGAACAACACGGACAACCAGGCCGACATCCTCTACTACTTCGCACAACAGCTCTCCGGCACACCACTCGCGTACCTGATGGTGCTCGCCGTGCTGTCCTCGACGATCGCCACCACCCAGACCACCCTTCTGCCGTCAAGCCGGCTCACCTACTCGATGTCGCGCGACGGGGTGTTCCCGAAGGCCTTCGGGCGCGTCCATCACCAGTGGCGAACGCCGTGGTTCGGGACGCTGATCACCGCGCTGCTGGCGGTCGTCGTCATCGTGCTGTCGGTGACCGTCGACAGCTTCAACACCAATGTCTTCGGTAAGCTCATCCTCGACATCGGGATTCTGGTCGCCGTGTATTACGGCGTGACCGGGGTGGCATCGTTCTGGGCGTTCCGCAAGGTGCTGTTCACCAGCGCCCGGCTGTTCATCTTCGCCGGGCTGCTTCCCCTCCTGGGCGGTCTGTTCCTCTTCTATATCGCGTACTACGTGGTGAGCCAGGACGTCGGGTCCGCGGTGCCCATCCTGGCCACCATCGGACTGGGTGTGCCGCTGTTGATACTCGCGGGGGTGACCAACCGCTCTGGATTCTTCCGCGAGAAGACCGTCTCGTACATCATGGTGGACGGCAAGCTCACCGCGACATCGGCGAGTCCGCCCGTATAGCTCACATGTGCGCACTGCGCAACGCTGATCTGCAGCAACAGAGGGAGCGCTCGGTGGCCCGCGGGATGGGCTCCACCATGGCCGGGTTCGCGCATGCCGCGCAGGGTTCGACGCTGGTCGACGCTGACGGCAGGCAGTACCTTGACTTCGCCAGCGGCATCAGCGTGATGAACATCGGCCATGGTCACCCGGACGTCGTTGCGGCGATCCATCGACAGGTGGACCTGTTGATCAACTCGGGCGGCCCGGTCATGTTGCCCGACGTCTACGTCGAGCTCTGCAACCGTCTGTGCGCACTCGCACCGGTGGGGGCGCCGGTCAAGGCGCTGCTCGTCAACAGTGGGGCGGAAGCGGTCGAGAACGCGGTCAAGATCGTGCGCCAGGCCACCGGCCGCTCGGCGATCATCAGCTTCCAGAACAGCTTCCACGGCCGCACCCTGATGGCGATGAGCCTCACCGGCAAGGTGCACCCGTACAAGCAGAACTTCGGGCCGTACGCGCCCGAGGTGTACCAGACGCCCTATCCGTATGCCTACCACGACATCAGTACCGACGAAAGCCTGGACGCGCTGCAGTCACTGTTCGCTTCCCAGGTCCCCCCTGATCGGGTGGCCGGGGTGATCATCGAGCCGGTCCAGGGCGAAGGCGGCTTCGTGGTACCGCCGCAGGACTTTCTGCCGCGGCTGGCCCGGCTGCTCCGCGACCTGGGCATCCCGCTCATCGCGGATGAGATCCAGACCGGGATGGGCCGCACCGGAGAGCTTTTCGCGGTCAGTCATTTCGGCGTCGAGCCCGACCTTGTGCTTCTGGCCAAGTCGCTGGGCGGAGGCCTGCCGCTGGCGGCGGTGGTCGGGCGCGCCGAGCTCATGGATGCCCCCGCGCCGGGTGGTCTGGGCGGCACGTTCGGTGGCAACCCCGTGGCCTGCGCGGCCGCGCTGGCCGTGCTCGAGGTCATCGAGCGTGACAGCATCTGCGTGCGGGCACGGGAGATCGGCGCCATCGCCATCGAGCGCATGCAGGCGATGCAGCAGCGCCACGGTTGCATCGGCGACGTCCGCGGGATCGGCGCAATGACCGCGATGGAGTTGGTGGACAACCGCTCCAGCCGTGAGCCGGCGCCAGCCCTCACCCTCGCCGTGCTCAGGGAGGCGCATGCCCGGGGCCTGGCGCTGCTTCGCGCCGGCCTGTACGACAATGTGATCCGTCTGCTCATGCCGCTGACGATCAGTGACGAGGAGTTGACGGCGGGCCTCGACATCCTCGAACAGTCAGTCGAGGCAGCGCTGCATACCGCCGGCGCGCCACAACCTGCGGCCACCAAGGGGAGCATCCATGGCAACTGACGATCCGCCTGTCCCGAGTGATCGCGGCACGCTCGCCGGGTTTGGACGTTTTGATGCAATTGGGGTTGGCGTAGCCAGCGGCCGCGTGGCTGAACTGACAGCCCGCGAAGAGCGCGCGTTCGTCGCCATGCGCCCGAAGTCTCGCCAGTTGTGGGAGGAGGCGACCAAGGCGATGCCGCGTGGTGTGCCGTCATCGTTCCAGGACACGCCGCCGCAACCCGTGTTCATCGACCATGGGGAGGGCAGTCGCGTCTGGGATGTTGACGGCAACGAGTACGTCGACTTCCACAACGGATTCGGCGTCATGGTGGTCGGCCACGCGCATCCCACGGTGGTCGCGGCCGTCACTGAGCAGATGGCCCGAGGCTCGCACTTCGCCCAGCCTGTGGCCCAGGACAACGAGGTCGCGTCCGAACTGTCCCGGCGGTTCTCGCAGCCTCAGTGGCGTTTCACCAACAGCGGCACCGAGTCCACTTTGGACGCGGTTCGCGTTGCCCGCGGCTTCACCGGCCGCGATCGTCTCATCAAGATCGAGGCCTCGTACCACGGCCACCACGACTCGCTGCTCGTCAGCGTCGAACCCCCGCCCGACCTGATGGGACCCGTCGATCAGCCCAATTCCGTGAGGTACTGCGAGGGGATCCCGCAGGCGGTGGTCGACCTCGTCACCGTGGTGCCGTTCAACGACCTCGCTGCATTGGAGCGTGCCTTCGCGGCGCATCGCGACATCGCCGCCGTGATCGTCGAGCCGGTGATGATGAACATCGGCATCGTGCTCCCCGACGACGGGTACCTGGCCGGCGTTCGCGATATCGCACACCGCAACGAGGCGCTGCTGATCTTCGACGAGGTTAAGACCGGGGTGGCCATCGCCGCCGGCGGCGCCACCGAGCGCTTCGGCGTGGTGCCCGACATCGTGTGCCTGGCCAAGGCGATCGGCGGCGGGTTGCCGTGCGGCGCGATCGGTGGCAGAGCCGACGTGATGGCGGCGATCACCGATGGCCGAGTGGCACAGATGGGCACCTTCAACGGCAATCCTCTGACCACCGCGGCATCGCGCGCCACTCTCTACGACGTGTTGACGCCGGCGGCATACTCGCAGCTCGATGCCCTCGCGGAGGGGCTGCAGGGCGGCCTCGCCGCCGTCATCGCCGAACACGAGCTTCCCTTCCACGTGCTCACCCTGGCTGCGCGTGGCTGCGTGACCTATCGCCGCGATCGCGTGCGCAACTATCGCGACTACCTGGAGATCGACAAGGCGGTCCCCTACCTGTCGTGGCTGTACCAGAGCAATCGCGGTGTGCTGATGGCGCCGGGCGCGGAGGAGAACTGGACGTTGTCCGTGCAACACAGCGAGGCTGACGCCCGCCGCTACATCGACAACTTCGGGGAGTTTGCTCGCGACCTGGTGGGCGCCTGACCAGCCTCGCCGTGCAGTAGCCCCGACCGCCGGGTCACCCTGCCGCAGCAGGGTGGCGGGGGAGGGAAGCGCCGTCAGCTCCCCTCCCCCTGGGAGGATGTTGTCGAGGGGCTCAGGCCACGCGCGCGATCGCGCGCGTGGCCTGTCCGGTCGGAAGCGGCCGCCGCCTCGACGCGGTCAAGAGTGGCGGCGTCTCCACAGAACGACCTCCTCGGCGGCGGCGGTCTGCCGGTCAACCAGGCCAGCGCACGACAGGCAGGTCAGCTCGATAAGGAGGAAGGCAACGTGCACATCCGACGCCTGACACTCGCGGCCATCGGTGTCGCCTCTGCGGCCGCGCTCGCGCCGGGGGCCGCCACCACACGCTGCGGCCGGTGCCTCACTGCACGGCTCGGCTGCCGGGCACGCCATTCACTTCGTGCTGCCCAAGGGCGCAGTCGCCGCCAGCTCCAACAACCTCGTCTACAACGGCGGACCCGTCGAGCAGGCGGGCTCGACCAACTACGCCATCTTCTGGGAGCCGTCGTTGACCGCGTCGGTCAACAGCGTCAGCCCGACCTACAACTCTCTGCTCAGCCGGTTCCTCACCGACATCGGCGGCAGCTCGCTCTACGGCGTCGCCACCCAGTACTACCAGGTGAGCGGCGGCGTCACCCAGAACATCGTCAACAGCTCCACGTTCGGCGGGTCCTATGTCGACACCTCGATGTACCCAGGCCCGGCGCTGACCGATGCGCAGATCCAGGCCGAGGTGACCAAGGTCATGGCGGCAACGGGCTGGACCGGTGGGATCGGCCATCAGTTCTTCGTCTTCACCGCGAAGAACGAGGTCTCCTGCGCCGGTGTTGAGTGCTCCAATGAGCGCCACCCCGGCCGGCTGCAACACGCCGACATCGCCCCTACATCATCCAGCAGGAGAGGAGCAACCGCATCGGCGGGTGCTCGATGTCCTAACCGGCCACAACTCGGGCCGCGGGCATGACGCCCGCGGCCCCAGTTTCCGGGATCAGTGGCTGGGAATCCCGCTGCTTGGTGGGGTCGACGGCGTTCCGCTGTAGGCGTTGATGGAACCGCCGGCGGTGTCGTCGGTGGTGTAGGCGGACCCAACTCGCGTCGCAGTCGGACCGGGCCCAACGGCAACCATCTGCACGCCGGTGTAGCCCAGGTGGTCACTGGAGGAGTACCCGAAAGGCACCAGACCGGGACCGTCAGTGAAGTGGCTGTTGTTGATGGCGTTCACGATGTCCGCCCGGCTGGGGTTCTGCCCGGCGGCGAGGAGGGACTGAACGAACGTGTAGGCCACTGCTTCGCCGTAGACCACGTTGCCATCAAAAGGCAGGTTTGGCGCGTACTGGTCGTGGATCGACTTGAACAGCGTGATCCAGGCGTTGCTGCTGTCACTCGACAGAGGCAGGTAGTTGTCGCTGACCATGCCGGTGATGAGTGCCGCGGGAATCGTGGCGCCGAGCGCACCACCGGTGAGAATCGCGGTCAGGGTGGGGATGTCCGCCCCCACGTTGCTGACAACGAACTGGGGATGGTAGTTGATGCTCGCCGCACTGGCCATCGCGGCTGCGGTGAACAATGGAATGGAGAAGCTGGCGATCACCTGCACGCCAGCCGCCTGCATGGCCGCCATCTCTGCCTTCACAGCCTGGGCGCCGGCGGCCGTGGGAGCGTAGTACTGTGGCGGGCTGACGACCGTGACGCCACCGCTGTTGAGCACGTCGTTCAGCCCGGCAATGCCGTCGGTGCCGAACTCATCGTTGGGGCCCTGGGCGAAGTACCCGATCTTCTTGCCCGCGTACGTCTGCTTGATGTAGTTACCGAGGATCTTGCCCTCGATCGTGTAGTCGGGCTGCCAGCCAAACGTGTACGGATGAGCCGAGACGTTGTTCCAACAGTTGCATCCCGACGCCACGAAGAGATCCGGCACCTTCTCCTGGTTCAGGTAGTCGACCACCGCAAGATGTGTCGGCGTGCCCAAGGCGTCGAGCACCGCGTACACGTTGTCCTGCAGCACCAGCTGCCGGGTCAGCGACGCCGTGTTGGTGGGGTTGTACTGGTCGTCGAGAAACTTGTAGTTGATGGACCTGCCGAACACGCCCCCGTGCGCGTTGACGTACTTGAAGTAGGCGTTGGAGGCCGGCGCGATCTCCGAGTAGCCGGGCGCCGCCGGGCCGGTGAGCGGTTGCGTGCTGCCGATGGTTACCGAGGTGGCCGTGATGCCGGGCGCCGACCCCTGGTTGCTGGCGGCACTGGACTCACTGCTGCCGCTTCCACAGGCAGCCACCAGTGCGGTCGCCATTCCCGCGCACGCAGCCGTGAGCAATCGCCTCGAGTTGTTTCGCCGCGCCTTCATAACTCAACCTCCGCTGTCCGTTGATCCAAACGTCGTTTCAGGAACCAGTCGCGAGCGCCACCAAACAGGGACGTCACGGTGCCCTGGATGCCACGCGGAAGGACCAGCATGGCGAACACCAGCACCGCACCGTACACCGCGAGCGGCAGGTTGTTGGTGATGTCGCTGGAGAGATTGAGGTTGCTGGTAAGCCCACTGGTCCACACCGGCAGGTACACAAGGATGATCGACCCCCACACCGCACCCCATAGGCTGCCTAGGCCGCCGATGACGATTGCGCTGAGCAATTGCAGGGAGAGCTGCAGGCCGAAGCCTGTGGGGGCGGTGATGCCCACCCAGTAGGCGAACAGCGAGCCGGCCAACCCGGCGCAGGCGGCGCTGATCACGAACGCCAGCACCTGGACCCGGGCCACGTCGATGCCGGCGATCCGTGCCGCCGTCTCGTTGTCGTGCACGGCGCGCAGCGTGCGCCCCGTACCTCCGCGCACCAGGTTGGCAAGAAGGAAGAGGGTGATCACCGCGGCGACAATGGCGATCCACGCCAGCCATCGCTCCTCAGGAAAGTCGCCGCCCAGCGCAGTCGGCGCCACCGGCGGTGCCACATTGAGGCCCTGGTTGCCCCCCAGCACGCTGCCGAAATGAATGGCGAGCTGAGGCAGCCCCACGGCCAGCGCCAGCGTGGCTCCGGCCAGGTACGGACCGCGTAAGCGAGCCGCCGCAACCCCGATGATGCCGCCGGCCACGCCTGTCGAGACGATCGAAACCAGCACCGTCAGGAGGAACGGGAACTGTGGTTGGCTCTTCAACAGCAGCGACGTGGTGTACGCACCCACCGCCATCAGCGCACCGTGACCCAGCGAGAGCTGGCCGTTGATGCCGGTCAGGACGGTCAGCCCCGCGGCGGCGATGGCGAAGATGGCGATGCCGGCGATGTTGTAGTTGGTGAACGCGTCGAGAACGTACGTCACAGCAAGAAGCAGGACCCCTAGGGGCAGAAAGAAGAGCGCGTGGCGCAGCACGGTGGACCGCGGCAGGCGCACGGCACTCACGCCACGCGCTCCTTGCGCGCTGCGAACAGCCCCTGGGGACGTACCATCAGCACCGCGATCAGGATGACCAGTCCACCGATGGTCTCCAGGTCGGAGCCGGCGTAGCCGCCGACGTAGCTGAGACCGAGGCCCACCAGCACGGCGCCGACGACCGCGCCGACGGGGCTGTCCAGGCCACCCACAACGGCGCCAGTGAAACCGAAGACGAGGATCTCATCCATGTTGTTGGGATACAGGAAGATGGCTGGAGCGATGAGCGCTCCCGCCATCGCACCGAGCAGTGCCGCCAGGCCCCATCCCAGGGTGAGCATGCGACCGACGCGCACCCCGAGCAGGCGTGCGATCTCGGGCCCGAACGCTGCGGCACGCATGCGCAGCCCGATCGTTGTGCGCTGGAAGAAGAGCAGCAACGCGACCATGGTCAGGATCACCGCGCCGATCACGAAGATGTCATAGGGCGAGAAGTACAGCTGCGTGGTGCCGATGCTCAGGTCGATGCGGGAGAACGGCGCGGGAAAAGACCGCACCTGGCCGCCGAACAGCATCGGGGCCAGCGCCTCGAGGAAGATGAGCAAACCAAGGGTGAGGATGACCGCGTTGAGCGGCGGCCGCGACTCGACCGGCCGCACCAGGACGCGCTCCATGGCCGCGCCGAGGAGGAACCCCCCACCGAGCGCAATCACGAACGCCAGCCAGTACGTGACGCCGTGCGAGATGGCGAAAAGTGCGACGTAGGTGGTGAACATCCCCATCGCACCCTGTGCGTAATTGATGATTCGCGTCGCGCGCCAGATCATCACCAGCGCCAGCGCGACGATGGCGTACACGAAGCCGTTGGTCACGCCGTCGACGGTGAGGATCAGGAATGTCCTCATCTCAGAAGCCCAGGTAGGCGTGACGCAGCGCCTCGTCGCCCGCCAGCTGAGCGGCGCGGTCGCGCGCCACCACTCTGCCCAGCGAGAGCACAACCGCGTCGTCGGCGACCGACAGCGCGCTGCGCGCGTTCTGCTCGATGAGGAGCACGGCGAGCCGCCGTTCGCGAGTGAGCGTGCGCAGCCGGTCCATGATCTGCGCGAGCACGGTCGCATGCAGTCCCAGTGAAGGTTCGTCGAGCAGCAGAACTCGCGGACGTGATGCCAGCGCCCGCCCGATTGAGAGCATCTGGCGCTCTCCCCCCGAGAGGCTGGCCGCGTGCAGGTGGCGGCGCCCGAGCAGCGGCGGAAACAGTTCGTACGCCTCCTCGATGGCCAGCCGCTGATCGGCGCGGTCGCGCCGCCACAGCCCGCCGAGACGTAGATTCTCGTCGACGCTGATCTCGCTGATGATGCCGTGGCCCTCAGGCACGTGGGCAACGCCCAAACGCGCGATGGCCTCCGGAGCGTGCCCTGTCAGGTCTATGTCGGCGACGCGTACGCTGCCGCGACGTGGCCTGATCAGACCCGAGATGGTTCGGACCAGTGTTGTTTTGCCCGCACCGTTGGCGCCAAGAACTGTGGTGATCGTTCCCTCGGCCACGGCGAGCGACACCCCGTCCAGGGCAACCACGCCGCCGTACGCGACGGTCAGGTCGGTGACCTCAAGCATGAGCCACCTGGCTGCCGAGGTAGGCGGTGGTCACCTCATCGTTGGCGCGGATCTCGTCGGGCGTTCCGGAGGCGATCACGCCGCCCAGGCTCAGTACCGTGACGCGGTCGCTCACCGCCATCACCATGTCGAGGTGATGCTCGACGAGCGCGATGCCCATGTCGACCCGGAGGCGTCGGAGCAGCTCCACAAGCCGTTCGACCTCACCCCCCGAGAGCCCGCTGGCGGGCTCGTCGAGCAGGAGCAGCGAAGGCCGGCCCATCAGCGCGCGTGCGAGGACCACTCGCTTCTGGATGCCGTGTGACAACGAACCGGGGTATGCCCGGGCGAACTCCCCGATGCCGAGCTCATCGAGGATGGCCACGGCGGCGTCGGTCCGCTCGCGCTCACCTCTGTCGGAACGGGGCAACGCCAACAGATCGCTGGCCATGCTCGTCGATACCGGTGCGCCGAGCATGACGTTCTCGAGCACGCTGAGACGTGTCCACAGCCCCAGCCCCTGGAGGGTGCGCACGATGCCAACACCGGCCAGCTGTGAGGGTCGCATCGACAACAATGACCGGCCGCCATAGGTGATGCTGCCATGGCTCGGCGTCACCAACCGGCAGATGGCGTTGAAGAGCGTCGTCTTGCCAGCCCCGTTGGGTCCGATCACTCCCAGGATCTGCTGCGGACGCATGTCGATGGACACGTCATGGAGCGCGACGACCCCGCCGAAGTGGACCGTCAGGCCGGAGACCTCCAGCGCGGCTGCAGACGACTCAGACGGCGTCATGCTGACGCTTCCCATCACCCACCCTGTGCCTGGCGAACGCCACTGGCGCGGGATGCTAACATGAATCCTGAATCAGTTTCCACATCCTTTCGGGAGAAGGGGATTGGCGCCTGCTGTGCGTGCCGTAGCGGCCTCGCTGACAGCCCGCGGCGAGCGGACCAGGAGCCGCCTGCTTGAGGCCGGCGAGGAGGTGTTCGGCCTGCGCGGTTACCACGACGCCTCCATCGCCGACATCACCAATGGTGCCGGCGTCGCCCAGGGGACCTTCTACCTGTACTTCGACAGCAAGCGTGACCTGATGCGTGCGGTCGTGGCGGAGCGCGGCCATGAGCTGCGCGCCAACCTGGCACACGCCACCGCGGCCGTGGTCGGGCGTATCCCCAAGGAGGAGGCCGGCTTCGCTGCGTTCTTCGGGTGGATGGCACGGCACCGCGCGCTTTGCCGCATTCTGCGGAACGCCGAATATGTCGACGGTGAGCTGTATCGCGATTGGTACCGCCAACTGGCCGACGGGTACACACACGCGCTCCGCACGGCAATCGACGACGGCGAGATCGCCCAGGTCGAGGACGTGGAGACCCTCGCCTACGCGCTCATGGGGATCGGCGATTTCGTGGCGATGCGGTGGCTTATCTTCGAAGATCGCCGCACGGTGCCACCGCGCGCCGTTGCCACGATCAGCCAACTGGTGGACCGGGCGTTGAGAACGCCGTCACCCGCCGGCTAGCGCCGTCGGTAAGAAGCGGCGTCGTACCGAGGGTCCGGCCACCAAGGACGCCGGCTCCGATGCCGGGTTGGTCGCATTGGGATAGGTCGGGCTGTCGACTGGTCAACAGGCGTGTGTCGTCGTTCACATCAATCTCGTCGCGTGGTGTAGCGTGCGCGGCGGTATTGGCAACTACGACGGAGGCAGGCGGGCATGGCGAACGAGAAGACGCGAGGCGCACCCAAGAAGCAGCAGAAGAAGCCCAAGGCCCCCTCAACCGCCAAAGCGGCGCGACGCGAGGCGGCCAAGAAGGCCCACCAGAGCGCTCAGACGCCGAGCGCCTGAGCCGGGCGTCGACGACCGGAGCGCAGCATCAGGAACGCAGCACCCGCACCGCCTGCTTCCCGGCTGCCAGCCACGTCGGCGAGGTGAGCCACTGCTCAACCCCCCAGAGGAGCACGGTCGAGACGCCCTGGCCACGGTACTCCTGGGCGCTCATCAGCAGGTCGTCTGTACTGAACCCGTCGACGTGCTGCCACGGAGCCGCCTGCATCTCGGCGATCCACACGCTCTTGCTGCGCTGAGCGGCGCGCTGCACCCAGAATCCGAGGCTGTTGCGCTTCCAGATGATGCGGGTGGCCGCGTCGGCATCGCTGAGGTCGACGCCCGCGTAGACGACGTAAAGGTCCAGCCCCAGCGTGTTGCCCAGCCCCAGCGTCTCCTCCGGATGGCCGCCGGGTTGCGGGCCGGGCGGCGGCACGATGGCCTGGTCCGCCTGGGCGATCTCCTCGCGGTCGAGGTCGAGCACTGACGACGTGAAAGTGGTGGTCATCACCGGGTGGCCAGGGTCGATGCTGCGGACGTCGGCCACCTCGGCGCCGATGTCCGCGGCCGTGCGCGAGGTGTCGCCCTCGTTGGCGGGCACGCTGTTATCCAACGGCTCGTTCTCCACCTGCCACCGCTGCAGAAGCGGGTTAGTCGCGTAGTGACGCACGGTGGCGTCGACATATGCCTCAAAGCCGGGAAGAGCGGCGAGCCTGGTGGCGAACTTGCCGCCCACAACGTTGAGCGCCCACAACGGTGCGAACAGCTCGGGCGCGCCGACGTTGCGCATGCCGACGACGAGAACGATGGTCGCGCGCCTCGAGGTTGTGTGCGCGTCGTACGCGGCCACGGTGGCGACCAGGTCATCGGGCACGTCGAAGTCCAGGTCGGTGGGGGAGGGAGCGACATCTGACCAGTAGACCGGCAGCCGCACTACATCGGGCCGGATCTCGACCAGGAGCTTGGCGAGGGCCGCGCCGGGATCGAGACCGAGGCCGGCCGCCGTGTAGGGACGGAACGTGAAGCCGACCTGCGGTGCGGGCGGCGTCTGCGCCTGGACCACGTCAGCGCGCAGGCTCAGCACACCGCTGGAGAGCAACGGCAAAAGCAGCAAAAGCCGCAACCGGTTGCGACGGAGCGTTGACCAGGCCCGCGGTCGCAACGTCACCGCGGTGATGCTCCGGGCTGCATCTTGCCCTTTCATGACCGGGCGACTCTCGCATTCGTGATGCCGCCCGCGAGTTCGGCCGATGGGGACGGACCGACGTGACCCCCCCTGGGCCGGCCGACCGACGGATTCCGGTCCCCCGGATCGTTGTAAGAGGCATGAGGTCCATCTCGTGAAGCGCCGTCGCTCCGCCCAACGTCAGCGCCGCGCCCTGGCCGGCCTGGCAGGGATCTCTCTCTCGCTGGTCATCGCCTGCTGGAGCGCCAGTGCCGCAAGCACGCCGAGCGCACCAGCCTTGCCGACTCTGCCCACTCTGCCCCCTCTGCCAACGCTCCCCCCGGTGCCGACGCCCAAGCCGGTCCCACCGACGCCGACAACGTGTCCCACCGCGCTGCCGCTGCCCATCGTGCCGACCCCCAGTGGCTGCCCCGCCATCGTGCCACCGGCACGACCCGGAATCACCCCGCCGCCGTTGCCGTCGCCACCGCGGTCGTCGTCGTCAGCCCCCGGGGCCGCCCCGGCCGGGGTCACGCCCGGCTCGGCAGCCTATCCCGGCGCCGTCCGCGCCGGTGGGCTCCCGCTGGCGTCGCTCCAGCAGTCGAGCCTGCTCCAACTGCTTGGGCTGCTCGGTACGCCGCCGAATGTCGGCGTCGAGGCGCCGACCCTTGAGCATTGGGGGGCAAGTTCCGGCAACGGAACCGCTGTGACCACCGCAACCGCCTCGCCCGGACAGCTGGCCACCTTGGCGGCCGCTCGGGGCTACGTGCCTTCCCAGCTTTGGCTGGCGATGGTGCTCAGCCTGCTCGCGACCCTGGGCCTGAGCCTCTTCGGCCGCCGTACCGGCCGGGCTCGGTTTGCCCGCGGCGCGGAGTTGGCGGCGGTGGCAGCCGTGCCGGTCCTACTCGTGGTCGCACTCAGCGCTGCGGCGCCGACCCCGAAAGGCGGGACGGTGCTGACGTCGCACCGGCTCGTAGGGGCCGCGCAGGCCGCGCCGGTGGCGCAGGCAGTCCGCGCCGCGGGGGTGCCTCTTCGGCCGGCGGAGACCGTCAGCCAGGATGTGCCCACGCCGGGCGCAGCGCTGCTTGCTCAGGTAACGGCATTCGAGACTCAGGTGGCCAGCGACCAGGCACAGATCCAGGCCCTCAGCGCGCTGGCGCAGACCCAGCCTGACCAGTTGAGCCGTAGCCCCCAGCGCACCTCATCTGTCGACGGCAGCGGAGCGACGACGACGATGCGTGCAGTGGCCTCGTCGCTCGAGTGGACCCTCCAGCGGGAATACAACTTCTACCTGGGCGAGGCTCGCAATCCAGCCCAAGCCAATGGGCTCGTCGCCGCCGCCGCCAGCCAGCCGGCCGCTGTTCGAGATGCGGTCTCGTACAACGTGCAGGCTGTCGAAGCGCAGCTCGCCCAGGAGGCGGCGATCTCCCAGGCGGCTCAGGGCGCACCCGGCGCGACCGTGAGCACTCCGGGCGGCCTGCTTGCACCGCTGAACGGTTCCATCTCGCAGCCGTTCGGGCCGTCAGCGCTGGCATTCGAGCCGGCCGTGAGCTTCAACGGGATCACCTACCCACACTTCCACACCGGTATCGACATCGCGGGCCCGCTCGACGCTCCCATCCACGCCGCGGCGGACGGGGTGGTGGCGATCGCCGGCACCGAGGTCGACAACCAGGGCCGCCCGGTGGGCTACGGCAACTACGTCGTCCTCGCACACGCGGGCAGGATGATCACCCTGTACGGCCATCTTGATCAACTGCTGGTCCACGTCGGGCAGGTCGTCCATGCGGGCGACGTGATCGGGCTCGAGGGATCGACCGGCAACTCGACGGGTCCGCACCTTCACTTCGAGCTGCATGTCGCCGGGCTGTTGACCGACCCGGCCAAGTACCTGCGCTCGCAGCTCGCAGCGGCGTAGAGACCAGCGGGGTCAGCCCTGCGGCGCAGGGGGTGGCAAGCCGCGTGGACCGCGAGGATGGCGCCGACGGTAGACGATCATGGCGCCGACGAAGGCCAGCACCCCGGCCCCGGCGATGGCCGCCTCATAACGCTGCTCGAGGTTCGTCGGCCCACCGGCACAGGCAGCCGTGCCATTGAGGGGATTGACCACCGACGCGTCGGGGTCGGATGGGCACGGTGGAGTGGCAGCGATCGAGCGCCCGGTTGCCGGGGCCGCTGCGACTGGAGCGGCAAAGGCGAGGGAGCATGCTCCGAGCGCGACGGCCACCGATACCGTCAGCACCATCGAGCGGAACCAATGCCGGGCCACGCGGGTCGCCTCCTTGGAATGCCAAGCGTATCTTGCACCGACACCCTTACCGTCGACTGAGAGATGGCTGTGAGTGTCGCCTGTAGCTACGCCGCCCCCTCAGACCAGGTGTGGCGCCCGATCACTCAGCCGGTCGGCGCTCCGACGTGATCGCCGCCGAACGGATCGCCCGGACCACCGCCTCAGGGGCCGAGTCCTTGGTCAGGTAGCTGACGGCGCCCGCCGCCAGAGCCTGCGTGATCTTCTCGCGCTCGGAGTACGAGGTGAGCATGACCACCCTCGCGGTGATGCCCATCTCGCCGAGTCTTTCGGTGGCTTCGATGCCGTCCATCCCGGGCATCGAGATGTCCATCAGGATGATGTCCGGCTTGACCGCGTGTGCGAGCGCCAGCGCCGCGGCGCCGTCCTCCGCGGCGCCGACGACCTCGATGTCGTCGATGCCGTCGAGGATGTCGGCGAGACCCCTGCGCATCAGCGGATGGTCGTCGACGATGAGCACGCGGATAATCTCCGCTCCGCTCTCTAGCATGGCAACTCCAGCATAAGTGAGGTCCCTCGCCCCGG
>JBDTJX010000037.1:0-27194 GCA_039935655.1 Candidatus Dormiibacter sp. | reverse complement strand
TCGTATGGGTCGGGAAAGCGGCTGCTCCTCATTTCAGGCTCTTCCTCTCGCGCCTGCCAGCCCAGTGAGCGTGAACCGGGTAGCAACCGCCTCGTGATCGGGCGACCCACGCCACTGACAAAACGCTCCGTCCGACGCGACACAGCGCGATGCTCGTCCCATGCTTTGGATCTGGAGCAACGTTGTCATCCCTGGCATTCTCCACTACGTACGACACCTGAGCCTCGGTGATGCCACGGTCGGCGTGATCGACGAAAGATGCTGACGGTTGTACTGGTCCCAAATTGCGTGGCGTCCCGGTCCCACGAGCGCTCAGTATACATCACGGGTATATACCACCCAGTCGCGATGGCTCGAAGTCAGCAAACCGAGTCTCTCTAAAACCCGGGGCGGTTCACAGTGGCCGCGTAACATCGTGTCATGCCGCGCACGGACAACGGGTCACAGGTGATCGCCATCCCGCATGAGAAGGTGTATGCCGCTCTGGTCGATCCAGAGGCCCTGACGGTGTGGCTGCCCCCTGCGGGCATGAATGGCAAGTTCGAGCGATTCGATCCATGTCCCGGAGGGGCATATCGGATGGTGTTGACTTACCCCGACCCTACCGCCTCACGGGGCAAGTCCACAGCGGACTCCGATGTCGTCGAGGCTCGCTTCGTCGACATCGTTCCCGGTGTGCGCGTCGTCTATGCGGTGGAGTTTGTGTCCGAAGATCCTGCTTTGGCTGGCACGATGACCATGACCTGGGAGGTCACTGCTGTGGATGGAGGGACGCGCGTCGACATCACTGCCGAGGGCGTACCCGATGTCATCTCCCCAGAGGACCACGCCGCAGGCTTGACCTCCTCCCTGGCGAATCTCGCCGACTATCTCAGGAATAGTTAGCACCGAACGGATCCAAGCTCGGATGCGGCCCTATCGCAATCCGGCCCCCCCACGCCATTTCAGCCACGAGGCCCGGGTGTCTGCGTTCGGCGCTTGTGTCCGATCCGCCGGGTGGAAGGCGGGTGTTGTAGTACGTGATGACCACGCTCATGGCGGGAAAAGCCGCTGCCCGGCGCCTCGTACCGCGCGCCTCGGCTCGCGGCCCCTAACACCACTTCCTGCAGGTAGTGCGTCTAGAAACGAGTACTTACCCCCAATTTCCGCGGGGGTCAAAGCCGGCCCCACGGCGGTCCAATCTGAACGCACGGCGTTCCCACGGGGAGCAAATCGGCCCGATCGGCGGGAGCCGCCAACGAGGTGCGAAGTCTCGGGGTCTCGGGCCATGCCAGGGCGCCCGCAACGAACGCCCCCGGCGCCAGGGCCAGGGGCGCCGGCCAGTGACTGCGATCATTGACGCAGCGATCAGCGTGCCGGCGACTGGTGCCGGCGTGAACTTGGCCGCTGCTGCGCTGCTTTCACCGGCGGTTGGCGTCCCTTGCGTTCGGCTTGCCAGGCCGCAGACGCAAGGAGATGGAGATGGACGGTGATTGCTGAGCGCCGCCAGGGCTACACGGGGAGCTGCGCGACGGTTCCCCCGAGGAACGACTCGACGAAGTCGGAGCTCTCCGACAGCTTGGTGGGGGTGCCCTCGACCCGGCACAGGCCACCGCTGAGCACGTACGTGTAGCTCGAGATGGCGAGGGCGGCCTTGGCGCGCTGCTCCACCAGCAACACGCCGGCACCGGTGCTCGCCAGCGACCGAACGCGCCCCGACAGAAGGGAGTCAGCGATGGCCGGCGCCAGGTTCGCGGTTGGCTCGTCGAGCAGGAACAACTTGGGCTGGAGCATGAGCACCCGCCCCATGGCGAGCATCTTTCGCTCGCCACCGCTCAACTTGCCCGCTCTCCGGCTCAGCATCGGCGCGAGGGCCGGGAACACTGAGACCACGTGCTCCAGGCGTGCGGGAATCTCCGAACGCTTGAGGAGGTACGCACCGATCTCGAGGTTCTCGCGGACCGTGAGCGGCTCGAAGACGTCGTCCACCTGCGGCACGTACCCCACGCCCACGCGGGCCACCTCCGCGGACGCCAGGCGAGTGATGTCGTTGCCGTCGACCACCACCGTGCCGGAGATGATGTCCAAGTTGCCTACCAACGACTTCAGCAGGGTGCTCTTGCCGCAACCGTTGGGGCCGACGATTGACACCACCTCGCCCGCGCCCACGGTCACGGAAATGCCGTTGATGATCGGCGCTCCGCCGTAGCCGGCGACGATGTCCGTCGCCTGGAGCAGGGCGGCCGGACGCTCGCTGGCTACGTCAGCCGACAAGGTAGGCATCCACGACCTCGCGTTGGAGGCGGAGGTCGGCCATGACACCGTCTGCGAGAATCCTGCCCTCAGCCATGACGATGACCCGGTCGCAGAGGCGATCGACGACAGACAGCTCGTGCTCAACCATGAGGATGGTGAGCCCCTCGGCGCGCAAGGCGGAGAGGTGCGCGCTGATCTCCATGGCCAGGTGAGGATGAACGCCTGCCATTGGCTCGTCCAACAGGAGCAGCTTCGGGTCGGCCATCAGCGCTCGCATGATCTCAACGAGGCGCCGCTGTCCACCGCTGAGCTCACCGGCGTATGTCTGCGCGTGCTCGGTCAGCCTAAAACGCTCGAGCAGCTGTTGCGCGCGGTCCGCAGCCTCAGCTTCACGGCGCCGCCACCGGCGGGGCCCGATGAGCGAGCCGACTAGGGAGTCGCCGGGGTGATCTGGCACGCTGCTGAGAAGGTTCTCGAGCACCGTCAGCCGTTTGAACTCGCTGGCATGCTGGAAGGTGCGAATCAGGCCCAGTCGAGCGCGCCTGTACATCGGGTCGCTGGTGACGTCCCGCCCTTCGTACATGACCTGTCCGGAGGTCACGGGGATCATGCCCGACAGCATCTGCAGCACCGTCGACTTACCGGCTCCGTTCGGCCCGATCAGCCCAGTGAGCCTGCCAGCCTGGAGCGTGAAGCTGACTCCTCGCACGGCCTGGACGCCGAGGAAGTGGCGGTGCAGTTCGCGCACGTCGAGAATCGGTGCGCTGTCGGTCACGACGCCTCCGCCGCTGGTTCAGGTGATTGCAGGATGGGCGTCTTCCCCTTGCCACCGTTGGCGCCCAGCCGCTTTCGCTCCGGCAGCACGCCCTGGGGGCGAAACCACAGGAAGACGAGGATGAGCAGCCCGATGCAGATCCACTCCATCGCCGGAACCAGGCCGGGAGGGCCGAACGCGGGGATGAAGCGAGTCGCTTCCTCGAACGCCAGCGGCACCAAGAGGGCGCCGAGGATGGCACCCTTGTGGTTGCCGAGGCCGCCCACGATGATGGCCGCGAAGAGGACGATGGTCTCCGGGTAGGTCCAAGCGCCGGGCGCCCACAGCGTGATGAAGCCGACCAGGACAGCACCACTCAGTGCGGCGATGGCACCTCCGACAACAAGCATCGCCGTGCGCATGGATCGTACGTGCTTGCCGACCGCGGCGGCGGCGTCGCCGTTGTCACGCATCGCGCGTAGGCTTCGGCCGTACGGCGATTCGGTAATCCGGCGAACCACGAAGTAGATCAGGACCGCCACCAACACCGCGGCGATCCCGTATGCCCATTGGTAGGCTTCAGTATTCGGGTCAAAGGTCTCCGACAGCGGTTGGGGAACGAGTGCCACCCCCGCGGCGCCGTTGAAGATCGGCTCGAAGTTGGTGATGACCGTGTTCGCCATGATGGCGACGACCAGCATGGCGATCGCCGCGTAGTCGGGGCGCAGCTTGCGTCCGACCACAGCGCCCAATGGAATGGCCAGCAGACCGCCGATGATCGCGGCGCCGATCCAGGGAAGTGGGAACGGAAGGTTGAAGCCTCCGATGTACCTCTGGAATCCGCCGTTGGAACTCGAGGGCGGAAGGGACAGAACTGCGGCAACGTACGCTCCCGCGGCCTGGTACAGGATGAAGCCGAAGTTGACGACGCCGGAGATCCCGAACTGCATGCTCAAGCCAAGGCACGCGAGGATGTCGACGCCCGCATACACGAGAAGGGTGGTGGCGTAGTAGATCCAACCGTTCATGCGCTGCTCCGTACGAAGAGACCCTGGGGGCGGGTTGCCATGGCAATGAAGAGCAGGGCGAAGGCGACAACGTACTTGTACTCGGGCGCCAGAATGGCCGCGGTTATCTCCGTGCTGAATCCGATGAGCAGAGCACCGGCCATGGCGCCGTAAGGGCGGCCCACACCGCCAACGATGCTAGCGGCGAGCACCACGACCAGGAAGGTTCCCGCGCTTGCCGGTGTGAACGCGCCGACGTTCATCGCGAAAACGGCACCCGCAACGCCGCACAGCCCCCCGCTGATCAACCATGTGAGTGTGATCACTCGGGAGGTGCGCACACCACAGTTGCGGGCCAGCGTCGGGTTGGCCGCGGTGGCACGCATGGCCTTGCCAAGCCGGGTATAGGTCAGCATCAGGGCGATGCCGATCATCAGCACGATACTGAGCCCGATGATCTCCACTTGGAGGACCGTGAGGTCGATGTCCCCCCAGCGTAGCGTCGCGCCCTGGTCGGCATTGAGCGCAACGCCGTTCGGGCCAGCGAAGGCCAGCAGCACGTTGGCGATGACCAGCCCCACGGCCAGGGTGACGATGACCATTCCGATGTGGGACGTCTTCCTCTTGAGAAAGGGCGTGAGGATGTAGCTGTTGATGGCCACGGAGATGACGGCGCCGACCACGCCGGCTGCAACGAGGCCCAGCCACACGTTGACGCCGTGCTGACTGAGCACGTACGTGACGTACGCGCCCAGGATCAGCACGGCTCCGTACGCGAGGTTCATCACATCAGTGACGCCGAACTGGAGAGTGAAGCCGACACCGGCCACCGCCAGCACTGCCGAACTGACCAGCGCGAATCCCAGAGACGCGATGAACACGCTCATCGTCTGCTACCTAGGTCCCCGCGACCTTGGCGACCTGCTCGGGGGGAATCGTCTGGATGATCTGCAGGTTGCCGGTGGCGTCGAAGTGGTCGACTTCATAGGGAGCCGACGAGTTGTTGTACTGGTTGAAGTCGATCGGTCCACTGGCACCGAGGTACTGGATGGTCTTGCCCGCCTTGAGGGCCGCGACGCCGTCGGTATACGAGGTGACCACGGTGGCTCCGGATGCGCCGTTGGCGATCTTCTTGATGAAGGGCAGGTAGTCGCCGGGCTTCTGGCTGTTGGCCATCAGCATCGCCAATGCGCTGAGGATGATGCCGTCGTACATGCGCGGCGTGCCGTGGAAGTGGAGGAACTTGTCGATCCCGGTGAGCTGGCTGGCGGACGCCAGGAGCTGGGTCTTGAACAGCTCATATGCTGGCCCGGAGTTGTACGTCTTCGGCGATGCGCCGATCAGGTACTGGCTCACATCGGCAGCTCCGATGGCACCCGCGATGCCCTGGTACAGGGTGGGGTCGACCGACGTGAGGTTGACCGGCAACATCTTGCCGTTCTCCTGCTTCAACTCGGAAAGGAAGGACGCGGCCGCCGGCCCGAAGGCCTCCGAGATGATCACGTCCGGCTTGGATTGGATGATGGTAGCCGCCTCGGTGCGGAACGACGTGGCGTTGAGGTCGAGCGTCACGTTGGAAGCAAGCGTCATGCCGGCCCGCTTGATGGCGTCGATCGCCGGCTGGACGAACGTCTGCGAGCCGATGTCGTTGCCGAAGGCAAGTGCCACACGGGTGGCATGCTGCTCGAAGTGCGCGTACGCGATCAGGGCCTGGGCCTCAGCAGCATCAGACGGGTTCAGGCGGTAGAAGTACGGGAAGGTGTTCTTGTCGAACTCAGACTGTCCAGTGACCGCGAACACCACCATCTTGGACGCGTTCAAGATGGGCACAACTGTTGCCGCTTCATCCGAGGTGGCGCCAACGACCGCGACGAGATTCGGCGTCGACGCGAGCATCTGCCGGGTGGCAGGAACGGCGTCAGCTGGGTCGCCACGGGTGTCGAAGGACTTGCAGTCGAATTTGGCTCCGAAAGGACCGCCCGCCGCGTTGATCTCGCGTGTGGCTGCGTAGCAGCCCGCGAGGAAGATCGGTCCGAGCTGCGCGTCCGGGCCGGTGAAGGGGGCGAGATCGCCGATTGTCAGCGTCTGACCCGACAGGTTTGGTGGACTGGCGATCGGCCCCGAGCTGCTGCTGGAGCCGGTGCCTCCGCAGGCCGCCAGGAGGGCAGCCCCGACAATTCCCACTGCGGTGATCCGCGTAGCGTGGCTACGACGTAGCGAGCCGAGCATCTGTGCGCCTCCTCGATGGTGAAAGCGCAGGCAAGGAATGCCCTGCGCGGTCGGTCGGATCTGTGACGGCGTCGTTCATGAGCGGCGGGCCGGTACTTCGCGTATCAGTGGAGCCGGGTCGTTGAAAGGGCCCACGGGGACCTCGACGATCACCGGGACGGTGGTGGCTCGAAGCTCACGGAGGGTGCCGGTGAGCTCGTGTGGCCTGGTCAGGCGTACGGCATCCATCCCGAACGACTTCGCCATCGCCGGGAAATCCGGGTTGGCGAGTCGCGTGCCGATGACCCGTCCACCAAAGTCTTCCATCTGGGTGCGCATCACGTTGCCGTACGCGCCGTCGTTGAAGACGACGAACACGACAGGAATCTGGTACTGCACTGCGGTGAGCAGCTCGCCCAGCTGGTAGCAGAACCCGCCGTCGCCAGAGATGGACACAACAGGCACGCCGGGACGACCCAGCTTTGCGCCCATGGCGGTGGCCGAGCCGTACCCGAGCGTGCCCTGGTAGCCGGGCGACAGATTGGTACGAGGGGCATACATCGGGTACGCGACCCGCGACAGGTAGAAGGTCTGCGTGAGCTCCCCGACGAGGATGCCGTCATCGGCAATGCCCCGCCGGAGCGCGGTGACCCACTCGACCAGCTCGCCCAGCGGGGCGATCTGCTCCGCGCACCACATGCGTGTGGCATCGATGTCGTTCTCGGTCCAGGCTGATCGTCCGGTCGGCAACTCCGCGAGCAACGCCTCGAGGCCCAGCCGCGCATCCGCGTGGACGGTGACCTCCGGCTCGCGCGGAGGGCCGAAGTCCTCCTCCTGCGCATTGATCATGATCTGCTTGGCGCCGCTGTCAACGAGCGGCAGCCCGGCCATGCGCAGTCCACGGCTGCCCACGAGAAGGACGACATCGGCTTGCGGTAGGACGCGACGACCGCCCAGGCTGGTCAGCGCCCAGGGGTGGCGATCGGAGATGGCGCCGCGACCGTTGTTGCTCGTGACCACCGGCGCTCGGAGCGCGGTGGACAGTGCCTCAAGCGCTGCCGATGCGTCGCCGACAACCACACCGCCGCCCGCGTAGATGACCGGGTGTTCAGCCTTGCCCAGCAGCGCGGCCGCGGCAGCGATTGCGGCTGTATCAGGAGTCACGCGATTGACTGCAGGGAGAACGTCGACCAGCGATCCTGAGAAGGGCGCCTTGAGCAGGCTGTCCGGCATCTCCAGCGCCACCGGCCGCGGCCGGCCGCTCAGCGCGCGACCGATTGCACCGTGCACGGCCTCGGGGAACTCATTGACGTCCTCAACGCGCGAGCAGTGCTTGGTCACCGCACGCAGCACGGTGTCCTGGCCGGTGACGTCGTGCAGCAGACCGAGGTTGCGGCCGATCGCCCAGGGGGCGATCTGTGCGGCCAGGCACACGACCGGCGACGAGCACGCGTACGCGGTGGAGAGGGCTGCGGTGGCGTTGAGCACACCCGGTCCCGGCACGACGCTGAACACGCCCGGCCGCCCGGTTGCGCGCGCATAGCCGTCCGCCATGTACGCGGCGCCCTGCTCGTGCCTGCAGGAGATGTAGCGCAGCCGGTCCTCGCGCTGGGCGAAGCCGTCGACGAGGTAGTCCAGCTGCACACCCGGCACGCCGAACACCGTGTCGACACCCGACCGAACCAGTTGCTCAGCAACGGCCTCGCCACCCGTACGCGGTTGCATCGCTGTGGCGGCGCGCGCAGCGAGCGCCGAGTTGGATTCAGCCGTCACAACGCAACCGTCACCGCTTTGGTCTTGAGATACGCCTCGATCCCCTCGCTGCCGCCCTCGCGGCCCAGGCCGCTGTTTTTATCGCCGCCAAAGGGCATCTCGGGTGACACCGGGAATGGATCGTTGATACCGATCACACCGGCCTCGAGGCGCTCAGCGGTGCGCCACAACCGGCCCACGTCGCGACCGTAGATGTACGCGGCGAGCCCGTAGTCGGTGTCATTGGCGAGACGCACGGCGTCGTCGTCACTGCTGAACTCGTACACGGGAAGGAGCGGGCCGAAGATCTCCTCGTGGCTCAGCACCATCGATGGGTTGGCGCCAGTCAGCACCGTCGGCTCGAAGAACGTTCCCTTGCTGTGGGAGTCATCGCTCAGCCGCTTACCGCCGGTGACCACCGTCGCGCCCCCGGCCACAGCGTCTTCGATCTGTGCCTGCAGCTTGCTCACCGCAGCCTCGTCGATGAGCGGCCCAACGTCAGTGCTGTCATCGAGGCCAGAGCCGACGACGAGCGAGCGCACGCGGGCCCTCAGCGCCTCGCCGAACTCCGCAGCGATCGACTCGTGCACGTAGAGCCGGTTGAGCGCGGTGCAACTCTGGCCACCATTGCGGAACTTCGACGCCACCGTGGCTTCGACCGCAGCGTCGATGCGCGCATCACCGAAAACGATCGCCGGCGCATGCCCACCGAGCTCGAGGGAGACGCTCTTGATCCGCCCCTCGGCGTGTCCGAGCAAGCGGCGACCAACCGCAGTGGAGCCGGTGAAGCTGATCTTGGCAACGCGCGAGTCCACCAGCATGCGGTCGACCAGGGCGCCCGGATCGTTGGTGGTGAGCAGGTTGAGCACGCCGGCCGGACAACGCGCGTGCGCAAAGAGCCGCACCAATGCGGTGGCAATCAGCGGCGTCTGCTCAGCCGGCTTGACGACCATGGTGCATCCCGCGGCCAACGCCAGACCGATCTTGCGAATGAGCATGCTCGCCGGGAAGTTCCAGGGCGAGATGCCGACCACCACGCCGATGGGCTGCTTCCACACCATGCCGCGGCGATGCGCCTCCAAGGGCACAACGCGTCCATACACGCGACGCGCCTCCTCGGCAGTCCACTCCAGGGTTCGCGCGGAGGCCATCAGCTCGCCGCGCGACTCGCGCAGCGGCTTGCCGTTTTCTTCGGTGAGCAGGCGCGCCAGCTCGTCGACGGAGGCGCGGATGCGCGACGCGACTCCGCGCAGCAGGTCGCTGCGCGCCTCCGCCGGCGTCTCACGCCAGCCGGGCAGTGCGGCACTTGCAGCGCCGATGGCAGCGTCCGCCAGTTCGAAGCCGGCCTCGTCCGCGGCCCCGATTTCCGCGCCGGTGGCGGGGTTGAGCACGGGAAAGCGCCCGGTGCCGCTCTCCCACTGCCCGGCGATGTACAGGGTCGACTGCAAGGCGAGGTTCATGGCATGTCTCCATCTCGGCGGTGTCTGGCAGTTGCTAGCGGCGGGGTTGAGGCGTCGCCCGTGCTGCCCACCGCGGCCGCTGCGCGTCCAGCGAGCCGCCCGAAGACGGCGCCCGAGGTGAGCCCGGTGCCGCCCGGGTAGTTGAAGTAGAAGATGCCACCCACGAGCTCGCCGCAGGCGAACAGCCCTGGGATGAGCTTTCCGGCCGTGTCGAGTACGCCACCCTGCTCGGTGATGCGCAACCCGCCGAACGTGAAGGTGATCCCACATGTCACGGCGTACGCCTCATACGGCGGCGTGTCCAAGGGGTTGGCCCAGTTGGACTTGTTGACGCGCAAGCCGACGGTCGCGCGGGCGTCCTTGATGTTGGGGTTGAAGTCCTGGTCGACGTTCACCGCTGCGTTGAAGGCGCTGACGGTCTCCAGGAAGGCTGGTTGGTCCACACCCTCCATCCGCGTCGCCAGCTCCTCCAGCGTGGGCGCGCTCACCTTCGAGGCTTCACGGATGCGGTACTCATCGCGTAGCAGATGGCGGACCCTGCCGTCGAACACCTGCCAGGCGAACTGCCCCGGCTGATTGAGGATGAGGCGCCCATACTTCGCGTACGTGTAGTTGCGGAAGTCGGCGCCCTCGTCGACGAAGCGCTCGCCGTCGCCGTTGACCATGATGCCGAACGGATAGCTGTGCTTCTGGTAACCGTCGCCCACAGCGAGGTTGCCAAAGGGCGGCGCGTTGAGGTCCCAGCCAACGGCGTGACAGCCGGACCAGTTGCCCCACGGGATGGCACCCATCTCGAGCGCCATGCGGATGCCCTCGCCGGTGTTGAAGCGCGTGCCGCGCACTCGCGCGAGGTCCCAACCGGGGCCGAGGTAGCGGGTGCGCCACTCGGCATTCGCCTGGAAGCCACCGCTGGCCAGCACCACAGCGTCGGCGGCGACCTCTTCGCGCTTGCCGTTGTGCCGCACCACGACACCGCACGCCGCGCCATCGCGTTCCAGCAACCCGACGGCGCGGCGCTCATACAGCACCTCGATGCCCTCGCGCCGCGCGCACTCGTGGAGCGTGTTCACCAGTCCCGGCCCGCCCCCGGTGACCTCGACGGTGAGGCCGCCCCAGAACGTGAACTTGCCGTCGACCTTGAACGCCTGACGCCCATAGACGGGAAGAAAGCGAATGCCCTTCTCGCGCATCCACATCAGCGTGCCGAGGCTCTCGCTGATGAGGAGCGAGGTCAGGGCCGGGTCACACCGATAGTCTGTGACCCGGCCCATGTCGTCCATGAACTGCGACTCACTGTAGCTTCCGAAGTCGGTGAGCTCACGATCCTCCTTAGTCAGCTCGGGCATGAGCTTGAGGAGGTCGTCGACGCCCTGGTAGGCAACGCGCATGGCGCCGGCGGTGAACGCTGAGTTGCCGCCGCGCTCGGCCTCAGGGGCAGCCTCGAGCACGGTGACGTCGGCACCCTGCTCGCGTGCGGAGAGCGCTGCGCACAACCCCGCGTTGCCACCACCAACGATCACGATGTGGGAGGCGGCCATCAGCCCGCGCCCGAGCCAGCAGAGCCGCTCTGCTGTCGGCCCCCGGGCCAGGCGCGGAGAGCCAGGCAAGCTGACAAGGACGGGCGCGGTTCCCCCGGGTTCACAAGAGACTGAAATCTAACGTGTGATACATCTCATTGTCAACGGCGCCCAGACTTGGCGGCGTCCAAGCTGTGAACACCTCCAGACGCTCCCCTACCGGCCTGCGGGCGGGCGTTTCAGACGGTCAGCGGGAGAGGCTGGCCGAGCCCACCGTGCTAATCGTCCCGTCCGCGGATACTCCTGTGAGGCGAACCTCGAGGGGCCCCTCGCCGGCTGCTCCCGCCGTGGTGGCGCACCACACCGTGAATGCCCGGCCCACCAGGTCGGTCCCGCGGTACGAGGCTCTGACATCGTGGATGCTGTACCCGCCGCCGACGTGGTCGAGCGCTGCTGTGGCGAACCAGGCCAGCTTCAACAGGCCGTGGACGATGATGTCGGGGAAGCCCCGCGACCGGGCGAAGGCCTGGTCGTAATGGGCCTCGTAGAAGTCACCCGTGGCGGCCGCGTAGCGCACCAGGTCGCGGCTCGAGGGCACCACCTCGAGGACGGCAACACCAGCCGGAGGCTCGGCAGCAGCCGGCGCCCGTGAGGCGTTCTTCGGCGGACCAGGTGACGCAGCCCGACGCTCGCTCCCAGCCGCAGTGGGATAGCGGCGAATGGTCGTGTGGCCGTTGGTGGCCACCAGCGCGCCATCGGCGACTCGTCGGCAGCTGATCTCCAGCTCATACATGACCAGGACACCGCTGCGGCCCTGTTTGCGGACCACTTCGACGACGCGTGTGGACCGCTCGAGGGCCTCGCCCGCCTGGGCCGGATGGTCCGCCCGATACCAGTTGCCGCCATTGAGCCGGATCGGTGCGTCGGGGATGCCGAGCGCGCCTGTGTCGACGTGCTGGGCCACCAGGTACGTCGGCGGAAGTGGCGTCTTCCCAGCGGAAAGCGTTTGGGAGGGGAGGCGGGCGATCTCAGCAAACTGGGCGACCCGCGTCGCCTCACAGACCATTGGCTCCCACGCGGTGGTCGTGCCCACCAGCTCAGAGGCGACAGGCACGTCATCCGCCATCGAGAAGGCCCTCCTTGCGCAGGGTTCTCGACACGCCGAGGATGTGCTGGGGACGCTCCCCGCTGGGCAGCCGCGAGAGGTCGACGCGGATGTCTGAGACGCCGTCCTCGGCCAGCTTGGCGAGCACCGACAGGTTGGCCCCACCGCTGTGGCTGATCGAGAGGGAGTCGCCGGCGCGCTGCTCAGCCGGCTCGACCCACACCTTGGCGGACACTCCCGGGAGCTCACGCCCGAGACTCGCACAACGCCCGCGGAACGCGGCCAGCTTCTCGAGGAACTCGCTCAAGGCGAGGTCAGGGCCCAGCCAGCCGGCGTTGAACCGCTCCATGCGCTCGAAGGCGCGGTTGCCCGACCCGCCGATCCACAGTGGTGGGTGCGGCTTCTGCGCGGGTCGGGGCAGGCATTGCACCCTGGCGAATGCGACAGTCTCCCCGTCGAACGTGACCGGCTCGCCCGCCCAGAGCATCCGCATCGCCTCCAGGTACTCGTCGGTGACCTTCTGTCGGCGCGGAAAGTCGGCGCCGAGTGCCTCGAACTCCTCGCGCAGCCAACCGCTGCCCACCGCCACTTCGAGGCGACCCCCGGACAGCACGTCGAGGGTGGCAACGACCTTGGCATGGAGCAGCGGATGCCTGTACGGCGCGATGGCCACGGTGACCGCCAGCCGGACCTTGTTGGTGAGGCCGGCGACGAAGGCCAGCGTCGTGTACGCCTCGAGGAAGGGCCGGTCGGGCGGCACCGGGTGGAGGCTGCCGTAGGGGTACTGCGAGGTGTAGTCGAATGGGATGACGATGTGGTCTCCGAGCCACACGCCGTGCAGCCCAAGCTCCTCTGCGAGCGTCGCGTAGACGCGCACGTTCTCACGGGTGGCAACCCATCCCGCCTGTGGGAGCTGGAGCCAGTACCGCATCCCTATTCATCCAACCAGCTGGCGTCGCGCAGGGCCTGGCGCACAGCCGGGGTCATCGGGGTTTCGGACTCCTCACCGACGTGCGCGATCAGCCCGGCGCAGCGGCTGATCAGCGCGAACCCGCGGTGCAGGTTCCAGGGAATGCCCACGCCGAGGAGCAGCGCCGCCGTGGCGCCCGTGGTGTTGAGCGGCAGGCTGCGCTGGGTGAGCGTGGCGGCTTCCTCCGCGACAAGCTGTAGGTGCTCGACCTCGGGGCGAGCGATGCCCTCACGCTCGGCGACAGCAAGGAGCTTGGTGGCGCGCGGGTCGCCCTCGCGGTGCAAGCCGTGTCCCACTCCGGGGACCCTTCTACCCTGATCGAGGAGCGTTTGCAGCCGGGCGCGCACCGCGGCGCGCGGCGCCGCTCCGGCGGCCACGTCGGTGCGCACGTCGGTGAGCAGCCGGCCGCACTGCTCCATCGATCCAAGCAGAAGGCTTCCCGCGCCGAGCAGACCGGCGGCGACCGCGGCCTGGATGGCCTCGGGAGCGACGTGGTACGTAAGCCGGGTCACCAGCGCGCTCGGTTGCAGGCCGTGGTCCACGAGGCTCACCAGCACTGCGTCGACCACGCGCACCTCGCCCTCGGTGGGCCGCCTGCCGGTGATGGTGAGCAGGGCCATCTCGGTGTAGCTGACCTCGCCGACCAGGTCCTCAGCGACGTCGAACCCGCGCACCGACACGTGGTGTGTGTTCGCCCAGCCAATGCCAGTCCCCAGCTCGAGCTGGACGGTGCGGGCAACGCGCGGCGGCGGGTCAGCGCGCGCCACGGGAATCCTGTTCGGTGCGCGCACCGCGCACAAAGGCGAGGGCGTCGAGGATCCGGAGCCCCTGGTCGGTGACCACGACCGGGTTGCACTCGATCTCGGTGATGGTGCCGGCGCTGTCCGCGACGATGGCAGCCAACCCCCGCAGGTTGGCTGCCACCTCGCGGCTGATCCGGTCGGTGGCGTTGCCCTCGCCGGCAATGCGAGCGGCCTGTCGCAACCCCGCGAGGCGGGCGGCGACGTAGGTGTCGGTGTACGGCGGGACAAGCGTCACGCCATCGGCGAGCTCGTTGGCCCACACACCGCCCGATCCCAGGACGGCACGCGTGCCAAAGGTGGCGTCAGCGAGCACACCCAAGATCAGCTCGGGGCCGGGCGGGATCTGCTCGGCGATGAGCGCCAGGCGCGCACTGTGGTCACGCTGCATCTCCTCGAACGCCACCCGAACCGCTTGCGGATCGGACAGTCCCGTCCGCACCGCGCCGACCTTGGCGCGATGCGCGATCAGCGGGTCGAGCAGCTTGAGCACGCAGGCCCCACCGATCTCCGACGCGGCTGCCTCAGCCTCCTCGGGCGACGAGACGCGCCGGCGCGCCGGGGTCGGCAGTCCGCGACGATCGAGCAGCGCCATGGCCTGCCACTCGTCGAGGCCCTGGCGGCCCCCGTCCAGCGTGCGCGGGACAAGGTCGCGAAGCCAGGACACGTCGCCGATGTCCGGGGTTGCGGGAGGGACCTCACCAGCCGTCCCCGGGTCCCTGGCGAGGGCCGCGCGGCCGGCGCGCACAAGGCTCAGCCCGCGCAGCAGGCGCGCGGGGTCGCCGCCGGCGATCAGCCCGGCCTCGCGGGCGGCGACGCGCACCCTCTCGTGGACGCCCAGCCAGGCGAGCGCCAGCGGCTTGCCCAAACGCGCGCGCGCGTCGACCAGCACCCCGAGGAGCTCGTCGGAGAGGTACTCCATGCTGCCCAGGAACACGAGCAGAGCGTCGACGGTGGGGTCGCAGTCGAGCACCTGCAGGGTCCGACCGAGAAGCGAGCGGTCGTTGATCACCTGGGCGGTGAAGTCGATGGGGTTGGCCAGGCCGGCGAAGTCCGGCAGCTCGGCGGCGAGCGCCGCGCGCGTCTGTTCGGTGAGCGGCGCCAGCGGTACGTCGTACCGCTCCGAGACGTCTGCGAGGTACACCGCCCCGCCACCGGAGTTGGTGGCCACCACCAGGCCGTCGGCCGCCGTCTTCATGGAGAGGCCAACGGCGACGTCGATCGTCTCCTCCATCGTCTCGAGCCGAACGACGCCGTAGCGCTCGAACAACGCCGCGAAGGCGCTGTCGTCGCCGGACATCTGGGCGGTGTGCGAGGCGACCGAGACCGCCCCGCGCGCAGTGCCACCGGCCTTGAGCAGGAACACGGGTTTGCCCGCACCGTGCAGCGCGTCCAGCGCCTGGGCAAGGCGATCGCCGTTGGCCGCACCCTCCAGATACCCGATGACGGCGCGCGTGCTGGGGTCATCGGCGAGGTGCGCCAGGTAGTCGGCGAAGGTGATCCCCGCCTCATTGCCGGTGGCGATGACATGGGAGAAGCGCGCGCCTCCCCAGTACGACTCGGTGAACAGGTTGAACGCACTGCCGCCACTCTGGGCGACAAGGGCGATGTCGCCAGCATCGATCGGGGGGAGCGTCTCCAACGTGGTCGCAAATGTCGCGTAGCTGCGGTGCGCAAACGACGCGACGCCGAGGCAGTTGGGGCCGACCAGCGCAATCCCGTAGCGCGTCGCGATGTCTGCCAGCCTCGCCTGCAGTCGCTGGCCGTCCGGGCCGGTTTCGGAGAACCCGCCGCTGAAGATCACCGCCGCGCGGGCCCCGTTGTCGCCCGCCTGCTCCAGGGCCTCCACCGCGCTCCCCGCGGCCAGACAGATGATGTACATCTCCACCCCGGACGGGAGCGACGGGATGTCCGGGTAGCACCGCAACCCCTGGACGGTCTGGTACTTGGGATTCACCGGGTAGACGGATCCCGCAAAGCCGCGCTCGCCGAGAATGCGGATGGGGCGGCCGCCGATGCGGCCCGGGTCATCCGACGCACCCACGATCGCGATGCTTCGCGGTTGCAGCACGAAGCTGATCTCGGCCGCGGGCCTGGTGGCGGCCGCGGTTGTGCTAGCGGGCATCGGCGTGGGCTGGCGCGCTCGGCGAAGGCAGGTTGAGCGCCGCGAAACGTCGCAGGGGCGCGAGCGGCAGCGCGGTCGCGAGCACCGCCTGCACGGCCTCCTCGGTGAGCTCGGCGGGAAGCTGCACGCTACCCACCTCGCTGGGGTGCTCCCACACGGCCACGCGGCGGCCGGCGGCGGTGAGCACCTGGCCCGTGACGGTGCGGAACTGTGGCTGGGCAAGAGCGAGTGCGAGCTCGGCGATCAGCTCCGGCCCCTGGCGCTCGTCCGCCGCGCGCGTGCCCGTGGTGGCCTCGGTGAGGCGCGCGGTCATGCGCGTCGCGGCGGCCGGGACGATGCAGTTGGCGTTGACCCCGTACCTCCCCATCGCCAGGGCCGTGCTGAACACGAGCCCCACGATCCCGGCCTTGGCAGCGGCGTAGTTGGCCTGCGCGGGACTGCCCTCCATCCCGGCGGCCGAGCCGAGTGCGATGAGGCTGCCGTCACGCTGTTCGCGCATGCGCGCGCTAGCGAACCGGAAACAGGCGAAGGTGCCCCTGAGGTGCACGGCGATGACAGAGTCCCACTCCGCCTCGCTCATGTTGAAGATCATCCGCTCGCGGAGGATCCCGTGGCAGGTGACCATCGCATCGATGGATCCGAACTCCGCGACCGCGGTATCGACGAGGTCCTGCGCGGTGGCGAAGTCCGCCACCGAGCCGTAGCGAGCGACGGCCCGACCGCCGGTGGCGATGATCGCCTCCACCACCGCGTCCGCGGCCGTGGTGCTCGGTGCATTGCCAGCGACGTCGACGCCGAGGTCACTGACCACCACGCCGAAGCCGGCCGCGGCGAATCGCATGGCGATAGCTGCACCGATGCCGCCTCCCCCGCCCGTGACAACCGCGCCACCGCGTTCTCGGGTGCCGGCTGTCACTCCGCCTCGGCCGGCCGGGACCGTTCAGCGGTGGCCCGCCGTTGCGTCGCCGCATCGGTCTGGAGGAGGCGGCGCACCCGGACCAGCGCGTCGTGCATGTGGAAGCGCATGGTCTCGTACGCACGCTCCCGGTCGCCGTCACGCACTGCGTCGGCCACGGCGCGGTGCTGCGCAGCGGATTGCGCGAGCCGGCCGGGTTGGCGGAGGTTGCGAAAACGGAGCAGGCGCACGCGGCCGTCGATGACGGTGAGGGTGTCGTCCAGCGCGGCGCTGTTGGCCATCTCCACCAGCGCACGGCGGCGCTCCTCGACGCAGCTCACGTAGGCGGCGACATCGCCATCGGCGGCGGCATGGTCGAGGCTCACGAGCGATGAGTGGAACTGCTCGCGCTGGGGTAGGCTGCCGCGCTCCGCCGCCCACGACGCCATGAGCGGCTCGAGCAACCCCTTGATCTGGTACACGTCCACGACCTCCTGGTCGGTGATCGCGCGGATGTAGACGCCGACCCGAGGCTCGATCGAGACGAGCCCCTCGCTGCTGAGCTGGAAGAGCGCGTCGCGGACCGGGGTGCGGCTGGTGCCGAAGCGCAGCGCGAGCGCCTCGATCGACACCTTCTCGCCAAAATGCAGCTCGCCCTCGTGGATGAGGGCCCTCACCTCCTCAGTCACAGCCTGCTTGGCTGAGAGGACGCGAAGCGAGCCGATGCGAGCGGGCATGTCGACGCATTTTGGATATCTAGTGCATCACGTGTCAAACGTCACGGCCTGTGAGCCGGATCGCCGTTCTCACGGTTCGGCGCGCTTGGCGGCGGGGCGCTCGTCGTCCCACGGGAGCGGCCGTCCCGGCCCGACCTGCACCTCGGCGTAGGAGACAGTGCGGCGAACGCTGGCCCCGATCACCTCGCCCAGACTGGCCACTCCCCGGCCGGTCAGGTACTCGTCCAGCTCCGCCACCGCCTGTCCCAGCACACCCGGCCCGTGCATCAGCGGCGCACTCGCCATCTCGACGGCCCGGGCACCGCTCAACAGGAACCGAGCCACGTCGGCGCCGTCCCTGGCACCGTTGGTGCCCACCAGGGGCGTGTCGGTGAGACGAAGCGCGCACTTGCTCACCCAGTACAGGCTCACCGGCAGAGCCCACGACCCGCCGATGGCGCCGTGCGAGCCGATGAAGGGATTCCAGGTGTCGAGGTTGGGCATGAAGCCGCCGAATCGTCCGATCAGCACCACCACATCGGCACCGGCGCCGGCTGCCGCCTCCGCCAGCGCCACCGGGTCGTCAGATTGGCCGGAGAGCTTGATCCACAGTGGGCAGCTGACCGCGTCGCGGGCGGCCGCCGTGTACCTGCGCACAGCGTCGGCGTCGGTCAGCTGGCGGACGGTTGTGCTCTTGACCTCACGTCCGTGCGGGGCGCTGAGGTTCACCTCGATGGCGCTGACGGAGGGCTCCAGCCGCGCGGCGATGCGTGCGGCGCCCTCGGCCGAGGCAACGGTGATGCTGCCGATGAGCTCGCTGCCGTGCTGTTTGCCCGCCTCGCGACAGCGAGCGAGCATGCGCACCCAGTCGGGGAGGAGCGTCTGGGCCAAGCCGGAGCGGTTGAGCAGGGAATCATGCTTGCCTGGGTTGGCCCATGACGACGCGCGATGGTCCTCTGTGAGGAGCACGTACTCGGCGCGGTCCAGCTGCCGGGCTGCATCGGGCGACTCATTGACGGACTTGGCCACGACGGCTCCGGCGCCGGCGCTCATGCAGGAGAGGATGCCGGCTTCGGTCATGGTCAGCTCGCTGGAGCCGGCGATGACCGGGTTGCGCAGCTCGAGCGACCCCAGCGTGGTGCGCAGGTCGGTCATTGCGCAGACCGCGCGTGGACCACGCCGTCGAGCGCGCGCCGGGTGCCGTCCATGAAGAAGGCGACGTCACTGCCGACCACGACGTACCTGTAGCCATGGCCCAGCATGCGAATGGCCGCCTCGACGCTGGTGGCGTGGCCGCCGAGGATGGTGTCGGTGGTGGCGGCGGCGGCCTCGATGGCGGCGACGACCTGGCTGACGGCGGGCTCGCCGAAGCGCCCTGGTGCGCCGGCGTCGAGGCTGAGGTCGAGCGTTCCGATGAACGCCACGTCCAGCGCAGCGACGATGTCCTCGAGGGGGTCGGTGAATGTTGCCGTCTCCAGCTGGCCGACGCGCAAGCCGATCTGCTGAGCGCGGCTCAGGTAGCCGGCGAGCGGCTCGGTGCCGAAGCCGGCCGCGGGCTGCGCCAGGCTGATGCTCCGCGACCCCGCCGGTGGGTACCGCATGATGTCCGCCAGCGCGTTGGCCTCGGCGGTGGCATTCACGTGCGGTTGCTGGATACCCGCGGCGCCTGCCTCGAGCAAACGGTTGATCTGCCCGCGGTCGGCGCCCGCCACACGCACCACGACGTCGACGCCGGTCGCCCTGCCGGCGAGCACGACATCGCGCGCCTCGCGCTCGGTGATCTGACCGTGCTCGATGTCACAGATGACGAAGTGCAGACCGGCGACACCGAGCATCTCGACGATCTCCGGCCGCGGCACCTTGAGGAACGTGCCCAACAGCGGACCGGCGCGGAGCCGGTGGAGCATCGAGTTCATGGCTCAGAGGTTCAGGAGCTTGGCGCCGTTGGTGAGCACCTGGCGCAGCGCGGGCTTCTCCACCCCACGATCCAGCAGGTCACGTACGACGCGCTCGTACGACTCGACCGGCAGCGGGTTGTTCGCCTGGCCGAGGTCCGAGACCAGCAACGTCTGCTCAGGCCCGACCGCGGCGATGAACTCCAGCAGGGTGTCCACTGGCCAGTTGTGGAACGTGGACCTGTCGTCGTACATGCAGAGCGAGTGCTCGATGAATACGCCGCGCGCTGCCCACTCCTTGCACCTCTCCACGGTGGCTCCGACCACGAAGTTGGGGTGGTTGATGACGATGCGCGTGAGGCCCATGTCGAGCGCGGTGGTGACGAGCACGTTGAGCTCATCAGCGTCGAGGTGGCCACCGGCGAGGATCATGTCGCCGTCGCGGATCAGTTGGAGGATGTCGCGCACCTCGGCGGTGACGTTGCCCTCATCGTCGAGGATGGACACCGCCGTGCTGTGACGCATTGCCGATGAGCTGCGCGGGAACTTCAGCTCGTCGTTGTGCACGCAGATGTGTTTGGCCGAGGCGATGGTGGGGAACCACACGATCCGCCCCCCCTGGTTGAGAGCGAGCTCGACCGCGTAGGGGTTCAGCCCGCCCACCTGGTTGTTGAGCGCCACCCCCGAGAACACCGGAAGTGGCATCTCGCCAAGCGCGGCCTGGATGGCGAGCACATCGCTCACCATGGAGTGGTGGTGTGACTTGACCACGATCGCTCCGAAGCCGGAGTCGCGCGCCTGCTGGGCGGCCTCGAAGATGCCGATCCGGCGCGGGAAGGGCGATGGACCGGGATGCACGTGGAGGTCGACCGCCCCAACCAGCAGCTCCGCAATCTCTGTATCCACGCCCCGCCTCCGCCTCGCGCTGTTCCATCCCGGACTACGGGACGACTGGCATCATGACAGGCGCTGGGCCTAGCTTCAAGGGCGCCTCCGCTCTTGACAGCCTCTGACGGCCGTCCGATGATGGTGCAGCAATCCCACATAGCGGGACGGAGGATCGTCACTCGACCAGAGTTGTCAGGAGGCCTCGGTGCAAGCACCCGCGAAGCCCTCGCTGGAGCGACCGGGGCCGGCGACGCCGGCGGACATGGCCAGCGGTGACCTGCAGGTCGTCGCCCGGGTCGCCGACCTCCTCTGGCTGTTCGCGCGCTCGCGCGAGGGCCTGCGCCTGTCCCAGGTGAGCGAGGGTCTTCAGCTGCAGCGCACCACCGCGCACCGCTACATCGCCTCGCTGTCCAACCACGGGTTCCTGGTCCGCCAGGACGACGGGGCGTACGTGCTCGGACCTCTGCTCGTTCACCTCGGCGCTGTCGCCATCGGCCGGTTGCTCGTCGTCGAGGCCGCCGTGCCTGTCATGGATGAGCTCGTCGAGTCCGTCAAGCAGACGGTTGTGCTCAGCGCATGGAGCGGAGCCGGCCCGGTGGTGGTCCGCGTCCAGGAGGACCTGCGCAGCCTGGTGCACATCTCCGTTCGGGTGGGCAGCTCACTGCCCCCGCAGTCCGCGCAGGCCATGGTGTTTGCCGCCCATCTCGGCGACGAAGCAGCCACGCAGCGATTCCTCGCCTCGATCAGTTCCGCCTCGCGCGTGCAGGTGGAGGAGCAGCTGCTGGAGGTGTGCGCGGCCGGCTTCGCCACCAGCGACCGCGTCGCGGAGGGGATCCGCACCGTTGGGGTACCGGTGCGCAACGGCTTCGGCGAGGTGGTCGCCGCCCTGGCGGTGGTGGGCACCACGGCGGCCGTCTCGGACCGCGCCGATTCCGGCGTCGTCCTGGCCCTGAAGGCGGCGGCCGCCCGCCTGTCACTCAGTCTTGGATTCATCACGGACACGAGGCGAGGACCAGAGTGAGCATCGACCGCAACGCCGCCCTCTATGGGCGCGTCATCAACTGGGACGACCTGCAGCGCGAGGAACTACGACCGGGGGTGCGGCGCGCTGCGTACGGCACCAATGAGGTGATGCTGGTGATGAACGAGCTCGAAGCCGGCATGCAGCTCAACCCGCACGTGCACGACGACTTCGACCAGCTCGCATATATCCTCGAGGGCGAGGCCGATTACTACATCGGTGACGAGGCGCATCGCATGGCACCGGGCTCCATCCTGTTGGTGCCGGCTGGCAAGCACCACCACATCCAGCCGACCACCGCGCGCGTGCTCAATCTCGACATCTTTGTGCCGCCGCGCGCCGATCTCCTTCACCTGCTGGAGTGGATCGGACCAGCGCCGGCCACATGATCGCCCGCGACAAGCTCTACATCGACGGCGGGTGGGTGCGCCCCCAGTCTTCGACGGCGACGATCCCGGTCATCAGCCCGTACACCGAGGAGCAGATCGGCTCCGTACCAGCCGGCGGGTTTGACGACGTCGACGCGGCGGTGATGGCGGCGCGGCGCGCGCAGCCGAGCTGGGCAGCGACGTCTCCGGCAGCGAGGACGGCACTGCTGCGTGCGGTGGCGTCCGCCATTCGTTCGCGCTCCGACGAGGTGGTGGCGCTGGTGGTGGACGAGGTCGGCACGCCGGTGACGCTGGCGCGCGTGATGCAGTGCGGCATCGTCGCGCACACCTTCGACAACGCAGCCGACGAGATGGACGCGCTCGACCCTGAGGAACAGCTGGGCAACTCGCGCGTGCGGCGTGAGGCGGTCGGGGTCGTCGGCTGCATCACACCGTGGAACTTCCCGCTGTACCAGCTGGCGCTCAAGGTGGCACCGGCGCTGGCCGCCGGGTGCACTGTTGTTGCCAAGCCGAGTGAGCTCGCCGGGCTGAGCCCGTTCCTGCTCGCCGACATCATCGACGCCGCCGGTTTCCCGCCCGGGGTCTTCAACCTGGTGTCGGGTGACGGCGCTACCGTTGGCGAGGCGATCGCACGTCATCCGGGGATCGACATGGTGTCGTTCACCGGCTCCGACCGAGCGGGCGCACGCGTTGCTGAGCTGGCCGCGCAATCGGTGAAGCGGGTGGCCCTCGAGCTCGGCGGCAAGAGTGCGCAGATCGTTCTCGAGGATGCCGACCTCAAGCGCGCGGTGCCGTACGGCGTGGCCAGCGCCTTCAACAACGCGGGGCAGATGTGCGCCGCGCTCAGCCGCATGGTGGTGCGCGAGTCGATCCTGGCGGACGTGGAGCAGCTCGCTGTCGCTGCCGCAGCGACGTTCACCATGGGCGATCCCCACCTGGAGACGACCAAGCTGGGACCGCTGATCTCGGCGGCACAGCGAGAGCGCGTTCGGGCGCTGGTGCGGACAGGGACGGAGGATGGCGCCGCCCTCCTGACCGGGGGTGCCGATGTGCCACCCGATCAGCCGCGCGGCTTCTTCGCCACGCCCACCGTCTTCAGCCGGGCCGCGCCCACCATCCGGATCGCACAGCAGGAGATCTTTGGGCCGGTGCTGACAATCATCCCGGTGGCCGACGACGAGGAGGCGGTGTCTGTGGCCAATGGCACGCCGTACGGCCTGTCGGGCGCGGTGTGGTCGGCGGACAGCGAACGCGCGGAGAGGATCGGTGCGCGGATGGATGCGAGCACTGTGTACATCAACGGGGGCGCGTTCAACCCGGCCGCACCCTTCGGTGGCACCAAGCGATCCGGGTACGGACGTGAGCGCGGCCGCTTTGGTATCGAGGAGTTCCAGCGACTCAAGGCCTTCCAGTACTGATCGTGGGCGCGCTCGAGCGCGGCGCCGAGGCGGCGACGCGGGCTACGGCAGGCGTCACGGTCACCGACGTGCGGGCCACGGTAGCGCGATTGACCTTCACATCGATCGGCGACGCGCGACAGGTGTTCGGCGCCTCCGCACACGGCACCATCGACCACGTCGTGGTGCGCTTGCGCACGAGCGCGGGAGTGACCGGTTACGGGGAGGCGTACGGCTACAGCGCGGCCGAGGCGGTGAAGACATTCATCGATGGCGTGCTCTCGCCCCTGGTGGTAGGCAGCGAGGTGGGTGATTGCGTGACTCTGTCGGACCGGCTGCAACGCGCGGTGCACCTGTACGGACGACAGGGGGTGGCCATGTACGCGATCAGCGGCATCGACATCGCCTTGTGGGATGCCGCTGCGCAACTCGCCGACGTCTCGCTGGCCCGACTCTTCGATGCCACGGTGCCGGCATCGTTGCCGGCGTACGCGAGCCTTGCCTCGTACCGCAACCCTACCGCTGTGGGTGTGGCGACCGCAGCGGCGGTGTCCGACGGCTTCACCGGTGTGAAGTTGCACGACACGGCGATCGACGAGGTCCAGACCGCTCGCGAGGCCAGTCCGAACGGGGACCTCATGGTGGATGCCAACTGCCACTGGTCGCTTGAGGGAGCACTGGTCGCCGCGGACCAATTCGAGCACCTCGGACTGGCGTGGTTGGAGGAGCCCGTGTGGCCGCCCGAGGATGGCGCCGCGCTCGCCTCGTTGCGCGTGCACGCGACGATGCCGATCGCAGCCGGCGAGAATCTGTCGACGGCCGCGGCCCTGGTCCGGCTCATCGAAGGGGGCGCTGTCGACATCATCCAGCCGAGCGTGGTCAAGGTCGGTGGGGTCACCGAGTTCTTGCGAGTGCTCGAGCCGGCGACGGCGGCCGGCGTGCGTGTTGCTCCGCACTCGCCGTACTTTGGCCCCGGGCTGGCGGCGACCATCCAGTTGCTCTGCATGATCGCGGACCCCGTCGTCGAGTCGCGCTACGTGACGCTGAGCCCCGACCTCTTCGACGGCGCACTGCTCCCACAGGCGGGCCGCATCGCGGTGCCTCCGCGCAGTGGCATTGGCGTTGCACCTGACGCGGAAGTGCTCGCTGCCTTCGGCTCATGACGGGGGTCATCACGTCTGTGCAGGCGAGGGTCCTGGCGGCGGACGGACGCGACCCGCTCGGCTCGCCGGGTCGCACCTTCATGGCGGTGCTCGTCAGCGTGACGACTGATGATGGCGTCACCGGCTACGGGGAATCGATCGCCCGGGCCGACGGCGCACCGGTGAAGGCGCTGGTCGACACACTCCTGGGGCCGCTTGTCCTTGAACGGAGCATCCATGAGGTGGCGAGTATCCACGACGCGATGTTCAAGCAAATCGGCGCCAGCGGTCAGGAGAAGGGTGTCGGCGTGGAGGCCATCAGCGGTGTGGACACAGCCATCTGGGACGCGCTCGGGCGAAGCGCCGGGGAGCCGATCTTCGCACTGCTCCGCGGCGCGGCACGTTCCTCGGTTCCCGTGTACGCGTCCTCTGTCTTCATCAAGCCCGCGGCTGAGATGTGTGACGAGGCGTGCCGCCTCGCGGGCGCCGGTCATTCGCTGATCAAGGTGAAGGTGGGTCGAGCGCTGCAGGCGCGCAGCCTGGCCGAAGACATCGCGGCCCTCGAGGCGGTGCGCGCGGCGGTACCGGCACACGTTCAGCTGTGCATCGACGCCAACAGTGCGTACACGACGAGCCAGGCGCTGGATCTTGCGCGCGCACTCGCGCCCCTGGACCTAGCGTTCTTCGAAGAGCCTATCGCCCCTGACGACCTCGAGGGCTATCGGACCCTGCGAGATCAGTGCGGCATCACTTTGGCAGCTGGTGAGAACGCGTTCAGCGTTCACACCTTTCGCGAGCTCATCGGCGAACGGTTGATCGGCGTGGTGCAACCCGACCTTGGGCGGTGCGGTGGCATCACCGGAGCCATGCAGGTGGCCACGCTCGCGTATGCGTTCGACGTGGCGTTCGCGCCGCACACCGGCTTCTCCGGTGGGCTCTCGCAGCTGGCGGCACTGCAGGTGTCGGCAGCGGTCCCGAACCTCTCGGCCCTCGAGCACATGTGCATCGATAACCCTCTCCGCGACCTGTTCGTGGGCACCTACCCTGAGCCGGCCAACGGACTGCTGGCGGTGCCCACCGGACCGGGGTTGGGCATGGAAATAGACTTGGCCAGAGTTGACCGGTTCGCTGTCAGTTGAGGCCGAGCAGCTCCGCAGGATTGGTGCTGATCATCCGCGTGATGTCCGCCTCTGACACGCCGCTGTCCAAGAGCTTGGTGATCAGCGCGCCATAGGCATCCGCGGGGAGCGGGTTGGTGGCCTGGCCCGCGTCGGAGCCGATGGTGGTCCGGTCGACGCCGACGGCCGCGATCCAATCAAGAAGCTCGCTGATGGGTCGGGGCGCGCTGGTGGCCCGCTCGATGTACATGCCGATCTCGTGTTCGATGTACACGCCCGAAGCCGCCAGCCGCGCTGCATGGTCGTGCTGCATACCCACCACGAATTCCGGATGGTTCACCAACATCCGCTTGACGCCGACCTGTTGCGCCGCCACGTGCACGGCTTCGATCTGGACCGGGTCGAGATGACCGAACGCCAGGATGGCGTCGGCATCGGCGATCAGCGCGAGGATGTCGTGCACCTCAGGCAGAACCTCGCCGTCTGCATCGACCACGTCGATACCGATCTCCGGCCTCAGGGCGATTGACGCCGTGGGAAAGGGGGAGTGGTGCGTCTTGTGGTAGTCGATGTGCGCCTGGGCTGCGGTGGTGGGGAACCAGACGACCCGTCCGCCCATCTTCAGCGACAGCTCGACGGCGCGAGGGTTGAGTCCGCCGATGGGGCCGTTCAGTGCTATGCCGCCGTAGACGGCAACCTCGAGGTCGTGGAGGGTTGTGCTCTGGACCGCGAGCACGTCCATCACGGTGTTGTGGTGGTGGGACTTCATCACGACGGCACGGAAGCCCGCGTCGTTGTAATGCCGCGCAGCCTCGGCAACGTCCATGCGGCGTGGAAACGGGGACGGCGCCGAGTGGTAGTGGAGATCGACCGCGCCGTGCAGCAGGCCGGTCAGGACGTTACGCACCCGTGCACTCCAACAGCGGAGGGTAGCAGCCGCCTCCATGAACCCGCTGAATGGGTCACGGCTCGCGCGGAGCGGGAGTGAACGGCCGCCCGAGGGAAGGTGTCCCCCAGAAACATGGGATCCCGGCGGTGGGAAGGGAGGTTTTCAGCTCGACTGACGGTGCCCTCGCGGGCGGCTACCTCGTAGCATGGTGTCCTCGGGATCCCGTTTGCGACCGCGCCCAGGGGCAGCCGGCGGACACCCTGACTCAACGCGCACTTCGTGGCGCGCATGGGTGTCCTCTGGCGGGTGCTGGCGTTGGAATCGGCCTGCTGAACGTAGCGCTGCAGGTATTTCACTGAAAGGCCGAAATGGCGACTGGCCCGCCGCAGCCGCCGCGGCCTCGTCCTTCTGAGCGGCCCCTTCCTCACCAGTTGTGTCCCCTATCGTGGTGTAAATCCGGGTGAGCCCACCGAGCCTGCCGACGAGGTAGACAAAGAGGGCCACCGCGGAGTTCTCTTGGAAGCTCTTACCCAAACCAGGCGATCAACGGGTGGCATACCGGAGCCACACGCGGCTCCACGGCGACCACAGGAAACGCGTCAGCGGGAGACGAGGCTCGAACTCGCGACCCTTACCTTGGCAAGGTACCGTTCTAATTCTGTATTCGTGCTGGGTTGAAACCGGCCTGTGAACGAGTACTTACTCCCAACTTCCGCGGGGATCCACGCTGAGCACACGGGCGTCCACGCTGATCATAAGAAGGCCAAATCACAGGGGAGGAGGACCTTCGCGCGGAGAAGGCCGCCACGGCTCCTTAGAAGCGCTCCACCCAGCGCGCTCGCCATTCTGCAGCCTCAAGCGTTGGTGCGAAGTACGCGACCTGGGTTCGGATCTTGCCATCACGAAAGTGG
>JBDTJX010000036.1:0-11819 GCA_039935655.1 Candidatus Dormiibacter sp. | reverse complement strand
GCGGCGGAGCTCACAGAGCACCATTGCCACTCCTCCATAGGAACCTCGCTACATAAGGCCAGCGTGGACGCCTGTGTGGTGAGCGTGGATCCCCCCCTTCTCAGGGTTGAGCCCTGTGAAAGTTGGGGGTAGGTAGTGGTTTAGAGGCCGGTCTGGGCGACGGTCGTCTTGTCGACTGATACTCGGGTTTTCCTTGCAACAGTACGGCGTTTGTTCCCGCTTGATCTCGGCCGGCGACGATATCGTCACGGAGACCGATCATCGGCTGTACGCCGGAGCTGGAGCGCCAGGCTGGGGACGACGAAGGACGCGAGGAAGATCGGCAGAAAACTCTTTCCGGTGGCTCGGAAGGCGACGGTTTGGCCCTCGGCGGCGACGAAGGTCTGAGTTCGGCTGGAGTTTCGGCCATTGCGAACTTGCAGGGTGTGACGTCCAGGTTCGATTGGCATCTCGAACATATCGCCCATTTCGAGCGATCCGGCACGCTGACCGTCAACCACGATGTCGTATGTGCCACGTCGGACCTCGACTCCGATTGCTTTATGCGTCAACTTCAGCGTTGCGGCCATTGTTGATCTCCTCTTGTTTCTGGAAGGTGTTTCTGTGGGTGTCGTCGGCCTCGAAGACGCCGCCACCCATCGTGCCCTTGGCGACCAGCCGGAGGGCCTCGGAGCTCGGGTCTCAGGTGCCAGCATGGCGTCCGATGTCGCTGCGCTGCGGATCGCCACGCCACACCCGATAGGAGTACACGACGCCCACCGCCATCGACGCGACGAGCAGCACGATAAACGTCACCAGGCCGGCCAGAGCCCACCCGGCGAGCGCCATTAGCGCAACGATCAGGCCCAAAGGAACCAGGAAGCGTCCGGCCAGTCGGTTGGTCCGCTCCCACGAGCGCTCACTGCTCAGAGGAGTGCGCACCCCGAAGAAGAAGTTGCTGCGCACCGCACCCAGGTAGTTTCCCAGCACCGCGACGATCAGCGCGGGCACCAGCGGGATCAGGGCGACACGCAGGCTTACGTGTGTGAGCGCAGCCGAGATCACCGCAACGTGAACCGCGGCAAGCACGCTGACGGTCGCGACGATGCCAACGGAAAACGCCCTCCGGGACGCGACGAGGTGCGCGCGCCTCGGCTCGATCCTGGGGGCCAGACCGAGGAAGACCCCAACCAATACCCCTGCGATCGCGGGCAAAAGCAGCAGGGTGACCGGTTTCGCCGCACCTCCGTTGGGGCGACCAAAGACGCTCCAGTGCACGGTTAGCTGGGCACCGGCGGGCAGCTGTGCCCACGCCCATGCCGAGTAGCCGAGCATGCCGAGAATAAGCGCTGCCGCCGCGATGGTCGCACCCTTCAGCTTCATCGTGCCCGTGGCTCCAGGCTGAACATGTCGAGAAGCTCCAGCAGCGCCTCCTGGAGCACGGTGACGTCGAGCCGGTAGGTGATGCTGGTGCCGCTGCGGATCGGCTGGATAAGGTCCGCCTTCTTGAGCACGTTGAAGTGCCCCGACATCGTCGACGCGGAGAGGTCGAACCTCGCCGAAAGCTCACCAGCGTTCATGTCTCGACTGCGCAGCAACTGCAGGATGCGCCTGCGCGTCGGATCGGACAGGGCTTTGTGGACTCCACTCACGTCACCTGTCGCCGCGGTATTTCGTCATATGGCGAATTATACCGACATGTCGGGCTCATGTGCCTGTGCTCGGCAAGGGCAGCTACGGCGTCCTGTACGGCGTCGCCGGGGCATGCGCGCCTCCCAAAGTCCGCCCCCGGAGAAGCGCGGTGGCGGCGCTGCGGCGACCGCGGCTGTTCCACCCCGCCTCGTGCGCTTGACATCAGACAGGGAGGCAATAGGTTGACTGGCTTTCCCCCTCCCCGTACCTCCTTCCCGCGCGATCGCGCCTGGGGCACAGACGAGCTCGTTGTCGCGGTCGGATCCCCTACTCCAGTCCTTTGTCAGCCACCGCTCGAGGGATCGCGTCGCAGCCGAAGCACTTTCGAGGCAGATCGAAGCCGTGAGGGTGAAAGCTTGGTTGTACGAGTACGACAGCCGTCCAGGGGAATACCTCCCGGCGAAGATAATCAATGAGACCCACAACAGCGCTGCAATGGTGGTCTTGTTGGCAAACAGCGGCACGGAATCCTACGCCGTCCACCAAGAGATCGGCGTCGCAATTGGCAAGAACAAGCTTGTCATCCCGCTCGTCGAGACAGGTGTCTCGCCCAGTGCTTTGCTCTTACTCCAAGGGCTCCAGAGTCTCCAACTTACCCGGGGTTTCATCTTGAGCCGTTGGCCACGGCTGGCGCGGGATCCTGGTCAATAGATGGCCGCCGCATTGCCGTTGCATTACCAATGGTCGGTAGTGTCATCTACATGAGCACTGCCTACCTTCTGAACATCGCCGCTTTCGCCGTCGTGGCCATCCTGGTCGCCGCCGTCTCCATCTTGGTTCCGCTGCTGCTTGACCGCCCTTCCGCAGGTCAGCGTCAGGCCCGGGCCCGTCAGTCGCGCACCACGCTGGCCTTCGGGGGTGGCCGGTCGATCGCGGCGCTCCGCGGCCGACCCCAGTCCCTGGTAGGCCGCAGCGGCGGTCAGTAGTCGGCGCGGTCAAGGCGGGATCTCTCCAGCCCCCCCCAAACGGATCGCCCGGTCGCCGGAATCGAGTGGCGGCCGGGTGATCTCGTCTGTCGGCACCCGCCGCGGTGATACCCAGCCGCTGGATCGTGAGAGAGTCGGGATGGTGACGGGTCGTCCACGCGTGCTGGTCGCCGATGATGAGGAGGCGATCCGGCGCCTGCTCGGCCTCTACCTCACGCAGGCCGACTTCGATGTCGTCGAAGCAGCGGACGGTACCCGCGCGCTCGCCGTCCTCTTGAGCGCGGAGGTGGACATCGCCCTGATCGACGTGATGCTCCCGGAGATGGATGGATTTGAGGTCGTCCGCCGCGCCCGCCTCCGATCCTCGATACCGATGCTCTTTCTGACGGCCAAGGGGGAGGAGGTTCAGCGCGTCGCGGGCCTCGAGCTTGGCGCGGACGACTACATCGTCAAACCCTTCTTCGCTGCGGAGGTGGTCTCGCGGGTGCGGGCCCACCTCCGCAGGATCGCGGGTTTCCTCGAGCCGGCAACGTCGCTGCGCAACGGTGTCCTCGAGCTCAACCTGACCGAGCGCCGATGCCTGGTGGCCGGTGCCGAGGTGATGCTCACGCGTCGCGAGTTCGATCTCCTCACGCAGCTGATGGAGCGTCCAGGCCAGGTGTTCACGCGCGAGCAGCTCCTCGAGAGGGTCTGGGGCTCTCCGTTTTTCACCGCCAAGACGGTCGATGTGCATATCTCGGCACTCCGGCGCAAGCTCGGCGGGGCAGCGGGGATCAGTGCCATGCGCGGCGTCGGCTACCGCATGGAGCCGGCGTGAGGCGACGTTTCCAATCGCTGCGGGCCCGTCTGCTGCTGGCAATGATTGTGCCTGCCTTGCTCGCGATCGGCGTCGCCTATGTGCTGTACACGGTCATCAACCAAGGCGCCGAACAGTCCTCCGACCAGCAAGGTGCGCAGGACGTCGCGGCTGGACTCGCGCAGGTCGTCGCCTCGGGTGGTGGCATCCCTGATTCGCGTGTCCTCCACGCCGCGCTCCCCGATGCTCAGATCGTGATCATCATGGATGGCCGCACGGTGTTGACCGGCCCGCTCCCCGACGACGCCGAGAAGCGCCAGCTGGAGTTGGCCGCGACGAGCAGCTTCTCCCGCGGCAGCGTCACCGTATACGACTACACCTCCTCTCGCGATGTGGTGCTATTTCAGTTGATCCTCGCGGCCGCCGCACCCGCGCTACTGCTTGTGATCAGCGCGTTCGCCGCGACCAGTTATCTCACGCGGACACTGCGCCGACAGATCCAGCACGCCAGCTCGGCTGCCGAACGGGTTGCGGCCGGTGATCTGACCGCGCGGATGGGAGCGGCGTCGGCGGGCGAATTCCTCCCTCTGGCAACCGCATTCGACGGCATGGCGGGGCGGCTGGACGCGTCCGATCGCACCCAGCGTGAATTCCTCAGCGACCTCGTCCACGAGCTGGCGACGCCGATCAGCGCGATTTCTGGAACCGGACTGGCGCTCGCCGATGGCACCGCGTCCACGGACCAGGATCGGGGTGAAGCCGCCGAGACCCTTACGCACGAGACCCGCAGGCTGCAGGCGCTCCTGGCGGATCTTCGCAACCTCACCAGCCTCGATCTCGTCCGCCATGTCGACCACCAGGCCCTGAGAATCGACGTTCTCTGTCGCGATATTGTGGCGCGGCACACGCCGAGCGCGCGCGCTGCCGGTGTGCAGTTGTCGCTGATGGCCAGTACCGTCACCGCCGTCTCGGACGAGCGGCTGATCGCCATGGTCGTCGATAACTTCGTGTCCAACGCGATTCGCTACACTCCCGCCGGCGGACGAGTGCGCGTCGAGGCCCGACGTCGGCGCAATGAGGCGATCATCGCGGTGCACGACACAGGCATCGGCATTGATGACGCACACCGCGAGCGGATCTTCGACCGCTTCTACCGAGTTGATGCGGCGCGACAGCGCGCCACCGGCGGCAGCGGGCTTGGACTTGCCCTCGCGAGGCGCGCTACCAAAGAGCTGGGCGGTCGGATCGAACTGTCCACGAAACCGGGTGAGGGCAGCACCTTCCGGCTCGTCGTCCCGCTGAAGCCGCAGCTGTCAGAGGTCACCATGCACACGGCGTGACGGCGCCCCTGCAGCGTCGCTGACGTCCGTCCCAAGCGCAGCAGGCGATCGCTGAGGTTGGCCGGCTCTGGCATCCGCCCGACCACGCATCCGCGCATCCCACGCTGCCAGCCCTCCCGAGCGATCGGTGGCGCCAGCGATGCTCCATCAGCGGCCTGATCTTCGAGCCGGCGCGCCAGTCCCGACCGCGTTTCTGGGTCACCTTGACGCTGGTCGCGGTGGTGGGCGCTGGCCTCGCGCGCGTCCATCGGACACGAGCGGCCGGCTGCCGAATAGCCCTCGGCGCCCCGTGACGTGGCGATCGCACCCAGCCGCTCCTGCCGATGCGTCCCGGCCAGCCTGAGCGGCGCATCCACGACTACGTCCGCCACGGCACGACCACGTTGTTCGCCGGGCTGGGCATCGCCACCGGTGCGATGGACTGGACGCTGCTGTGAGCGGCACCGGCACCAAGAGTTCCCGGTGCTTCCTGGGTCTGACCCATGCGCATCCGCGGGGTCAGGCACTCCTGGTCCTCGACAACTATTCCGCCGATACCCATCCCGCTGTGGCGAGTGGCTGCGGCGCCATCGCGGGTATCACCTGCATATCACGCCAACAAGCGCGAGTTGGTTGAACCGGGTGGAGACCGTCTTCTCGATCTTGCAGCGCCGCGCCATTCAGCGGTTCCTCGACGGTTGCAACGACCAGTGTCAGCCTTTCGCCTGGGTGGAGACGCCGGAGCAGATCCTGGGCAGCCGCAACGGAGTCCGCTCCTGTGAGCCACGGCACTAGAGCGTCCGCCTCATGCGGCGCGCTCGACGAAGTCCGACTGCCTCTGCTCGGCGCGAACAGCGCTCCTCGAGCGGGCACCTTGCCCCATATCGCCGATGTTGGCTGCGACTTTGGCTGCGACGACCATTCCGATCGTGACTATGCTGCAGGCGATTACGACGAAGATTACGTTGAGCACGATCAGCGTTGTAACGTTCATAGCAGGCTTCTCCTTGCACGGTTGAGGACGAGAGCTGGAGCGTCCATGCACCGAGGCTAGCGTCCAAAGGTAAGGGCAAGGCAATGCCGCGGTTATAGGTGGGTGATTCTTTCGTAGCCCACGTAGGGTGCTAATTTTGGTGATCTGACGCATGCGCGCGGCCAGCCGCATGCTGCTCGGCCGCGGCACCGTTGTTATGGGTGAGAGGACTCTCACTGGAACGCTCATCCGCGGATCACCAACGAAACCGACGATTCCGGTCGCGTCCCTCCGCGTGGAGCCGAATCTATTTCTGAGTTGCGCCCAGGTGCCCCTTTCACGACGAGCTGTGGGCGCCGCTCGACAGCGGCAACCCGCAGCCTGGCAGTCGCTGTTGTGGTCACCGGCGCGGCCGGATTCATCGGATCACATCTCTGCGAGCCTTTGCTCGAGGAGGTGCGCTCGGTGATCGGGGTGGACAGCTTCTCACCGTCTACAAGCGCAAATGCAAGGAGCACAACCTCAGCTACGCTCATGCCTCGCCGCGATTCTCCTTGCATGAAGCGGGATATCGCCGACGTGAACCTCGACACCGCTGCTGGATAGATGCGACGGCATTTTCCATCTCGCCACCCAGGCAGGCGTGCGCGGAGTTGGGGCGATACCGTCGGCATCTACACCAAGACAACATCGTCGCCACACAGCTTCTTCTTGAGGCGCTGCGGCTGCGAAGCCTCCTGTCGGGCCAGTCTCTCCAGTCGTAGTTCGACGAATCGTTTCGTTGCAGCATGGGCGCCGTCGGCGATCGGACGCATGCTCGTGCGCGCGTGCGACGTGGTCAGTGACCGCTGGCTTCGAGGTGCTCAAGCAGCAGGGCGACCTTCGGGCAGTTGGCAACCGCCTTGCGGGCGTGTCGCAGGCAGGTCTCATCCTCGATGGGGATCGGATCGATGACCGGAAAGCCCCAGTCATCCAGAAAGATCAATTCGGGCACGATCTCAGCGCAATAGCCGACCCCGTCACAGAGGATGGGATTGACGCGCAGCCGCCGGAGCGGGACCGCGCTCATCGCCAGCCCCGCGCCGAGCGCGGCGGCCGGGGAAAGCCGGAATTGTGGCGCTTGACACAGCCACGTCCGTCCAGATGCGCGCCGAGGTGATCGGCAAAAACCACCAGGGCGCTTCCCAGTTGGCTGATCGCTCCGTCGGGATGGCGGCAGACCCCGCGGCCGCGCACCAGACGCATCCATTGACGAACGCGGTCGATGTCCGCGGGCACTGCTTCCGCGCTGGCGACCCTCGTCATCGTGGCCGCGATCGCCTTCAGTCCGTGAACGCACGGCCCGCATTGACCGGCTGTCTGCGCGGCGAGGTAGCTCACGATGCGCGCCGCCTCGATGATTCCGCAGGCTTCCTCAGGAAGGACGGCCAGCACTCCGCAGCCCAACGACGCCCCATGGCCCTCACCCAAGGCGGCCGCATCTAACGGAAGGTGCGGGAGCGTGTCCGCGGCCAGCCACGTGCCGAAGTAGCCGCCCAGCAGGGCCGCCGCGCCCGCTGACCTGATCCCGGCGAGCTGCAGCACACCACCCACCTCGGCAGCCAGGTCCACCTCGTAGACGCCCGGGCGGCCAACGTTCCCGCACAGGGTCATCAGGGTGCTGCCGGGCGAGCCATCCGTCCCGAGCTGGCGAAACCAGGCGCTGCCGCGGCGGGCGATCAGCGCCACATGGGCGAGCGTCTCGACATTCTGCACCAGGGTGGGTTCGCCGCCGATCCCTCTCTGAGAGGGGCTTGGCGGCGCGAACTGCGGCTTGGAGGGTCCACCCGAGATCCGCCGTACCACCGCGGAGGATTCGCCGGCGATATAGCGGTGGGCGGTGCGGACAATGCGAATCGGCGGCTCGCTCACCCCCGCATCGCGCCGCTCCCCCAGGGCACGCGCGATCGCGTGGTGAGCAGCGCGGGCGCCACGCGCGAGGTATACCACCACCTCGCGCGCCCCGACGGTCTCCGCCGCCAGGACGGCGCCGTCCAGCACGAGATGGGGGCGGAGCTCAACCAAGGTCCGGTCCTTGGCGCTGAGGGGCTCACCCTCGGATGCGTTCGCGACCACCACCGAGCGTCCCTGGGATCGCTGGGCGACCAGGGCCCACTTCCGCCACGTCGGGAACCAGGCACCCCCGCGGCCGCCGAGCCCGCTGTCCTGCAGCGACCGGAGCAGCCACTCCCCACCCTCGGGCCGCAGACCGAGACGGTGGCAATGCTCAGCCAGCCGCTCGTGGCCGGCGGACCAGGCCGGTCCGGCCAGCAGGCGGCTGGCCGTCGCCGGAGCCGCGACCGGGGGGCCTGCGGTCATCACCTCTGCGGTCATCCCAGCAGGCCCGACGTGGTCAGCAGGCCGCTCACGGTGCTGCTCGAGACATACAGCGCGATGGTCAGGCGGGTGCTGCCGCACACGGCGTACAGCACCGTCCCCGGATGCGCAGGCACCGTGCAGATGGTCCGCCCGCTTCGAGCGATGGTGAGCACCGGCAGCGTTTCGGCGGCGCTCGGCGGCCGCACCGCCAGGGTGAGGCTGCTGTCGACCATGTCGCGCATCGCAAGCTGGGTGCCGGCCGCGCTGCGGACCATGACGCCCGCCAGGGGATCGCTGAAGCCGCCGGGTCCGGAGTGAACAGGGCCAGCGGTCGACGCGACCACCACCGGGGTGCCCGCCCGCGCAGACCATCCGGGCTGGAAAGGGCCGTTCACCGCCCAGCTGGCGGCGAGTGCGACGGAGGCGACCGCCGCCGCCCCGGCAGCAACGCGAACCGGCACGGTCGCAAGGCGGCCGTGGAAGAGGCGGCGTCCGACAGCGACCAGAACGGCGGCGACACAGGCGGCATCGATGCCGATCATCCAGGCATCCTGAGCATCCGATCCCGTCCCGAGCCCGTGGACGACGGCCAGGGGCCAGGACGCGTACGCCAACCAGTGGATGAGCCGCCAGGTTCGCGGCCCGACGCGCGCCCGCAGCAGGCTGCTGGCGGCCACTGCGACAAGGATCTCCGCAGCGACGACACCCAGCCCGAGCCACACCGGGCGGTACAGGGCGCCCGTCGGGATGACCGCGTCCCGGACGCTGATCTGGGCGAACGGGTCGAGGAGAGTGGTGGCGATGTGCAGGGCCAGCAGCACCACCGCGAGGAGGCTCAGGTTACGGTGCAGGTCGGCGGTGACAAAGCGCGGGGTGGTCTGGGTCTCCCAGCGCAGAGTGGTCCCGACGCCGACGACCACGGTGGCGGTCAGCACCATGAGGGTGTTGATTCCAAGACCGCGGGTTGCGTACCAGAGCCAGCTCGGATTGGCTCCAGGCACCGCCCCGGCGAGCACCGCGAGCGGGCTCAACACGCCTGGCGCCAGCCCCCGGCGAACCGCACGTGGCCATCCCGGTCGACGAGTCGCGCCGGAAGGCTGCACGCGTCGAGCCAGCCGGGAGCAGACCTGCCCATGATGATCGCCGCCGTAGCGGCCGCATTGGCCTCCAAGCACGTCGCAGCTGCCACGGACACCATCGCCCACGGCGTGCGCGCCGGCAGGCCGGTGGCGGGATCGATGATGTGATGGACGTCCACCCCACCGCGCCGCCACCGCCGGGTCATCGTCCCCGAGGTGGCCAGGCCACCATCTGACACGGCCACGTCCTGCCACAGGTCGCCGCCGACCCGCTCGGCAACGCGAATCGGCCAGCCTCCTTCCGGGACCCGTCCGCGAATCGAGACATCCCCCCCACAATCGACCGCGACGCCGACGCCGAGCTCGTCGGCGACAGCGGAGGCAGCGCGGTCGGCCGCCCAGGCCTTGCCGCTGGCGCCCAGATCGAGCGACACGTCGGCGGGCAGGCGAATGGTGTGCGCTGTGGGATTGTGCTCGACCGCCCGCCAGCCAGCCACCGGACGGACCGTGAGCTGCAGGGGGGGGCCCTCGACGGGGACGTCACGAAATGTGACCGTGTAGCCGATGTCCTGCACGCACCGTCCGACGGTGGGGTCGACCAGGCCCCCGGTCATGCGCGCAGCCTGCAATGCGGCGACGATCGCCTCCTCCAGCAGGGCGGAGATGGCAACCTCCTCGCCGCCGCAGCGATCATTGAGTCGGGACAACTCTGAGTCGGGACGAAAGCGACTGCACACGCGGTCGATCTCGCCAATCTCCCCTTGGACGACGGCCATCGCCTTCGGCAGCAACATCGGGTCCTCGACCACGACGGTGTTGACCGTTCCCATGGCCGCGAAGGAGCCTCCGGTCAGCACGGGTGGCTGGGCGTCGAATGGCAGAGGGGTGGGGGTGGCGGCGGCGGGGGTGCCACGGAGGGCGCGCGGCCCGCCGGAGCGGGGGCCTGGGCCGGCGGGCGCGGCGCCGCACCGCCGCCGGCCAGCGTGGCGGGATGATGAACGATGCGAATGACGACCGGCGGCGTTGGCGGAGGGGCTTGAGCCGGCGCGGCCTCAACCGGGACGAACGGTGGTGAGACTGGGGGCGCGCTCGTCTGATTGCCGGCGAAGCTGACCGCTGCGGCTGCCGAGAAAACACCGGAGAGGCCAAGTGCCGTCCCCACGGCGCCAACGGTGCCGCGACGGACCCTGCGCATGGCGCGGTCGCGGTGCCCTGGGTCAGAGCGACGATCCATGCTCAGTCGCCTCCCCCGCCGGCGTCACCCCCGCCGCCAGAGTCGCCATTGCCAGCGTCCGAGCTCTTGCAGCCGTCGTCGCCACACTGGGACGGGTTGGAGTGGATGACTGGCGCGGGAGCGGACGCGCCAGCCGGTCGTGGTGCCGCGGCCGGTGGCGCCGGTGCGAGGACCGGGGCCGGGTCGTAGACGTCGATGGTCTTCTGCACCGGCGGGCTCGCGATCGGCCGCGGAAAGAGCACGCTCGCGCTGATCGGGCTGCTAAGTGTCGCCGCAGGGGTCGACGCCGGATGTCTGTGCAAGCCGAAAAACGGCCCGGCGCCCGCGGCGGCGGACAGCCCGGTCGCTAGACCCGCTCCGGCCGACACCACGGTCAGCCCGAGGACACTGCGTCGGGAGGAAGCGCGCATCAACTCACACCCCTGTGCAAACTAGGTCGAAACTGCTACTGCGAACAAGACTACGGTCACGGCGCGACCGCTGCGCGCCATCACAGGATCTTCACGCCGATGCTTGTCGGTCGATGAGGGTGCACGGGGCCGGAAAGGACGGCCCTTGCCAAGTAATTCAGGAGGAGGGTGGAAGTACTCATGCATCGACCCTACCGAGGGAAAGTAAGCGCACGGCAATGAGGCGGATATCCCTCAGCTAGTGTCGCGCTCCTGAAATAGCGTGCACATATAGCGGGATGGCATCATGTGGATTCGAGCCGCACTACCAGCCACAGGTCGATCTGCGCACGGGCGAGATCTCCGGCGTCGAAGCCCTGTTGCGCTGGCCTCACCCGCGACTCGGCCTGGTCCCGCCACTCGACTTCCTTCCCCTCGCCGAGGAGGCCGGGCTCATGCGGTCGCTGACCGCGATCGTCCTGGAGCAGGCCCTGGCCCAGTCTGCTGCCTGGCACGCCGCCGACCGCCGGCTGACCGTCTCGGTCAACGTCTCGGTCAGCAACCTCCTCGATCCGGGGTTCATTGACTCCAAACCATGGCTTTCGCGTTGCCGTGCCATTGCCAATGACCGTTAGCCTCAGATCGATGAGTACTGCTACCTCCTGAGCGTTGCCGCTTTTAGCCGTCTTGGCCATCGTGGTCACCGCAGTCTCCACCTTGGTGCCATTTCTGCTCGACCTACCCGCCCCTCCCAGTCAGTGGGTTTTCAGGGCTGGTAAGCGGACGGGCCGTCCGGCTAGAGAGCGATGACGTGGCCGGTGCGCGGCGCGCTGGTGCCGGCGAGCACGTCGAGCCACGCGTCGCGGAGGCCGTCACGGCCGTGACCGATCACCACGTCAACCCACGATGCGACGGTGGGCGCGAAACCCTTCCAGGCCGCGGCAAAACGGGCGTCGAGCTCCTCGCGGCCCCAGTCCAGGGTGCGTTTGCGCATCTGGTCGGGCGCGAAGAACACAGCGGTGCGCGGTCCGCCAAGGGCCTGCGCACCCGCCATCTCCTGGTGCGCAACACCGA
>JBDTJX010000035.1:0-18544 GCA_039935655.1 Candidatus Dormiibacter sp. | reverse complement strand
CCAGGTGGCCGCCAAGATCCGCTCATTCCGCAAGCCCGAGCCGTACAAGGGCAAGGGCGTGATGTACCGCGGCGAGGTCATCAAGCGCAAGGCGGGCAAGTCCGGCAAGGCCGGGAAGGCGAAGTAGCATGCACACCAAGTTCGACCGTCGCGCCGCTCGCGACCGCCGCCACCGCCGCGTTCGCAAGAACGTCCACGGCGCCCCCGCACGCCCCCGCCTGGCGGTCTTCCGCAGCCTCAACCACATCGTTGTCCAGCTCATCGACGACAGCGCGGGCCGCACCCTCGCCTCGGCGTCGACCCATGACGCCGACGTCCGCAGGGAGCTGAGCGGCAAGGGCAACTCCGCCGTAGCCGGCGCCAGCGTGGTCGGCCGCGTCATCGCCGAGCGGGCTGTGAGCGCCGGCGTGACCAAGGTGGTGTTCGACCGCGGCGGGTACCTGTATCACGGCAGGGTCCGGGCCCTCGCCGAAGCTGCCCGTGAAGCGGGACTGGAGTTCTAGAGATGGCCATGCGCATGGATCGGCGCGACGACCGCGCCAGCGACCTGCAGGAGAAGATCGTCTCGCTCAACCGCGTCGCCAAGGTGGTCAAGGGTGGGCGGCGATTCTCGTTCAGCGCGCTTGTCGTCGTCGGTGACGGCGCCGGTCGCGTCGGCGCCGGGCTGGGCAAGGCAGGCGAGGTGCCGGACGCCATCCGCAAGGGTGTCGACGACGCCCGCAAACACATGATCACCGTGCCGATGGTGGGCACCACCATCCCGCACGAGGTGCACTACAAGCTCGGCGCCGCCAAGGTGCTGCTCAAGCCCGCCGTCCCCGGGACGGGTGTCATCAGTGGCAGTTCGATGCGCGCGGTGGTCGAGGCGGCCGGTATCCACGACATCCTCACCAAGTCGCTGGGCACGGACAACCCGATCAACGTCGTGCGCGCCACCATCGCAGCGCTGGCGAGCATGCGCACCCTGCGCGAGGTTGCCGAGCTGCGTGGCCGCACCCCCGAGCAGCTGGTCGGTCGCAAGCGCGCCGCGCAGATGCTCGGCGAGGACCTGCCGGCGTCGGCGCCGCAAGCGGTGACCCCATGAGCACGCTGCGGGTGACCTACCGCAAGAGCAAGATCGGGTACGCGGCGGACCAGAAGGCGACATTGGCCGCGCTGGGGTTGCGCAAGCTCAACCACAGCGTTGATCACCAGAACACCTCGTCGATCCGCGGCATGGTGCACAAGGTGCGCCACCTGGTGAGCGTCAACGGCATCCCGGCAGATACGCCGGCGGGGATGGCCGTGCTCGCCGCAGGCGCCGCCTCGGAGAAGAGCTCGTGAAACTGCATGAGCTGAAGCCCACACCGGGCAGCCGCAAGAAGCGCACCAGGGTCGGCCGGGGAATCTCGGCCGGGCAGGGCAAGACCTCCGGCCGCGGCATGAAGGGCCAGGGATCGCGCGAGAGCAACAGCGTCCCCAAGGGATTCGAGGGGGGCCAGATGAAGGCGTCGATGCGCCTGCCCAAGCTGCGCGGGTTCCACAACCGCTTCCGCAAGGAGTACGCGGTGGTCAACCTCAGCAAGCTCAACCGCTTCGCCAAGGATTCGATCGTCGACGGCGCTGCGCTGGCCGAAGCCGGGCTGGTCAGTGGTGCCGAGAAGCCGGTCAAGCTGCTCGCCGCCGGCCGTGTCAGGGTGGCGGTGCAGGTGCGCGTGCACCGCGCCTCAGCCGCGGCGCAGAAGGCGGTGCTGGCCGCAGGCGGCCGCGTCGACCTCCTCGAGGAGCCGGCCCCGCCACCGGATCAGAAGGCCACCGACCGCGCCGCCGTGCGCGCCGCCGGCCGCGCTTCGGCGCGCGCCGCAGCCGCGGACGCGCGCGCCGCTGAGCCTGTCGACACCGCCCCTGCGGTCGTCACCGAGACGGCCGATGAGCCGGCGTCCACAGACGCAACTCCTGACCGCGAGGAGGAGCCGCAGGCGTGAACCTGCTGCAGGCCCTGGGCCAGGCGATGCGCATCCCGGAGCTGCGCCGCAAGCTGGTGATCACCATCGGCCTGGTGCTCGCGTTCCGCGTGCTGGCCAACATCTCGATCCCCGGAGCGTCGCCGGCGGCGCTGCAGGCGCTGTTCAGCAGCAACTCGCTGCTCGGGCTGTTCAACCTCGTCGGCGGTGGCGGGCTGCAGCGCTTCACCATCGTCGCGGAGGGGCTGAACCCCTACATCAACGCCACCATCATCATGCAGCTGATGACAGTGGTCTCCATCCGGCTCAAGGAGCTGAGCAAGGAAGGGGAGCAGGGTCGAAAGAAGATCACCCGCTATACGCGCTGGCTGACCATTCCCCTGGCGGCGCTGCAGGGCTGGGGGTTCCTCGCGCTCTTCACCAACACCAACGCGGTGACGGTCAACGGCGTGCCCCAGGCGATCATCCCCAACGCCACCACCGCCCAGGAGATCGGCATCGTGTTGACCCTGACCGCGGGCACGGTCATCGCCATGTGGCTCGGCGAGTTGATCACCGAGTACGGCGTGGGCAACGGTGTGTCGCTGATCATCTTCACCGGCATCATCGCCAGGGTGATCCCGTCGATCGGCGACTACGGCACCACCGGTGGGTCGCACGTCATCCAGATCATCGGCGTGGCAATCATCGCGCTGGTGGTGACGGCGGGGATCATCGCGGTGCAGCAGGCACAGCGCAAGATCCCCGTCCAGTCGGCGCAACGCGTGCTCAACCCGCGCACCGGTGCCGCGGCCCAGGGGCGGCGCAACTTCCTGCCGCTGCGCATCAACACGGCGGGCGTCATCCCGATCATCTTCGCGCTGTCGATCATGTTCTTCCCGACCATCTTCGCCAACCTCTTCGCCAGCGCCGGCGGATTCATCGGCAACGCCTCGGCGTGGATCACCGCCAACTGGCAGCCCAACGGGCCCAAGTGGTACATCAACGTCGCCTACAACGGCATCTATTTCCTGCTCATCCTCGGCTTCACGTACTTCTACACAGCGGTCGTCTTCGATCCCAACGACGTGGCCGAGAACCTCAAAAAGCAGTCGACATTCATCCCCGGGATCAGACCGGGTCGAAGTACGGCGGAGTACCTCGGCCGGGTGATGGGGCGGATCACCTTGGCCGGGGCGCTCTTTCTCGCCATCATCACCGTGGTGCTGCCTCTGTTCACGGCGTTCGCCACCCGCGCCGACCCCACCAGCCTCTACCTCGGTGGAACGGCGATCCTCATCGTCGTGGGCGTGGCGCTCGACACCATGAAGCAGATCGAGACCCAGCTGCTGATGCGCCAGTACAAGGGCTTCATCCGGTGATCGCCGTGCTCTTCGGCCCGCCGGGCAGCGGCAAGGGGACGCAGGCCTCGATCATCTCCGAGCGCTTCGGTCTGCCCCACATCAGCACGGGACAGATGCTCCGCGACGAGGCTGACGCGGGCAGCAAGCTGGGGCGCGAGGTCGGGCCGATCATGGCCACTGGTGGCCTCATCCCCGACGAGACCATGGTCAAGGTCATCGATCACCGCCTCGCCCAGCCCGACGCCAAGCCCGGTGTGCTGCTCGACGGCTTCCCCCGCACCGTGGCGCAGGCCCGCGAGCTCGACGAGATGCTGGAACGGACCGGGCGCGAGATCGGCGTCGTGCTCTTCTTCGATGTGCCCGAGACCGAGCTGGTCAAACGCATCGCCCATCGAGCCGAGCAGGACCACCGCGCCGACGACACGCCCGAGGCGTTCGTCGAGCGCATGCGTGAGTACGAGGCCAAGACTGCGCCCGTGATCGGCTACTACGAGGGCCGTGGTACACGCATTGAGTACGTCAACGGCAACGCTCCCATCGATGCCGTAACCGACTCGATCCTCACCATCTTCGGCCCAACGGTGACGCCGAACGGCGCCCCCCGGGGCGAGGTGGCCTGATGGCCGGCGCATTCCGCCTCAAGCGGCCGGACGAGATCGACAAGATGCGCGTCTCCGGCAGGATCCTCGGAGCCTGCCTGGCCCACCTCGCCGCCGAGGTGCGCGACGGTGTCACCACGCTCGACCTCGACCGCCGGGCGGACACGTTCATCCGCGACCACGGCTGCATCCCCGGCTTCCTCGGCTACCAGGGCTTCCCCAACTCGCTGTGCGTCTCGGTGAACGACGAGGTGGTGCACGGCATGCCCGGCGGCCGCGTGATCCGGGACGGTGACCTGGTGTCGCTCGACTGCGGGCTGATCCTCGACGGGTGGTGGGCCGACAGCGGGCTCTCCGTGGCCTGCGGCGAAGCCTCTCCAGAGGTGACGGCCCTGATCGACGTCACCCGCGAGGCGCTCGAGCGGGGCATCGCCCAGGCTCGACCGGGCAATCACATCGGCGACATCGGCCACGCCGTGCAGACATACGCTGAGGCGCAGGGCTATTCGCTGGTCCGCGATTACGTGGGCCACGGCATCGGTCGCAACATGCATGAGGCGCCGCAGGTGCCCAACTACGGGCAGCCCGGAACCGGCAACGAGCTCAAACCCGGCTATGTGCTCGCCATCGAGCCGATGGTCAACCTGGGCGGTCCAGAGGTGCGTGTGCTCGACGACGACTGGACAGTGGTGACCGCGGACGGCCGGCTCTCCTGCTATTTCGAGCACACAGTGGCCATCACCGAGGACGGACCCGAGGTGCTCACGCTGCGGCCGGCCCACGCGGCGGTGGTGTGAAATTTGCCGTGTCAGGGAACCATTCCGTATACTCGTCGGTTGCGGCTGCCAACCAGCCAGATTCGGCACGCCTCTGCCAGAGACGTGGCTGAGCCCCTGATCGGGAGGGTCATCGAGCCCCTTCCCGACGCGCTCTACCGGGTTGAACTGGACAACGGCCACAGGGTTCTCTGCCATCCGGCCGGAAAGGCGCGCCTCCAGGCGGTCCGCATCCTGCCGGGCGACAGGGTCCGGGTCGAACTCAGCGCCGCCGATCCCGGTCGGGGACGCATCCTCCAACGACTCGCCTAGCAGCAACGACAAAACAGACAAGACAGAAAGGACAGCAGGAAAGCGATGAAGGTCAGGGCCTCGGTCAAGAAGATGTGTGATCGGTGCAAGGTCATCAAGCGTCACGGTGCTGTCCGGGTCATCTGCGAGAACGCCAAACACAAGCAGCGACAGGGGTAGACGGCAGAAGTGGCACGCATCGCCGGCGTCGACATTCCACGCGACAAGCGCATCGAAGTGGCGCTGACGTACATCTTCGGCATCGGTCCGACAACGTCGCGGCGGCTGCTGCAGCTCGCCCAGATCTCGCCGGACATCCGCACGCGCGAGCTCACCGACACCCAGGTGAGCAAGCTGCGTGACCTGATCGCCAAACAGCTCCAGGGCCGCGTCGAAGGCGACCTGCGCCGCCAGATCGCGCTCAACATCAAGCGGCTGATGGAGATCGGCACCTACCGCGGCCTCCGCCATCGCCGTGGCCTGCCGGTGCGCGGCCAGCGCACCCGCACCAATGCCCGCACCCGGCGCGGTCCCAAGAAGACGGTCGGCGTGCGCCGCAAGAAGAAGTAACGAGCATGGCAAAGAAGAAGAAGGTCGTCCGCACCAGGCGCCGCGAGCGCAAGAACGTCGCGGTCGGCCACGCCCACGTGCTTGCAACGTTCAACAACACCATTGTCAGCCTCACCGACCCGCAGGGCAACGTGATCGCCTGGGGATCCGCGGGCGGCCAGGGCTTCAAGGGCTCGCGCAAGAGCACGCCGTTCGCCGCCCAGATCACTGCCGAAGGCGCCGCCCGCCGGGCCATGGAGCACGGCCTGAAGAGCATCGAGATCTACGTCAAGGGACCGGGGGCCGGCCGTGAGGCCGCCATCCGCAGCCTCCAGGCCTCGGGCCTCGAGGTGACCGCGATCACCGACGTCACCCCCATCCCGCACAACGGTTGCCGCCCTCCCAAGCGGCGCCGGGTCTAGGAATTTCATGGCCAATCAAGCCGGTCCCGTCTGCCGCCTCTGCCGTCGCGAGGGCACCAAGCTCTTCCTCAAGGGCAGCAAGTGTCTGACCAACTGCACCTTCGACAAGCGCAACGCGCTTCTCCCCGGGCAGCACGGCCTGGCGCGCCGCCGCAAGACCAGCGACTACGGCATCCAGTTGCGCGCCAAGCAGCGGGCCCGCCGCCAGTACGGCGTGCTCGAGGCCCAGTTCCGCACCTACTTCGCCCGGGCCGAGCGCAGCACCGGCGTCACCGGCACGGTTCTCCTGCAGCAGCTGGAGCGGCGCATCGACAACGTCGTCTACCGGCTCGGCCTGGCCGCGTCGCGCCGCGAGGCGCGCCAGCTGGTATCGCATCGCCACTTCACCCTCAATGGCAAGGTCATCAACGTGGCCTCAGCCCAGGTCCGGCCCGGCGACGTCGTCCAGGTGCGCGAGCGCAGCCGCAAGCTGCCGCCGATCAGCAACGCACGCGAACTGGTGGCGGGCCGCACCATCCCCGACTGGCTCACCCTCGACGACGCGGCGCTCAAGGGCACCATCCTCCGTCTGCCCGAGCGCAACGAGATGGAGCAGACCATTGATGAGCAGCTTGTCGTGGAATTCTATTCGCGTTGATGACGATAAAGCTGGCGCGATGCCAGCACCCCTGTGAGGCACACCCTTCCTATGGTTGACACGATCGCCGCCCCCGCCGTCCGTGAAGTCGAAAGCGGTACCGATTACGGCAAGTTCGAGATCGAGCCGCTCGAGCCCGGTTTCGGCACCACCCTGGGCAATTCGCTGCGCCGCGTCCTGCTCTCGTCCCTCAACGGCGCCGCGATCACGTCGGTCTCGATCGACGGCGTCGCCCACGAGTTCTCCGCGATCCCCAACGTCAAGGAGGACGTCACCGAGATCCTCCTCAACATCAAGGAGATCAACGTGGTGTCGCACAGCGACGAGCCGGTGCGCATCACCCTGGACGTGCGCGGTCCCCGCGACGTCACCGCCGGTGACATCACCACCAGCAGCGACGTTGAGATCCGCAACCCCACAGTCCACATCTGCACCCTGGACGGCCCCAAGTCGCAGCTGCGCATGGACCTGACCGTCGAGCGCGGCAAGGGCTACGTCACCGCCGAGCGGAACAAGCGCGAGGGCCAGCCGATCGGGGTCATCCCCATCGACGCCATCTTCACCCCGGTGCGGCGCGCCAACTTCACCATCGAGAAGACCCGCGTCGGACAGGAGACCGAGTGGGACAAGCTGATCGTCGAGGTGTGGACGGACAGCACCCTGAGCCCGGTCGACGCGGTCAGCCAGGCGGCGGCGCTGTTCACCCAGCACCTCGACCTCTTCGTGCGGTTCGGCGACAACCTCGCCGTGCCTCCGCAGAGCCAGAAGCGTGGCAACGACCTGCCCAGCAGGCTCGCCGACACGCCGATCGAGGACCTGGAGCTCAGCGTCCGCGCGCTCAACTGCCTCAAGGCCAATGACGTCACCAAGGTGGGTCAGCTCGTGGCGATGCGCCAGGAGGACCTGCTCACCCTGCGCAACTTCGGCGCCAAGTCGCTCGACGAGATCAAGGAGAAGCTTGTTGAGCGTCAGATGGTGACCCCCGAGGAGCTGGAGACACTCTTCCAGCCCGGCGGCCGGTAGGGAGCCGATGCGCCACCGCCGCGCCGGACGCAAATTCGGCCGTACTTCAGCGCATCGCCAGGCGATGACCCGCAACCAGGTCACCGCGCTGCTTGCGCACGGGCGCATCCAGACCACCGAGGCCCGTGCCAAGGAGCTGCGTCGCTGGGTGGAGCGGGTGATCACCACCGCCAAGCCTGACGACCTGCATGCGCGCCGCCAGGTGGCGCTGTACGTGCGTGACCGCGAGGTGAGCGCACGCCTGTTCACCACACTGGTGCCGCGCTTCAAAGAGCGCCCGGGCGGGTACACGCGGATCATCCACGTCGGCCCGCGTCCCGGCGACGCCGCGCCGATGGCAATCATCGAGCTGGTCGACTGAGGCCATGACGATGATGCGGCTGGTGCTCGAGTACGACGGTACGGATTTCCACGGCTGGCAGTCACAGCCGTCTGTCCGCACCGTCGAGGGCGTGCTCCGCGACGCGCTGCGGCGAGTCACCACCGAGACGCCCGCGCTCACCGCTGCCGGTCGTACCGACGCCGGCGCCCACTCGCATGGCCAGGTTGTCGGCGTGCAGCTGCACCGTGACTGGGAGCCCGCCCGCCTGTCGGCCGCGCTCAACGCGGCGCTACCCCAGGACGTCGCCGTGCGCGAGGCGACGATTGCGCCACCGGCCTTCCACGCAAGGTTCGACGCGCTCAGCCGTACCTATCGCTACATGGTGGTGTCACGCCGCGAGCGGAGCCCACTGACCCGCCGGTACACGTGGCAGGTCAGCGGCGACCTCGACGTCGACGCGATGCGCCGCGCCGCCCAAGTGCTTCGCGGCACCCACGACTTCGCCGCATTCGGCCGTTCGCCGCGACCCGGCGGCGGCACGGTGCGCACCATCGATCGCATCTGCCTGTACCGCACCACCAACCTCGACGAAGCCCACACACCGGTGCTGGGCATCGAGGTGAGCGCCGACGCCTTCCTCTACGGCATGATGCGCGGCATCGCCGGTGCGCTGGTGGCCGTTGGTCGCCGGCGGATCAGCGTCGACGACCTCGCCGGGATGATCGCCGACCCCACGCGGGCGCGTGCGGTCACCACAGCACCCGCCCGCGGCCTGCACCAATGGACCGTCACCTACCCGGCGGCGCCCGCCGCGGAGACCAGCGCATGAGCCAGACCAGCCAGCCGACCTACACCGCCAAGCCGGGCACGCTGTCCGACACGTGGTACGTGGTCGACGCGCGCGGCCAGACGCTGGGCCGGCTCGCCGTCAACATCGCGCGCATCCTGCGCGGCAAGCATCGCCCGCAGTTCACGCCGCACCTCAACACCGGCGAGCACGTGGTTGTGATCAACGCGCGCGACATCGTGGTCACCGGACGCAAGCGCACGCTCAAGGTCTACGACCGGTACTCCGGCTATCCCAGTGGACGCCACGAGCGGACGTACGAGCAGCAGATGGAGCGCGATCCCACCTACCCCCTCATGCACGCCGTGCGCGGCATGCTCCAGCACAACACGCTGGGCGCCGACATGCTCAAGCGGCTGCGCGTCTACGCGGGATCGGAGCACCACCACGCCGCTCAGAAGCCCCAGCCGATCAGCTTCGGCGAACTCGGAGAGATCAAGGTTGCCAGCAGCTAGCGAGCACTACTTCTACGCCACCGGCCGTCGCAAGACCTCGGTCGCGCGCGTGCGCCTGGCGCCCGGCGACGGCATCCTGGTCATCAACGGCCGGTCGCCCAGCGAGTACTTCGGCCGTCGCGACCTGGAAACGGTGGTCACGCAGCCGCTGCGCATCACGGACAACCTGGGCCGCTTCGTGGCCTCGATCAAGGTCGAAGGCGGGGGTGTGTCGGGCCAGGCCGGGGCCATCTGCCACGGCATCGCCCGGGCGCTGGTGGTCGCCGACGAGGAGTTGCGCCCCGTGCTCAAGAAGGCCGGACTCCTGACCCGCGACCCGCGCGAGAAAGAGCGCAAGAAGTACGGCCTCAAGCGCGCCCGCAAGGCACCTCAGTACACGAAGCGCTAAGGCGCTTCGGATACGCGCAGCACAAAGGCGGCCACCTGGTCCAGCGCGTCGTCGAGAACTGGGCTGAGCCCATGGCCGGACTGGCGGTAGACGACCATCTCAGCGTTGGCGATGGCGCCGATCGCGGACCGCATCAGCTCAACCCCGGCGAAGGGGTCGCCGTCGCCGGTGAGAAACAGGACCGGGCAGTGGATGTCGGGCCAGTGCTCGGTGCGCTGGTCCTCGGGGTGGCCGGGGCGGTGCAGTGGGTAGCTGAGCAGGACAAGTCCCGCCACGGCGGCGCCGTCGCTCGACGCTGCCAGCATGCTGGCGACCCGGCCACCGAAGGAGTGGCCGCCGATGACCGCCGGTCCGCCGACCTCGCCCAGTCGCTGGGCATACACCGGCAGCGCGCGCTCTGCTCGGCCGCGGGGCAGTTCGATCGCGGTGGCGTCGACGCCGCGACGGCGCACGCCATCGACGTGCGGGCGCATCGATGCCGCGGTGCCGGACGCGCCATGAGCAAGCAGAAGCGGAAGTGGCATGGCGCGATTGTCGCGCACGATCTGCCGTCCTGTAGGCTTTCGCGGCAATGCCTCTCCCTCTGCGAGCGCGCGTGCTCGGGTGTCCCGTCGACATCGTCGACATGGCCGCCGCGGTCCGCCGGCTCGCCGAGTTGATCCACGCCCCGGATGCGTCCGGCGGCGCGGTGGTGGTAACGCTCAACCCCGAGATGGTGATGCGGGCGCGGCGTGAGCCCGACTTCGCCCGGATCCTCGAGTCGGCGGCCCTGGTGGTGCCCGACGGTGTCGGCCTGGTGCGCGCTCTGCGCCGCCGCGGGTTTCCGCAGGCGGTGCGGGTTGGTGGCGTCGACCTGGTCGACGCGTACACACCGCGGGCGCTCGAGCGGGGCGAGCGGATCGCGCTCGTCGGCGGCGCCGGGGACGTCGCCGCGCGGGCCGCCGACCAGCTGCGGCGCCGGCATCCCGGGCTCGACGTTTTCGCCGATGGCGGTGACCCCGACTCCGCCACGGCGACGAGGGTCGCCGAGCACAACCCGCAATTGCTCTGCGTGGCGTACGGCGCCGGCCGCCAGGAACGCTTCCTCCGCGACCACCTCCACGTCATCGGAGCGGCCGCCGGCATCGGGGTCGGAGGCACGCTCGACTACCTGGCGGGCACGGCGCGACGCGCCCCCCGCGTGGTCCGCTCCGCCGGCTTCGAATGGCTGTGGCGGCTGGTGCTGGAGCCACGGCGCTGGCGGCGCCAACTGGTGCTGCCGCAGTTCTGGTGGCTGGAACGCCGTGAGGTGGCCGGGTGATCAGCTTCGTGATTCCGACCTACAACGAGCGTGATCGCATCCCTGCGACGCTCGCACGCGTGCGCGAGTACCTCGACGCGGCGGGGGAGGAGTACGAGGTGATCGTGGCCGACGACGGCAGCACCGACCGGACGGTGGCGTTCGTGGAATCGAGGGTCGAGAGCTGGCCGCAACTCTCGATCGTTGCGCTGCCGCACAACGAGGGCAAGGGCGCCGCGGTGCGAGCGGGCATGCTCCGCGCGCGCGGTGAGCTGCGCGTGTTCAGCGACGCCGACCTCAGCACCCCGATCGAGGAGTTGCCGCGGCTTCGCGAGCGGCTGCGCGGCAACTGCACGGTCTCGATCGCGTCGCGGGCGCTGCCCACGTCGACGATCGGCGTGCACCAGCCGGGACGCCGCGAGATGATGGGCCGATCCTACAACCGCCTTGTGCAGCTGCTCGTGCTCCCCGGCCTGCACGACACCCAGTGTGGTTTCAAGGTGTTCACCGCCGAGGCGGCGGTGGCGTGCTTCGAGCCGCTGCGGACTCGTGGGTTCGGCTTCGACGCCGAGGTGCTGGTGCGAGCACGCCGCCACGGCTGGGACATCGCCGAGGTGCCCGTACAATGGGACCATCGCGACGACTCGAGGGTCAGCGCGTTGCGTGACTCGGGGATGGTGATGCTCGATCTGATCCGGCTGCGGCTGCGGCGCCAATGAGTGCTCGACCTCGGCCGCCCGTCGCGCTAAACTTGCCGACGGAGCCTATCGCGCCAATCGGCTCAGGATTGGAGTTGGTGAGCACAGACATCTCTGCACCGCCATTCACCTTGGACGTGCGCGTGGCGAAGTCGCCGCTGGTGGGACTCCGGTACGGCGTCGACGGCCGCACCACGGACATCGACGACGTCATCGAGCTGCTCGAGGGGGCGCACACTGCCGCCACGACCGAGAAGGATGAGGTGCGCGGCAAGCTGCGTCCCTATGACGCCTCGCGCCGCGCTCTGATGGAGCGGCTCAGTCGCGGTCGGAGCCTGGAGATGCGCGGACGTCTCGACGAAGCGCTCGAGCTGCGCACCGAGCTTGCCCGCCTCGACGAGCGCGCCTCGTGTCTGCGCCAGCGGATCGAAAGCCTGCGCGAGCAGCGCAACTCGCTGCGCGAGCTGAGCAAGTCGATCGCCAAGGTCGACCACCTCCACGACACATCGATCGACAGCGCCGGCGCAGCGCAGAACCAGGCCGTGCGGCAGCTCTTTCACCTCATCGACGTCGACCACGAGAGCACCGCGCAGCACATTCTCGAGGGGCCGATGCAGACGCTCGCGGACGCGGCCCTGCAGACCGAGCTGCTGGGCAGGGCGGTGGGCAGCGACCCGACCGCAGCCAGCGAGGGTGCCGCACGATGCCGCAGCTCTACCGACGCCGCCCTCCGTCAGCTGCACCGGTTGGTGTTCGGCATCCATCCCAGTGAGCTTCGCGAGGCCGGGCTTGCGCCGACAGTGCGCCGCCTCCTCGCCGACGTCGAGGGCGTGCGCCACGAGTTCCTGGTTCTCGGCAAAGCCCGCCGGCTGCGCCCCCGCGTCGAGGTGGCCCTTTTCCGGATCGTGCAGGAGGCTGTGGCCAACAGCGTGGCCCACGGCAGCGCCGAGATGCTGGAGGTGGTGCTGCTCTTTCAGCCCGACCGCATATCGCTGGTGGTCCGCGACGACGGCGAGGGCTTCGACGTTGCCGCCACGGAGGCGCGTCTTGGGCGTGGCGCGGGCCTCGGGCTGATCACGATGCGCCAGCGCACCGAGATCGAGCGCGGACAGATCGAGGTGCGCAGCGTGGTCGGCGAGGGCACCGAGGTGAGAGCGAGCTTCGCGACTCCCGACTGACGGCGAGTCAGTCGCGCGACCTCGCTCCCTGGTGCACCAGCTCGTGGTGCTCGTCGACGTTGCAGAAGAGCGGGGCCGCGTCGGTACACGAGGGGCACTCCGGCTGCAGCGTGGCATGGTCGATGCCGAAGTCGTCGCAGAGCAGGAGCTCGACCGACTTCATCATGGCGGTGACCTCAGCGAGAGGCCGGTCGGCGACCGTGAGATGCGCCGACAGCGAGCGGTGCTCGCGATCCAATGACCAGATGTGCAGGTCGTGCACTCCTTCGATCCCCGGCACGGCGACGATGCGGGCTCGCAGCAGGTCGATGTCGACGTCGAGAGGCGTTCCCTCATTGAGGATGTGCAGCGCCTCGCGCAGCAGGGATAGCGCGCCGACGACGACGAGGCTCGCGATCAGCAGCGAGACCACAGCGTCGGCGCGTGTCCAGCCGAAGGCGAGAAGTGTCAATGCGCCGACCACCACGGCGGCATCCGTCAGCGCGTCGGCGATGACGTGGAGCGCTGCACTGCGCACACCGAGGCCACCTCCGGCGCCCTTGAGGACCAGCGCAATCCCGGCGTTGGCGAGCAGGGCGATGGAGCCGACGATGATGACCGGCACCGCGGTCACCGTGACCGGGTGCTGCAGACGGGTGAACGCCCCGAAGGCGATGGCGGCGGCGATGACCAGCAGGACGGCGCCGTTGAGGGCGGCGACGACGATGCCGCCGCGGTGATGTCCGAAGGTGTTGCGCGCCCCTGCCGGGCGGCGACTGATCGACACCGCGTACCAGGTGAGCCCGAGGGTGGCGGAATCGCTGACGAGGTGGCCAGCGTCGCTGAGCAGGGCGAGGGAGCCGGACGCGATCCCACCGGCAATCTCCACCGCCGCGATGACGATCACCCCGGCGATCGCGAAGCGAACGCGCGGGATGGTGGCAGTCGCGGCCGGAGCGGTCATGCTTGGATTATCACCCCACCCAGAGGTGGCCAAGCGCCGTACTGTCAGGCTGAGGCTGCTGCGGCCTCCTCGCGGATGCGGTTGCGGCCGATGGCCGGTTCGGAGGTGCGGGCGCGCTTCAGCTCGAAGACGTCGGGACTGAGGAGGAGCGGAACGGCGATGTCCCAGAGCCTGCCGGCGTCATCGCCGGTGATCCTGTGGTCGACGATCGGTCCGAAGTACGCGGGGCTGCCGTCGATGCTGAGCGTGGGCACCCCGAACGCGCCCCGCTCGACGATCGCCGCGTGCTCGGCGAGCACCTCCGCCTGAACATCGTCGTCTGACAGGGCGGAGCTGACCAGGGACGGATCCAGCCCTGCCGCGCTGACCGCGGCACGCATGACGGCCTCGTCGCTGAGGGTTTCGTTGCGCTCGTGGTGGGCCTCGCCCAATTCGGTGTAGACGGACCGGATCGCCGCCTCGCCGCCGGCGCGGCGCGCCGCCACCAGCACGCGCAGCGGCCGCGACATGGCATCGAGGTGCTCGAGGTACTGCTTGCGCTCGCGGTTGACCTCGGCCAGCGAGAAGATCTTGGTGACCAGCGTGAACGGTCTGACCTTCTCTGCCTCGAGCAGCCAGCGTGACGTCAACCACGCCCACGGGCAGGCGGGGTCGGTGTACATCTCAACGGTCTGGACATCCATGCAGCGAGATTACCCCGGCAGGACGGTTCAGCGACCTAGGCGGCTGCGTACCATGCGGGTGATGAAGCCCGTCTTCCGGCTCGAGACCGCCGCCGGGGCTGTGGTCGCTGACCATGTCGAGCTTGCGGACGGGATCGGCTCGCGGTTCATGGGTCTGATGTTCCGTTCGAGCCTGCCCGACGGCCACGGGTTGGCACTGCGTCCCTGTAGCTCGATCCACATGTTCTTCATGCGGATCCCCCTGGATGCGGTCTTCGTGGATGGCGAGGGGAAGGTGGTGCGCATCTTCGCCGACCTCAAGCCCTGGCGGATGACCCTGCCGGTGCGCAACGCCAAGGCCTGCATCGAACTTCCCAGCGGGACGGCGGCTCGAGCGGGGCTGACGCCGGGCACGGTCGTGCGAATGGTCGACGCCGCCGGATAGGCTGTCGGGCGTGCAATCCGACCGCGTTATCCCGTTCTCGCGCCCCCACCTGCCGCGCTCGATCGCCGAGGCGAGGCGCTTGTGATGCAACGAACCCGCGGCTACGCCGCCATCGACGCGAGGTCGCCCGTCGGCCCTTTCGAGTTCGACCGCCGCGAGCCGAACCCGCACGACGTGGTCATCGATATCCGCTACTGCGGTGTCTGCCACAGCGACATCCACCAGGCTCGCGACGAGTGGGGCGGCTCGACCTTCCCGATGGTGCCCGGCCATGAGATCGTCGGCGCCGTTTCGGCCGTCGGCGAGGACGTCAGCCGATGGAAGGTCGGCGACACCGTCGGCGTCGGCGTCTTCGTCGACTCCTGCCGTGAATGCGCAGCCTGCCTGAGCGGCGAGGAGCAGTACTGCGAGCGGGGCGGCATGACGGTCACGTACAACGGCCATGAACGCGACGGGACCACGCCCACCTACGGCGGTTACTCGGAGCGGATCGTGGTCGATGAGGCGTACGTGTTGCGCATCCCCGAGCGCCTTCCGCTCGATGGCGCGGCCCCGTTGCTGTGCGCGGGCATCACCACCTACTCGCCGATCCGTCACTTCCTGGCGGCGCCGGCAGGCGCACAGACGGCTGTGGTCGGCCTCGGTGGGCTCGGCCACATGGGGGTGAAAATCCTCCACGCGCTGGGTGCGCACGTCACCGTGCTGAGCCACTCGCCGGGAAAGCAGCAGGACGCGGCTCGGCTCGGCGCCGACGACTTCGTGACCACGTCAGACACAGAGGCCCTGGCCAATCATGCGGGACATTTCGACTTCATCCTCGACACGGTGGCAGCCGAGCACGACTACAACGCCTACCTCCGGCTGTTACGCCGCGACGGCACCATGGTGCTGGTCGGCCTGCCACCGCCGGCGCCGCTCGACGCCAGCGCGCTGATCAATGGCCGTCACCGTCTGGCCGGCTCGGTCATCGGCGGCATCCGCGAGACCCAGGAGATGCTCGACTTCTGCAGCGAGCACGGCGTCGCGTCCGACGTCGAGGTGATCCCGATCCAGTACGTGAACGAGGCCTACGAGCGCACGCTGAAGAGCGACGTCCGCTATCGCTTCGTCATCGACCTTGCCAGCCTTCGCGACGAGACGCCGCGGTAGCTGACGGAGTGGTGGCGTGGTCCGGTCAGGTGGTGATGGCGAACTTCACCCCGAACAGGATGAGCGGCCAGAGGACCACGGCCAGGACCGCGGACAGGATCGGGCCGATGGAGCCGAGGTTGTCGAAGTAGTGATGAGCGGCAGCAACGATCACGCCGATCACCAGCCACACCACCAAGCCCAGGGGAACGCCGCGGCGGCTCATTGCTTCCCTCCTCGTCACGAGTCCGGATAGTCACCCGAGCATAGCGTGACCGTACCCCATCCGCGATTGACGCGATCAGAGGCAACAAGATGCGGATTCCCTACCCCAGAGGAGGCGCCGATGAAGTCGACGGAGTTGACAGTGGACACGCGAACGCGCGAGGTCGTCGACATCACGGATGAGGCCGCCACGTTCGTTCGGGGCAGCTTTGATGGGCTGCTGTCGGTGTTCGCGATGCACGCCACGGCCGGACTGGCGCTGATCGAGACGGGAAGCGGGACCGAGGAGGACCTCGTCGCCACGCTCAACGAGCTGCTGCCTCGCAACGATAGCTACGTCCATCAGCATGGCAGCCGTGGCCACGGCGCGGACCACGTGCTGCCGGCGTTGGTGAGCCCATCGATGGTGGTCCCGGTCAAAGGCGGCGCGCTGACGCTCGGGACGTGGCAGCGAATCGTGCTTGTCGACCTCAACGGCGACAACCCGCAGCGTCGGGTGCGGCTCGACCTGCTCAGCGGGTAGCGGAGCTCACGACACCTGGCTCGAAACGCCGAAACGCCACCTCGGCCGGCAGTCCCAGGAACCGCCCGTAGCGTTCGGCCGCGGCTGTGATGGCGACGGTTTCGTCCTCGGCAGCCGATCTGAACAGGTACGCAGTCACGTGCACCGTCGCCTTCCGCGCCACGCGGTTCCAGGTACCGATGACACAGCCGTCGACCAGGACGACGTTGTTGAAGATGGTGTCGCCCCGAGAATCGAAATGCGCGATGTCACCCGCCTCGCGGATCGGCTCACGATCCGCGTAGGCAACGGTGTACTCGTCGAAGTTGGGAAGAAGGTGCGCCCGTGCGGCCTGCTGTCGCCGTCTCCGCGCCTGCGGAGGTGCGAACCAGTAGGTGCTGCCTCGGATCTCCGTCTGCTGAAGGTTGGCTGTTGCGGTCTTTGCCCCCGCGGTGGCATCGGATACCGAGAGCCCCGACCACCAGGCGAAATCCTTGACGGTGGCAGGGCCATGGCTGGCAAAGTACCGGCCGGCGAGCTCGGCAAGCGCGGAGTCGCGGTCGATCTCGTCCGCGAGCGGCACCCGCTCATCGAGCAACGCGTACGTGTGCTGCTTGCCGCGGAGCGCGCCACTGCACACGACCGCGTCGAGCTCGGCGCGCACGAGCAGCCGGCCGAGGCCGACCATGTCGGGAAAGTCGACGCCGGCCCCGCGCAGGACGGCACCCAGCTCGGGGCGTGTGAGCTGCCGACCACCCTGCAACGCCGCAGCGATTGCGCGGTTGCTGCGAGCACATGTCGCGTCATCCAGACCGGACTCGCGATTCCCGAAGGCCATCAGCGCCTTGACGCGCGGAGCGGTCAGCCGAAGCATCCACTGGATGTCGGCCGGTAGGACGAAGTGCCACGTCGGCCGGAGGATATGAGTCCGCAGGATGCTGCCGTCCGCAAGTGCCATATCGAGGTCGGTGCCGCTGAGGTCGCCGGCGCGCTGCGCGACGCCCCACTTGGCAGCACCGTAATCCTGGGCTTGCACGGCACCGAGCCAGCGCACGACCTCGGGCGCGCGCGACCCGGACGGTGCACCGTGCAGCCACTGGTTGCGAAGACGCTCGCGAACAAGATCGATGCCACGCATCGCAATGGATGATAAAGAGGCTGTCAGTGGCTGCCGTGAGGCTTCAGCAGAGCGTCGTCGGTGCCGAGGGCGGTCCGTTCGCTGTCAATGCGGTCTCGCGTCTCTACCTCGGCCCCGGGCGCGGCTGGCCCTTGCGTGGGCGCCCACGAGGACGTCGAAGCCGGATGAAGCTCTGCAGGTCCTCGGGATAGATGGCCCAGACCGGTCCGACCTTGATCCCAAAGAGCCGCTGCGTGATCAGCAAGCGACGAACGTAGGCTTCGGATGCGCGAAGGGAGGCGGCTGCCTCGACGACGGAGAGCGGTCGTGGGCGATCGATCCGGGAATATTAGCGCGGTGTCGCAACAATTTGTCACAAGAGCTGCTATGGTGTGACGATCGAGGACCGAGGCGAGAGTCGCACGAGCGCTGGCCGGGGCGCCCTCGGTCGACGTGGATGCTGCCGTCTGGAGGAAGCACCGGCTGAGGTTGCGAGAGACCACGTCGGTGATCGTCCGGCTCCCTATCCGCCCCCCCAAACAGTCGCCGTCGGGTCTGTTGGCCTGGCGGCGACTGCGCGCTGGGGCTCATTGGCGGCACCATCCCACGCCATCGTCGAGGCCTCTCCCACCGGCGGATTTCCCATCGCGTAGCTGTCGACGCCGCCGAACAGGACCAGTTGATGAGCCGACGGATCGTCGACGGCGCTGAAGCCGAAGCCCGTGACCGGCTGACCCGGAACGGGGGTTGGCTGGAGATCTGCAAACGGCGT
>JBDTJX010000034.1:0-4200 GCA_039935655.1 Candidatus Dormiibacter sp. | reverse complement strand
TACGGGTGATTGACGGCTATCTCCCAGACCGCACAAGGGAAAACGGCTTTGTGTACGGCGAATCGCGTCGGCAGATTTTGTACTACCTGCGGGCCCGGTACTACGACCCAAGCACTGCCCAATTCCTCACGCTGGACCCGATAGTTGCAGCGACCATGTCGCCCTACGCGTACGTCGCCGGAAATCCGCTGAACCTCACAGATCCGACAGGCAGGTGGGGCCTACCTGACTGGGTGACGAGTACAGCGGGGGCGATTGGCCATGTGATCGACAAGGGAGTGCACTTGGCAATAACGGGAGATCCGAATTCAACCTTCTGCATTAGGACCGGAGGCGGGAATTGGGACTCCAACACCACTAATGGCTGCCAGACGCGTCTCAGCGCCAAACAGGGGATCGCTGCGGAAGGGTTGATCGCTAGTGGAGTCGGAGTGGGTGCCGGGGTTGCTAGTCTCCCCGTGATTGGTAGCGGTAGCGTTGGACTTGGAATTACCGGTCTCGCTTCATCAGCGGTCGGCGTGGCGGTCGACTTGCCGGACTGCTTAGTTGGCCATTCAGACCTGGCATGCGCAGGCGCCAGCGTCGGAGGCTTCGGTTTGGCCTTGGGAGGCGGGGCTGCTGCTCTAGCGGGTGGGGGATGCCTTGCCCGACTCGGCGCGGTGGGCTTTGGCCTGATGTCAGCCGCGGCTGGAACAGGCGCGCTAGTCGTCGACACCGTTCGCATATTTACTGGTCAATGACGGGCGTGAATGACAACGATGAGGAGAAGTTCGCCCACCTTATCGGAGCCCAGGGTGCGCAGTACGTGGTTCGACTCATTCGCCTCGTCCCCATTGTGGCGTTCGGCGTCATCTTCATCGCGGTACCGTGTTACGCGTGGGCACTTGTTTCGGGCGCGCCTGCGGCTTGGGCACTGTGCGTTCTGTGCACCCTCGCGATGCTCGCCGGGTTGGGGTCCTTGGGCTGGCTGCAACATCGAATCCACGTCGCGTCGCAAATGTTTTTCGCGAGTCAAGGCCTCCGCCTGAGCGTTGGAGCCTATTACCGGCCCGAGGACATGGAGCGCGCGATCGACAAAGCCAAGATTCGGATGACGGATCCCTCGTAGCCGCCGGTCTGTTGTGTGAGCACTCCGACGCGCGGCTCTACTACCTCCGCGCCAGATACTACGACCCGTCGACCGCACAGTTCCTCACGCGCGATCCAGCCGTGTCGTCGACTCGTTCGCCCTATGGATATGTGGTTGGGAATCCGTTGAACAATGCTGACCCCGCCGGGCTTGGCATCAACCTGCCAGATGGCTTCTGCCTGAAGAATCCGTTCAGTTCGGATGACACATGTCACCCGCCGCTGTGCCTGACGATCGGGAACCCTGATTGCCAGTCGCTGGGCAAGACGGTCACGGACTCCGTGACACCACCTCCTGACCCCAGTAACGACTACAGAACGACCACATTCGGACTTTGGTTTTCTGCACATCAGTTTCACGCGAAAACGTCACGGCGATGACTTCGTTGGGATCGGACCCGACGCGAGCTTGGTACCGGCGTCGCTTTCGATGCAAGAGGGAAGCATCGCGCCATTCAACAACCGGCAGGACTGCCGGAGACGTCTGAATAGTTTCATAGGCGGGGCCACCGTGGAAGGTAACCTGGCGCTGTTTTGGGGATCACCGTAACAGACAGCCCGTCCAGTGGTATTGGAGGGATTGCGACTGGCCCCAGCCTGCCGCAGTACGGAGGAGGGATGACCTGGAACTTTGGCGTACAGTAATTGACAGTATGGTGCACCCCAGACAGTGATTGCCACAGGTGTCATAGGCGGCCTGATGGGCGTTGGTTTCTGCGTGCTCAGCCGCCGCAGTACTTCAGCACAACCACTCCTTCCGTGGCAACGATGGGCGTCATACGGTGGCGGTGCGGTAGCCGTCGGGTTGTCACTCATCGCACTCTCCGCAGCTTTCATCGTTGTGGGAGTCGTTCAGGGCCGGTGACATCCCGACGTCGCGGCGAAGGCGCCACCACCCTAAATGGGCGTGCGACCAGATCGCGAAGCCAGTGATCGATGTTGCGGCGGCGGTGCCCTACTACCCACGGGGGATCTGTCGAGTCGTCCCCACGTTGGCCCGGAGGACGGACACCGAGGAAAACGCGGGGTGCTGCTGTTCGATCGACCACGGGCTGACTGAGGTGGCCGCGGCGGCGGTCAGAGCTGCGGACGGTGACGCGCACGGTGCAACCGGTACCTGGTCGATCTATCGGTGGTGGGGCGCGGGTCAAGCGTTGCTGCAACCACGAGGCATGCCATCCGTCAGCGCACACCAGGGCATGCTGGGGGTGAGCCGCGCCAGCTGCCGCGGCCGGCGGGGTTGACCCGGGGCTCAATGCCAATCGACGGAAGACCACACCTCGCGGCGCGCGACGGCGGGGGATTGGCTGCGGCGTGGGTGCGGGAGGAGGCGCGCTCGCGCGGGTGGAGGCGCGCTCGCGCGGGTGGAGTGATCCCGCCCTCATCGACCCCCGTGGATCGGAGCACTGACCTCCGCCATGCACCCCTGTAGTGTCCTCTCCTTCGTCCGTGTGAGATTTCACTGTCCGTGTGAGATTTCACTCCTCCACGGACCCACGCGTCTCTCAGTCCGATCGCCGAGCAGACGTCCGGCACACAATTCCACCGCTGGATGTGTTCATGACCACCGGCACGGTTCCGCCCCAGACTCGACGCCGTGAGCTGCCTCGATCCTGGCCGCCGCAGGCCTCGACGCCAAGCGGACTGCGATGCTGCTGTGCGAGGACCGCGCGGGTGCGTCGCAGGGTCAATGTTCTCGCCGCTACTGCGCTCGCCGTGAACCGGCAGCGCTGCCGGTGATCGCCGAGCTGGGCGACCAGGTGCTCGGCGGCAGCGCGGAGCTCGGCCGCCGCCGGGAGCGGCAGCGGCGCCGCTCGCGAGCGCCGGCGCTCTGGAGTCGCTGACAACGCGCCGGACCGGCCGAGCGTTCCGCTCCCGTGCCAGCGCGCGGGCCTGTGCGGCCCCGAAACCATCCGCCTCGACCTGGGAGACGGAACCACCGAGCGCGTGCTGACCCCCAGGGTGTCACCCGTGAACATCGGTGGGCCATCGCCTCCGGCCACTCGCGCAGCGCCGGCCTCGGTGTTGCCCGTACCGCCAGATTCAGGGCGCGGAAACGCGTCAAGCGATCTGTGAGAAAGGGTACGGCAATGCATTTCTGCAGCGAACGCGGACCACAGCGCGGACGATGGAGCGGCGAGGGGTGAGCAGCGGGACGGCGAGGCGGGTCATGAAGCGCGGTGTGCCGGACGCGGGTACGCCGGGACGAGGACGGCGGAGCACGGTGGTGAGCCGGTACGGCGGCCCGCCGCCGGCGGCGGGGCGGGCAACGCCGCGTACTTCTCCTCGTCGGCCTCGGCGTCCAGCGCCAGATCCGTCCCAACCCTGCGTTAGGCACGCTGCCGACGATCGCCGAGCTGTTGCCGTCGCCAAGCACCTGGTCGCCCAGCTCCGCCGCCGCGAGGGGCACCAACAGCGCCAGCCGCGGGATGCGGCTCGCCTGAGCCGCTGACCACACCACGCCGGCCGAGCGCTCCAGACACGTGCCATCCTGCGGGCCTGCGAGGCCCGGAATCGACCGATCTCGACCTGGGAGATCTGCGAGATGGCCACGACCCTGGTGCACCGCGCCACGCCGTAAGCCGAGCCTCATGAACTTCTCGCGCTCCCGGGTGCCCGCCCCCCGTCGCGCTCAAGCGCGTCCCCTCGTCTCCCCGCTGTGGTTTCGCGTTCGCTGCAGCAGTGATTGCCGTACCCCTTCCCACAGCCGCTTCTGACGCGATTGAGGCGGGACTGACGCACTCCAGGGCCCCCATCTTGGCCCTGCCGCACCGACGCGGTCGGCTGCGGCCGTGGCCGATGACGCCGCAGCGACGAGGAGTAAGAAAGCCAGGCGCTAACCTGCGGCCTTGATGGCGAAGGCAGCCCGCGTCCTGGCGGCGCTCAAGCGCGACGGCTGGATTGAGCTTCGGAGAGTCGGCTCGCATCGCGTGCTGGTGAACGGGGACCGTCAGAGGATCTGGGCGTACCATGATGGTGCGGACCTGGGCGGTCCGGCGATGGCGAGGGTCGCCAAGGACTACGGGTACACCCTCGCTGAGTTGCGCAGGCTATAGGGGCGACGAGAACATG
>JBDTJX010000033.1:0-9241 GCA_039935655.1 Candidatus Dormiibacter sp. | reverse complement strand
CACGGTGCACCGGTACGCCAGCCCAGCAGTAGGCTGGCGACCTTCGCGCCGATAAGCGCATGCAGTGGAGAAAGACAGTGGACGAGGCCAGCCCGGCCGGCGCGATCCAACTCCGCGAGACCGCTCGGTTGCTGGTCCGCGAAGGCCGCGGCATCCTGGCGGCTGACGAACGGACGGCGACGCTTGCCAAGCGCTTCGACGCTGTAGGCGTCCCGTCCACTCCCGAGACCCAGCATGCGTACCGGGAGATGCTCTTCGGTGCTGACAGCATCGGCGAATCGCTCAGCGGTGTCATCCTTTTCGACGAAACGATCCACCAGTCCACCGCGAGTGGCGCGCCGTTCCCGGAGCATCTCGCGGCCCAGGCAGTGCTACCGGGAATCAAGGTCGATCGCGGTGCCCAGCCGCTCGCCGGCTTTCCTGGCGAGACGGTGACCGAAGGTCTGGACGGCCTTCGCCAGCGGCTGGCTGAATACCGGGCTCTGGGGGCACGATTCGCGAAGTGGCGTGCAGTCATTGCCGTGGACACTGAACTCCCCACGACGGCATGCGTGCTGGCCAATGCGCACGCACTTGCGCGCTACGCCGCTCTCTGTCAGGAGGCTGGGCTGGTTCCCATCGTCGAACCGGAAGTGCTCATGGACGGCAGCCACACCCTGGAGCGCTGCTTTGCGGTGACGGAATCCATGCTACGTGCGCTTTTCACCAGCCTGGTCACACAGCGCGTCGCACTTGAAGCGATGATCCTCAAGCCGAACATGGTGGCGCCGGGAAAGACATGTGCAACCCAAGCGACGACGGCCACCATTGCGGCGGCAACTGTGGCGTGCCTGCACCACACCGTCCCGGCTGCCGTGCCGGGCATCGCGTTCCTCTCGGGTGGTCAGCGACCGATCCAAGCAACCGAACGCCTCGACGCCATCAACCGGCTGGGTCCGCACCCATGGCACATCACGTTCTCCTTCGCGCGGGCGCTGCAGGAGGATGCGCTCTCCACGTGGCGCGGGCAGGTGTCGAACGTCGATGCAGCCAGGCAGGTCTTCCTCCACCGCGCGATCTGCAATGCAGCGGCCTCCCGTGGCGCGTACTCATCCGACCTGGAAGCGATATGCGCTGTGGCGAACTTATCAATCGCTGACCGCTGGCCTTCCTGGCTGAGGTTAGCGCCGATCGAATCGGTCAGGTCCAACAATTTCTGGACCGCGCAGTCAAAGTCCGCCCCAGCGTACGTGGCGATCCATTTCGCGAACAGCGGATCGGGGGACGAACCCCTTTGCAGTTCCCGGCCAACTTCGCGGTAGATCCAGTAGCAGGGCAGCACCGCGGCAATGCCGTCCGGGAACGACCCCGTTGCACACGTTGTGATGAGATAGCTTGTGTAGGCCAGCGTTGTTGGACCAGGTCCGGCATCGGCCATGTCGCCGTCAGTCGTGGCGAGCTCGGAAAGCAAGCCGCCATGCAGGGAGCGCTCCACCAGGAACAGCGCGGCCGTGTGGCGAGTGAACATTTCCGTGACCCCCGGAGCCGGGGCGCGCGCCGCCAGGAGGGCGAGGGCGCGTGCAAACCCCTGAAGATAGTGGCCGTCTTGGACGAGGTAGAAACGAAAGGAGCTGCGGTCCAGGCTGCCGTCGGCGAGGCCGCTGACAAAGGGCTGCCGGAGGATCGCAGAGTACGTGCTGGCGGCGGCAGCCCAGAGGCGTTCTGTCAACGCTGACGGGCTCGGCTCCGCAGAAACGCGGTCCTCGGTGCCTGTCACACGCTCTCCGGGCCAACCTGGTTGGTCGACGCGCGGCGGCGCGCGAGCCGTCCAACTGCGAATGTCACCGCGGCGGCCACTGCAAAGGACATGATGGATGCGCTCATCCACGTGGGCGGGGTGAAGCCGATGGCCCGTTGCGCCCTGGTCCACACAGATGCCCACCACGCCACTGATCCGGGATTCACTAGCTGGTAGGCGGCGAAACCGAGCAGCCAGGGGATGAGCATGAGCCAGCGCGCCGGCGCCTCGCTCGAACAGTCCCACCGCCGGCGGCCGTTGAGAGCGAAGTAGTCGACAGCGAAGACGGCGAACAGGGGCACGAACACCGAGCCGAGCAGGTAGAGGAAGCTTTGATAGTCGGCGATCTGCAGCACCAGAGCCAGGACCGTCGCCAGGATGCCGATGACCACAGCGAGGATCCGCCGGTCGCTGAGCGGCCTCAGGTTCTGGATGGAGACCACCGTGGAGTAGACGTTGGTGAAGGACTCGTCCAGCTCGCGCAGCACAAGAATGCCGAATGCCAACCCGCCGACCGGAACGGCAAGGAACGCGGTGAACAGGTGCGTCTGCGCGTCGCCCTGGCTGCTGACCACAGTGGCAAAGGCCAGCAGGCCCAGCGTGTAGTACGCGATCTGTGTGACCGTGTAACCGACAAAGGAACCCAGAAATGCGGCGCGACCAGAACGCGAGTGTCGCGAGTAGTCAGCGGCCAGCGGTGCGAAGGAGACGGCGACAGCAATGACCACATCAGCGGCCAGCCAGAAGCCGCTCCACGATCCGCTGGTCAACGACATCAGGGGGTGGCGGAGCAGCTGGGCGAAGAGGTACACGGTGGCGCCAATCACAGCGACCATGGCGTAGCGGCGCAGGGCACGAACCGCGCCCAAGGGGCGCAGCGCCATGACCGTGGTGAGAATCCCGGCGGCGACGACGTACGGCCAGCGGCCGTGTCCGGGGAACAACTGCTCCGCCGCGGCGGCGATGACGACCAGCTCGAACACCGCCCAGCCCAGGCACTGGAGGAGGTTCAGTACCGTCGGCAGGAAGGACGCACGCGTGCCGAACAGGCCGCGCAGCAGCACCATCGCCGGGGCGCCGGTCTGCGCGCCTGCCAGCGCCGACGCCGCAAGAAGCAGGGTGCCGAGAGCTGTTCCGATCACCACCGCTGCAAAGGCGGCCACCAGCGACAGAGGGGCAACACCGACGGGAGCAAGAACGAAGATGGCCCCCACCGGACCGAGCAGGCTGACGCCCAGGTTTCCCCACAGCGCCAGTTGGTCAACCATAGTCAGCGACCGCGGTACCGGCCCCTCCAATGTCGGGGCGGGCTCTGCCCATCGATCGGTCGCAGTCGTCACCGAGGCTTCAGCGACTGTCGTCATGGCTGCCTCCCTACGCCGGCATTACCCGGTCAGGTTCGGCGGTCGGCGACCCGCAGCGTCGCCCTCTCAGCCCGGCAATGTCCGAGCTCCCGCGTGCGCCAACAGAGTAGCCGCTTCGACGGTCGGCTGCTGAGCCCCACGATTCTGATCGGCATCTGGACGGCCCTCGCGCACCGGGCTGAGCCCCACGATTCTGATCGGCATCTGGACGGCCCTCGCGCACCGGGCTGCACCCCACGATCGATGACCTTGCCGCGACCGACCCTTCCCGTCACCGCCTGACGGCGTCGGGAAGCATGAGGCGGCCAGCACCGTCGCATGGCTGGGACGCCGCCAGCGCTATGGCTTGCTTGCGCTCTACCCGCCTCTGCGGCCCAATGACGGACGCATCTCCAGCCAATTATCCACGCCGCGGCGTATTCGCCGCCGCACGGTCGGTGGCCAGGCGGCCACGCAGTCGACACCGGACCGCCCGGTCTGGGGAGCAGTTATCGCCAATGATGGCTGCTACAATGCATTTTGCGCCTCAAACGCGGCGGCTTTGTCCGACCAGGGGTATTCCACGTCATCACGGTCGTCACTCTCGGAAAGCGGTTCTTCATGCAGACACGCTAGGGTGACCGAGACAGTTCTTACCCTGTTGCCCGACCGCCGAGAATGGCCTGCCCTCCGTCGCCCGATACGATCGGCGCGTCGGCACGGTGGCCGCTCGGCGTGGCTTGCTGGGCGGTCGATTCCGACGCGAACGGGCTCAGGTCTAGCGGGCATGATTGTTTCATGCCGGAGTCGCTCTGGGACTACCCCCGTCCGCCCCGGTGTGCGCGGACGACGAAGCGGGTGCAGGTCATCCTCGGAGACGTGGTCATCGCCGACACCACCCGCGCGCATCGGGTCCTCGAGACCAGCCATCCTCCCGTCTACTACATCCCCCGCGAGGACATCGTCGCCGGGGCACTGCAACCGTCGGCTGGACTCGGAAGCTTCTGCGAGTGGAAGGGCACCGCGTCGTACCTCGACGTCATCGGCGGTGAGGGCCGCCGCATGGCGCGCGCAGCGTGGACCTACGCGACGCCAACTCCGGCGTTCGCGGCGATCGCGGACGCCGTCGCCTTCTACCCCGGCCGTATGGACCGATGCACTGTGGACGGCGAGGATGTGCGGGCTCAGGAGGGGGACTTCTACGGCGGGTGGATCACCTCCGACATCGTCGGACCGTTCAAGGGCGGCACCGGAACGGTCGGCTGGTGACCCGGGCTCTTCGATCAGCGTCGGCACGAGAACGACATCCGACCGTCCGGCCGATGTGACCGACACCGAAAAGGAACGACACCGATGATGGTCCTGCAGACACCCGATGACCGTTTCAGCGGCCTACCGGACTTCCGGTTCCAGCCGCGCTATGTCGAGGTCGACGCCGGTGAGTGGCAACCTGATCCGACGCTCGATCCGCTGACCCCAGCCCGGCCAGAAGTGCGCGCAGAGCATCGGTCCAGACCCTCTCCCCCTGTGATCGCTCGATCTGACCGCATATCTCGCGCATCGCAAGCCCGGTGCACATCGCATCCCAGAGCAGCGTGACCTCCTCGACTGTGTGTCCACCCAACAGGCCGGCTGTCCACGCCCGCTCGACGCGGAGGACCAGTTGCGTGAGCGCGGCCACCCTAGTCGAGTTGGCGTCAGCGCTCAGATCCGCGCGCGGCAGTTGTGCGGTGAAGAAGAGGCGGAAGAGGTCCGGGTGGTCGAGGGCGAACGCCCTGAACCCCTTCACGGCACAGGCGACCAGGTCATGACCGGGATCGCTGGTCTGAGGCACGGCTGCGACGCGTTGCATGACCAGTTCGAACGACCGCTGTGCCAACGCCTGAACCAATCCCTCTTTCGAGCCGAAGAGGGCATAGACGGCGCGCGTTGTGGTGTCGGCGCCCACCGCCGCCGCCCGGACACTGACAGCATCGATGCCGCCGTGGGTCACCAGCCGCTCAGCCGCCGCCAGGAGCGCGGCTCGGGTTCGCTCGTCGTGCAAGCGGGGACGGCCCATGCTTGACAGTGTACCGCCACATCGTTACGATACGGTGCTACGTAACGATGTAACGATATGGAGGTCGACCATGAACACGGCTCCGCAGCAGGCCTCTACAGCCGGTCGGCGTGGCAATGCGGTGTTCGGGACAGCGAGGCTGAGCGGGAGCCTGGAGGGTCGCCCGGACGACCGCCCACCGCTTGTCCTGCTGCATGGCCTCACCTTCGACCGCCGCATGTGGCAACCCGCCGTCGACGCGCTGCGGCGGCGAGATCCCGGGCGGCAAGTACTCGCGCTGGACCTGCCGGGTCATGGCGGTTCTCCCGCACAACCATCCTGCGACATGGAGGATGTGGCAGCGGCCATCGCGTCGGCGGTCGCAGACGCCGGGCTCGACGTACCGGTCATCGTGGGCCACTCGATCGCCGCAATCGTCGCGACTGTCTTCGCAGCCTCGCACACCGCCGTAGGGGTAGTGAATGTCGATCAAACGCTCGACACCGCTTTCGTGCACATGCTTCAGGCAAATCGCGAGGCGGTGACCGGACCTGGCTTTTCGACCATGTGGCCCGCGCTCCTTTCAAGCATGCGTATTGACCTGCTCTCAGACGCTGCGCAGCGGCTGTTGAGCACCGAGCCACCGCGGCAGGACGTCGTGCTTGCGTACTGGCGCCAGGCTCTCGAGCTGCCGGCGACAGAGATACAGTCGCGGATCGACCACGAGCTGGCCACGCTGAAGCAGCGCAGGGTTCCGTACATGGTCATCGCCGGCCACGAGTACGACGCTGGTTACACGGCGTGGCTGCGCGATGTGCTACCCGAGGCAACGCTCGCCATCTTTCCGAGCAGCGGCCACTTTCCACACCTGGCGGATCCGGACCGATTCGCGGATTGTCTCGCCAGCACCGGACAGTGGGCGGCGACTGTTGCCTGATCCGATGCAAGCTGCGCTGATTGGTGCGACGCGAATCGCGAGCTACTACACGGTGACGGCGACAGCCTATCGAGACCTGTGGGCACCGCTGCTGCAGCCCGCTGGTCGTCGACTGCTTGACGATCTGCCGTTGGGAGAAGCACGACAGGTGGTGGACATTGGGACCGGCGTCGGAACTCTTCTTCCCTACCTCAGACAGGCCTCGCCACGAGCGGTCGTCGTCGGTGTCGATCCAGCTGCCGGCATGCTTGCGCTCGCACCGGCGGGGTTTCCACTCGTGGTCGCAGAAGCTACCAACCTGCCCTTGGTCACCGGAGCTTTCGATGTCGCAGTGCTCGCCTTCATGCTCTTCCATGTATCCGATCCTGTCGCCGCACTCCAGGAGGTGAGGAGGGTACTCGCACCCGACGGCGCGATCGGGGTCACCACCTGGGGTTCGGCGCCAAGCTTTCCGGCCGAAGATATTTGGAACGAGGAATTGGACGCTCATGGGGCGCCGCCTGATGCAGTGCAGTCCACCCGAGCCTTGATGGATACGCCGGAGAAGGTCAGCGGACTGCTCGAGAGGAGCGGGTTTCGCACTGTCTCCCTACATGTTGAGCCGTGGCGCCAGGTGATGACCGTTGACCAAGACGTCGCGCTGCGCACAGGTCTCGGTGCGCCTGCATCCATCGCGCTCGTCAGCGCCTGCTGGGATTGGACGAGGATGGGCTAACCGACAGAGACGACGTCATCTACGCGACGGCTACCCCGAACTAGAAGGGTCGCCACGGCCAATCGACTGAGCATCGGCAAGGTCCGTGCAGCGATCGCGAGCGCTCCCTCAACCCCACAGGCGACGACCGCGCAATACCCGCAAAGGGCGCCGCGACGCTGACTTTGAGCAGCGCATGGAGGATGAGATTAGACCCCACAGGCCGAGGAGCGCCGAGATCAGCGACAGTCCGGGGGGCGGTGAGCCCGAGAAACCCGGACGACCTCAGGGCGGCCACCGCCTCTCAGCGGAAGCGGTGGCTGCGATCAACGTCGAGAGCGTCCTCCCGGGCAACATCGAGGACGGGTTGTAGGTCGGTGCGCGTGACATCAGTGACGGACATGTTGGCTCTCTCCCAGTCGGTTGTACCGTCAACAAACTCGCGGGGCTGCTTTCGGGCGCGAACGGCTCCGCCCGGTCACGCCGGTCAGCATCGTGCAGGTTGGGGGTACCGCATCGAGGCCCACGTATCAAGCCCGGCCAGCCTGACCACCGATGGTCGCGGAGGAATCAGGTGCCCGACGGCATGGTGGCGCCGGTTCTCACGTCCGCCGGGGATGCCGGCGCAACGACGGCGCAGCGGGTCGAGGCGCGCAGGCGCAGCAGGAGTGTCACCGCCAGCAGAAGCACGGACGCCAGGCTGATCAGGGCGCGATGCGGGGTGAGGAACGTGAGCGCGCCCCCGGTCCCCAGCAGCGGGATGGCGAGAGGGCTGCAGACCGGGCAGGCCATGGCTATCGCAGCGATCGTCCCCACGGCGCCACCTCCCGCCCCGGCGGCGATGCGCCGTCCGGCGCGCACCACGAATGTTCCGGCGATGAGGCCCAGGAGCACCGCGGACATGACCAGGGTGAGGTAGTTCCACCACTCCACCGGGTACACACGTCCGTGCGCGGTGTTGGGCAGCGTTTGACCCACCTCGCCTATGAGCACGAACGTGACCACGGCCACCGAGGCTGCAAGCGCACGCTGGCGACCAGACCACCAGCGAAGTTGCACGAACGTGCCGGGCGGAATCAACGACCGCGAGCGGTTGGGCGCCGAATTCATGGTGAGATCATATGGGGCGGCAGGGAAAGCGGGCCCTCTGGCGTTCCCCGACGGCCCGCGCTGAGTATGGCTAGGGCCACGAGGAAGGCGAGCGGGTAGCTGAGGTGGATGGTCAGCGCGGAGATCACTGCCCTCGCACAACCCGCAGGGCCACCACCGATTCCATCACGCTGACGACTCGTGCGCCAGTGGTCAGACCCGATGCTTGACCGCAAAGTCCATACGGGATCGGGGAGCTGGCCCCGATCTACTCGCCCACATCGCCTTTGGAGCCGCGACCGACGCACCTTCCGTCTCGTGGGGGGCGCGCGACTCGCTAGCTGCTAGCGCCGTCGCTCTATCGGTTGCGGCACTGTCTCAGGCTCGACCGAACGTCGTGTCCGGGTGCTTGAGCAGATAGTCGATTCCCGGCAGGAGATCCTCTGCCCGCGGGCGACCGAACGGCATGCTGGTGATCGCTGCGTATTGCAGGATGTTGTCAGGACTCACCAGAAACACCCCCGGCTCCGAGAACCGGGGCGGCATGTCTGGACCGTAGGCGTCGCTGATGTACAGACCCCAGGCGCGCGCGCGTCGGATGTCGATGCCGAATCCGAGGGTCACACGGTCGACGGGCCACTCCGAATGGCTCCGCTGAGCGCGCTGCCGGTCATCGCTGCTGACCGCGATGATGTCCACGCCCCTCGAGGCAAAGTCATCGAGCCGGCGGTCGAGGTCACGCAGCTGAACCCTGCAGACTGGGCAGTGATTGCCCCGATAGAAGGCGACCATGGTGAAGTTTTCCGGACAGCGATCAGCAAGACGGAAGTGCGAACCGTCGAGGAGTTCGCACTCCAGGGCGGGCGCCTCCGCACCGGGGGCGACGGGGCGCATTCTGGACGCTTCGCTGATGATGTTCCTCATGGAGCTACCCCTTAGCTGTTCGCTGGCGTCGTGGTGGCATGCGACACGGTGCGGCGTCCCACCGTCGTCCAGCATGCCCTATGCGTACTTTTCGTCAGTTCGGTTTCGAGCGACACGGTGGGGCGCGACCGGACAACGCCGCGCGGGGCCGCCGATGAGGCACTAGCGTGGTAGCGTCGGCTCATGGCTCGACCTCCCGCCGTGGTCCTGTTCGACGTGGTCGAGACCCTGTTCTCGCTGGAAGCGGTGCGTACACGCTGGAAGGATGCGGGTCTCGGGGATGAGGGTGTCGATCGCTGGTTCCCGCGGTTCCTTCGCGATGGGATCGCGCTTGCCGCATCGGCGGACTTCCGGCCCTTCCGCGAGGTCGCCCAGGCGTCCCTCTACGACGCGCTTCGGATTGCCGGCGCGGACGCATCGGACGGCGCCGTCGACAACA
>JBDTJX010000032.1:0-50894 GCA_039935655.1 Candidatus Dormiibacter sp. | reverse complement strand
GCCGGCCCACCTTGGTCATCGTCGGCGGCCCGCCGGGGGCGGGTAAGACCACGGTGGCCGCAGGACTGGCCGAGAAGCTCGGCTGGGCTGTGATCCGCAGCGACCAGGTGCGACGCGAGGTCGTCGGGGCGGACCCCTGGGGTGGCTCACCCGAGTGGCTCTCGGCACCGTTCTCCTCCGCCGTGACACAGGGGACGTACGCAGCGATGGTCCGCCGTGCAAGCGTGCTGCTCGGAACGGGCGAATCCTTGATCCTTGATGCCACCTGGGCGACGGAACCGCCGCCTGCGCTCGCCGCGACGGCTGCCGCCGAGACCGGCAGCGCATTCGTCGCCCTGCACTGCCGGGCACCTCTGGCCGTCGCCGAGCGGCGGGTGGCCCGACGCATCGCCGCCGGGGCCGCCATCTCAACCGCCACCGTCAACATCGTCCGGCGGCTCGCGGGGTCATTCGCTCCGTGGCCCTCCGCCCAGCCGATCGACAGCGCCGCGGCCATCGCGGAAACCCTTACGCAGGCCCTGTCGGCAGTTCGAGGCGCCACCACGGCCACTCCACGCCCCTCCGAGCATACCGCGCGGCCGCGTCCGGCCTCTGCGGCCACCAGCCGCTCCTCCAGTAGGATCGAATTCCAATGCCCGCCATTCGCGTTGTCCTCTGCGACGATCACGAGCTCGTGCGGCTAGGTATCCGTGTGCTCTAGGTGTAGTTCCCAGGTAGGTTGTTGAGTCGAGCGATGGGTGGGAGACCGCCCAGCGCGGTGTGGCATCGATGGTGGTTGTACATCTCGTCAGTGTCGTGGCCCGTCCGTTGGCTCGACTCCACCCGGAGCCATCTGGCGCCCTCATCAAACAACCAATCGGGACGTCCTCGAGTAGGTGGCGTTCGTTAGCTGTCGGCGCCAGCTTCGGGACCCCGGAGGGCTCGCCCCGAGATCTCATCGACCCTGATGCGCACCCAGTGCTCGGTGGTTGGGTTCACCCAGGACTGCAGGGGTCCCTGACGGAGCGCATCGAGTTCATCGGGGTCGGTCACCTCATGCGCTGATCCACGGATGAGAACGCTCCATCCCGCACGGTCCGACGGCCGACTCTCATCCGCCTCAAAGGCCACGCGGCTGTGGTTGCTCAGCCAGCTGAGCTTGCTCCCCTTGGCGGTGCAGGTCATGGCTCCAGCCGATCTCGATTAGGGGCTCTACGACGGCGCGTACACTCGCACGGCAGAGGTCGGGGGTTCGAGTCCCCCCCGCTCCACCAAATCGTGGTATTTGAACTCGGGCCCGTTGATGAGCAGATCGAAGGCCACGCGGTGGTGAGGTCAGGCGCTCGCCTTGGACACCGCAGTCTCCAGCTCTGCCAACGACAACCAGCCGCCGTTGGTCCAATGCACGCGAGCGTGGGCGTCGGTGAGCACATACCACGCCAGGTCGGCGACACCGTACAGGTCCGCCACCCGTCCGGTCTGGTCGATGGCAACGGGGTAGAGGACGGGTGCGATCCCCTCGACCAGCTTCGCGGCACCGGTTGGGGACGGCTCCGTTGGTGCCTCGTCGACGGCGATCAGCGGTGGCAGCCCCTTTCGCTGCGCGTCGATGGCGTACTGGTTGAGCTCAGCGAGCTTGGCGGCGGCGTCGGGTACCCAGCTCGCCCAGAACACGACCAGTCGCTTGTCGCCACCCAACGTCACCGCCGGTGCCGACGAGACGCCACCGATCACCGGCAGCTCGACGACGCTGCCCGGAACAATATGCCCGGGCACCGTCACCGGCAGCACGTGAGGGTGTGAGGGCAGGAGCCCTGCCGCCGCGCCCGCGAGGAGCTCCGCCTCCTGAGGCACGGACGCGTACTCCAGCGGCGTCATGTAGAGGTAACGCTCATTCCCCGCGGCGTCGATGATGAAGACGGCTGCAGTGTGCACGACAGAGCCCTGCTCCACCGCAGCGAATATGTGGTACTCGTTCCAGACCAGCTGGAGCTGTGCCGCCGATCCGGTCAGAAAGAGCCAGCTGTGCAGCAGGCCGTGTGCGGTCGAATAGTCCAACACGTCCGCGACGCTGTTGGCGGTGGGATTCGAGTTCAGCCCGACCAGCTGCACCCCCGCCGCGGCCGGCCCCAGAAGCTTCAGTGCCTCGGCCATCGATTCGGTGGTCAGCGGACAGATGGTGGTGCACTGGGCGTCGGTGAAGGCCAGAACCACCACCTTGCCCAGAAGATCGTGGATCGACACCTTCCGGCCGAACTGGTCCGTCAGCGAAAAGCCAGGGGCCGGACCGTGGAGAATGGACTGGGCCTGCTGCGCTGCCGGTGTCCCCGTCCGGTTAGGAGAAGGAGAATTGGCGGCTCCGCATGCCTCGAGGGCCAGGGTGAGGATCGCCGTCAGGCCGACGAGGACCCACTGTCTGCGCCGCGGCCCCTGCACCTCGTGCCTCCTGATCGCCAGTGGCCGCGTGGCCGCTTGGATCCGACCCCCTTGGCAGACCGACTCCGATTGGCCCACCATACCTCAGACCCCATGAGAGAGAAGTGCTGATCTTCAGCCCGGTCCTGATCGACAACCTGCCGTTGTGCCTCGCCGTCGTGGCCGGCGTGCTCTTCTGGTTCGGCGGTCGACAGCGCCTGATGCTGATCTCCACCGCGGGAGTGAAGCCGGCGCGCTCCCGTCGGCGGACGTGGCGTTCGATCGCCTTCTACAGCTCGCTGGTGGTGACGGTGTTCGCGCTTCAGCCTCCGCTGGACAGCTGGGCTGCCTCGCTCTTCTGGGCGCACATGGTGCAGCACCAACTTCTGCTGATGGTGTTGGCGCCGCTGCTCGTCATCTCTGCGCCCTGGATCCGGCTCTGGTCGGGCTTTCCGCTCGGCTTCCGCCGGGTGGTGGCCCGCTCGGTCGTCCAGGGTGATTGGGCGCGACCACTTCGGGCGACCGCTCACTCGATCGGCAGCCCGGCCGCCGCCTGGATTGGGTTCAACGCCGTCATCATCGGCTGGCACGTCCCCACCCTCTACGACGCCGCCGTCACGAACCAGCTGGTGCACTACGCCGAGCACCTCACCTTCGTTCTCTTCGGGATCATCTTCTGGGCGCAACTCTTCGACTCGCCGCCGTTCCGCGCACGGCTCGACTACATGCGCCGCTTCTTCTTCCTGGCCGCCAGCATGTTCCCCAGCTGGGTGCTGGCCATCATCATGGTGTTCAGCGGGGCGCCGCTGTACCCCGCCTATGTGGTGATCGAGAGCGGTCACGGCGGCATCGGGGTGCTGACCGACCAGCAGATCGGCGGGGCCATCATGTGGATGCTGGGCAGCATCCCGATGGCCATCACCGGGTTCTGGCTCATCTATCAGTGGGTGGCGAGCAGCGAGGAGCCGGGGCGATTGCACGGTCGCCGGCGGGTCAGCACGGCCGGCCTCGCCGAGGAGTCGGTTCACCGCTGAGGGGGCCGGCTGGCCTCAAGGTCTCAGGTCGGCCAGATGCGAGTCGAGCGCGGCCTGGTCGATCTGGCCGACCTGCACGCCCGCGATGGCGCCGGTCGCTGAGACGAAGACTGTGTAGGGCACACTCACCACGTCGAAGAGCGCCGCCGTGCTGCCGTCCGGGTCGGACGCGACCGTGCCGTGCAGTCCCAAGCCTGCGAAGAAGGCGCGAGCCGCGCTCTGATTGTCCCGCTCGTCGACGAAGAGGAACGCGATCCCCGGGTTGCGGTTCGCGGCCTGCTGGAGAAGGGGCATCTCGATACGACACGGGTCGCACCAGGAGGCCCAGAAGTTGATCACCAGTGGCTTGCCGCCGAAATCTCCCGGCCGCAATGTCGTGCCGCTCCAGCTGGCCAGGGCGAAGGCGGGCTCGGGCCTGTTCAGGGGAGACTGGGGTATGGGGCTCTGCATGGTGGCAACCGCGTCCACCACCTGAGCCGCCGACGGCACGCCGCCGAAATGGCGCAGCGCAAATCCGTGCGAGTCGATGAGGTCCAGAACCGGTGTCGCCTGGACGGCGCCCGTTTGTGGGGCGGCACCCATGGTGGCCAGAACGTCTCGCACCGCCGCTGCCGATCCCGTGGCCAGCGTCCACTTGACGCCGTACCGCCGCGCGAAGTCCTGCAGGACGGCAGGTGTGTCTCGAGAGACATCGGTGGTGAGCTGGACGAGGCGCGCCGACGGGAGCTTGAGGCGGAGCTGCGCGAAGAGCCTCACCATCGCGGGCTGAGAACCGGCCACGCTATCCTCGAAGTCAGCCAGCACGGTGGTGCCACCGGTCCACGCCGAGGTGAGCACGCTGCGTCCCGATTGGTCCTCGAGCTGCACTGAGGGGACACGGGGGTAGCGCCCAGCCAGCTCGCGCAGCCCGAGGTTGACGCTGAGCTGCCCGGCATACGCCTCGGCCGGATCAGGGCGATCCTGGGCAACGCCCAGCAGAACCGGCTCGACCACCCCCGAGGTCACCGTGACGACCAGGGTCACGGGCCGTGCCCCCACCATGATCGAGTCGTACGTGCCCGGAGCCAACGTGGCTGCTGCCCCCTCGACGGTTCGCGGGGCCGCGGGCACGCTGCCCGAGAACCTGCCGAGGGCCCGCCAGCCGGCGCTGGAGTGGATCTGCACCTCTCCGGTGGACGTCTGCGGAGTCGCAGCGCTCAGCAGGACCACCACACTGCCGTCCGGTCCCGCCGTGCCGCCGCAGGCGGGCAGGGTCAGCGTCAAGGCCAGGACGGTGACGCCAAGTCGCCAGCTCACGGCCGCTCAGTCTACGGGGACAGCTCTGGTACCCCTTGACCGTTGGGCATGAACAGCGGAATAATCCCTCCCGTTCAGAGAATCTTTCGGGGCGCTTGGGCGGAGGGACTCATGAAGAAGGTGGTCGGGGTTGCCGTCGGGCTGGCGGTGGCGGTCGCACTCGTCGTCTTCTACATCGTCGATTGGGTCCTGGTGAGTCCCCCGATCGCGACCGCTTCCTCCACGGGGACGCAGACCGCCAACCTTGTGCTCCAGACGGTGGCCGCGTACGGGTCTGCTCCGAACCCCGACTGGGTGAGCTACTTCGAGCAGGACGCGCAGGGACAGTGGGAGCACACCACCTTCTTCACTTTGCCAGCGCACTCCGTCATCAACGTCACCATCTACCAGTACGACGGCGCGAGCGGCTTTCGTAATCCGCTCTGGGCACAGGTGCGCGGGACCGGTGACGGCACCATGGGCTTGAACGGCAAGACGATGAACGCGATCAACTTTGCGGACGCCGCTCACTCTTTCACCATTCCGGATCTCGGGGTCAGCGTGCCGCTTCAGGGAGTCCCCGCCACCGGTAGCAATCCCTGCCCCGCAGGGCCGTGCGACACCTCGTTCGACCACAACACCATCAAGTTCTCGTTCACCACTGGTGCTCCCGGTGAATACCGCTGGCAGTGTTTCGTGCCCTGTGCCGCCGGGACCTTCCAGGGATGGGGCGGGCCGATGCAGACGTTGGGGTACATGGACGGGGAGATCTACGTCCGATGATCGGTCTCTGGAATCGCGCCGGACCGCTGATCCGCCGCCTCATCGTCATCTGGCTGGTGGTCAGCGCGATCACCTCGCCGATCCTCTACTTCCTCCTCGGTCCTCATCTGCCCCCATTCGGCATGAGCGACGTCTCGGGCTTCCAGGCTTTCGACAACGCCGTGATGGTGTCGATCGTGGATCCGGTCATCGTGTTCTTGGTGGTCTTCTTCGGCTACGCGCTCGTCAACTTCCGCCACCACCGCGGCAGCGCCGCCCTGGAGGACGGGCCGCCACTGCGTGGTGACGGCAGGACCATCGCACTGTGGATCACCGTCACCGGGCTCATGGTGGGCTTCCTGGCAGGCTGGGGCAGCTACGAGCTCTGGCCCGGGGAGCACGGAGCCGGTGGTGGGCAGGCACCCAATCCCATCACACTCGCCGTGCCGGCGTCAGCGTCGACGGCTCTGCAGGTGCAGGTCATCGGTGAACAGTGGGCTTGGACCTTCCGCTTCCCCGCCTACGGAGGCGTGGAGACAACCGACCTCGAGCTTCCGGTCAACCAGACCATCGAGTTCCACGTCACCTCGATCGACGTCATCCATTCCTTCTGGGCGTACGAGCTGGGGGTCAAGGCGGATGCCGTGCCGGGGACGGAGAACATTGCCTTTGTCGAACCGCTCCAGACCGGCGGCTTCAGCATCCGCTGCGCCGAGCTCTGCGGGCTCTGGCACGGGCACATGTCGACGACCGGCCACGTCGTCAGCAACTCCGCGTTCCAGACCTGGATCACGGGCCAGGAGGCACAGTGGGCGCCGGCCACCAAGCAGCTCGATCCGTACAGCCCGGTCTATCACGAGCAACCCGAGTACCGCGCAGGCTGAGAAGAGGGAACATATGACCGCAGTGGCTGCCGAACCGCTGACCACCGGTGGTGGGTTCTACGCCCGCCGGCACTTCCCGGGCCAGGATCTCGTGATCGCCGTCGCCATGGGCATCATCGGCTTCGTGGTCGGGTCGGCGGTGATCGGCGCGACCATCTCCGGTGGCCTCGCCTACACGGCCACATCCGATCAGAGCGATGTTGACTTCGTGCTCGGCTGCCTGTTCGGAGTGGGCGCATTCCTTGCCGGCCTGGGATTTTTCGGCTATCCGCTGCGCCGCATGCTCGGGCACCGGGTTGAGCACCACGAGGTCGACACGGGCGGCGTTGAGCGTTATTTCCGCCTCTGTACCGACCACAAGGTGGTGGGTATCCAGTACTTGGTCGGGGTGCTGTTCTTCTTCTTCGTGGCCGGCCTGAACGCGATGTTCATGCGCACCCAGCTGCTCTTCCCGACTGAGACCGTGGTCAGCGCCAACCAGTACGTCAGCCTGGTCAGCCTCCACGGCACGATGATGATGCAGATGATGTCGGCGGTCATCATCGGGCCGCTGGGCAACTACCTCGTTCCCATCATGCTCGGCGCCAAGCGGATGGCGTTCCCCCGGCTGGAGGCACTGAGCTTCTGGCTGGTTCCCGCGGCCAGCTTCATCCTCCTCTCCAGCCTTGCGCTGGGCGGCTTCCCCACCGGCTGGACCGGCTATGCCTCGCTTGCGGACCAGGCCAAGATCGGCATGGACTGCTACCTCCTCTCCTTTGCCCTGATCGCGATAGCCCTCGCGATCGTGGGCTTCAACATGATCGCAACCATCCTCACCATGCGGGCGCCGGGTCTGAGCTGGGGACGCCTTCCCATCTTCGTCTGGGCCACCTTCGCAACGGGGTTCCTGATGCTCTTGGCGGCGCCCGTCCTGGTCGTCACCATGACCCTGGTGTTGCTCGACCGCACCGCCGGCACCAGCTTCTTCCTGACCAGCGGCGGCGGCACCCCCTATCTCTACGAGAACCTCTTCTGGGTGTTCGGACACCCCGAGGTGTACATCCTCGCGCTACCAGGCTTCGGGGTCGTGCTCGAGATCATTTGCGTCTTCGCTCGCAAGCCACTGTGGGGCTATCCACTGGCGGTGGCGGCGATGCTCGGCGTCTCGCTGCTCAGCTTCTTCGTCTGGCAGCACCACCTCTTCGTCAGCGGCATCAATGCCAACCTCCGACCCTTCTTCATGCTCACCACGGAGATGATCTCCATACCGACCGGATTCATCTTCCTCAACGCCATCGGCACGCTGTGGCGCGGCAAAATACGGTACACCGTGCCGATGCTCTTCTCCCTCGCGCTTTTCTTCAACTTCTTCATCGGCGGCGTTTCAGGCGTCTTCAACTCCGATGCGCCCAGCGATGTGACGACCCATGGCAGCTTCTTCGTGGTCGGTCACTTCCACTACACGATCATGGGCGGCCTGGTCTTCGCTTTCTTCGCCGGCATCTACTACTGGTTCCCCAAGTTCACAGGGGTCATGCTCAACGAGACCCTGGGCAAGATCCAGTTCTGGCTGTTCTTCGTGGCCTTCAACTCCACCTTCTTTCCATTCCTCATCGTCGGCTTCCTGGGCCAGCCCCGGCGGGTCTCCGCCTACGATCCACAATTGCAGGGGCTCAACGACTGGATCACCGCCTCCGCCTACTGCATCGGGATCTCGATGCTGGTCTTCATTGCCAACTTGGTCTACTCCCTCGTCTTCCGACGCGAGGTGGCGGAGGAGAACCCGTGGCAATCCAAATCCATCGAGTGGATGCTGCCCAGCCCAGTCCCGCGTGAGAACTTCGAGACCACCCCGCGGATCGTGGCCGGCCCCTACGGATACGGAGTCAAGGACGCTCCGCCGGTGGCGATCCTCGGACCGGTGATCCCGGCCGTGGTCGGTAAGTAGCCGTGGCACCCGACGGCGCCGCCGCGCAAGCGCCCATCCGCACCGAGTCTGAGCTGCACGCGCGCAATCTCTGGGCCGGAGGCCGCTTGCTGGCCGCCGCGATGGCATTCGTCTTCATCGCCTTCGTCTTCGCCTTCTACTACCTCCGCGAGTTGAACATCCAAGGAAAGTGGCGGCCGGACGATGTGCACCCGCCGCTCACGTTCGGGCTCGCGATACTTGCCTGCGTCCTCGCGAGCACCCTGGTGTACTGGCTGGCGACGCGGAATTTGCGTGTGCTGGACTATCGCTGGCTGTGGCCGGTGGCGGCGGCTCTCGCGCTGGCCTTGGCCACCCTGGTGCTCATCGGCTTCGAGATCCCGGACGCGGGCTTCCGCCCGACCGACGGGGCCTACGCCAGTGTCTTCTTCGCATGGACCGGCTTCTACGCAGCCGCAGTCTTCGGCGGAGCCTTCTACATGGAGACGCTGGTGGCGCGGGGGCTCCGCGTCCGGACTGAGGCCGATCCCGTCATACTGACCGCTGAGGTCGATGCCTTCGGCATCTACTGGTATTTCGTTGCCCTCATGACGATACTCATGTTCGTGTTGCTGTACGTGGTCGCATGATGTTGCTCACATCCACGCGTCGCGACGGTCTGCGCACATGACCGCCGAAATCCTCACTCTCGCCGTCCCAGTTGCATGCCTGGCTCTGGTTCTCGCGTGGTGGAGTTGGATGATCGCACGCCGGGGCGGACTCCCCTGATCGTGGCCCAGCCGCGGGTCTCTGCGGAGGCGGTGGATCTGGTGGTCGGCGTCCCGGACGGAACGCCGGTCATTGCGCAGCAGCTGACCACTCTGGCGGCGGCGGGTCTGACGGTTGCCAGGCCACGGCCCTCGCTCACCCGGACCCTCACCGACTATCTCAGCCTGACCAAGCCCAGGATCATGCTTCTGCTGCTGATCACCGAGATCAGCGCGCTGGTGGTTGCTGCTCATGGCCGTCTCCAGCTCGGACTCGTGCTCACGGCGATGGCCGGTGGCGCCCTCTCAGCGGGCGGCGCCGCTGCTGTGAACTGCTGGTATGACCGTGACATCGACTTGGTCATGTCTAGGACGTGTCAGCGACCGCTCCCGGCCGGGCGGATACCGCCGAGCCATGCGCTCGCCTTCGGTTGTCTCCTGGGGCTCGCCGGCTTCGTCGTCCTCGCGCTCGGCGCGAACTTGGTGGCTGCCTCACTGGCGCTGGGAGGCGGAGTCTTCTACGCCGTTGTCTACACCATGTGGCTGAAGAGGTCGTTCATCCAGAACATCGTGATCGGCGGTGCCGCTGGCGCCATCCCCCCCTTGGTGGGCTGGGCGGCCGTGACGCACGGATTGTCACCGCTCGCACTGGTGCTCTTCGCAATCATCTTCTGCTGGACGCCACCCCACTTCTGGGCGCTGGCCCTGCTCATTCGCCGCGAGTACGTCCGGGCCGGGGTTCCGATGCTTCCTGCCGTTCGCGGAGACGTGGCCACGCGACGCGCCATCGTCCTGTATTCGGTGTTGCTCTTCGGGATCAGCCTTGTTCCCACCATCTGGCTTGGGACCGCCTATCTGGTCAGCGGCGGCATCCTCGGATTGGTCTTCGTCGGTCTCTCGCTCGTCACTTTCCGAGACGGTGGACGGAGGTCGGCAGCGATTCTGTTTCACTACTCGGTCGCGTACCTGGGCCTGCTGTTCGTCACCATGGCACTGACAGCGACGCTGGCCTGATATTCTGGCCCCCCACGGCTGCGGGCGCTGACATCTCCATGTCGACGATGTCCAGATAGCCTTCCATGCACCAGAACCACCTTCTGCTGCCTTCTTCGCCGAGGACTTGCGCGGATTGCGACGCGAGTTGGCCTTCGACCACTCGGCCCGCCTGGTCAAGTCCCCTGTAGTGGTGTGAATTCGCTGGAGCTCTCACAACGTCGGTGAGCTAAGCGGCGATGCCTCCAGTGAGCGGGTTGGTGAGCAGCGGCGGGCCCTCGGGATTGAACGAGGCCATGGACTGCTGGCTGAAGTGACGGCGGTTGTCCTGCCACTCATCGTGCTGGTCCTGCAGCACGGCGGTGAACAGGCGCACCAGCGACGCAGTGTTGGGAAAGATGCCAACGACCTTGGCGCGGCGGTCGAGCTCGGCATTGACGCGCTCGATGGCGTTTGTCGAGGAGATCGAGCGCCAGTGGTCAACAGGAAAGTCGAGGTAGGCGAGCACGTCGGCCTCGGCGTCGCGGAGCTTGGTGGCCACGCCAGGAACGCGTGGCTCGAGAACGGTGAGCGCCTGCTCCACGGCGTCCTTGGCGGTCTGCCGGGTGGGCTACAGGAAGATCGAGTTCACCACCGCGAGCACGGCCGGTGCGTGCATCTTGGGAACGGCGCTGGCCACGTTGCGCAGGAAGTGCACCTTGCAGCGCTGCCAGGTGGCGCCGGTGAACAGGCGTGTTGAAGATGGCAGTGCTTGATCTTGCGGCCACTGCCGCATGCGCGCTGGTCATTGCGTCCAACGCGCATCGTCGCTGGATCCTAGGCGCGCGGACAGCCCGCTGCTGGCTCTCGCAACGATGCACACGTCGTGAGACGGGACCACATCCAACCGACCCTTGTGTCCCGATCAAGTTGTGTCCCGTAATGTCGTGTAAATCCGGGTGAGCCCCAGCCTGCCGAGGTAGACAATGAAGGCCACCGCGGACGACCGGCAACCTGGTGCCGACTTCGCCGTTGTCCGCGAGTTGCGGGCGGCGCTGAAACTGGCCGCGCCTGCCGAGCGGTAGCGATCGCGAGATTGCCCGGCCAACCACCCGGCACCTTCGCTGCCCGCACGGTGTACGCCATATGACTATAATGGTCAGCGTGACTAGTCAAGTATCCAAATCGTCGGCCGAATGGCCAGTGGCTGACGCCAAGGCCCGATTCAGCGAGTTGATTGATCGGGCCCTGGAGCAGGGCCCTCAGATCGTGACGCGGAACGGGCGGAGGACGGTCGCCATCGTCCCCGTCGACCAGTGGGAGCGCAGCGTAAAGCAGCATGGTTCGTTGGCTGCGTTTTTCGCTGCCTCCCCGCTGCGGGCGTCACGGTTGAAGGTCCAACGAGGCGGAGACCTTCCGCGCGACATCGACCTTTGAGGTATCTGCTCGACACCAATGTCGTGTCGGAGTGGGTCAAACCCGCGCCGTCTCCTGCGGTCGTTGGTTGGCTGGATGACGTTTCCGAGGACGACGTTTTCATGAGCGTCATCTCGTTCGCCGAGCTCCATCGCGGCGTTGAACTGCTGAGTCCAGGACGCCGTCGTGCGCGGCTGCAGAACTGGATCGAGGACGACCTCACGGAGCGCTTCCGTGGACGCGTCTTGCAGATCGATCTCGCCGTCGCTGAAGCATGGGGGCGCCTCACCGCGCGTGCCAGCCGATTCGGACGCTCGCTCAGCGTCATGGATGCTTTCTTTGCGGCAACCGCGGCGACGAACGAGCTGGTGTTGGCCACCCGCGATGTCCACGCTTTCGACGGCCTCGGGATCGATTTGGTCAACCCATGGGGATCCGGGTAGGACCGCCGATGCGGCGCAGTGCCTCGGCGGTTGCAGCCGATCAGCTGTGTTTGCAGCAGAGTCCGGTCAATGCCAACGATCTCCAGTCCGCACAAGGATCTGCTGTAAGGCCCATTCTGGGCCGGCCCGCGAACTCCGGGCGTGACCTCTGCACTCCCCGCCACGCTCGCACGGCAGAGGTAGGGGGTCCGAGTCCCCCCCGCTCCACCACACCACCGCTCTCTATAGGGTCAGCCCGAGTCGCGGCCAGTCGGCGACCAGCACAGTGGCCAATTCGCGCGTCGCTCGCTGCCAGCCGGCCGGCGCATCGTTCCACTCGAGCTCGCCGCGGCTGAGCGCCGATGCCGCCGCACGCTCCTCGGGGACCGTGATCAGTCCCTGCAGATCGGGGAGGTAGGACGCGAAGCGCTCGATGTCGAGCGCGGCATCGCGGCGCATCTTGTTGATGACCAGAGTGATGGGTTTGCCGGAGCCGGACACGAGGGTCGACGCCTCGGCGACCAGGCTCGCCGTGGACGGTTGGGCGTCGGAGACGAGCACCACCTGGTTGGCGCAGCGCAGCGCGGCCCGGGCGGGGGGCTCCTGGAGACCGGTCCCGCAATCGAGGATGATGACCCCGACGAGGGATGCCAGTCCTCGCGCCAGGCGCAGATACTCCTCCTCGCCGAGAGCGGCCATCCGCGCGGAGTCGGTGGGAGCGGGCAGGATGAGCAGGCCGTGCGGGCCTCGCGCCAGGCTCGAGTCCAGCTGGGCGGCGGTCAGGTCGGGGCGTCCCAGGAGGCGCAGCAGATCGTCGACGAAGAGACGGTGGTCCGGGGACAGGCTGCGTCCGAGGGAGCCGAAGTCAGGATTGCTGTCAACGGCCACGATGCGATCGCGGCGGAGCAGCGCGAGCATGCTTCCCAACAGCGCCGTCACCGTGGTCTTGCCGACGCCGCCCTTGGGCGACATCACGGCGATGGTGACGCAGGAGTTCAGCCGCGGATGGATGATCGCGGCATCCAGCTGGGCCTTGTACTCGCTCTGCCGCCACGAGCTGCGCACCCGCGAGACGACCGAGGATGACGGCCGCGTGGACAGGGCCAGCGGGTTGAGCGGCGTGACCTCCACAGGGTGCGGCGCAACGACCGTCTCCGACCCCGGCTGCTCTGTTCGGCGGATCGTCCCCAGCGCTGCCGACAGGCGTCTCCCCACGCCGATCGGCTCGGGCAGGACCGCCCGGGTGCGGTCGATCGGGGTCGCCGACTGGGGCCGGTCGGCTCGGGGAACCTCGATTGATGAAGGTCTCCCGGCGGTGGTCGCCCTCCCGGCCAAGGAAGCCTCCGCCTCACCACCTGCGGAGGGAGGTGGAACCAGCGGGGTGGTGGTGGCGGCGCTGTGGTCACCGGACGGTCGAGGCACCAGTTGCAAAGTCGTGCCCCCCTCGATGCGGAGGTCGGAGAGGCTGCGCTCCCCGGGGAGGAACTCGCCGCTCACCATGGCCAGCGCCCAGTCGACGCCGTCCTCATGCCCATCCTCGCGGCACAGGGTGGCGATGGTGGGCAGCATGTCTGCCAGCGGCCGATCGCTTGGCACCGATACGGGGACGACACCGTGACGACCGACGACGCTGACAATCAGCATGGACATGTCAGGAGTGTAGGACGGCGCACCGTGTTTGGAGACCGATCCAGTGGCGTCCAGGCGATCGCCTCCGAGAGCCGAGCTCCCTTTACGGCAGCTAAGGCCCGGTCGCGGTCCTCACTGGCCGAAGACGGGGTCGGTGCTCTGTCCAGACATCGGGAACGTGGAGGCCAGGGGGAAGGAGAGCCCGCTGATCTGGTCGCTCACCGTCACCGTGACCGCGGTCAACGCCACCGGGTTCTGCGTCGTGTCGTAGGTGACGTCGACGGTGATGTTGGCGAAACCGGTGCCTGCTGACGCCTGGGTCAGCTCGTAGGGGTGCGCCGGGGTGCCGACGAATGCGGTGTTCTTGCACAGCTGGTTGGGGTTGACCTTCAACTGTGGCGCGGCCAGCGAAACGGCGCTGCCGATCGGCATCGGCAGGAGCGACTCACCGAAGCCGCTGGCGCACTTGCCGCCACCGGTGCCGCTGGCATCCTGCAGCGCGGTTTCGATCGACGCCATCCGTGCGCCGCCGCGAGCTCCATCAGAGAGGGCTGAGCTCTGGAAGAACAGGTAAGCGCCCGCGATGATGCCCATGCACAGCGTCATGGCGATCGGGAAGACAAGGGCGAACTCGACCATTGACTGGCCGCGACTGCTGGACCTGCGACGCCGTCCCATGGCTCAGCCGACCAGGGTCGGCCCCAAACCGCCGTTGGGGAAGTTGTACTTGCTGCCGAGGATGGTGATGTCCGTGGCTCCGTCGGTGTTGAAGTCGTCCACCACGCAGATCCCGTTGACGGTGACCGACGACGTCGTCGTCGAGGGGTTCCACCCGGCGCCGGAGTTGGAGGTGATGCCGTAGCCGGCCTGCATGGTGCCACCCGACGTGAACGGGATGCCGGTCGGATCCCACCAGGCCAACGGGCTGCTGGCGGGCCGTGAGGCGTTGTAGATGAGACCGGTGAAGTTGTCGGTGGCGCCGTCACCGGGCAACGCGTCGAAGCCGAAGTTCGCCGGCGTGGTGCGGTTCTGGAAGAACAGCACCTGGTTGTAGTTCGTCGAGTACGGCGCCAGCAGGCTGATGTTCGACCCTGGCACCCCGCCGAGCAGCAGCGAGAAGTTGGTGCCGTTGCCGTCGGCGCCGCCCTGGTAGTTGATCGACGGGTACATCGCACCCGCGGTGCCCCCACAGGCCGCCGCGCTCTTGTCGGCGTCGTTCTGGAGCACGCCGCTGTTGTCGTCACTCTGTGAGTTCTTCGGCACGCAGGGACCGCCGTTGCCGGTGCCGGTGGGGGTGAAGACGCCGCCGTTGACCGTGCCGGGGACATTGCCGCCGATGGCCAGGGGGTTGCCGAGGGCGAACATGATGTTGTTGCCCAGCACCTGGTCAGAAGGTGATTGCAGCTTGATCTGCAGACCCTGTGGGAGCCGGAACACGCCGGGGAACTGGGTGACGTTGTTGGCGTTCACGGACGGGTCGTACTGGCCCTTGCAGTCCGCAAAGTTGACGCTCGACGTGATGACCAGGGGAAAGTTGTAGACCGCCGGCTTCAGGTCGGAGGTGTACTTGCCCGCGCTGTACCCGGGCACTGACGCCGCGCTGTTGTATGTCGGGTAGGGCTGTCCGGGGCACTGGCCCAGCGCGGCGTTGCCCACTGCCAGCGGGTCGGCGATCTCGCCACCGCCGGCCGGATTCAGCGGATCGCCCTTCGGCGCCCAGTTTTTGTCGACACCGTCGTACTCGACGGTGGGACTCAGCGTGTTGCAGGGTGGATGCTGGTTGGCCGACTGGGCGGTGATGGGCTGCAACGGGTTGTATTGCTTGGTCTGGGCCTGCGGCGGAACGCCGACCGGTGCACCGCTCGAGTTCGCCGTCCCGAAGCAGCTGTCGAGTGGGAAGTACTGGTTGCCGTTGGCGTCGACCGAGTTGGGGGCGTGAATTGTGCCGAAGACGTAGATGTTGCTGTGACCCTTGGCGTCGATGGCGTCGTTGTAGAGAAGGTTTGGGGTCGCGCCCGTGTAGGGGTCGTATGCCTTGTGCACGCCCGACCACAGCGTGGTGGTGGTGTTGACGTACATGTCACCGCTCACCACGAAGGTTCCGGATCCGCCGCCGAGGATGGCGTGCGGACCGGTGGGGTCGATCGAGTAGATCGATGCCAAGCTGCCGAGTTGTGGCGAGTTGCTCGCCGACGACGACGCCAGTGTCGTCTCCTGGTTGAAGCCGAGCACGCCGGCGAGAAAGGGCGGCCACTGCGACCTCACCTGCACCGAGATGCCGCAGGCGTTCGGGGGCGGATAGCCGCCCGGCCCGCTGCCCACCTGGTAGCCCGTGGACTTGGGCGGTGCCGAGCCATCAAGGTAGGTGGCAGTCCAGGACTTGACGTTGCGTGCGTTCAGCTGGACGACGTTGTCGATCGCGGTGAACACCTGGTTGTCTGATGGCAACCCGATGCCCTTCAGGCACCAGTTGCGCAGCTGCTGCGCACCGGCGAGGGTGGCGAAGTCGGCACCGTTCTGGTCGCGACGCTCCTGGACCAGCCCGAAGCTGCCATCCAGCGCGATGGCGACCATCCCGAGGACGACGACCATGGCGAGAGCTATGACCACGATGACCTGGCCGCGCTGCCGGCGACGTCGTTGCGAACGGAGCATCGTCATGCTCCCGGTGCCGGGCAGTTGGCTACTGCGCTGACCGTGTACTGGCTGATCAAAGCCACCGGTGGCGCGATCGCCTGGCTGATGGAGATGGTCACCTCAGCGAGGTATGCCTGCTGGCCGGTGGCGGGGTCGGTCCCGGCGGGGATGGGCGTCGAGCTGATGGAGACGCACCCGTTGGTCGCGGTGCACAACGGCCCAGCCTTCTGGTAGGTGGTGACGCCCTCTTCGGCGTTCACCGCCGCGACAGCGCTGCTCAGGACCGCATTCAGGTCCGCGCCGCTGTACGCGTAGGTACCCGCCATGGGCTTCTTGCCCATCTTGGCGAGCTGGTTGGCGGCCGTGAGGGAACCCGCACGCGCTGCACTGGTCAGGCCGATGACCGAGTGGAGACCGGTCCACATCGTGTAAGCGCCGGCGACCATGAGCAGCATCAGTGGCAGCACGAACGCGAACTCGACCAGCGACTGACCGCTTGCGCGGCGCCGGTTCACCCGCGAAGGACCTCGCATACGGACTCCAGGAAGGTCGGATGCGGCGCGCTCTCCGGGCAGCGGCAGGGAGGCGGTCGACCAAGGCTGAATTCTCGGTTGGTCCAGCAGCCAGGTCGGCCTCGGCAACCGCTCCGTCACATGCTTGATATCCGAGCGTCAGGTAGCTCTCACCGGATCGCGACGGGTCTCTGGTACAGAGGCGTGACTGGCTCGGTTGGGTGGTCGGGGTGGTGCTAACCCCCATGATGGAGCCGGGCTGACACCATCTCGCGCCAGCCCGCAAGACGGGACAATCCCCAAGCAGATGAGGCCAAGAACCGCCACGGCGATCGTGGCGCCCTCAGCGCTCGCGACCGCGGCGCTGCCGGTCATCGCGTGGACATTCGCCTACCGCAATGGCGACCTCAACATGGTCAACAGCACCTTCGGCCCCGACCTGGTGATCAACCTGGGAATCTTCCCCGTTGATGTGATCGTCACCATGCGGCGGCGAGACAACCCGATTGGCTGGCTGTTTCTCGGCTGCACCTTCCTGGGGGCGCTGCACGCGGCGTCGGGCGGCTGCGACGTCACCATGGACGGGACCATCACCAGCCTGCTCGGAGTGACCTTCTACCTGAAGGACGGAGCCGGCATCTGTATCTCGCTGCCCTCGGGCCTGACCATCAGCCAGACGCCCTACGACGGCAACAGTGGAGCGGCCGGTGACGGACGCTACGTGGTCCTCTCGGACAACGTCGCCAACCCCACCATCAGCCTGAGCTCCGGCGGAGGCGGTTCGACCTCAGGGATCTGGAGCGTTGGCGGGACGATTTGGCTGCCCACCGGTACGGTCAACATCGCCAACAAGTCCGCCCTCGAGGACTCCGGGCAGGTCATCATCAACACTTGGAACGACCAGAGCGGCAATCACCAGAACCCGGGCGTCTCGTACAACGGCACCCTGGCCCCCGCCCAGAACGAGCTCCTGCAACTCTCCGAATAGGAGCTGCTACTCGGAATCCTCGTCCACGAAGTAGGTCTCGCAGGCCCACTCCATCAGCTCCTCGGTCATCGCCACCGGCCGGCCGAAGTACCGCGCCGCGTGGATGATGTGGTTGAGCAGGTCGCGGGGATGCGAGCCGTGCATCGGGCGGCCCTTGTTCGTGTAGTGGTTGAGGATCAGGTTGTCGAGGACCTCGTCCTCGAGCCTGACGCCCTCCATTGCGCAGCGCCGACGCCAGTTCTCGCGGTACTCGGCCTCGGTCGGGTCGGGGACGTGTACCTTGAAGTGGACGCGGCGGAGGAAGGCCTCGTCCATCAGGTTCTGCGGACGCAGGTTGGTGGACAGGATGAGCAGACACGTGAAGGGCACGGCCACGGTGGTGCCGGCGCGGCTGATGTTGGCGTAGTCGATGTGCTTCTCGAGCGGGATGATCAGCCGGTTGAGCAGGTCTCGCGGTGACATGTTCTGCTGGCGACCGAAGTCGTCGACCAGGAACAGCCCGCCGTTGGCCTTGAGCTGCATCGAGGCTTCGTAGAAGCCCAATGTCGGGTCGAAGCTCAGCTCCAGCATCTTGGGGGTGAGCTCACCGCCCACCTTGACCGCCGGTCGCTGCACCAGTTGCCAGCGGCGATCATGCGGCGGCAGGTCGCGCTCGATGGGCACGTGGTGGATGGGGTCGAAGAAGCGGATCACCTCACCGTGCACGTACAGCGCCAGCGGCACGAACACCGGCGGTCCCATCAGCGAGGCCGCGGCTTCGGCGATGCTCGTCTTGCCGTTGCCGGGCGGCCCGTGGAGGAAGATCGCGTCGCGGGCGGAGAGGGCAGGACCGAGGTGGTCGAGCACCTCGCGGGCGAGGACGAGGTGGCTGAACGCGTCGGCGAGGCGCGCGCGGGTGACCACGCCGTCCACCATCGCCTGCTGCTCGGCCATCGCTGTGTACTCGCCGATCGGCACCGGGGCGGGGCCGGCGTACTGGTTGAGCTCGAGGAGCTCGCGGGCGCGCTGCCGGCCCGTGCCGGAGATCTGGTGCTCCATGCCCGCAGTGATGTCCTCACCGGGAGCCAGCGAGGTCATGCGGACGCCGGCGGTGCTGATGTAGCCCTCATCGGCGAGGAACTTGAGCGTCGTCCCGACCAGGCCGAAGGGGAGGCGGATGTGCCCCGCGATGTCCCGTCCGAGCATGCTGCCGTTGAAATACAGCACCTTGAGCACGAGGTCGCAGGTGAAACTGAAGGGGAGGCCCGTCTCCTCAGCGGTGCGCGGCGGCGGTGGCAGCGCGATCGGCGCGGACGCGGTCGAGCGAACCGAGAGAGCCATGGCCTCGATTGTCACATCGGGTCGCCGGCTGAGCCACGCCGTTGCCAAGCCGCGTCATGTGGTGACAGGCGATCGGACATCGGCCCGGTCCCCGTCCGGGACGGCGGTGATAGGGTGATGGCGATGCACCCAGTTCCCATCGACGAGGGAGCCAAGGACCGCCGCCGGATCGGCCCATTCTGGATCGAGGAAGGGATGGGCCTCCTCTACGCCGGTGCAGCCATCGTGGCGGTCGTCGTCGCGCTCTACATCGTGGCGGTGCTGCTCCGTCCCGCGTAACCAGCCCCCGTTGACCCCGTTCCACCAATCGGCGAACGAGTTCGGAACAGAGGATCCCTGTGCCTTCCAGGCCATCCCGGCAGGGCCGCCGCCGCGGTCGCGTGCCGACGCGACCAGCACGGCCCCCGCAGTCCCTGGCGGCCGTCCAGCCGCTGCGACGGCGCCGCCGGGCCAACCTGCGCCGGCCGCACCAGCGTCACCGGCTGCGCATCCTGGTGATCGCGGTCACCGTCCTCGCCTCCATCTCGGCCGCCCTGGTCGGCGCCACCTTCATCGCCTACGCCTCCTATCGCACCCAGCTCCCTGACGCAGCCACCGTGGCGGCGATGGAGCCGCCGCTCGACAGCCACGTGTTCGACAGCAAAGGCAACCTCATCGCCGTCTTCAACGACAACGGTGTGCGCCACGTTCATGCCACGCTCGACAACATCTCGCAGTTCGCCAAGCTGGCGACGATCGACGTCGAGGATCGCCACTTCTACAGCGAGGGCTCATGGGACCTCCCCCGCCTTGTCAAGGCCAGCTGGGACAACCTCCGCCACACCAACAGCAGCGGCGCATCGACGATCACCGAGCAACTCGCCAAGATCAGCTTCTTCAACGCGCCCGACCGATCGCTCGACTACAAGATCAAGGAGATCGTCCTCGGCAACGAGCTCGACTCCAACTTCACCAAGAACCAGATCCTCGAGATGTACCTGAACCGCGTGCCGTACGGAAACCACGCGATCGGCATCGAGACTGCTGCCGAGCTGTACTTCTTCAAGTCCGCCAAGGACCTCGACCTCGCCCAGTCGGCGATGCTTGCCGGCCTGCCCCAGTCACCGACGGTCTACAACCCGGTCCTCGACAACGGTGCCAACACGCTCGCCAAACAGCGCCAGAAGGTGGTGCTCGCGGCGATGGTCAGCAACGGCGACATCACCCAGAAGCAGGCCGACGCCGCCTACGCGGAACCGCTCACCTTCCACAGCTGGGCGGAGAGCCAGCCCAACTCGTACCCGAGCATCACCAACTACGTGACCCGCTGGCTCAACTTCAACTACGGCTCGACCTATATCAATCCCGGTGGCTGGGACATCTACGCCACCGTGGATCCCGCCTTGCAGAAGGCGGCACAGACCGCCGTGCACAACACCATCGCGGTGAACAGCTCGCTGCACAACACCCACGATGGCGCGCTGGTCAACCTCGATCCAAAGACCGGCAAGGTGCTTGCCATGGTGGGAGCGTGGAACTACAACGACTCCGAAGAGGGCTATCTGAACATGGCGCTCAGCCCGCGAAGTCCGGGGTCGGCGATCAAGTTGTTCACCTACACGGCGGCAATCGCGTCGCACCAGTTCACGATGACCACGCCGATCCAGGACACGCCCATCCACATCCCGGGCTCAGCCTATTCGCCGCAGAACTATGACCGAAAGCTGCACGGCACCTGTGTGGTCAAGACATGCCTTGGCAACTCGCTGAATATCCCTGCGGTCAAGGTCGAGGTGGCGACGGGCATCCCCTACATCACCAGCCTCGAGGTCGCGGCTGGCATCACGTCATACGCCTCGCCGTACGTGAGTCAGGGCGGCGACCGGCCCGGCCCCACCGACTATTCGGCAACGCTCGGCGGCTTCCCGGTGACACCGCTGGAGCTGGCCGACGGCGCGGCGACCATCGCCGACCTCGGCGTGCACCATGACCCCAGCCCCGTGGACCACATCATCGTGCGCGGCGCCGGGCAAACCGTGTTCAAGCTCGACCCCAACGCAACTGCCCGGCGGGTCGTGCCGGAGAACGTCGCCTTCATCATCAACCAGATTGTCAGCAATGATGCCAACCGGGTCATGGACTTCGGCGCGCACGGTCCGCTGACGCTGCCCGATCGCCGCGTCAGCGCCAAGACGGGCACCGCTGAGTACTTCAACGACAACTGGACGATCGGCTGGACCCCGGACATCGTCACCGCCGTGTGGGTGGGCAACCCCAGCGGGTCCTGCCTCGCGCCTGCCGACCGCGCCAAGATGCAGAACGCCATCAACCGCGGCCACGTGCTCTTCAGCAACATGACCATCGACTTCCCGTTCAGCCCGCTGGACCTCGCCCAGTACGGCTTGAAGCCGAACCCGAGGATCGCCACGTCGTGCGGTCACCTCGACAACTCCGACGGTGTCACCGGCGCCGCGCCGATCTGGCACAACGACATGGTGGCCGCGACGGCGAGGTTCAGCGCGAGCGACTGGTACGCGATGCCCAAGGATGTGGTCCAGGTGGGCACTGGTGACAACGCCGACTTCTTCCTGCCTGGCTCCCAGGCCACACCGGGCAACGGGACCTGCTACTACTGGGGGCCTGCCGGCACTCCGCCTCCGCCGCCGTCGAGCCCTGATGCCGCGCCGTGCGTCTACACGGGCACCGGGCCGCCCACCAGCACACCGCAGCCGGGAGAGACGACGCCGCAGAGCGCCCCCGGGCCGCCCGGACACGGGCACAAGCCGAAGCCCACTCCGCCACCCGGCGGGTAGGTGAGGCTGCCGTCCAGAGGGCTTGGCTAGACTGCCGGGCGTGACCGAGGCGGCTGCCGCTCCTCCCCCGCCACCGGGGCTGCCGCCGCAGCCGCCTGCGCTCACCCGCGCCCTGGCCCTGACCCTGGTGACCGGGCATCACCTCCGCCTCACCGATCCTCGCGACTCACGCCTCGGCGAACTCGGAGCCGGCATGTACGAGCTGGGCGCCGCCAGCTGGACGGGTAAGCGGGCGGTCCTGGTGGCCTTCTACACTCCGCCCGCCGACCCGGTGGCAGCCGGCCAGGACCTGGCCGCGCGCTGCGCCGCCGCGGCCCGGTGGGGCGTCGAGCGCCTCCACATCCAGGGCGCGGAGCGGTGCGACGTCCTGATCGTGGCGCTGCGTGCGCTCCAGGGCAGCCTCAGCGCCCCGCCGGCGCCGCCCGGCGTCCACGTCGGGGTGATCGCCGTCGACCCCGGCACCGCCGAGGTCACTGTGCCGCTGCCCCCGCCCCCCGGCCTGCTCTCGCCACGCGACGTACGAATCGTGGCCGACTTGCTGCGCAGCGGCGGGGATGCGCCGACGCTTGCGGCCGTCGACCTCGCCGAACGCGAGGCCGTCGCCGGCGGCTACGCGGCGCCGGCGCGGACCCAGATGAGCACCCAGCCGATCGCCACCTACGCCTTGACCGCCTCCTTCGTGGTGATCTACATCATCGAGAAGGCGCTGTTCAGCAGCAACCAGCTGGCGGTCAGCCAGTCGATCTACCAGGCCATCCTTCAATTTCCGGGGGCATCGTGGTGGCAGTTCGTCAGCAGCGCCTTCCTGCACGACCCCAACGACATCCTCCACATCCTCTTCAACGGGCTGGCGATGTACTGGGTCGGTCGCCTGGTCGAGCAGCTGTACGGACGGCTCGCGCTTGTATCGACGTTCCTGATCACCGCGGTCGGCGGAGGGCTGCTCTGGGTGGCGTGGAACGCCGTGTCCAACGGTCAGGGCGGCGCAACTCTGGGCGCGTCGGGAGGGATCACCGGTCTGCTCGGCCTACTCGTCGTTCTCGGCTATGTGCAGGGCAGGAATGTGCCCGTCGGGATCGCGCACGCGATGCGACGTTACGCGCTCACCTATGGATCCATGATCGTGGTGTTCGGCTTCCTCATCGCCAACGTCAACAACCTTGCCCACGTCGGCGGGTTCATCACCGGTGCCCTGCTCGGGTTGGTCATCCCGCCTCTGGCGCGCGTCGGCGGACGCGACCTCGCGCTATGGGAGCGCGCTCTCCTCTACGCGGTCTGCGCAGCCGGCGGCGTGGCTCTGGTGGTGGCCGCGGTCAACGTTGTCGGCGCGATGACACCGTCGGGCTGACGGCTCTCAGTCAACGGCGGCGCGCGCTGCGGCGACGGAGTTCCACAGGCCTTCGAGGTCGTAGAAGGTCCGCTCGCCGGGCAGGAACACGTGGGCGATCACCGAGTCGTAGTCGAGGCATGCCCAGGACGCGTCCTTGAGCCCGGCGGTGGAAAGCGGGCGGATCCCCGCCGAGCGGCAGGAATCTTCGATGCTGTCAGCAATGGCACGAACCTGCCGGTCGGTGTCGCCTTCGCAGATCACGAAAAAATCGGCGATCGTGGTCTTGCCGCGCAGGTCCACCGTGACGACGTCCCGGGCCTTCTTGTCGGACGCGGCGGCGGAGATTCGGGCCGCGAGCTCGTCAGGCGTCATCCGACCTCATTATCGCACCGCCGGCGTGCTGCGATAGAGGCCACTGGCGGCGATGATGTCGGCGACGGCCCCCGGCACCAGGGCGGTCACAGGTTGCCCGGCGGCGACGCGCGCACGAACGTCGCTGGCGCTGACAGCGGGTGGCCAGATGTCGAGCACGCGCGTGCGTGAATCGTGCAGGCCGAGCGCGTGGGCCTCCGCCTCGTCGAGCGGTGGCGCGCCGTCGCGCTGCACCACGACGACGTGGATGGTGTCGAGCAGTTCCGTACTGCGATGCCAGGCGCGGATGTGGCGCACGGCGTCGGCACCAAGCACCCACCAGTGCTCGGTGGTCGGCTCGGCTGCGGCGAGCGCCGCCAGCGTGTCGATGGTGTAGGAGACACCGCGCCTGCGGAGCTCGAGGTCGACGACCCGGACGCCCGGCTCGCCCCGGACCGCTGCCTCCAGCATCGCCAGGCGCAGGCCGGCCGGCGCCACCGGCTCGTCGCGCAGGGCCGGGGTCCGCGCCGGCAGCAGCCACGCCTCCGTTGCCCCGATCGCCGGGCGCACCGCCGCCACGATCGCGAGGTGGCCGCGGTGAACAGGGTCGAAGGTGCCGCCGAGGACGGCGACGCGGCGTGGTTCAGCCGTCATCGGCGTAGGTGAACTCCAGCTCGCCGATACGCACCGTGTCACCCTCCGTGCAGCCTGCCGCGGCGAGAGCAGCGTCGACGCCTGCGGTGCGCAGCTTCTGCTGCAGTCGAGCGACCGCCTCGTCGCTCTCCATGTCGGTCATGGCGACAAGACGTTCGATCCCGTCGGAGGTGACGCGGAACGCCTCGCCGTCGCGCGACACCGCCGGCGCCTGCCGGCTGCGATGGCGGTAGACGCGGTGCTCGCCCGGCGGCGGTTGCGTCAGCGCGACCTGCAACTCGTGGGTGCGCACAATTGCCACCAGCCCGGCCGCGGTTTCGAGCAGCTCGGTGGTGCCGTCGAGGTCGGCGGCAGCGATCAGCGGCGCGTCCGGGAACGCAACAGCCAGGGCCTTGCGCTCGGCAGCGTCCAGAAGGTCGGCCTTGTTGAGCGCGAGCAGCTGCGGTTTGGCGGCCAGCGCGGCACTGAAGGCGGTCAACTCGGCGCGCACCGCCGCCGCGGCGGCGGCCACCCCCTCAGGTCCAGCTGTCGCATCGACGAGGTGGACGAGCGCGCGGGTGCGCTCGAGGTGGCGCAGGAAGTCGATGCCGAGCCCGACACCGCGGTGGGCGCCCTCGAGAATACCGGGCACGTCGGCGATGACCAGCGTGGCGTCGCTGCGCGTCTGCGCGACACCGAGGTTGGGGTGCAGCGTGGTGAACGGGTACGCGGCGATCTTCGGGTGAGCGCCGGTGAGCGCCGCGAGAAGGGTCGACTTGCCGGCGTTGGGCAGCCCCACCAGGCCGATGTCGGCGATCAGCCGCAGCTCGAGGTGGACGCGCCGCCCACTGCCCTTGGCTCCGAGCTCGCCGACGCGCGGCGTCTGCCGGGTCGACGACGCGAAGTGCGTGTTGCCGCGGCCGCCGCGGCCGCCGCTGCCGGCCACGATGCGGGCACCGTGGTGGTCGAGGTCCGCGATCAACTCTTCGGTGTCGGCATCGCGCACGATCGTGCCCGGCGGGACGTGCAGAACCACGTCCTCTCCGGCTGCGCCATGACGCAGGTTCTTGCCACCGGCGCCGCCTGGTGGGGCGTGGAACCGGCGCCGCTCGCGGAAGCCGGCCAGCGTCGAGTCTGTGGAGTCGGCGATGAGCACGACGTCGCCGCCCCGGCCGCCATCGCCGCCGTCGGGGCCGCCCATGGGCACGTACTTCTCACGACGGAAGCTGACCGCGCCCCGGCCGCCGTCGCCCCCGGCGACGTCGATGAGCACCTCGTCGAGGAACGTGGTGTGCGCTCCCGGTCAGCCCGCGGGCGCCGGCGCCTCGACGGCCTCGTCGACGTTGACAAGCTCGCCGATTTCGATGACCGGCAGCGCGTGCACGTTGGCGCGGGTGCGGTCCTTGCCCGTGTTGTCAAATGCGACCAGCCCGGTGGCGCGCGCGTAGAGCGTGTGGTCACGGCCGACGCCGACGTTCTCGCCGGCGAGGATCTTGGTGCCGCGCTGGCGCACCAGGATGGTCCCCGCGAACACGACCTCGCCATCCTGGCGCTTGATGCCCAGCCGCCGCCCGGCGCTGTCGCGGCCGTTGCGCGAGCTGCCGCCGCCTTTCTTATGCGCCATCGCCGGTCTCCTTGTCGTGAGCGTCGGCGACGGCCTTGCCGGGGCGCGTCGCCTTGGGCGCGGCCTTGGTGGCGCGCGGGGTTGTCTTGGGCTTTGCCGCGAGCTTCGACGTCGTCACGCCGGCCCGGGGCGTCGGCCGGACACTGTCATCGTCCGCGGGCGCGTCGTCCGCGGTACGGTCACTTCTCGGCGCTGCCCTGGTGGCCGCGCGGGCCGGCTTCTCGGCCGCATCTGCGGCCCCCTTGCGCTCCGTGGCTGCCGGCTTGTCGGGCTTCTTGCCGGCGTCGTCGTCCGGCCGAGACAGCGCGGCGCCGTTGGCCGCCGATGCCTTGGGGAGCGCGGCGCCCTTGGCGAGGATCGACTCCACGCGCAACTCGGTCAGGTCGCTGCGATATCCCGCCACCTTGCGCGAGCGCTTCTTGGCCTTGTACTTGAAGATGCGCAGCTTCTTGCCGCGACGGTGGGCGACGACAGTGGCGGCAACGCGCATGCCGTCGAGGTCCTTGCCATGCGCGGCCTTCTCGCCATCTCCGCCCGTGAGGAGAAGCGGCTCGAGGGCGACCACACTGCCCACCTCGACAAGGAGGCGGTCGACGAGAAGGCGGTCACCGGCGCTCACCCGGTACTGGCGCCCGCCGTGCGAGAGGATGGCGTACATGACTGCTCGTGAGAGATGGATGAAGCGCGCTGGGCACACCAATGTCGCCGCTGGCGCGAACGTGGAGGATACCACAGCCCTGATCCCACCGATCCCCGCCGGCGTCGCTACGAGACGGTCAGCGGCGCCACGGCGTGCAGCGTGGAGGTGTCGCCCGCGTCGTCGGTGACGGTGACGTCGATGGGGTAGGTCCCGGCTTGCGCGGTGAGCACGACCGTCGCTTTGAAGACGATCACCACGAACCCCGGCCCGGCGTTGGACAGCGGCGGTAAGAGGAAGCCGTCGTAGTACACCTCGAGGGTGTTCTTGAGCGGGTCCACACCCTTGGTGCGCGCCCCGTTGCCGGCGAACGGGGTGACGCTGTTTGTGAACGTCAACACGGGCGGCAGGGTGATGAGCACCGCGACATCGGAGGCGTTCCCGGTGCCGCCGTTGGTGAGCCTCACCTCGTAGCTCACCACTGAGCCCTTCTTGGCGTTGGTGGGACTAACGCCGACCAGCGCGTCGAGGTGGGCAGCGGCGTCGATGCTGACCACATACGGTGCCGCGTTGGTCTGCCCGGCGGACGCGTCGCCGGAGGCGGAGGCCTGCACCAGGGCCGGGCCGGGCTTTGCCTGCACATTGGCGGTGAAGGTGATGTCCACCTCGGCGTTGGCACCTCCGCCGGCCGCAGGCGGGGCCAGTGTCCACAGGCCGAGGATCGGCGCGCTGCTGTTCACCGCGGCGTCGAGCGGTTGGGTGCGCGTCGCGCCCGGGGCGTTGATGAACTCGGTCGAGCGATACCTGAAGCCGTCGGGGAGGCCCAGGTGCACCGTCACCCCGGTGACGCTGCCCGGCCCGGTGTTGACCACCGCGACGGTGAAGGTTGCCTGGTCACCCGGTTTGAAGTGGGAGTACGTGCCCGTCTTGGTAGCGTTGTAACTGCTCGCCGTGCCGTTTTTGAGGACGTCGTAGGAACACGGGACATCGACCTGGCGACGGCAATCCCCGACGATCACCTTGAGCTGGCCGTTGCCGGCGCCGCAGGCGGAGATGCTGAGGGCGAGGGGGGCCAGGACCAGGGTGGCGGCGAGCGCACCACCCAGGCGTCGACGGATCAAGGAGGCGGTGGCAGAGGGCCGGCTCAGGCGCGCGTGGCGGCGCGGAGCGGGGCGAGTGGGCGGCGCGCTGCGCGCGGGGGCGCCAGCGGCACGTCGGTCGCAGCCGGTAGCGGGTCGGGGTAGCCGGCCTCGGCAAGCAGGCGCAGCGCCAGCGGCACATCGAGCCCCACCACGGTGTCGATCCGGCCGGAGACGGCTTCGACGAGGTCGCCGCCGCCCCCCTGGATGGCGTACGCGCCGGCGCGGTCAAGTGGCTCGCCCGAGTTGACGTAGGTGTGGATCGCCTCGTCGCTGTACTCGTGCATGGTCACCGAAGAGCGGGCCAGCCCGAGGGCCTCGCGGTCGCTCTGGGCGACGACCACGCAAATCCCGGTGAGCACCTTGTGGCGGCGGCCGCGCAGCTCGACCAGCATCGCCTGGGCGCGCTCTGGGGACCCCGGTTTGCCGAGCGCGCCGCCCGGACCGACGACGATGGTGTCGGCACCGAGCACGAAGCTGCCGGCGGGCTGGGTCGCGGCGACCGCGACCGCCTTCTGGCGGGCGATCAGCTGGGCGGCGAGGTCAGCGCAGATCCCGGGTGGGAGGAGGCCGTCCTCAGGGGGGTCGACAACAGTGAACCGGATCCCGGCCCTCGTGAGCAGCTCACGGCGCCGGGGACTTGACGATGCGAGAACGATTCGAGCCATCAGCTCCCCGTGTTGATTGGAGTCAGAGATCGGTTGCGAGGGACCCCCCTGTCCGGCCCCCAACGCGCGGTTTGGCACGGGTGAGCCGTATTCATCGTAACACCGTCGTGAACCTTGGGCGTCAGGCGCGGGCGGCGAGCAGCGCCAGCACCACCCCGGCCACGCAGGCTGCGGTTCCCGCGGCGGTGAGCAGCGGGCGCGGCCATCGGTCCTTCGGCCGCGCCAGGATGCTGCTGATCAGGACCATCCCAAGACACGCCAGGGCGCCCAGCACCGGTGGCTCGGAGCGAAGGGCAGACGGCACCACCAGTGACGCCCCGGCCAGCGCCAGCGCCGCCGCCACCACCGCTGCCGTGCGACTGCCCGCGACCAGGCTGGAGGCCATCACCAGCATGGCCGCCGCCATCGTGCGCGCCGCGAGCGCCGCGGTCCCCTCTGCAGTGGTGATCGCGGCGAGGTTGAGCGTGCCCAGCGAGGCCGCCAGCCCGAGGACGGGAAGCGCGGCAGCTGCGGCGAGCCAGGCCGCCGCCCGGCTGCCGGCGCCGAGGTCGGCGGCGACAGCGAGCAGCACCACGATGGCCACCACGTTGCCCGTTGCGCCCACCGGAGGGGGCAGGCGCAACGCCGGTGAGCCGGTCAGGGGGAGCATCGCTGTCCCGACCACGGCGCTGAGCACCGGTACCAGGCTCAGCGGCGGCGGCACCCCCGGCGAGCGTGGGCCGGCTCCCTGGCCGGCGACCCGGCGACGAATCAGCGAGGCCAAGGCAAGGAAGAGGGCACCCGGGTAGACCCCCACCGCGAGCACGGCGTCGAGGAGGCCAGTCGGGTCCATCAGCCGACTCCGAGGAAGGCGCGCAGCGTCGAATCCGGGAGCAGCCCGACGGTCAACGCGGCCAGCGGCACCGTCCAGGCCGCGGCACGGGTCGCCACGCCCGCGACCGCCGCCGGGCGTGCGCTGCTCGCGGCCGTCGCGGCGCGAAACGCGACCAGCAGCAGGGCGGCGGTCACGGGGATGGTGACGGTGAGGAGCGCCCCACCGAAAGCGGCGGTGAGCCCGGCGATGGTCGCGAAGCGCCCCCAGAAAGCCGGGGTCGGGGGAAGGCCACTGAGTGCCAGCCAGGCCAGCCGGCGCTGGCGGACGAGCGCGGGCGATGCCTCCTGGAGAAGAAGGGGGCCGGTACAGAGGTGGGTGAGCAGGAGCAGGAGACTGCCGATGCGCACGCCCGGCTGGGGCGTGGCCAGGCCCATCGCCACCAAGCCGAGGTCGGCGAGGAGCACGCGAGGATACCGTTCGCGGTCCCGCCGCCCGGCGAGCACCCCCTGGACAGCCGACCAGGCGGCGCTGAACGCCCCCGCGGGGAGCAGGAGGAAGCCCACCGTGGTGCGCGCGTCGGTGGGCAGCACGTTCTGCAGCGGCTGGGTGCTGAGCAGCAAGGCAGGAAGGAGAAGGAGCGCCCACGGTGCCAGCGCGGCACCGCGGACCAGGCGTGCCCCACCCGTCACCCATCCGCCGAGCGGCAACAGCCCGAACCCCGCGGCCACGCCCGCGGCGAGCAGAGCGCCGGCGAGGTGGGCCCGGGGGAGCACCGTGGCGATATCGACCGGAAGGAACGGAGCAGCCGCCAGCAGGACCGCGGCGCTGAGCGTGCCGACCCGCGCCGCCGCCAGCGTCGACCGCGCCGGCGAGGCGGCCACCCAGCGCACCCCGAACAGCGCCATGCCGCCCACAAAGCAAACTCCCCAGACCAGCGGCGATCCCGTCGCCAGTGCCACTGCGGACAGCGCCCCGCACGCGCCCACCACCAGGATCTCACCGCCGTCCGGGGGGGGCGAGAGCACCATGCAGACGGTTGTGGACAGCGCGCAGACGAGCACCAGGCCGCCCGCCGGCCGGCCAAGCAGGAGGCCGCCCGGCGCTGCGACAGCGGCCAGGTCGGCGCCGCCGCCGAGGGTCAGGAAGGCCGCCACCGCGGCGGCCAGCGGGACCAGCGCGGCCAGGCGGCGGCGGTGGCGCAACCGGGGCAGCAGCAGCGCCGCAAGCAGACCCCCGATGCTCCAGGTCAGCGCCACCGGGAGGACGCTCACGAACTGGTCCGTGCCACGGAGCTGACGCCGGCGTGGCGACCACCGAGCCAGCCGGCGGTGACTGCCGCCCCAGGGGCGAGCGAGGCGGCTGCCGCCGCCCCGGCCAGCGTGTCCACACCACCCGCGATCAACCACGCAGCCGCAGCCCCCAACCCGATGGACGCGATCCCGGCGGCCAGGTCCACCAGCGTCCGGGCGGTGATCAGGCGCATCGCCCCGCAGCCCCAGATCAGCGCAGCCGCAAAGAGGACGCCGGTCACCGTCGAGGTCGAGCCAAGCGGCACGTTGAAGCTGACCCACGACGCCGCGGGCAGAACGGCGGCGCCGGCCGCGACGCGGATGCTGCGCGGCCCGAAGAGGGCCTCGGGCTTGGCGACAACCGGCACCACCGGGTCGACGCCGGCCATCCAGCTGACGCGCCGCGAGATGGCCCGGCTGAGCGGGCCGGCCAGGCCGGCCGTGACGGCGGCGGCGATCACGAGCAGGGCTCCATCGGCGCCGTAGACGCCCGCCACGGACGGTGCCAGCCCCAGCCCGGCGGCCAGGGACGCGTAGCTGACCGCATTGCGACCATCGACGAGCATGACGACGGCAGCGGCGATGAACCCGAGGCCGGCGAGGACTGGCTCACTGGCCTCCATCAGTGGAAGAGCAGCACCGCGAGAGCGGCGGCTCCGATGAGCAGCGGCAATTGCGGTTGCGCCTCGAGCCAGCGGTCCAGCGCATGCAGGCCCCTGGCCAAGCGCCGGGTCGGCGGTAGGCTGCGCCGGCGTGCGGCAAGGAGCAGCCCGAGCCTGGGCAGGCCGGCCGGCTGGACCGCGGGAGCAATCGCGGCCGTGGATTCGGCAGCAGCGACGACCGTCGCTGCGGCGGCGGCGACCAGCAGGATGGCCGCGGCGACCGCGAAGTACCCCCCGGCGAAACCTGCCCCTACCACCTGCAGCGCGCCCGCATCGAGGTCTGCCGGCGCTGAACCGGGGGCCAGGGCGGCGGCGACCTGGTGCAGCGCGAAACCGGGGATGAGGCCGCCGGCCAGCCCTGCCAGGGCGGCGAGAACGGCGCCGGGTACCGGCGGGCGCCAGGAGAGTGGCGCGCGCGCCAGCGCACGCGCTCCCGCGATCGCCGCCGCGGCGATGACCATCGTCAGCACGGCCAGCTGGGGGAATGCGGCCACCCCGCGCTGCGCGACCGGGCCGAGCCCCACCGCAACCACCGCGAACGTCGCCCCGCCTGGCATCGCCAACAGCGCCGTCGACGCCGCCGACCAGGCGGTGGGGCGCCGGCTCCACGATGGAGCCGCGAGCAGGGCGATCTCGAGGCCGAGGAAGAGCCCGGCGCTCGCGGTCCCTGAGACCGTCCCCGAGTAGCCGAACAGGCTGATCAGCAGGCCGGTCAGAACCGCCACTGCGGCACGCGCGCCGGGCGCGAGCGTGCCGGCGCGGAGCGCGCTGACCGCCGCGGCCGCAGCCACCACCGCGCCGATCGCCCCCAGAGCCAGCGCGGCCACGGCGGGCGGCTGGCCGCCCGCTGTCTGCTGCAGCCGGAGGAGCACGAGGAAACCGGCCGGCAGCGCGCCCACGGCGGCCCAATCGCGGGCGGGCGAGGCTGGGTCGCCGGGAAGTGCCATGGAGACCAGAAGGCCAACACCGCCCAACGCCCAGGGCACCGCTAGCGCACCGCCGATCGCACCCGCGGGGACGGAGGCGAGGTCGCTGCTGCCCGCTTCGGCGACGAGCTGGGCGGCGGCGGCGACAAGCGCCAGCCCGGACGCCCCCAGCAGCGCGGCGAGGAGAACGACGGAGCGCAGGCCATTGCCGCGACGGCCGCGCAGCAGCAACGTTCCGGCGGCGATGACCTCAACGCCGGCGGCGACGAGCACGAGGGTGCCGGCGCATGCCACCGCGGCCGTCCCGGCGAGGCAGAGGAGCAGCCCGCAGAGGCGGTCGCCGTGGCCGCGCAGGCGCGGGATGGCGAGCAACGCGGCCAGGCAGGCCAGCAGCATGGTCGCCAACGACGCCGAGTCCGCCCGGGTGGTGAGGTCGACGCCGGGAATGGCGGTGCCGAAGCTGTGCTCCAGCGCCCCGCCGCCGCTGACCCCGGAGATGACAGACACCACCAGGGCGGCGGTGGCGACGACGCTGAGGGTGGCGATGATCAGCGCCGCCCGACGCACTCCGCGCAGCTCGTGCGCCAGGATCGCCCCCAACAGCGGCGCCGCCACCACCAGGGCGAGCCGCAGGCCACCACTCACCATCGCCGCGGCTCAGCCGGTGCGAGTGACGCGGCCCAACGGCGCGTGGCCCACCTCCTCGGCACAGTAGGGACACACCGGCCAGCCCAGCCTGAGCACACGGTCGCACGACCGGCAGCGCCGGGCGAACTGGGTGCGGCAATGGGGGCAGACGATGAACTCCGCCTCGATGTCGCGCCCGCAGGATGGGCAGGGGCGCACGGCGATCTCGGCACGCTCGGCGTCGAGGATCGCCTGCTCCTCCAGGGCGATCTGGCGTTCGTGCTCGAGCGTCGTCGGCGGCCGCACCATCAGGTAGACGAGCGCCCCGAGAAATGGTGGGACGAACCCGAGGAGAAGTGCGAACAGCTGGAACGCGATCGAGTCCGACCGCCGCCGAGCATCGCGCCACACGAAGAAGGCAATGGCCACGTACATGGCGGCCACGTAGCCCCCGGCCGCGATCACCCCGAGAACGAAGAGCGACGCCGTGTCGGCGATCAGTGGCGTCATTGGCTCTCCGACTGGGTGCGCAGCACGCTCTGCTCGCGACGCGCTTCGTCGAGGCGGCGCTGCGCCTGCGCGACCACCTCGGGCTTCGCCTTGCCGGTGAATGCCGGGGTGCCCAACTGTTTCTCCAGTCGGTCGATGGTCACCTCCAACTCGGCGAGGCGCCGCCGGCCGCGCGCCCGTTCGCGCTCGCCGACCGCGAGGTGATAGCGCGCCTCGATGCCGCCGGCGACGACGCTGACGCCACCATTGAGGTCCCCGTCCTCCTCCACCTCGACGGGGATGAGGGAGGTGAGCAGCCGCATCCTCTGGTCGGCGGTCATGTCGGGAGCGCCACCCCTGATCTGGAGGCGGTGGCGCTCACCCGCGGGCACCCCGCTCTCGTCGCGCAGCGCGCGTACCCGCTGCACCAGCAGGAGCAATTCGTCGACGCCGTGGCGTGCGGCCAGCCCCTCCCGCCAACCCGGTGCCACCTGAGGCCAGTCGCGCAGCTGCAGCGACGGCGCCGCTCCGGGGAGCCGCTGCGCACACTCCTCGGTGATGAACGGCATGAAGGGGTGGAGCAGGCGGAGCAGCACGTCGAGGGTGGTGATGGCGGTGTGAGCGGCAGCGGCGCGCGACGCCGACGGTGCGTCATCGCGCAGCCGTGGCTTGATCATCTCCACGTACCAGTCGCAGAAGCCGTGCCAGGTGACGTCGTAGAGACGGTCGATGGCGTCGTGGAAGCGATAGCTCGCCAGCGACGTGTTGACGGCCTCGACGGTCTCTGCCACCTGTGACAGCATCCATCGGTCCCCGGGTTCGAGCTCGTCAACGCCGGGCGGGTCGGCGGGAGAGGACATCACTCCCTCGCCGTTGTCCAGCCGCGTCACCAGGAAGCGCGTGGCATTCCAGATCTTGTTGGCAAATCGCTGGAAGCTCTCGATGCGGTCGCGGTTGAAGCGCACGTCCTGCCCACCGGTGCCCACCGCCGCTGCCCAGGCGCGCACCGCGTCAGCCCCGTGCTCTTCGATCATCGCCAGCGGATCCACGGCGTTGCCCTTGGACTTGTTCATCCGCGTGCCGTCTGCGGCCTGGACGGTGCTGGTGATGATCACGTCGGCGAACGGGGTCGTGTCGGTGAAGCGCAGCCCCGTGAAGATCATCCGCGCCACCCAGAGGAAGATGATGTCGCGCGCCGTCACGCAGACGTCGGTGGGATAGAAGCGGCGCAGGTCCTCGGTGTCCTCCGGCCAGCCGAAGATGGCGAACGGCCACAGGGCGCTGCTGAACCAGGTGTCGAGCACGTCGGCGTCATGGCGCAGCTCGGCGCTGTGGCAGGTCGGGCAACTCGCGGGCGGCTCGATCCAGGCGAAGACGTGGCCGTTCACGCACGTCGACACCGGGATCGCGTGGCCCAGCCAGATCTGACGGCTGATGCACCAGTCGCGGATGTTGCGCATCCAGGCGAGGTAGACGTCGGTGTAGCGGCGCGGGTGGAATGCCGTCCGGCCGCTCTCGACAGCCGCGACCGCTGGCGGGCTGAGCTCGCTCATGCGCACCCACCACTGCGCGCTGATCAGCGGTTCGAGCACGTCCCCGCTGCGATCGCAATGGCCGACCTCGTGCGCGTACTCCTCCTCCTTCGTCACCACGCCGGCCTCGCGCAACGCCGCCAGCACCTCACTCCGCGCCAGTTCCACGGAGAGGCCGTGGAAGCGCGGAAGGTCGGGGACGTCCATGGTGCCATCGGGGGCGATCACCGAGATCATCGGCAGACCGTGGCGCTCGCCGATCTCGTAGTCGGTGGGGTCGTGAGCCGGGGTGACCTTGAGCGCGCCGGTGCCGAAGTCGGGCTGCACCGCCGCGTCCTCGATGATCGGCACCTGGCGCCCGGTCAGCGGCAGGGTGACCGTGCGACCAACCACGTCGCGATAGCGGGGATCACCGGGCGCGACCGCAACGGCGCTGTCACCGAGCATCGTCTCCGGGCGAACGGTGGCAACGACGATGTCGCCGCCGCCGTCGATGGGGTACCGGAGGTACACCAGGCTGTCTGTCTGCTCCTGCCAGTCGATCTCCTCGTCGCTGATCGCCGACAGACATCGCGGACACCAGTTGACGATGCGCGGGCCGCGGTAGATGAGCCCGCTGTCGAAGAGGCTCTTGAAAGCGGTGCGGATGGCGCGGACATACGCGTCATCCAGCGTGAACCGCGAGCGGCTCCAGTCGCACGTGAAGCCCAGCCGTCGCATCTGCTCGTAGATGCGCCCGCCGTATTCCTCATACCACGCGTCGACGCGCGCCTTGAAGGGGTCCCGACCGAGCTCCTCCTTGGTCGTCCCCTCGGCGGCGAGCTGGCGCTCGATGACGTTCTGGGTGGCGATGGCGGCGTGGTCGGTGCCGGGGCACCACTCCACCTCGAACCCGCGCATGCGGTGGTGGCGGGCGAGGCAGTCTTGGATCGAGAAGCCCATGGCGTGGCCGAGATGGAGCACGCCGGTGATGTTCGGCGGAGGCAGCGCGATGCTGTACTTCGGCCGCTGCGATGCGGGATCGGCGATGCCGATTTGCAGCTCCTCCCAGCGCGCACGCCAGGTCGGTTCCACAGTGCGCGGGTCGAACGCCTTCTCCATCAGTGCCCGGCGAGTATACGGAGGCTCCGCCGTCACGACCGCCGACGGCCCACGGTGCCGCCGCGCGCGACCCGTCAGCTCGGCGTCGCGGCCGGCGCTTGCCCCGCGGGCGACGCCTGGGGGTTCTGGTCGAGCTGACTGCTCGCGTTGATGTCAACGTCAACCCCCCAGCGACCGTCCAGGGAGACCGCCACATACGTGTGCGGGTGCCCGGTCACGCCGTCAATCGCAGAGCAGGTTGCGGCGGGGTCGTTCGCAGCCTTGCCAAGGCACCAGACGATGTCGCCGGTCAAGGTGACGTCGGCATGGATCGCGTCGGTCCGGTTCACCGCGGCGACGTCAAGGCCGCTCACCGCCCAGAACAGGCCACCGTGCGCCTCCAATCCGAAGGTGCTGTAGACGCTCAGCACCTCGTTCAGGTCGGCGGTGTCGGTGTTCGTCGCCAGCCACAGCGGGACCTGGGTGTTGTCCTGTTGAGCGGCGGCGGCGAGGAAGCCGGCCATCGCACCCGCGGCATCGCGGGTGGACGCCGTCGGGCCGGGTGTGGGCGTCGGGATGGCTGACGGTGTCGCCGAGTCGCACCCGCTCAGCAGCGCCGCCAGCGCCGACAGGACGACACGCCGGCGCCACGTACCCACCGCTTGTGCCTCCCCGTGGTCCGCGTCTGCGTGCGGCTGATTATCGGGCGAACGACTTACCGCGCCGGAAGCGACCGCGGCGGCGCCGCACCGGTCGCCCAGAGCGGGTGGAGCGGGTCGGTGGTGTAGACCAGCCGGGGCAACACGACGCCCCCAAGCTGCGCGGCCGCCTCCGCCTGGCTGACCGGCGGGAACCGCTCCAGCGGCGGCTGGGCGGTGGCGTCGTCCTCGACGCCGGAGAAGTAGGCGGCGCCCTGGCAGTCGCGGAGGAACACCACCAGCCCGGCCAGGCGTGCCCCCGTCGCCGACGATAGGGGGCTCCGCAAAGGCACCACAACCGCGTCTGGGGAACTCGGGTGCGCGGCAGCCTCGAAGACCAGTGGCTGCGGGATTGCGCCGATCAGGTCGGAGTGCAGCGTGGACGCAGCCCGCTCGGCAGCATCTGCCATCGCCGGGGCATTGGTGACGTCGTACGACTGATCGAAGTCGCCGAGCGATCGCAGCTCTGCGGGGAGCGACGGACGCGGAGCGGCGACCGCGCAGCCTGGGCTGCGCGAGCCGACCAAGACGACGATGCCGGTGGCCAGGACGATGGCAACGACGCCGGTGAGCGCGATCAGCCGCGCCCGCACGCTCACGCGTGGAGGCTAGGCGGACTGCTCGGCGGCGGGTGCGGCCACAGTGGCGGCGGCAGCGCCGCGCTTGGCGGGCTCCTCAGTGAGCAGCAGCGGCTCGACGCCGTCCGTGATCGACTGCTCGGTGATGACGCAACGCTTGATGTCCGGGCGGCTCGGCACCTCGAACATGCTGTTGAGGAGCACGTCCTCGATGATCGACTTCAGCCCGCGAGCGCCGGTGCCACGCGCCAGGGCCTTCTGCGCGATCGCCTTGAGCGCGCCCTCGTGGAACACGAGCTCGACGTCGTCGAGCGCGAAGAACTTCTCGTACTGCTTGACGAAGGCGTTTTTCGGCTCGGTGAGGATGCGGATGATGTCCTCCTCGTCGAGATAGTCGAGGGAGACGTCGATCGGCAGCCGACCGATGAACTCGGGGATCAAGCCGTACTTGAGCAGGTCCTGGGCCTGGAGCTCACGCAGGATGCGTGTCGTCTCCTTGTTCCGGTTGCCGTGCGGCTTGCTGTTGAAGCCGATGGTGCGGTTGCCGACCCGCTGCTCGATGATCCTCTCGAGGCCGTCGAAGGCACCTCCGCAGATGAAAAGGATGTTGGTGGTGTTGATCTGGATGAAGTCCTGGTGGGGGTGCTTGCGACCGCCTTGCGGTGGGACGTTGGCGACTGTCCCTTCGAGGATCTTCAGGAGCGCCTGCTGCACGCCCTCACCGCTGACATCGCGGGTGATGCTCGGGTTGTCCGACTTGCGAGCGATCTTGTCGATCTCGTCGATGTAGATGATTCCCCGCTCGGCGCGGGAGATATCGAAGTCGGCGGCCTGGATGAGCCGCAGCAGGATGTTCTCGACGTCCTCGCCGACATAGCCGGCCTCGGTCAGCGAGGTGGCGTCCGCGATCGAGAACGGCACGTCGATGATCTTGGCCAGGGTCTGCGCGAGAAGCGTCTTGCCACAGCCGGTGGGGCCAACCAGCAGGACGTTGGATTTCTGCAGCTCGACGTCACCGTTGGTCTTGGCGTGGGCGATGCGCTTGTAGTGGTTGAACACCGCCACGGACAGCACCTTCTTGGCGTGCTCCTGGCCGATGACGTACTGGTCGAGAGAGGCGGCGATCACCTGCGGGTTGGGAATCATCCCCGCCTTGCCACGCTTGGTCGTGGTCGAGCGGTTGTCCTCCTCGAGCACCTCCTGGCAGAGGTCGATGCACTGGTCGCAGATGTAGACGCCAGGGCCCGCCACGAGCTTGCGCACCTGCTCCTGCCCCTTGCCACAGAAGGAGCAGCGGGTGTGCCGCCTGCGGTCGTCGCGCTCAGTCATCCAAGGTCACCGTACCACGCTCTCGCTACAGGCGCGCCTGCCGCCGCGCAACGGATCGATGAAGGCCCGCGCGTGTCAGCGTGCGGCTGCGCCGCCGCCCGCCTCGGGACCCTGGCCCTGGCCACTGCGAGCGCCGCCGCCGTTGCTCTCCACCTTCGGCACAGGGCCCTCGCCCTTGGGCTTGCCCTGGATGATCTCGTCGATGAGGCCGTACGCCTTGGCCTCCTCCGAGCTCATGAAGAAGTCGCGGTCGGAGTCGCGGTTGATCACCTCGATGGGCTTGCCGGTGTGGTGGGCAAGGATCTCGTCGAGGCGCCGGCGCACCCGCAGGATCTCCTGGGCATGGATCTGGATGTCAGCCGCCTGCCCGCTGAACCCGCCCGACGGCTGGTGGATGAGCACACGCGTGTTCGGCAGCGAAAACCGCATTCCCGGCGCACCGCCGGCGAGGATCACTGCAGCCATCGACGCGGCGATACCCATGCAGATGGTGCCGACACGCGGCTCCACGTAGCACATCGTGTCGTAGATCGCCAGGCCGGCGTACACCGATCCGCCCGGCGAATTGATGTAGATCATGATGTCCTTCTCGGGGTCCTCACCCGCGAGGAAGAGCAGTTGCGCCATGACCACGTTGGCCACCTGGTCGTCGATCGGTGTGCCGATGAAGATGATTCGGTCTTTGAGAAGGCGCGAATAGATGTCGAAGGCGCGCTCGCCGCGGTTTGTGGTCTCGACGACCATTGGGATCAGGTTCTGCGGTGTCATGGTCGGGCCATTATAGGTACGCGCCTGTGATTCATCGGCCGCCGAGCAGGGATTGCCAGTCAGGCGGCAACGCCGCTGCCGAGGCGCACCAGCGCGGTGCGAGCGCGGCGCGCCGTGACCGGGTTGGGGCTTGTCGCGGCCAGGCGCAGGATGCTTCGCGCGCGGACCTCGTGGGCCGTTACCACCGCTTCGCCACGGAGGGTGTGGCGCGCCTCAGCGCTCGCGAGGAGGTGATAGAGGCCCTGCAGAAGCCACGCCTGGAAACGACGGGGGTCGCCCGCCTCCGTCAGTCGTTGCAGCACGGCAGCGGCGGCCACCGCTCCCACGACCGGGGGGCCGTCGGCGTGGACATGCGCTGCCAGCAGGGCGGTGGCACGAAGATCGTCGGCCATTGACGCGCCAGGCTCGTCGCGCAGCGCCACCGGCACGACGGGAATCAACTCCTCGGCCTCGACGATGGTCCAGGACCCATCGGGCCGGCGGGTGGGATGAGGACGAAGGAGAGGACTCCACCACACGGCGAGTGGGAGCGTACATGCAAGAGGCGGTTTGTGAATGCTGTTCCAGTCGCAATGACAACAGCCGATGCACTCGCTGCATTTGCCCGGCGCCGAGTGGCGCCGAGGGAGGGGTTTGGAAAGGCGGCTATGGCCGCCTTACCGAGAGGGGAGGGTCCGCCCTCCCCTCGTTAATTCGCGAGTCCCTCGACCACTTCAAAACCCGGCAGCGTCGCGAAGATTGCCGGGTCGATCAGCAGCTTCACGCTGCGGTCCCCACCGCCGACGATGACGCGCTGCCGTGACATCACCGCCGCGTCGACGCGCACCGGCAGAAGGTCGTCGGGCAGTCCGAATGGGGTCACCCCGCCGATGTCCATGCCGGTGAGCTGCGCGGTCTGCTCGCCCGGCGCGAAGCTGGCTTTGCGGACGTCCATCAAGCGGCAGCAGAGGCCGTTGACGTCGAGACGGGTGGTCGCCAGGACAAGCGTGGCCAGGTACCGCCCCTGCGGCCGGCGCGAGGCGATCACGATGCAGTTGGCCGAGTCGGCTGGGTCGAACCCATACGCTTCGCAGAACGCTGCCGTGTCGGCCAGCGACGGGTCGCACGCGACGGTTTCGTGGGAGACCCCGCGCTCGAGTAGTGCCCGTCGCACCGCCTCGTGGGTGACCGGTGCGCTCACCCCTCGCCGCGAACGATCTCGACCAGGCGCTCGCCCGCCGCCCGCCGCGCCAGGTCGACGTGAGCGCCCTGGTGAAGGCGGCGGCGCTGCTGGGCGGTGAGCTTGCGCCCCTGGGCCACACGCTCCTCCTCGCGCACCACCGCCGCCTCGTCGACCTCGATCCCCTCGGCCGCTGCCAGCGCGTCGAGTGCCAGCTCGAGCCGCAGCCGGTGCACCGCGGTCTCGCGACGCTCGCCGCGGATCTTCTCCACCGTTGTGCCGGTGTACTCAAGGTAGCGGTCCAGCGGCATGCCCATCTGCTGCAGACGGGCCTCCAGCTCGGCGACCTGGCGGTCGATCTCCCGTTCGACCATCGATTCGGGCAGGTCGATGACCACGTGGTCGCGCAGCGTCTCGAGTGCCGATGCCTCGAGCGCCTCGCGGTCGCGTTCCGTCGCGATCTCCTCGAGGCGTTTGCGGTAGTCCTCGCGAAGCTCCTCGAGCGTGGAGCCGTGCTCCTCATCCAACGCCGCAAGCGAGTCGTCCAGCGGCGGCAGGATGCGCTCGCGCACCGCGTTCACCTTGACGTCGACGTCCACGGTGGCATTGCGCAGCTCTTCGCGGGCGAAGTCCTCGGGAAGGCTCAGCTGGAATGAGCGCGACTGTTCCGCCCCCATGCCGATGAGCGCATCGGCCAGCCCGGGAAGGAGCCGCTCGCGGTCGATGTCGAGGTCTCGATCATTCTCCTCGTCGCCGCTCAGGAGCTCGTCGCCCCGACGCATCACCAGCGAACAGCGCAGCACGTCGCCGGCCTGGGCGGGGCGCTCAACATCGCGCAGCTCGCTGTTGCGGCGGCGCAGTTCCTCGATCATCTCGTCGACCTGCTCATCGGTGACCTCGGTCGCCGGCAACTCGACGCGCAGGGAGGTGTAGTCGCCGAGCTCGACGTCCGGGCGCACGGTGACGGTCGCGGTGAACACGAACGGCTGGCCTCGTTCCACCGGCGAGAGATCGAGGTCCGGGTCGTCGACCGGCTGAACGCCGGCCTGGTCGAGCGCGCGGCTGTACAGCTCCGGCAGCAGAGCATCAACCGCCTCCTGCCGCACCGCGTCCCAGCCCACGGCGCGCTCGACCATCGCCGCCGGGGCTTTGCCGGGCCGAAAGCCGGGAAGTCGCACTCGCCCCGCCAGCCGTCGCAACGCGGCGCTCACGGCCGCATCAAGCTCGGACGCCGGCGCCTCGACACGCAGTTGCACCCGCGACGCCGGCTGGCGCTCGATGGCGACGGAGATGTCCGAGTCGGTCGCGGTTGTGGATGTGGTCACTGGGGTCCTTGATGCTGCGGTGGTGCGCGGACCGAGACTCGAACTCGGATGGGTTGCCCCACGGGATCCTAAGTCCCGCGCGTCTACCGGTTCCGCCATCCGCGCAGGCTGTGTTCCGCCGACGGCTTGATCAGTCTACCGTGCGGGTGCCCACCCAAAGGTCCTTGCGAGCGGGCCGCCTTCGGCATACGCTTGCACGGACGGTGGGAGCCAACCACCCACCCGTCCGGCAGGTGCACACCAGCAACCACGGAGGTACCTGGATGGAGCCAAGTCAGAGCGCCACCACGGTCGATAGTCCGAACCAGATCGTTGCCCACATCGACCAGAAGGCGGTCCGACTGTCCGCCCTGCTGCGGGACATCGACAACCACCCCATCGCGCTCAACGCAGACCTGCGCGAACGCCTCGACGAGATCCTCGAGATGCTCGCCTGCCGGGTCACCGCAACTCGCGCCCTGCTCCGCCAAGGAGGGACACCAGAGTTCAGTGGAGCGGGCGTCGCGTAAGTCCGAACGGCCGACCGGGGGGCCCTGACGGTTCGGTCCGCGGCGTACACTTGTTCGCATGGGTACGTGCGCATGCGATCCTCCCACCCTTCTCCACATCCTCCCCTCCGGCGTCCATCTCCTTGATGGACGGCCATCGGAACTCGTGCTCGTCGACGAGCCCCGGTCAGACGGAGACCCGCGCTGCTCGGTGTGCGCGGCCACGATCGAGTCCACCTTTTTCCGATGCGCGCCGTGTGACGCGGTCGTCTGCCGGGCGTGCGTCGCACGCGACACCGCCGTCGTCGAGTGCGACTGCATGGCCGAGGTTGCGGTGACCGGCGTTCAGCTGGCCGCAATCAGGGCTTCGGCACACCTCGCGCGCTGACCAGGTCCCGGGCGACGAGAACCGCAACCGAGTCCGGCTCGAGTTGAACCGTGCCGCCCCCCGCAACCGCGCCGTCGCTGAGCAGACAGGGCACCTCCCCGTCGATGAGGGGGATGGTGACCGCCGCGTCGCCCCAGTTGCAGGCCACCGTGAGGCCCGCGCGTCGCACCACCAGTGTTCGTGACGCCTCCTCGTGCTCGACCACCATCGCCGCCCGGTCGCCGTCGCGCAGGGCGGGGATGGCGGCGCGCAGAGCGAGGAGATCGCGGTGCCAGCGGAGCACCGCGGCTTGCCGGCCGTCCCCGGCCTCCGTCCAGTCAAGGCCGGACCGCTCGAAGTTGACGGCGTCCTGGGGATCGGGCACGTCATCGGGGTCCCAGCCGAACGACGCGAACTCGTGGCGGCGCCCCTCCGACACCGCCCGGCCGAGGTCTGCGTCCTCATGGTCGGTGAAGTACAGGAATGGTGTCGACGCCGCCCACTCCTCGCCCATGAAGAGCAGGGGGACGAACGGGCCGAGGAGCACCAGGGTGGCGGCGATGAGGAGGCGGCCTGTGCTCATCAGCGCCGCGCTGCGCTCACCGCGGGCGCGGTTGCCGACCTGGTCGTGGTTCTGCATGTAGCCCAGGAAGCGCGTTGACGGCAGGTCGCCGACCTCGCGCCCATGGCGTCGCCCGCGGAACCGCGAGTGTCGGCCCGCGTAGACGAAGACCTGCTCCAGCGCTGCCGCCACGTCCGCCACCGCGCCGAAGTCGGCGTAGTAGCCGGCCGTCTCCCCGGCCAGCGTTGCGTGCAGCGCGTGATGGAAATCGTCGCTCCACTGCGCGTCACAACCAAACCCCCCGAGCCGGGGATCAGCGACCACCCGGGGATCGTTGAGGTCGCTCTCCGCGATGACCCAGGGCTCGCGCCCCACCTCCTCGGCGAGCCCGTGCACCGCGCCGGCGATCTCCTCGAGGATGTGCACCGCCGACGTGTCGACGATGGCGTGCACCGCGTCGAGGCGCAGACCGTCGACGTGGTAGTCGCGCAGCCACATCAACGCGTTGTCGATAGCAAAGCGACGGACCTCGTCGCTGCCCGGGCCGTCATAGTTGATGGCGTCACCCCACGGGGTGCGGTACCTGTCGGTGAAGTACGGTCCAAACTCGGCGAGCACGTTGCCGTCCGGCCCGAGGTGGTTGTAGACCACGTCTATGATCACGGCACGCCCGGCACGGTGACACGCATCGACGAATCGCTTCAGTGCGTCCGGTCCTCCATACGCATCGTGCACCGCATACAGGGCCACCCCGTCGTAGCCCCACCCACGCGCGCCGGGGAAGGCGGCGACGGGCATCACCTCGACCGCGCCGACGCCGAGGTCGACGAGGTGGCCGATGTGCTCGATGGCGCCGTCAAAGGTCCCCGCTCGACTGAAGGTGCCGCAATGCATCTCGTACACCACCGTGTCGTGCAGCGCACCACCGTGCCAGCCGCCGTCGCTCCATGAGAATGCCGCGTGGTCGACGAGACGCGACGGGCCGTGCACGCCATGTGGTTGCCACGCTGAGCGCGGATCAGGAAGGGGCGCGCCGCCGTCAAGGACGAAGCTGTAGTCGTCGCCGGCCACGGCTCGTTGGTCGTCGAGCGCGTGCCAGCCGTCATCGCTTCGCTCCAGCGGTTGTTGCCGGCCGCAAGTCCGCACCTCGACCCGTGTGGCGTGCGGCGCCCACACCGCAAACCGGCTCACCGGGAGGTCGCCTGCATAATTCCACCGCTGACGGGATTGAGAGGGAGAGATCGATTGTGACTGCCGTGAACCAGCCGGCCCCCCAGGCGGGCTGATGCAGCGACGGGCCACCTACCGCGTCCAGTTGCGCAGGGAGTTTGGTTTCGCGGAGGCATCCGCGCAGGCCGACTACCTCAGCGCTCTCGGTATCAGCCACCTGTATTGCTCGCCCTACCTGCAGGCAGCGCAGGGCAGCGTCCACGGCTACGACGTGGTCGATCCGACGCGCGTCAGCGATGAGCTCGGTGGTCGCGACGCGCATCGGCGTTTCACCCGGGCGCTCCATGACCACGGCCTCGGCCAGCTGCTCGACATCGTGCCCAACCACATGTCGGTTGCCGACCGTGGCAACAACTGGTGGTGGGACGTGCTCGCCGACGGGATGTCGTCGCCGTACGCACGGTTCTTCGACATCGACTGGGAGGCGGACGAGCCCCGACTCCGCCATCGCGTCCTGCTCCCGGTGCTCGCCGACCAGGTCGGCCGCATGCTCGAGGACGGCGAGATCTCGCTGGTCCGCGAGGGGGGTGACCTGCTCTTCGCGTACGCGGAGCACCGCTTTCCCCTCTCGCTCGAGAGCCTCGCGGAGTTGCTGGCCCAGGATTCCTCTTCGTCGGTGGCCGCCTGGCGGCAGCGCGTTGGCTCCCTGCCGGCCGGCGAGAACGCGGAGGCGCGCCGTGTACGTTTCGACCAGCGTGCCGATCTCCGCCGGACCTTGGCCGACCTGCTCACCGATGAGGCCGTGGCTGTCGCAGCCGACCGCACGCTCGCTGAGCTCAGCGGCGACCTCGCCGAGCTCGATCGCCTCCTCAACGAGCAACACTACCGCATCGCCCGCTGGCAGACCGCCATCGAGGAGGTGAATTACCGCCGCTTCTTCGACATCAACACACTCGTCGCGTTGCGCATTGAGGACCCGGAGGTGTTCGCCGAAACCACCGGCCTGGTCATCGAGCTGGTCCGGCGCGGTGACGCGGATGGCGTCCGCATCGACCACATCGACGGACTTCGTCGGCCGCTCGAGTATGCCGCGCGACTGCGCGAGACCCTGCCACCGCAGACATGGCTGCTCGCCGAGAAGATCCTCGCGCGCGGTGAGCAGCCACCTCCGTGGCCGCTGGACGGCACCAGCGGCTACGACTTCCTGGCCATCGCCAACGGGCTTTTCGTCGACCCCGCAGGCCGCGCGCCGCTCGAAGCGCTGCACACCGAGTTCACCGGCAACGGCTCCGATTTCGCCACCTACGCACGTGATGGCAAGCGCGATGTCCTCCGGACCTCGCTGCTCAGCGACGTCGAACGACTGACCAGCCTGCTCGCCACCATTTGCGACGCGTACCCATCCCAGCGCGACCACACCCACGGCGAGCTCAGCGAAGCAATCGTCGAGCTGATCGCCGCGATGCCTGTTTACCGAACCTATGTCGACCCCACGCGCGGCACCGCGTCCGATGTCGACGCGGGCGTCGTGCGCGGCACCGCCGCGGAGGCACTGAACGGCAGCCCGCACCTCGACGGACGCCTCCTCGACTTCATCGCCGACCTGTTCGTCTTCGGTGAGCCCGAGGACGTGGCCACCGGCGACACGTCGACGCTGCAGGCGACCCAGCGCGACTTCCTGTTCCGCGTCCAGCAGCTCGGCGCGGCCGCCACGGCCAAGGGCGTGGAGGACACGGCCTTCTACCGTCACCTCGTGCTCACCTCGCTCAATGAGGTGGGCGACTCGCCTGCGCACTTCGGGGTCACCGGCGAGGAATTCCATGAGCACAACCGGCGCACCCAGGAGAGCCGCCCCGACACGCTGCTCGCCACCTCGACGCACGACACCAAGCGGAGCGAGGACGTCCGCGCACGCATCAACCTGCTCAGCGAGATCCCCGACGCCTGGGCCATCGCGGTGAGGCGATGGCACGCCCTGACCGACAAGCACCGGCAGGCCGAGTGGCCTGACAGCGCCATGGAGTACCTGCTCTACCAGACGCTCGTCGGCGCGTGGCCCCTGAGCGCCGAGCGCGTCATCGCCTACATGCGTAAGGCCTCGCGCGAGGCCAAGCAGCACACCGGATGGCTGCGGCCGGACGACGCGTACGACGAATGCCTGGCCGCCTTCGCTGCTGCGGTGCTCGCCGACCCGTTGTTCGTCACGGACCTCGAGGGCTTCGTGGCGACGCTGGCCCCGCACGGCAGCATCAACTCACTGTCGGCCACGCTACTGAAGCTCACCTCGCCCGGCGTGCCCGACATCTACCAGGGCACCGAGCTGTGGGACTTCAGCCTGGTCGACCCCGACAACCGCCGCGCCGTCGACTATGCGCTGCGCCGCCGCCTCCTCGACGCGGCGCGAGCCGGGGTGTTGTCGCGCACCTGGGCTGCGGGCGTGACCATGGGGACCGCCAAGCTCGGGCTCATCGCAACCACGCTGGCGCTGCGACGCCGCCGGGCCGAGGCGCTCGACGAGCGCGGAGCGTACGAACCCGTGTGGGCGCAGGGTGAGTTCGCCGATGATGTGGTCGCTTTCACGCGCGGCGATCCGGCGTGCGTGATCTCGTTGGTGCAGCGTCGCTCCTTGCGACGCGGCGGCAGGTGGGGAGGCACCATGATCACGCTGCCACAGCGGCGCTGGGAAAACCTCTGCGACGGCGCCGAGTACCAGGGCGACGTGTCGGTCGGCGACCTGCTCGCCTCCTTCCCCGTGGCCCTGCTGGAGCGAGCCGGGTGAACGCGGGCAATGTCACCGCATGGCCGGGGCGCTCCTATCCGCTCGGCGCCACGGTGCAGGATGACGGCACCAACTTCGCGCTGTATGCGGCCGACGCGGAAGCCGTCGAGCTGATCCTCCTCGACGAACGGGGCACCCTGCTGGCTGTCTACGACCTCCGTGAGAAGACCGACCTCGTGTGGCACGGGTTCGTGCCGCGCATCGGCCCGGGCACGCGCTACGGCTACAGGGTGTACGGCGCCTACGAGCCGGAGAACGGCCTGCGCTACAACCCCAACAAGCTACTGCTCGACCCCTACGCGCGAGCGATCTCTGGATCGGTGAAGTGGGGTCCCGAGGTGTACGGATACGTCATCGGCAAGACCGACGCCGTGATGAGCCCATCGGACTCCGCCGAACAGATGCCGCACAGCGTGGTCGTCGACGACGCCTTCGACTGGAGCGGCGAACGGCGCCCCGACGTGGCATGGAGTGACACGATCATCTACGAGACCCACGTGCGCGGCTTCACCATGCGCCACCCGGACATCCCCGAGGAGTTGCGGGGAACCTATGCGGGCCTGGCACACCCGGCGGCGATCGAGCACTTCACCCGCCTCGGGATCACGTCGGTCGAGCTCATGCCGGTGCACCACTTCATCGACCCGCAGCATCTCGTTGATCGCGGGCTGCGCAACTTCTGGGGATACGACAGCGTCGGCTACTTCGCCCCCGAGGCGCGCTACTCCGGCTCGGGAGACAACGACGAACAGGTCACCGAGTTCAAGGCGATGGTCAAGGCGCTCCACGCCTCCGGTCTCGAGGTGATCCTCGACGTCGTCTACAACCACACCGCCGAGGGCAACGAGTTGGGCCCGACGCTCTGCTTCCGTGGTGTCGACAACCGCTCGTACTACCGGCTCGTCGAGGACAACCCGCGCTTCTACTACGACGTCACCGGCACGGGAAACAGCCTCAATGCCGGTTCACCGGCAACGCTTCAGATGATCATGGACTCCCTGAGGTACTGGGTCAGCGAGATGCATGTCGACGGCTTCAGGTTCGACCTCGCGTCAGCGTTGGCGCGGCAGTTCTACGACGTCGACCGCCTCTCCGCGTTCTTCGACATCATCCACCAGGACCCGACGCTGGCCCATGTCAAGCTGATCGCGGAGCCGTGGGACGTCGGCGAAGGTGGGTACCAGGTCGGCAACTTCCCGGTGCGCTGGGCGGAGTGGAACGGCAAGTACCGTGACTCCGTGCGCGACTACTGGCGCGGGCAGGTTGCGGGCGTCAATGAGCTTGCCTACCGGCTCACCGGCAGCAGCGACCTCTACGAGCGCGACGGGCGTTCCCCGTTCAGCAGCATCAACTTCGTGACCGCCCACGACGGCTTCACTATGCGCGACCTCGTGTCCTACAACGAGAAGCACAACGAGGCCAACGGCGAGGCCAACCGCGACGGCACCGACGACAACCGATCGTGGAACTGCGGGGTCGAGGGCGAGACCGACGACCCGGACATCCTTGCCCTGCGCGCCCGCCAGCAGCGCAACCTGGTCGCCACCGTTCTGCTGTCACAGGGGTGCCCCATGCTCGTCGCCGGTGACGAGATCGGCCGCACCCAGGGCGGCAACAACAATGCGTACTGCCAGGACAACGAGATCGGCTGGCTCGATTGGGAGCACGTCGACGAGGACCTGCTCGATTTCACACGGCGGCTGATCGCGCTGCGTGCTGAGCAACCGGTGCTGCACCGACAGCGGTTCTTCGCCGGCCAGGTGGGCCGGGGCCAGCGCCGCAAGGACGTCGTCTGGCTCGACGACGACGGCAGCGAGATGAGCGAGGACGAGTGGGACGATCAGTCACGACGGTCGCTGGCGATGCTGCTCAACGGCGACGAGATCCCTGACCACACCGCTGACGGGCACCAGATCCGGGGTGACACCCTCCTGGTCATCCTGCACTCCCACCACCTGGACATGGAGTGGCACCTTCCGAGCGGGTGGGGCAACCGTTGGGAGGTGCTGATCGACACCGCGGCGCCCGAGGCGCAGGACCCCCCGCGGGTCGTCGATGCGTCCGACCAGTTGCATGTCACCGCCCGTTCCCTGATGGTGCTGCGCCGGGTCTGAGCCGCTCAGCCGTCGTTGCTCGTCGGCAGGCTCAGCTCGAAGGTGCTGCCCGGTCCGTCGCCGTCCACAAGCGCAACGTCACCGCCATGGCTTCGGGCCACCTCCCGGCTGAAATACAGCCCGAGCCCGATGCCCGGGATGTGTGAGTTGGCCGTGGTGAGCACCCGGCCGAACCGCGTGAACAACCTCCCGCGGTCTTCGACCGCGATGCCCATGCCGTGGTCAGCGACTCGCACGTGGGCCATGCCCTTGTCATGGTCGATGCTGCACACCACCTCGCCACCAGAAGGGGAGTACTTGACAGCGTTGTCGATGATGTTGCGCAGGGCGAGCACAACGCGCTCCCTGTCAACGCGGGCGAGCACGGCCTGGTCGGGAAGATGGAGCTCGAGCTGGTGTTCCTTGGACGCCCGCGGCAACACCTCGCCCACCGCCGTCTCGAGGACCTCGCGCAGGTCGGTAACCTCGCGCTCTGAGTCGACAGGGCTGTCCTCGACGCGGGCCGCAACGAGCATGTCGTTGACCAGCGAGTTCATGTCCGCGGTCCGCCGCTGCAGGATCCGCATGACATCGGCGAGGGGCTCGGGGATCTCGCCGTAGAATCCGCCCTCCACCAGCGACAGGTAGCCGTGCAACACCGTGAGCGGAGTCCGCAGTTCGTGCGAGGCCAGGCGCAGGACGTCGGTCTTGATCACCTCCACAGCCATCGCACGCGCGGCGAGGTCGGTGAGCTCGGCCAGGGCGTCGTGGAGCTGCTCCTCGAGCCGGACGGCCCGCAGTGGCTGGGCACCTGCCACGGCCACAGCCTCCAGCGCCCGGCTGTCGGCGGGGCCGTAGTCCTCGTCCCGGCGCCGGCTCATGCACAACACCGCGACGTCCTCCTTCCCGACCCGTACCGGTGCCACCAGGAGCTGACGCAACCCGCGGTACGTCTCAGCGAGAGCCGGGCTCAGCCCATCGAGGCCGACGTCCCGGTATGACGCGGCCTCGGCTCCGCCGCCGGCCATGGCAAAAGCGGTCACCTCCTCACCGGCCAGCGGCCAATGGCTGCCCGCGCGCACGGTCTCGCCGGACGGGTCGTAGCAGTCGGCAACGATCATCTCGTCGCCGGCGATCCACGAGATGATGCCGCGGTCGGAGCGCGTTTCCGCCACGGCGCGGAGCAGCACTTGCCGCACCAGCTGGCCGGGATCCGACACGCTGTTGAAATCGTCGATCAAATCCAAGGCCAGTGCGTGGCCCTCCCCCTGCCCTCCCTGAGGCTGCGGGGGATCGTCACCTCGCCATCCCACGTCGTCCTGAATCTCCATGGGCGTCGCGGATGGTAACGATTTTCCAGACGTGACGCGAGATCCGTGAGCCATCGTTACTGGTGCCTCTGCCTCGGCGCACCGGCTCGGGCGGGCATAGTGCGGAGGTGGCGAACGCGCCGGCGGTGCACTCCGCCCACTTCGACGAACTCTCAGCGCGGACCTTCCACGACATCGTCCGGCTCCGCCTCGACACCTTCATCGTGGAGCAGGAATGCCCCTACCACGAGCTCGACGGCCGCGATGTCCGCCCCGAGACCGTGCACGTCTGGACGGAAGCCGGCGGCGAGGTCGTCGCCTACCTGCGCATGTATCCGGATGACGACCTGGTGACCTGGATCGGCAGGGTGGTCACGACGCCGTCGCACCGCAACCGCGGCCTCGGGGCACAGCTCGTCAACGCCGCCCTGGCGATGGCGTCCCGGCCCGTTCGGATCTCAGCGCAGGCACGGCTCGAGGCCTGGTACGCGGCGCTGGGGTTCGTGCGTTGCGGCGACGACTTCATGGAGGACGGCATCCCCCACACGCCGATGCGACTCGAAGGCTGAGGGTATCGAATGCAACGAGCCGGCCGGTAAGGGCGGCGAGCCGGCGTTGGGAGCCACCGGCATCGCCGCCCCCCATTGGGGGCTAGGGGACCGACAGCGACCAACCCGGGTAATGACCGTTGGTATCGCCGACCTTGCTGTCGCCGGAGAAGAAATACAGCGCCCTGCCGTTGAGGGTCACCTGGACGCGTCCGTCCTGGCGCACGATG
>JBDTJX010000031.1:0-3991 GCA_039935655.1 Candidatus Dormiibacter sp. | reverse complement strand
TGTTCGTGCGACGTGGCACGGAGGCCGCGGTCGTCGCCGCCCTGGCCACGCACCTTCAGCCTGGCGGACTGCTGGTCGCTGGCTTCGAGCTCGACGCCGGCCGGCTCACGTGGGCCGCGTACGACATACTGTGTGCGCGGGTAGGGCTTCGGCTGCAGGAGCGGTGGTCAACGTGGGACCGGGACGCGTGGACGGCGGCCAGCGGCTTCGCCGTGTCGATCCACCGCCTCGACGAGGCGCCTGAGCCGTTCTCGGATCGGAGTGCCGAAGAAGCGACGCAAACCTACCTCGCATAGCCGCCTCATTCGACGATCGCGCCAAGACGTGCGTGGAGGTGACGTTGGCGTCCCAGCTGATCTCGATCGACTCGATTCCCGGGACGGTGCCGATCACCGCCGCCTCGAGAGGGCCGCGGATCACACCTGCGGATCGACGGACTGGGTCACCTCGGGTTCGACGTGTTCGATGAGCACGGGACACTGGTCCATGCAGGCACCGCAGGTGGTGCAGGCCCACAGGGTTTCGTCGGCGATGGTGCCCCCGAAGAGCGGACGCTCGCCGCCGTTGGCCTCTCACAGGACACTGCCTCGAGTCCCACCCTATCGACGATCGTCATGTGCCCGCGTACATAGCGGATGAGCCCGGCTCTCTGAAGGATGCCGGCCGATACCGAGACGGTGGAGCGCCGAGCACCGAGTAGTCGCCCAAGGAACTCGCGCGTCACCACTCACGTGCCAGGGCATTGCTTTGCAGGCGCAGAGATATGGACTGAGCTGGAGTTCCGCGAACGGCTCCGGACACACAAGATTCGAGCTCAGGACGCTGGCGGCCTCCAGCGCATGGAGGCGACCGCATCATCCACGCACCATCACCGGGCGTGTGCCGGTTGTCCAGAGCGAGCGTCTCGCGGCGCCGAGCTGGTGCCGTTCCGCTGCCATGAGTACCCATCCGAATCGAGCAGAGCACTCCTGGGACTCCGAGTCAGCCGGGTATGACAGGCTGTACCGGCAGGTCGGTACGGAGCGTCACGTTCATCCGATTCCACACGTTGATCGTGGCAATCGCCATCAACAGCTGCACGGTCTCCTTCTCGTCGAAGGCGGCCGTGACATCGCTCCATACGTCGTCGGGTACGCCGTCCTCACTGATGAGCGTGACGGCCTCGGTGAACGCGAGCGCGGCTCGCTCACGCTGACTGAACAGTGATCCGGCTTCTCGCCAAGCAGCGACCAGGTCGATCTGGCGCTGCTCGATACCGGTGTTGCGAGCCTGGGCCACGTGCATGTCCAGGCACCAGGCACAGTGGTTGATTTGGGATGCCCGGACGTCGACCAGCGCGCGCAGCCCTTCGTCGAGGCTGCCTCCGCGAACGTACTGCGCCAGGCCGAGGACAGCCTTCTGGGCCTCCGGGTCAACGTCTCGGATCGATAGTCGCTGCGTTGCGGATATCACGTTGCCTCCTCATTGTCTGGACTGATCAGCGTTCCTCGTATGCGTGCGGCTCTTCGCAACTTTCGATTCGCTAGGCCTGTTGCCGTATTCCTTCGGCCCAACGCAGGAGGTCGATCCCTTCCGCGCGGGAAGGAGCCCGCGCTTCAAGCACTTCACCCACCGTGCCCTCAGGCACGCTCTCCACCATAATAGCCAGTCCGTCGCAGTCGCTGACATGGGGGAGGATGCTCCGTGCCAGGTCTTTCACCTCGCTCGCCTCGCTCTCACCGAATTGTGGTGACTCGAGGAGTTCTCCGATTTGTCGAGCCGCGCCGATCATATGATCGTGCTCGCGGATGAGCTGGTCGACATAGCCGGCGGCGTGCAGCGGTGCGAGTGCTGGGTAGAGCGATTCCTCCTCGTAACGGAAATGGGGACCTGACAGCTGGGCCAGCCGTCCGAGGACGGACTTGCCCGTTGCGACATCGTGACGTTCGGCAGCATGGATGAGGTTGAAGAGGCCATCACGGACGCCGCGATGCTCATCGCGAAAGATCCTGCTGAACTCCTCGGCAATGCCTGAGATTCCCTCGGCTGCCGGCGCCCGCTATGACGATGCGGGCATGGCCTCGGTCAACCGATAGCCTATTCGCCGTCGAAGACTGACAATCCGGCCACGTTTGGCCGTCCCCCACACCTACGGGAGCAGTAACCATGTCCGCACTCGCACTCGTTACCGGTGCCTCCTCCGGCATCGGCAAAGCTTTCGCTCAGCGCCTGGCGAGCGACGGCCACGACCTGATCATCGTGGGCCGTCGCAAGGACCGCCTCGACGAGCTCGCATCATCAGTGCCCGAGGTGAAGGTCCAGGTCGTGCCCGCTGACCTGTCCACTGACGACGGCGTCGACAGTGTGGCCCAGCTGTGCGCGAGCCAGCCGCTGACTGTGCTCGTCAATAACGCCGGCGTGGCTCACTACATGCCGATCGCGGACCTGTCCGCCGAGCAAGCGCGCGAATTAGTGCACGTCAAGGTTGTCGCACCGACGATGTTGACCCGCGCAGTCGTGCCCGGGATGCTGTCCCGCGGCACCGGAACAATCATCAACATTGCCGGGATGATCGCTTTCTCAGGACCCGCCCCGGCGTCGCAGATGCCCCGCCGCGCCATCTACGCCGGCACCCTGGCCCACACGGTCGCCATGTCCCAAACTCTCAGCGCCGAACTCGAAGGCACCGGAGTCCGAGTGCAGGTCGTTTGCCCGGGGATCGTCGCCACCGAGTTCCACACAGTCCAAGGTATGGACCTCTCTGCCGTGCCCCGTATGACGGCCGACGACGTTGTCGCCGGATCGCTGCGTGGGCTGGAACTTGGCGAAGTGGTCTGCGCCCCCGGCCTCGAGGATTACAGCCTCCTCACCAACGTCTTCCACGCGGACCTCGCCGCATTCGCAGCCCAAAGCCCGCAGCTCGCAGAACGCTACCGACCCAACTGATCCAAAGGAAAGGAAAGGGAAGGCGGAGGCCTCGGGGCTCCATGCGACCGTTCGCGACCAGTAGGCCGCCATACGGGTCTTAACGGCTGGTCTCGCCGACGTTGGCAGACCGGACATGCCGGCACCACAAATGCAAGGTCGACCTTGTCGACGATGCACTGCATGACGGCGACAGGCATGGCACTCTCGATAATGCGCGATCCGATCAGCACACCCCCCATCGTTGCGACGGCGTTGGGTGACAGTTCACCGATGACCCCTTGCTGGGCGAGACGCCGAAGTGGTTCGGCCGGCCAGACAACGTTTGGGTCACTCGCGGCACGGTTCGTATCAAATCCAGGATGCGAGAAGATAACATCGGTGTCGACCAGGACGACGTACGCCTTCCCAGTCGCCCCCTGGGCTCGTTGATCGGGTGCGTGAGCGCCGGCTGTCGAGATCAGAGCCACACGGGCCCGACTGAGTGGGACGCGGAGCGGAACGATCGGCGAGGGCGCATCGTATTCCAACCAGTCAAAATCGGGCATGTACTGCCACAGGTAGTTCCTTTCCAGATCAAGGAACCCGTCGGACTCGCTGTTGAACCGCCCCGGGTTTCAGGGAGACTCGGGGTGTCGTGACGACAACACGTGGCGGAGACGTTGCGTCTTTCTCGGCGATACAAGGTGGGCGCGGACGGCGGGCCCGCCGCTTACCGCCGGTAGGCACACTTTGGTCAGGTAGTGCGTCTACGATTCCGTTGAGCACTACTCCGGGTGACTTGTCCGCGAGACGGCGGACGAGGCAGCGACCGATTTCGTATTCGGATTGACGCGAGAGCGGGAGACGAGGCTCGAACTCGCGACCCTTACCTTGGCAAGGTACGCTTCTAATTCTGTATTCGACAGGGGTTGAAAAGGCCCTCTAACAGGGTGCTGAAAAACCCCTTGTCGGGTTAAACAGGAATGTGAGAGTCTTGCGGGGACACGTCCCAGCAGGAGAACTCGCATGCGTGGAAGCACGATTCAGCAGGGAGAGATCCTCTCCACGCTGACGCCGGACCAACTGGTTCCCGCCGACCACCCGA
>JBDTJX010000030.1:0-21940 GCA_039935655.1 Candidatus Dormiibacter sp. | reverse complement strand
GCTACGCGCAGATCAACGAGATCTCGCGGCTGAAGAGCGAGTTCCTCGCCAACATGAGCCACGAGCTGCGCACTCCGCTCAACGCCATCCTCGGCTTCAGCGAGATCCTCAAGGACAACCTGGTGGCTCTCGACGAGGACCAACGGCACGAATGCCTGGAGAACATCCACACGTCCGGGAAGCACCTGCTCGAGCTGGTCAACGACGTGCTCGACCTGAGCAAGATCGAGGCCGGTCGGATGGAGCTGAGCTACGACGACTTCCATGTCAACAATGCGGTGCGCGAGGTCCACAACGTGATCCGCTCGCTGAGCGAGCGCCGCGACATCGAACTGACGATCGACGTCCAGCCTGAGCTGCTCACCGTGCGCGCCGACAAGAGCAAATTCAAGCAGGTTCTCTACAACCTGCTCAGCAACGCGATCAAGTTCACCGCCCAGGGCGGGAAGGTGTGGGTGAAGGCGTGCGCGGATGACGACGATACGCTGTGCCTCGAGGTGGGCGACACGGGTGTGGGCATTCCACGTGAGCACCACGAGCGGATCTTCGATGAGTTCTACCAGGTGGACAGCGCAACCACCCGGCAGGTCGAGGGAACCGGGCTCGGCCTCTCCCTGACCCGCCGCATCGTCGAGCTGCACGGCGGGACCATGGGACTCACCAGCGAGCCGGGGGTCGGCTCGGTGTTCACCATCCGACTGCCCCTGGCGGGCCTCGTGACCAACGACGGCCACCGCCACAACCGCATCCTGCTGGTTGAGGACAATCGCAGCAATCGGGAGCTCGCCACGATGGTCCTCATCGGCAACGGCTTCGAGGTGGACATCGCTGTCGACGGCAACGAGGGTCTGCACAAGGCTCGGAGTTCCATCTACGATCTCGTGCTGATGGACATCGAGCTCCCGGGCATCGATGGGCTCACGGTCACCAGGATGCTGAAGTCCGACCCCCGGACAGCATCCGTCCCAGTCGTCGCACTCACCGCCAACGCCATGAAGGGCAACGAGCAGGAGGCACTCGCCGCCGGCTGCTCGGGATACATCTCTAAACCGATCGAGGTGGCGAGCTTCGTGAAACGGATCGCCACATACCTGGAGACCGAAGCCTCATGACCGGAGCCGGAAAGACCATCCTCATCGTCGAGGACGACGCACCCAGCCGCGAGGTGGTCCGGCTCGCATGCAGCGCGCAGAACCACACCCTTCTCGAGGCCGCCAACGGCGTCGAGGGCCTGGCGGCGGCGCGCGAGCAGAACCCGGACCTGATCATCCTGGACATCAACCTGCCCGGGATGAGCGGCCTCGACGTCTGCCGCCGGCTGCGGTCGGAGGGCTCACGCGTGCCCATCATCATGCTCACCGCCAAGGCCGACACCATCGACGTCGTTGTCGGCCTCGAGTTGGGCGCCGATGACTACGTGACCAAGCCGTTCGAGGTGCGCGAGCTGATGGCGCGCATCGGCGCGCACCTGCGCCGCAGCGAGATCTCCTCACAGGAGCAACCCCGCGACCGTTTCGAGTTTCCCGGCCTCACCATCGACCTCGGCCGCCGCCAGGCCTTCCGCGACGGCGAGGAGGTCATGCTGACGCTCACCGAGTTCAACCTCCTCGCCCTGCTCGCCTCGCGGCCCGGCCAGGTGATGAGCCGCGGCGAGCTACTCCGCAGGGTCTGGGGCTACGAGGTCGAGATCGAGACGCGCACCGTCGACGCCCACGTCTACCGACTGCGCCGCAAGATCGAACCCGACGCGGAAAAGCCGACGTACATTCACTCCGTGCCGGGGATCGGGTACCGGTTCAGCGGGTAACCAACGCCGCGGCGCCGGGCCTGAGTGCGCGGGTGTGCGCTGCAGACCTCGTGTGCGACCCTCCCTCCGAAGGCGCCCCCGGTCAGCTCTAGTAGATGAACCCGGTGATCCCGCGATCGTCGCCGGCGATGGTTCGGCGGTCGACCCGGCCCCAGCCTCCGCCCGTGGTCCAGAAGTTCATCTCGGAGATGACGAATCTGCCGTCGGGGTTGACGCCCTCGACATAGGCGACGTGGCCGAACCAGCCGTCATGGAAGACGACGATTGCTCCCGTCACCGGCACGTGGCCTTCGGGCCGCAGGCCGTTGGCGTTCTGGAACCAGGCCCAGGCGTTGCCGCCCCAGGTCACGTCGCGACGGCTGGCGGCGTAGTACGTGCACTGACCGTAGGGAAATGTGTCGGGCCCGTGGGTCTCGACGATCATCGGCGTGGACCCATCCGCGCGTGCGAAGTACCGGCCCACCAGCGCCCCTGCCGGCGCGGCGCTCAGCGGCACCTGGAGGTAGCTGCCCGCCGCTTCGCCGGTGTCCTTGGCGAGGGCGTTGTAGTCGAGCAGGACCCGGGGGTCGATGCCAAGCCTGATCGCGAAATGGCTGGGTCGCTCACCTGCGAGAACCGGGACCAGGGCGCCGGCCCCCGGCGGGAGCAGCACGGTGGTGCCGGCGGCGGGCTCGGCACCGCTGCTCAGACCGTTGGCCCAGCGGATCGCCGCGACGTCGGAGTGATCGGCCGCCGCGAGCGTCTCGACGGTCTGGTGGCCGGTGATCACGACGGTCTGGGCCGGCCGCGCCGCGATCGGCGGGACTGTTGCGGGGCGCTCGATGATGGCGCTGAGGATGATGTCGCCACTTGCGGGGGGGGCGCTCACCGCCGCCGCGAGCGGCGCTGAGGGATGCGGTGCCAGCACGGGCACGAAGACTGCCGCTAACAAAACCCATGCATGCCGGATCAATCGATGTCGGTTACCGCGGATCTCGTACCCCTCTTCCTGGCGCCACGGGCGCCCAATCGGTGACCCTCCCCACACCCAGCCGCCATGGAGGCTAACAAAGGCGGATGGGCGTCGTCAAAACACAGACGCCGCTTCAGGGCCAGGGTTCAGGCTTTTCCGCCGCCTTCCCCCACCCGATGCCGGGGGGTCAAAGCTGATATTGACACTGTCGCATAGAGTGGTACTATGCGGCGCATGAGAAAGTACAAGCCCGTTGAACTGCCACTCAAGGCTGTGCCTGACGAACTCGCCGATGTCCACGCCGTGTGCCCGAACTGCCTCGACCGGGATGCGGGGGTGATCGGGCGGCTAGGGCTCCGCCTGGTGTTCAAATGCCAGCGATGCCGCGTCCGCTTCCATCGGCAGACCGCGATGGTAGGCCTGGTCTGACTCGCTGACCCGGGGGCTCGGTCTGCGACGCTTCCAGACCGTGCCGGGTCGATCCCCGAGCCACCTCGCAGCACGCGCAGCGGCCCCCTCGCGGCAAGCTGAGAGCCGTCGGGAGACGCCCTCGCCCGGTGGTATAGTGTCGTCAGCAATGTTGACGTCAATGTCAACTTAGGACCGGCTTGACGCGTTGGTCCCCGGCGCACATCGTCTGAGGCCGACGGCCTTGGCCGTCTTCGAGGAGGTCGGGATGCCTGATCAGAGCCACGTCGGTCGTCGGTACCAGGCAACCGGACAGGTTGTCGATGAGGCCGCCGCCGAGGCGTTCGCCGCCGCAATCGCCGGTTCGGACGACCTGTACTCGCCGGGCACCGTGCCGCCCACGTACGCGGCGTGCTACTGCCTGTTCCCGACGCTCTACCAGCTCTTCGGAGACGCCGAGGTGGGGGTGAACCTGGCCGGCCTGGTCCACGGCGAACAGACCTTCGAGTGGCCCACCCCGGTCCGTGCCGGCGACGTGGTGGACGCGTCGGCGGTGATCGCGTCGGTCGAGGACAAGCGCGGCATGACCTTTGTGGGTATCGAGCACGAGGCCCACCGGCAGGACGGCGAGACCGTCTGCCGCGGCCGGTCGCTGATGATCATCCGATGAGCGACGCAACCACTGCGGTGCTCAGTGCCGCTGCGATCGGGGACGAGATGACGCCGCTGTCGCGCACCGTCAGCCAGGAACAGATCAACGCCTACGCCGATGCGTCCGGTGACCACAACCCGATCCACGTCGACCCCGAGTTCGCGCGCTCCGTCGGCCTTCCCGGGACCATCGCGCACGGGCTGCTCGACATGGCGATCCTGACCGAGGCGGTGGCGCGCTGGTCGGGCGGATACGAGCAGGTGGCATCGGTCACGTGCCGATTCTCCAAGCCACTGCTCCCGGGCCAGACCATCACCTGCACCGGGCGGGTCATCGAGGTCGACCATTCCAACCGAACCGCCACCCTCGAGCTCGAGGCCACCTCGAGCAGCGGGGAGCGGGTGCTCACCAACGGCCGGGCCACGGTCCGGCTGGCACGCTAGAGGGACACAACCACATGGCCTTCGAGTTCAGTTTCACCCAGGAGCAGGAGGAGATCCGCAAGCTCGCGCACGAGTTCGCGGTCAACGAGATGCGTCCCGTCGCGGCGGACTACGACGAGAAGGAGGAGACGCCATGGGCGGTGATGCAAAAGGCACACGACCTCGGCCTCGACGCCGCCAGCGGGTTCCCCGAAGAGTACGGTGGCGGCGGCCTCGACCTGATGACGTCGATGATCCTCACCGAGCAGCTGTCCTGGGGTGACGCCGGCATCGGAGTGTCGATCAACGCCAGCGGTCTCGCCGGTGCGGGCATCATCGCGATGGGCACCGAGGAGCAGAAGAAGAAGTACATCGGCATGCTCTGCGACCCGGCCAAGCTGCGCATCGGCGCGATGGGTCTCACCGAGCCCAACAGCGGTTCCGACTCCATGGCGCTCGAGTCCACCGCCACCAAGGTGGACGGCGGCTACGTCCTGAACGGCACCAAGCAGTTCTGTACCAATGGCGGCATCGCCGACATCCAGGTGGCCTTCGTCACCACCGACAAATCCGCCGGCGCCGCCGGCATCGCCGGATTCGTCATCGAGAAGGACACGCCCGGGATGCGCCAGGGCCGCAAGGAGAAGAAGCTCGGCGTGCGCGCGTCACACACCGCGCAGGTGATCCTCGAGGACTGTTTCGTCCCTGAGGAGGCCCGTCTCGGCTTCGACAAGGAGGGCAACGCGACAGGCCCTGGCGCCATCGGCGCTCTGCTCATGCTCGAGGCCACCCGCCCGATGGTGGCCGCCGGCGCCGTTGGCATCGCTCGCGCCGCCTTCGAATTTGCTCGCGACTACTCGCTGGAGCGCGTCGCGTTCGGCAAGCCGATCGCGCGCCACGAGGCGATCGCGTTCAAGCTCGCCGACATGGCCACGGAGATCGATGCCGCGTGGCTGCTGACCCTGCGCTCGGCGTGGATGGCGCAGAACGGCATCCCCTTTGCCCGTGGTGAGGGTTCGATGGCCAAGCTGATGGCCGGCGACGTCGCCATGCGCGTCACCACCGACGCGGTCCAGGTGCTGGGTGGCTACGGGTACATCAAGGAGTACCCGGTGGAGCGCTTCATGCGTGACGCCAAGATCTACCAGATCTGGGAGGGAACTGCCGAGATCCAGCGCCTGGTGATCAGCCGGCTGATCCTCGGCGAGCGCAAGGCCTTGGCCGCGCGCCCGCGGGTGATCAAGGAGGATCCGCCGCTGTCCGAGGTGGTGGCCGCAGCGAGTTGAACTACGAGGGGAAGCGGTTCTCCCTCGCACAGCCCCTCAGGAGGAGGAGGCTGCGCGGTCGCGGCCACGCATGATCTCCGCTTCGGCGGCGGCGCGGCTGTCCCAACCACGAACACTTGTCGCCTTGCCCGGCTCGAGCTCCTTGTAGATCTCGAAGAAGTGGGCGATCTCGAGCAGCAGGGGTTCGGGAACATCGTCGAGCTCGTGCCAGTCGACGCGGCTGTCCGCACAGGGGACCATGAGCAGCTTGGCGTCGGGACCGATCTCATCTGACATCCAGAAAACTCCGAGCGGGCGGCAGTAGATATGGCACCCTGGGAAGGTGGGCTCGCCGAGGAGAACCAGCGCATCGAGCGGGTCACCGTCCTCGGCCAGTGTGTCGACCACGAACCCGTAGTCGGCGGGGTACCGGGTCGCGGTGAACAGCTCGCGGTCGAGTCGCATCGCGCCCACCGCCGGATCCCACTCGAACTTGTTGCGGCTCCCCTTGGGAACCTCGACAACCACGTCGACCTGGACGGACTCGTCCATCAGTCACGCCCCCGGTAGCTGATGATGCGGACGCGCTCGATGGTCATCAGCCCCTCTCGGACCATCTCGTCGAGTCTCGGCAGCACCGTCGCAATCCTCTCTTCGGTGTCGACGACCTCAATGACGAGCGGGAGGTCCTGGCTGAGTTGCAGAAGGCGTGTTGTGTGCAGGCGCGAGCTGGCGCCGAACCCCTCGACACCGCGAAGAACCGTGGCCCCGGCGAGACTGGACTCACGAAAGAGGCGGACGATCTCCTCATGCAGCGGCCGACCCTGCCAGTGATCCGACTCGCCGATGAAGATACGGAGCAGTTGCCCTTCGCCATGCAGCTTCACAGTGCGACCCTCGCGACCCAAATGCCAGCCATGACCGCGACGATCCCGAACACGGCGCTCCCGGTCATGTTGAGAAATGCGGCCACCCATTGCCCGCCGTCCAGGAGTCTGACGGTCTCGAACGCGAGTGTCGAGAAGGTCGTGTAGGCTCCCAGGAACCCGACGGTCAGCGCTGTGCGCAACCACGGTTCAACGATGAGCCGCTCGGTGGTGACGGTGAACACCACTCCGAGAACGAACGAACCGGAGATATTGATCACAAACGTGCCCCACGGGAGCTCGCCGGCCCTGGGGTCGATCACGGACTGGAGCGTGTAGCGGGCGAGGGCGCCGAGGGCGCCGGCGATGATGACTGCGATGGCTGGGCGCATACGGGTCTCCTGTGCGTAGGAGCCATCAGCCGTGGCAACGGCGGTCGCGGCGAGCCCCATCGCCGTCTGGATGCCGGGCGACTATAGACTCTCGGCGAGCACCGAGAGCAGTGACACAGGAGATCGCGGCATGTTCGACCTTACCGGCAGGGTGGCCGTTGTCACCGGCGGGTCGCGCGGCCTCGGCCGTGCCGACTGCCTCGCGTTGGCGCGCGCCGGGGCCGACGTGGTGGTCACCGATATCCTCATCGAGTCCGACCCCAACATCCAGCAGGCCGCGGAGGGCGCCAACTCCGCACTGGCGCAGCTGTTCACCTCCCAGCACGCGGTCTACTCCGAACAGACCAGCGAGGAGATCCGCGGCATGGGTCGGCGCTCGGCGGCCATGAAGATGGACGTCACCGACCGCGAACAGGTCCGCGATGTCTTCGCGGAGGTGAAGAAGGAGTTCGGCTCCATCGACATCCTGGTGAACAATGCCGGCACGCTCGACCACATCGCCCAAATCGAGAACCAGAGCGAGGACCTGTGGGAGCGCGACCTCCGCGTCAACCTCACCGGCGCGATGCTCTGCACCAAAGCAGCGTGGCCGTACATGCGCGAGCAGAACTGGGGCCGCGTTGTCTACATGGCGTCGGTGGCGGGAACCCTGGGCGGCTTCGGGCAGGCATCGTACGCCACGACCAAGGCTGGGCTCATCGGCCTGGGGAAGTCGATGGCGCTGGAGGGAGCGCGCTACGGGATCACCGCCAACGTGATCGCGCCTGGAATCATCAACACTGAGGCGTTCAAGGCCGGCAGCCCCAAGATGAACGACCGGATGGTGCTGCGCACCGCGCTGCGCACCGCCGGCGCCCCCGAGGACATCGCGCACGCCATCTGCTTCCTTGTGTCACCTGAAGCGCGCTACATCACGGGGCAGGTGCTCACGGTAGCAGGGGGCATCGACCTGTTCGTCTACTAGCTGCGTCGATGGAACGCCGCGGCCACGATCAGCTGGAGGTGGGCGTTGCCTACCTGCCCGCCACCGTGGGACCGTACCTGTGGCATGAGTTCAACCCGGAGGTGGTGGCGCGCGACCTGGCTGCGATCGCCGCCCAGCGCATCCCGACGATTCGCGTCGGACTCGCTTGGGACGCCTTCATGCCCACCGACCGGGCGCCCAACCCGCGGCGGATGCGCGACCTCGAGACGCTGCTGGCGTCTGCGCGCGAGCTCGGCGTGCGCGTCGTGCCGACGCTGTTCGCACAATCGATCGGTGACGCCGTGATGCTTCCGGCGTACGCGATCGATCGTCGGGCACCGCGCGCGGGTGTGCGCTGCATCACCGACGCACGCGTCGTCGACGGTGGCCCGCGCGACATCTACGCCGACCCGCTCATGCTCGAGGTGCAGGTGCGCTGGCTCGACGCGCTCCTGGCTGCGTTCGCCGATCACCCGGCGATCGCGGCCTGGGACCTCGGTCACGACCCGGCCGGCACGGTCAGGCCACGACGCATTGCCGAGATGGCCTCGTGGGCAGGTCTGCTCGCCGAGCGTGTGCACGCGCAGGACGAGGAGTGCCGGCTGACGCTCAGCCAGGACGACGTCGTCCGCGGACGCGGTGTGCGCCTCGCCGCGGTGGCAGCGCACGTCGACGCGGTCGGGCTGGCGCTGAACCCGCAAGACCTGCCGTTGCCGGGCGATGTTCTCGATGCAGGTCGAGCAATCTTCGTCGCCGACCTCGCCCACGCGCTGGCGGGCGACACGCTGCCGCTCATCGTCGAGGTCGAGGTCGCGTCGGGAGAGGTCGAGCGTGACGCCGGTGACGCCGCGGCCGCCGACCCGGTCACGTTGCCGTCGAATGCCGCACGAACTCTGTCCGATGAACTGTTGCAACGTCTGTCTGGGTCAGGTGTTGCCGGCATCGTCGCGAGCGCGTGGTCGGACTGGGGCGAGCGCCTGCTCGACTCGCCACCGGCAGACCGTCGCAAGTGGCTGGCACGCCGGGGAATCGTTGACAGCACAGGCAATTCCAAGCCGATCGCCGACGCATGGAAGGGGCTGGTCACCACGGAGCGCGCGGTCGTCCCGGCGGCGCCCTTCCCGGTCGCACTCGATGTCGAGTCGTACTACGCGAACCTGCCCGACTCGCTTCGCGACCTGTACGCGTTATGGCAGGACGATCGAGGTGACACGCCTGCTATCCTCAGTTGAGCGCCGACGCGGAGCGGGATGACCGGCCGGGCGGTGTTCTCGGTCTCGCCGACCGCAAGCCCCGGTTGCTGACCCGGGGCGTCCCCACCGGGGGTCGGTGGTGCGAGCGGGGCGTGTTGGCCGATGTCAGTATCGAGTCCTGGAGGGACCCCAAGTGCCCGCTGGCCGTATCAAGATGATCAGCCCCGATCGCGGTTTCGGTTTCGTTCGCGGTGACGACGGTGCCGAGGCATTCTTCCACCGCACTGAGCTCACCACAGTCGACTTCGACAGCCTCGAAGAAGGTGAGTCGGTGACATTCGAGGTGGTGGACAGCCCCAAGGGACCACGCGCCCGCAACCTCCAGAAGGCCGGCTGAGGCAGGTCGCTCAGCGCGCGTCTGCGCTGCCGGCCACCGGCGCGGCCAGACGCTCGCCGCGCTGGTCGAGCTCGATCATCCTCTGCGCCGCGGCGCTGACTCGCGCCGCGTCGTCGCCGCGCAGCCGCACGATGACGCGCCGTGCCTCGGACTGCGGGTACGAGCCGGCCACGACGTCGTCGAACTCCGCCGCGAGCTGGCGCAACGGCGCGTACAGCTCGGCTTCCGGCACCGACTGGTAACGCACCTCCTCCACGGTGGTCGCGGTGCCACCGCTGAAGAACCGTGGGATCAGTTCCTCGTCCACGATCGTGGTGAACTCGCGCGGGACGCCCGGCAGGATGAAGAGCCAGCGATCGTTGCCGATCTCGTAGGCCATCGGCGGTGCCATCCCGCGCCGGTTGACGAGCACCGTGCCACCGGCGGGCACCGTCGCGCAACGGCGATTGCCTTCGCTGACTTCGTCCGTCGTCACCCAGCCGGCGGCGTGCATCCGGGCCACGATGCCGGTGATGTGGGCGAGCGCCAGCCCGTTTTCCTCGAGGGGTCTGTCCAGGGCGCGCGCCACCGCCTCGAAGGTGCGGTCGTCGGGCGTGGGGCCAATGCCTCCGCACACCGCGATCCTGGTCACCCCGGCGTCGGCGATGGCACGGTGCACGGCCGCAACGACGTCGTCGATCCGGTCGGCGACGACCTCGATCCGCCGAACGGAAAAGCCGGCCGCGAAGGCGCGCTGGGCGAGGAAGAACGAATTGGTGTCCTGGGTGTGGCCCGACAGCACCTCGTCGCCCACGGCGATGATGACCGTGGCCGGGCTGGTTGCCATGGATTCGAGCCTACACGCGCGCATCGTGTCAGGGTCGCCGGTCGCTACAATCTCGCCGCTCGTCTACCGGCGGCCGCCCTGTGCCGTGCCCGCCTGTTCGGAAGGACCCCATGACCATCAATGTCCTGCTGCCCGTAGCCGCCGCAGGCGTTCTTGGGCTCGCCTATGCCATCTACCTGATCTTCTGGGTGCTCCGCCAGCCGGAAGGCAACGCGAGGATGCGCGAGATCGCACAGGCCATCCAGGAGGGGGCGCAGGCATACCTCAACCGCCAGTACACGATCATCGCCGCCATCGGCGCGGTGATCTTCGTCTTCCTGTTGATCGCCCTCGGCTGGCAGACCGCGGTGCTCTTCCTGCTCGGTGCGGCGTTGAGCGCGGCGGCAGGGTACGTGGGGATGAACATCTCGGTGCGTAGCAACCTCCGCACCGCCGAGGCGGCCCGCGGCGGACTGCAACCGGCGCTCCGCGTGGCGTTCCGCGGGGGCGCCGTCACCGGGATGATGGTGGTGGCCTTCGGGTTGATCGGGGTGGTGATCGCCTACGGCCTCTTCCAGAACATCGACTACATCGTCGGATTTGCGTTCGGCGCGTCACTGATATCCGTGTTCGCTCGGCTTGGCGGCGGTATCTACACCAAGGCCGCGGATGTCGGTGCCGACCTCGTCGGCAAGGTCGAGGCGGGCATCCCCGAGGACGATCCCCGCAACCCCGCTGTCATCGCCGACAACGTCGGTGACAACGTCGGCGACTGCGCCGGCATGGCCGCCGACCTCTTCGAGACGTACGGCGTCACCGCGGTGGCGGCGATGCTGCTCGGCGGCCTGCTCTACAAGAGCAGCACCGGCCACAACCTCGCGTTCATCGTGTACCCGCTGATCCTTGGGGCGATCAGCATCGTCGCGTCCATCGTCGGCACATGGTTCGTGCGCATCCCTCGCAACGGTTGGATCATGGGAGCCCTCTACAAGGGCCTCATCGCCGCCGTCATCGTGGCCATCCCGCTCTTCTACCTGGCCACACACCTGCTCGACGTCAACGGCGAGTTCAACAACACCGCCTTCACCGCCGGCGCCAACAGCCTCTTCTGGTGTGCCGTGGTGGGGATCGTCATCACCGTGCTGATCGTGGCCATCACCGAGTTCTTCACCGGCTCGCAGTTCTGGCCGGTGAAGACGATCGCACGTGCCTCGCAGACAGGCCACGCCACCAACATCATCGCGGGCCTCGCCATCGGCATGGAGGGCACTGCCCTCCCGGTGCTCGTGATCGGCATCGGGATCCTGGTGTCGGCGTCGCTCGCCGGGCTGTACGGCATCGCCATCGCGGCCATGTCGATGCTGTCGATGACCGGCATCATCGTCGCCATCGACTCCTACGGGCCGATCACCGACAACGCCGGCGGCATCGCGGAGATGGCCAACCTCCCCGAGTCGGTGCGCGCCGTGACCGACCCGCTCGACTCGGTGGGCAACACCACCAAGGCGGTGACCAAGGGCTACGCGATCGGCTCCGCCGGACTGGCCGCGCTGGTGCTCTTCGCCAGCTACACCGACGTGCTGCGCAACAACCACGGCGGCGTTCCCTTCAGCTTCGACCTGTCGCTGTCCAACGGCGTGGTCATCGTCGGGCTGTTCCTCGGCGGCATCATGCCGTTTCTGTTCGGGGCGCTCTGCATGCTCGCCGTCGGCCGCGCCGCCGGCGGTGTGGTCATCGAAGTCCGCCGCCAGTTCCGCGAGATCCCCGGCATCATGGAGGGCACCGCCAAGCCGGAGTACGCGCGCTGCGTCGCCCTGGTGACCGCGGCGGCGCAGCGCGAGATGATCCTGCCGGGGCTGCTGCCGGTGGTGGCGCCGCTGCTCGTCGGCTTCATCCTCGGGCCGCAGGCGCTGGGCGCGATGCTGCTCGGCACCATCGTCGTCGGGCTGTTCGTGGCCCTGCAGATGACTACCGGCGGTGGTGCCTGGGACAACGCCAAGAAGTACATTGAGGATGGCCACTTCGGCGGCAAGGGAACCGAGACGCACGCCGCCGCGGTCACCGGTGACACCGTTGGCGACCCCTACAAGGACACTGCCGGCCCCGCCATCAACCCGATGATCAAGGTGATGAACATCATCGCCATCCTGGCGGCGCCGGCGATTGCGTTGCACCACTTGTTCTTCTGATCGACCCGGTGACCTGAGCCATCATGGCCGGCGACCTGGACGAGTACCAGCTGGAGATCCAGTCGATCCGCTCGACGCTGACCAAGCTGCGCGCTGCCGAAGCGGACCCGGAGCTGATCGAGGAGTACGAGGCCGAACTGCGCATCCTCATGGCGCTGTACGCGGCCGCGACTGAAACGCTCGAGGCAGGCCTCGCAGACGCGCGACTGCGCACCGTGCTCGATGAGCTCGGCTTTGGCGAGTGGCACATGGAGAACGTCTACTCGTTCATCTACGACGCCGCCATGGACATGGAGCTGGCCGGCCACGACCTCGCGGCGCGCGTGTCCCAGACGGATTTCGTTGGTGCGCTGCTGAGCGCTGAGGAATAGATGTCGTACGCGAGCGCCCGACGCGGCGGAGGCGCCCGCCGCCGCATAGTTGCCTGATGGGCGATGTCAGCATGCGGGTCGAGGTTGCCGCGCTGGCCGAGGCGATCTACGACCTCGTCGCTGACATGCCTCGCATGGGCGAATGGAGCCCCGAATGTGAGCGCGTCGAGTGGACCGGGGGTGCCAGCGGCCCCGCGGTGGGGGTGGGGTTCGTGGGCCACAATCGCATCGGCTGGCATCGCTGGTCGACGCACGGGAGGGTCACGACCGCGGAGCGGGGGAGCGAGTTCGCCTTCGACGTTCGCTCCCTGTTCGACCTCCCCGTCGCCCTGTGGTCATATCGATTCGAGACCACGGCCGGCGGGGCCTGCCTGGTCACCGAGTCCACCACTGACCGTCGTGGTGCGCTCATCAGGATGGCGGGGCGCCTCGCCACCGGCGTGAGCGACCGGGCCGAGCGCAACCGCAAGACCATGACCACCACGCTGGACCGGCTGCGAGTCACGGCCGAAGGGCAGGCGCCCTCGCGGGCCACGCCAACGGCTTGACCGGCGACGACGGCGTCGACGTCGACTCCCTCTCGAATCAACCCTCGCCCTTCCGCACCTTCGATGAATCCTACGACGCCACACCGCCGTGGGAGATCGGCAGGCCGCAACCGGCGCTCGCCGGGCTCTTCGCCGCCGGTGAGGTGACCGGCAGCGTGCTCGACACCGGCTGTGGCACCGGCGAGCTCACTCTGTTCGCCGCGTCGCGCGGCCTGCCGGCTACCGGCGTGGATTCGTCACCGAAGGCGATCGCCATCGCTCGTGCGCGCGCTGCCGCTCGCGACATCCAGGGGGCGCGGTTCGAGGTCGGTGATGCGTTGGACCTCTCCTTCCTCGGGGCCACCTTCGACACCGTTCTGGACAGCGGCGTGCTGCACGTGTTCGACGACCGCGAACGAGCGCGCTACGTCGCGTCCATTCGGAGTGTCCTCATCGCGGGCGGCCGATACCACCTGCTTGTCTTCAGCGACGCGCAACCGGGGACATGGGGACCCCGTCGAATCCGTCGCGAGGAGTTCGACGACATCTTTGCCGACGGTTGGCAGTTGCTGCGTGTCGAGCCCGCGGAGTTCGAGCTGACCCAGGGTGCGGCTCGCGCGTGGCAGGCAACGGCCGAGCGAACCAGGTAGTCCGAGCGCGACGCGTCGATCAGCGGGCGGCGGCTGCCGTCTTCAATGCCGCCCCGGCGACAGGAGGCTCGACGGGGACCTGCGTCTCGGCGGGAACCTTCTTTCCCGGGTTGAGGATTCCGGCAGGATCGAAAGCGTGCTTGACGCGCCGCATCAACGCCACCTGCGCGCTGCCCAGCTGGTGTTCGACGAACCCGAGCTTGGCAGTGCCGACTCCATGCTCGCCGCTGAGCGAGCCGCCCAGTCCCAGCACCGCGACGAACAGCTCTTCGACGGCCGCGGCGGCGCGGAGCCGCTCCCCGCTCACGCGTGGATCGATCAGGAACGTGGTGTGGATGGTGCCGTCGCCGAGGTGGCCGAAGTTCACGACCCCGAGCTGGTTGGCGGCGCCGATCTCTCGGCTGCGAGTGACTAGCTCGGCGACACGTTCGCGCGGCACCACGACGTCCTCGTTGACCTTGCCGACCTGTACCTTGGCCACCGCGGCACTCACCGACTTGCGCAGCTTCCAGAGCCGGGCGGCCTCGTCGGCGCTGGTGGCGTAGTCGAGGGTCAGCGAACCGGCACGCGACAGCGTGGCACGCACCTTCTCGGCGTGCGCATTGACCTCCGTGGCCGTGCCCTCCACCTCGACGATCAGGAGCGCACCGGCGCCGGGGGCGACGTCCCCGGCCCCGGTCGCAGCAATGGCATCGAGCGCCGGGCGGTCGAGGAACTCGAGCGCTGCAGGCACGATACCGGCGTCGCTGATGGCCGCCACTGCCGCAGCCGCTGCCTCCACCCCGTCGTACGTTCCCGCCAGGGTGGCCCGCGCCGCGGGGGCTGCGACCAGGCGCAGCACAACCTCGGTGACCACGGCCAGTGTGCCCTCGGAGCCGCAGATCAGCGGCAGCAGCTGAGGAGCGTCCCCACCTTCGCCGAGGCACACCACCCGGCCGTCGGCGAGAACGACGGTGAGTCCGGTGACGTAGTCGGCGGTGGCGCCATAGCGCAGCGCGTGCGGCCCGGCCGCGTTGCAGGCGACGTTGCCGCCGATCGTCGACGTGCTCGACGATCCCGGGTCGGGCGGGTAGTACAAACCGGCCGCGGTCGCCGCGCGGTGGATCTCGCGGGTGATCACCCCCGCCTCGGCGGCGACGCGCTCAGCCTCGGTGTCGACCCCGCTGATCCGTGTCATCAGGGAGAGGTTGAGAATCAGCCCGCCATCGGCCGTCGCTCCGCCGGCGTACCCGGTTCCCGCTCCGCGGGGCACCACCGGCACGCAGTGCGCGGCGCAGATGGCGATCACCCCCGCCACCTCGGCCGTCGAGGCGGGGAAGGCCACCGCGTCGCCGACGCGGCGCAGCCCCGACGCGCCGGATGCGTCGTAGGCGTAGGCCGCGAGGTCCGACGGGCGGGTGTAGACGTGGTTGCGGCCCACCTGCCGTTCGAGGTCGCGGAGCACGTCGTACGCGAGCATGACGCGCCATTCTAGGGGCCCGGTGGTGGCCGCCCCCGCAGCCGCACAGGCTCGCCTCGTGGAGGCCTCTGCCATACTCGAACGCGAATGAGCGAGCACTCGTCGGCGGCTGTCCTGGAGCAGGCGCTCGCGACAGTCATCGACCCTGAACTGCGCCGACCCATGCTCGAGCTGGGGATGCTCAAAGACCTCAGCATCGAGGGTTCGACCGCTCATGTCCGGGTGGTGCTGACCACCCCCGCCTGCCCTCTCAAGGACCGCATCCGCAGCGAGATCGAGGCAGCGGTCATCGGCCCCGTCCCTGGCATCACTGCTGTCGAGATCACCTGGGACGCCAACGTCACCTCGACGCGGGGACTCCCCGGGCGTCAGGAGATTCCCGGGGTGCGCAACGTGCTCGCCATCAGCGCCGGCAAGGGCGGCGTGGGCAAGACCACCGTGAGCGTCAACACGGCCATCGCGCTGAGCCTGAGCGGGGCTCGCGTCGGCCTGCTCGACGCCGACGTCTACGGCCCCAACGTGCCCATCATGATGGGCATCACGGCTCAGCCCGAGCAGGGCGCCACCAACCGGATCAGCCCGCTGAATGCGTACGGCATCAAGGTGATGTCGTTCGGCACCATCCTCAAGCCCGGACAGCCCGTGATCTGGCGTGGCCCGATGCTCGCCAAAGGTCTGCGCGAGTTCCTGTACGAAGTCGAATGGGGCGACCTGGATTACCTTGTCGTCGACCTGCCTCCGGGGACCGGCGACGTGCAGCTGAGCCTGGCCCAGAGTGTGCCCATGACCGGCGCGGTCATCGTCACAACACCGCAGGACGTCTCGCTGGCCGACGTCAGCCGCGGAATCGAGATGTTCCGCCAGGTCAAGGTCCCCGTGTTGGGGATCGTCGAGAACATGAGCGGGTTCGTCTGCTCGCACTGCCACGAGACCACCGAGATCTTCGGCAGCGGTGGTGGCAGCGCGCTTGCCGAGAAGTACGGCGTGCCCTTCCTCGGCACCATCCCACTCGACCCGCGCATCCGCCTCGGCGGTGGTGACGGCCAGCCGCTCATGGCGGCCGCGCCGGACAGCACGGTGGGCGGAGTGTTCCGCGAGGTCGCCACGCACATCGCGGGGCGCGTCAGCCAGGAGAACTACGCCAGCGCCGCGGGCCCGGTCATGCCGTCGGGCCCGCGCATCCCACTGCGCTCCTAGCGCCGATGGCGACGCCGCGACGGGCAGAGCCTGCCGTCGCGACCACCCTCGTCCCGGCGACGCCTTCCGACACTGTCGCGAAACGACACATCGAAGCGAGCCCGCGCCGCAGCTGGCTGCTGATCGCGCTGGCGGTCGGGGCGTTCATCAGCATGGCCGACGCCACCATCGTGTCGGTCGCTCTCGACCCGCTGGTGCGTCACTTCGCCGTGCCGCTCAGCGCCGGCCAGGAGGTGCTCAGCGTCTACCTGGTGGCGATCACGGCGACGCTGCCGACGCTGGGGCGGCTCGGCGATCGCTTCGGCCGGCGGCGCGTGTACCTGGCTGGCTTCGCAGTCTTCGCGGCCGGGTCGGTGATGGCCGCGCTGGCGCCGTCGTTCGGCATCCTGCTCGCTGCGCGTGCGGTGCAGGCGGTCGGTGGCGGGGTGCTGACAGCGGGCAGCCTGTCGCTCATAGCGCAGCATGCCCCGCGAGGGCGAACGGGCCGGTCAGTAGCGGTGCTGGTGATCACCCAGGCGCTGGCCGGCCTGGCCGGTCCGCCGTTAGGTGGGCTGCTGGTCGCGCTCGGCGGCTGGCAGGCGATCTTCTGGGCCGGGGTGCCCATGGCGGCCATCGGCGCTGGGCTGGCGGTCCGCTTCCTCCCAGTTGCGGACCAGCGGCGCCCCGTCAAGCTCGACATCGCCGGCTCCGTCCTCACGGCGACGCTGTTGTTGGGCATCGGGGCGGGCATCGCCTCGATCGCCGGCCCCGTTGTGGGCGACCTCGGCCCCGAGGTGTGGTTCGCCGTTGCGTGGATCAGTCTGCTGCTCCTCGTCCCCACCGAGCTGATCGCACGACGGCCGGTGATCGACGGGCGGCTGCTGCGCAACTCCCGGTTCGCCGCGGCGACGACGGCCACGCTGCTCAGCACCGGGACCCTGATGTCGTGCTTCGCGCTGCTGCCCTACTGGCTCGAGCAGGCCCATGGAGCCGCCCCGATCCTGGCCGGGCTGGCCTTCATCCCGATCGCCGTCGGCATCGGCGCCACGTCCTCGCGCGGGGGCAAGCTGAGCGACGCGGGACGCACCCAGCTGAGCACTGCGATGGGCATGGGGCTGGCGGCGCTGGGGTTTTCGCTGGCCGCGACCGCAGCCCATCTCGATGCATGGTGGCTGCTGCTGCTCGGCCTGCTCGTGCTCGGGTTGGGAAACGGGTATTTCTCGTCGCCGAACACCTCAGCTGCCATCCGGGCGGCGCCACAGGATGCGTTGGGCAGCGCGGCGGGATTCCTGTCCACCGCGCGCAACGCCGGCGTCATCATCGGCCTTGCCGTCACCGGGGCCGTCTACACCTCATCGGTCCACGGCGACGCAGCCGCAGCCGACTCGGTGGCGACCGGGGTCTTCGCCGTTGCTGCCTTCGTCTGCGTGTTCGTTGCCTCGCTGACGGCACGCGCGTATCGCGAGCGGGGGGCGGCGGGCTAGCTCAACAGACGCTGCGCGGCGCGATGCAGAGCCGGGATCGCCTGGACGTCGTCGGTGAACACGCGCACCAACTGGTTGTGCTGCGGCAGGCGCTCGATCATCTCGGCGGTGTGGTGGCGTTCGACGGTGCCCTTGATGGGATCGTATAGCGCAACGAAACCGTGGTCGGCCATGGGGTTGTGGGGTGCGATCTTGGCTGACACGACGTCAACCTGGACTCGGGCGGTGACCTCGGGGGTCTCCGCGAACAGCCGGTCGCGCAGCGTGGACACGTCGACATCGCGGTGAGCGATCGTTTCGTAGGCGAGATGCCAGTGCAGGTCGCGGCGCAACAGCCTCCCCCAGGCTTCGCCGAGCCGTCGCTCCTCACTGTCCCGAGGCGACCGCCCCCAGCGGTGCACCGCCTCGAGCACCGCCCAGTCGGTGAGCTGTAGATAGTCGTCGGGGTGGTCGAGCGGGTTGCCCGGCAGAAGCAGCGCGATGGTGTCGGCGAAGATCTCCTGCATCGACAGGTCGAATCTCCGTCCGGTGCGGTGGTGGTACACCTGCGTGTACATGTACAGCCGCGACGCCAGGAACATCTGCAGCGCGCCGGCGGCGTGCATGTGCAACGCCATGGTGCCGTCGGTGATGAACGAATAGTGAATGAGCCTCTGGACGTCGACGGGACCGAGTGAGATGCCGCACATGTAGGCGTCACGGCGCACGTAGTCAAGGTTGTCGACCGTGGCCGGCCCACAGAGGATCGGCTTGCATGCGGCCAGCCAACCGGGCGGTTCGTAGCCCGAGATGCCTGCATCCGCCATCACCCATGCCACCCAGCGCGGGTCGACGGACTCGCCCTCGTCGAACACGCCCGACGGCGACGAACGCAGGCCGCGAATCGTTTCCGCGAGCTGATTCTCGACCAACCAGCGACCGATGTCCTCGTGGTCGAGGTGCCATGTTGCCAGGACCTCCTGGTCGAAGAAGTGACCAAACGGACCGTGGCCGACGTCGTGGAGCAGCCCGGCGAGGCGCAGCGTCTCCTCGACGCACGCCGGTGAGGGCGCGTCGGGAAAGGCGTCCCGCAGCGATGCATCGATGCGGTGAGCAAAGAGGCTGGCCAGGTGCATGGTGCCGAGGAGGTGCACGAATCGCGAATGCTCGGCCGAGGGGAACACCCACCAGGCCGACTGGAGTTGGTGGATGCGTCGCAGCCGCTGCAGCCACGGGTCGTCGAGCAGGGTGCGCTCGCCGGGCTCGGTGCTGCCGCCCTTGGTGATCTCGATGTAGCCGTACAGCGGGTCGGCGATCAGGTTGACCGCGCTGAACCGGTCCGCCTCGGGCAGCGAGTGGCTAGCCACCGAACCTCGACATGGTTCGTTTATACGCCACCGCGCTCCAGCGCAGCCCGGACAGTGCAGCGATCGGGGGATGATCAGGGCATGGAGCCCGTCACCACGCTCGCCGGGTTTGCGGAGACCGCGGACGCCATCGCCGCAACAGGATCCAAGAAGGCCAAGGTGCAGCTCCTCGCCGACCACCTGGTGCGGCTCGATCCGCCGCGGTTGCTGCTGGCCACGCGCTACTTCGCCGGTCGCGTCTTCGCCCCGGGTGATGCTCGCACGCTGAATGTCGGTAGGGCGGCGCTGTACAAGGTGCTGCGCGAGGCAACCGGCGTCGACGACGCTGAGCTCAGTGCGGTCTACAGGCGCCACGGTGACGGCGGCGACACCACCGCCGAGGTGCTCGCCATGGCGCGACCGAACGCGACGTATGCGGGCCTGGACCTGCTCGACCTCGACAGCGCTTTCTCCGCCATCGCCACGGCATCGGGGCCGAAGGCGCGCGAGGCGGCGCTCGCCGGGTTGCTCGTCCGCTGTTCACCGCGCGAGGGCCGTTTCGTGGTCAAGTTGATGACCGGTGACATGCGGATCGGCTTGCGCGAGGGGCTCGTGGAGGAGGCGATCGGCATCGCGTTCGACCGGCCGCCCGCGGATGTCGCCAGGGCGGTGATGCTGCTCAGTGACCTCGGCGAGGTGGCCTGCCTGGTTGCCCGTGGCGAGACCGCCGACCGGCCTCGTTTCTTCGCACCACTCCGCTTCATGCTGGCGTCCCCGGTCGCCGACGCGCAGGAGGCGGTGCGGCGCTTGGGCGAAGACGTGTGGGTGGAGGACAAGTACGACGGCGTGCGCTGCCAGCTGCACCGCGGCGATGGACGCGTGGCGCTGTACAGCCGCGAACTCAATGATGTCACCGAGCAGTTCCCCGAGGTCATCGAGGCGGCCGCACACATCCCCGATGTCATCCTCGACGGCGAGGTGCTCGCCTGCCGCAATGGCCGGGTGCTGCCGTTCCACGACCTGCAGACGCGGCTTGGACGACGCAACCCGTCGGCGGCGATGCGCGAGCGCGTGCCGGTCATCTACGTGGCCTGGGACGTCCTCCTGCACGGCAATGGCGCCCTGCTCGACGTGCCCCTTCGTGAGCGACGCCGCCGGTTGGAGTCGCTCTCACTCGGCGACGGGTTCGCCCTGGCTCATCTCGAGCCCGCGGTGGGCGCCGACGCCGTCGACGAACGTTTCACCGCGGCCCGGGCGCGTCGCAACGAGGGGCTGATGCTCAAGGATCCCGACTCGTCGTACACCCCGGGCCGGCGAGGCCTGGCGTGGCTCAAGTTGAAGCGACCGCTGGATACCCTGGACGTCGTGGTGGTCGGCGCCGAGTGGGGCCACGGCAAGCGTCGCGGAGTTCTCAGCGATGTGACATTCGCGGTGCCCGACGATGGGGGCGAGCTGGTCACCATCGGCAAGGCGTACACCGGGCTCACCGACGCCGAGATCGCGGAGATGACGGCTCTGCTGCTCGACATCACCACCGAGGACCACGGCCACTACCGCAGCGTGCGCCCGCAGATCGTGCTTGAGGTGGCCTTCGACGCGGTGCAGCGCTCCAGCCGTCACCGTTCGGGGTACGCACTCCGTTTTCCGCGGATCGCGCGTTGGCGCCACGACAAGCCGGTCGAGGAGATCGACACACTCGAGCGCGTCGCCGTCATCGCCGCCAACCAGGACCACGATCGCGAACAGCTCATCGATCCTGCGGGCTGAGCGGCCAGTACGTCACTCCCAGCTCAGTCTGGTTCGTGCTGCCGAAGATGCTCACAAGGAAATCGAGCACGACCGCGTCGTGCTTCCCGCCGACAACGCCGCCAGCACCGATGACTCGCGCAGTGGCGCGCTGTCACGGCCCTCCGCAGCTATCGCTGTGCGGCGATCACCGTGGTGAAGAGGTCGGGTGTGTCCATGGCAGGGTCACCCACCTGCTCGAACACACGGAACCGGGTACGCAGCGCGGCGTACTGGTCGGCGAGGGCCGGGTCGCCATACGCCTCGGTCGGATCCCACGGGTGCAGGTAATGAACCTCATCGATGCCCGCCTGCAGCATCTCCTTGAGACAGCCGAAACATGGTTGTGTGGTGGAGGTGAGCGATCCGCCGAGGGTCTGCTGGCCGAAGCGGGCGGCCGTAAGGATGGCGTTCTGCTCGGCGTGCACGCAGACGCAGATGTCGTAGGCGCCACCACGCAGTGAGGTGTCGACATCGCGCTGCGAACACCTGTGGCAGCCGCCGTCACTGCAGTTGGGCATGCCAAACGGTGTGCCGTTGTAGCCGGTGCTGACCACGCGGCCCTCGCGGGTGATGATCGCGCCGACGCGGCGGCCGAGACAATCGGCCCGGCTGCGCGCCGCCAGGGCGATCAACAGGAAATACAGGTTCTTGTCCGGGCGATGGGTGCGCCCGATCGGTTGGGTTGAGGTGTCGGCCGTCATGGCAGCCACACTATCGCGCGTTGGCCGTCTGCCCGCCTGGGCGACGACGGGGTAGGCTGTCGACCCTCGGGCGGGTAGCTCAGCCGGTTAGAGCACGGGGCTCATAACCCCAGGGTCGCAGGTTCGAATCCTGCCCCGCCCACGTTC
>JBDTJX010000029.1:0-3110 GCA_039935655.1 Candidatus Dormiibacter sp. | reverse complement strand
GCCCGACGAGCGGGCTGAGCATGATCGCGTCCTGCTTGGCGGTCCACACCACGTCGCTGGGAACCGGACCGCGAAAGCGCAGCCACTCCTGTCCCGGTGTGCAGTGCACCTTCAAATAGAGCCGCGGATGATCGCAGAGAATCTGTAGGCCGGAGCGCACGAGAATGATCAAGAAGAAGAAGGTGAGCAGGTGGGTCCAGCGTACGAAGGCGGGGACACCCGCGGGCACGGGCGGGTCGTGCGGGATGCAGGGATACTGCGCCATCAGCGCCCGCCCCGCCGTGCTGCCCGCGTACAGCTTGGCGGCGAGCACGATCAGCACGCCCGCGGCGGTGAGGATCGGGATCGCCCACCACACCGAGACGAATCGGCCGCGCACCCGCACGTGCACGCGGCCGAGCGACATGCGCGGCTCGGCTTGCTCGGGATCCAGCAGCGCGGTGTGGCGGAACTCGTCCTGCAGTTGGGCCTCGTTCGGGACCGGTCTGCGCAGATCGTCCGTTGGCGGTTGGTCGCTCACGCGTCAACGCTCACGGGCGCGACTAACACGGGGGAGGCCCGCGGCCGCGAGCCGGACTATTCCAGACTTTCGAGTGCCAGAGGCTGGCCCGCGCGGGGAACGGCTTGGCCGAACACCACGATGCGCTGCCAAGCGCCAGATCATGTCTGAGACTCCACGGCCCGCGCACCTCGCACGCCGAGGATCATCGTCCGATTCAGGACTCTGTGGCGAGCCGCGCGCTCTGAGCGGCGCGCATCCGCTGAAGGCAGATGAACGCGGCTCCTGGCGGGGTTGGCGCAATCGGCAGATTCCGGTGAGCGGGTGTGACCTCCTGGGACTACGGGGAGGGAGAGCGTTCTCAGCGCGCGCGAACGCACGAAACGACCTCCCGGTTATCTGCTGACGAGCCGCAAGCGTTCTCTGCTCTCGCTTTTCCGGGGGGTGCGAGGCCTGTTCGGACCGCGGGCTCAAGCACTCGGCTGGCGCAGCTCCAGCGAGACCTGGCCATCCGCTTCACGGACGATGAAGGTGGGCTGCGCGAAGGTCGCGGGGCCTCGCAGAGCCTGTCCCGTGTCGATGCGGAACCGGGATCCGTGCCAGGGGCAGGTCACGACCCCGTCCTCGAGCGGACCCTCATGGAGAGGGCCGCCGGCATGGGTGCAGACGTCAGCGATGGCGCAGAGGATGGCGTTTCGGCGGACCACGAGGGCTGCCATGCCGCCAGCGTCGACGCAGCGCACCGTCCCCTCTGGGAAGTCGGACGAGGCACCGACATTCACTGGCTCTTGGGGGCCGACGATGAAGGCGAGGTGATCGACCATCGTGCCGATCCCAAAGACGACATGCCCGCCGAGGTACGCACCAGCGAACAGCACCCCCAGCCCTGCAGTCGACAGGCCGACCGCCAGGGGATGAAGGTTGAGACCAGCCCACCAGCGCAAGCCGAGTGAGGCGGCGTCGAGGCCGACGGCGAGAGTCATGGCCAGTCCGTGGGCTGCCGCGACGCGGCGCTCGTGGCCTTCAGTGTCGTGGAAGTCGGTGTAGCCGGTGAGCACCGAGCCAAATGCGCCAACAAGGCCGACCGCCAGGGCCAGGTCACCGGCCTCGGTGGGGATGCGGTTGGAAAAATGGGCCACGAAGTCGGCGACGACGCCCACCGTCCACGCTCCCACCGGAAGGTCGGTGAGGGCGGGGTGGAGGGGGTGGCCGAAGATTCGCGTGCCGTGCAGAGCGCTGCGCAGCGCCGCTCCCGGCCTGCCAAGCACGCGGTACACGCCGCCGACCGCCTTCTGGATGACGTCGGCGATCGGTTCCAGCCACCCCTGACGGCGGATCACACGGTCCACGAGCGGCTCTGTCACTACCTCACCTCCGTCCCGCGTGGTGAGGCCGAGGCGGCGCCGCCCCGGTCTCACGCTGTATGTGCCAGTAGAGCGTTATCTGTAGCAGCAGCGTCTGTACAAGGGGCGGTCCGGGTCAGGGGTGCCTGGTAGGCGTTACCGTGCCTCCTGGGCCGGGTCACCTCGGAGCCCACAGCAAGTGGATGACGGTAGTGCCGCCAGCAGGAGGCGCCGGTGAAGAAAGTCGCGGCCGAGCTGCTCATCGAGCCGCTCCCCGCCGACATGTCGATGGCGCCTGCAACTGCAACTCCGGGGCTCGCCGCCAGCACCCTGCCGAAGTCGCTTGCCCGCCTGTTGCGCGCGATCCCGACCCGACGCGGACAGCACACTGCTCGACAACGACCAGGCGCGCACGCATCACCGTGTCGTCTGGAGCAGCCTTGGACAGGTCGGAACACTGGCCCAGCCCGTGGCTGCCGACGTCGTGGCCGCAAGCAAGGATGACCACGACGGTGTTCGTGCTCCATCCGCTGGCGCCGTTTCGCTTGGACCTGGTCGCGTGGGCGCTGCGCCGGCGCCCGACCAACGCCCTGGATCGCTGGGACGGAAAATCGTATCGCCGAGCCATGGCCACCGCTGATGAGGTGGTCGAGGCTGAGGTTGGGCAGACTGGACCGGCCGAGAACCCCGATCTGCTGGTTCGTCTGACCGGCCCACAAGCCGACCTTGGCTCAGCCAAGGATGAGATCGGCGAGATCTTGAGCCGCTCTCTCAGCTTGGGAATGGACCTGAGTGCCTTCTACAGCCTCGCCGAGCAGGATTCACTTCTGCGGTCCTTGGTCACGCGGTTCCGCGGGCTCCATCCGCCGCGGTTTCAGAGCTGGATCGAGGCGCTGGGCAACGCCGTGAGCTGCCAGCAGCTCAGTCTGAACGTGGGAATCAGCCTGCTCAACCGCCTGACCGACAGGTACGGAAAGGCTTCGCAGAACGGGTTGCGCGCCTTTCCAACGGCAGAGGACCTGGCGCGCGCACAGAGCGCTGAACTGCGAGAGCTCGGCTTCAGCACACGCAAGGCCACTGTGCTCATCACGCTCGCCAGGCGGCTGGCGGACGGTTATCTCGACCTCGACAGCCTGGCCGGTGCGGACGATGCAACCGTGCTCGCAGAGCTGTGTGCCTTGGATGGCATCGGCCGCTGGTCCGCTGAGTACCTACTGCTGCGCGGCTTTGGTCGGCTCCACATCTTTCCCGGCGACGATGTCGGCGCT
>JBDTJX010000028.1:0-7658 GCA_039935655.1 Candidatus Dormiibacter sp. | reverse complement strand
ACCTTGCCCACCGCCCCTCCCTGGACGGCGTCCTGTGCGGCGGCGCACTCCTCAAGCGGGAAGCGGTGCACCGGCAGCTCGGTGAGCGCCCGCGCCTGGAGCGCCGCGCTCACGTCCGCCACACCCCGATCCAGCTCCGCCCCTGGCACCCCGTAGAGCAGCACGAACCGCAGAACCACATTCGCACTCATGCATGCGCGCACCGGAAGCTCGGGATCGGGTGCGTCGGCGGCGTAGACCGCCACCACTGTGTCTGGGCCCGCGAGGGCGAGGTCGAGCGTGAGGTTGGTCGCCAGGTTGACCTCCACCACACGGTCGACCCGCTCCGCAAAGGCCCGGATCTGCTCCACAGCATCCGGATTGCCGTAGTTGATGACTAGGTCGGCCCCGGCGGTCCTGGCGAGCTCTGCCTTGGCAGGTCCGCTCACCGTGGCGACCACTCGAGCCCCGGCGTGCTTGGCCAGCTGGACCGCGAAGTGGCCGACCGCGCCGGCTCCGCCTGCCACGAGGACGGTGCGCCCGACGAGTCCCCCGTCAGCGAACAGGCACCGGTGGGCGGTCAGCGCTGGCACGCCAAGGCTGGCCCCCAGCTCGAGCGACACACGATCGGGCAGAGCCACCGCTTGACGCTGCGGGATCACCGTCCACTCGGCAGCGGTGCCCCAGCGCCGCCCGGCCGCCGCAAGCCACAGCCACACCCGCTGCCCCAGCCGACTGGGATCGACCCCCGCCCCCACCGCATCGATCACTCCGGATCCATCGTGGTGGGGAATCTGGAACCCATCCACCGGCCGCGCGGTCGCCCCGCTGCGCGATTTCCAGTCGGTGGGGTTCACTCCCGAGAAGCGGACTCGCACGCGCACCTCGCCGGGCCCGGGATCGGGGGTTGGGAGATCGACAACCCGCAGCACCTCCGCCGAGACACCCTGACGCTCGTACTGCACAGCCTTCATCTGTCACCTCCGGTCGCCTCAGCCCCCATAGCCGCCCTGGGGCCGCCCGCATCGGACGCGCCGGCTAAATTATCGGGTTCCGGCACCGAGCTGGGAACGCGCTGGCGAGCGCGGCAGGGCGGTTGGTCGAGTTACTGCACTGTCTCTCGCTGGCTCGGTGTCTCCGGCGCGGCATTGGACCAACCTCGTCCCGGATCAGCCCGAGGTCATCCGAACTTGATCGCCGAGTTGTGGCCCTGCTCCGGGCTGTGCCGCTAGGGGTGGACACGTCACCTGATGAACGGAAAAGGCACTCGACAACAGGTTCGTGTGCACCCGTACCAGGGGCAATTTGGCACTCATGGGGAGCCTTGCCTAAGGCTGCACTTGACGCTCGCCAAAGGCGACAGCGAACCGTCTACGTATTCCTGAGTCAGTGCACTAGGTGTACCAGTCGCGGCGGGTGAGAGGCAACTCCGACCCGCCGTGTTGGTCCGGTCGCACGGCGAGAGTCTGGTGAATGGCGAGTGTTCCGAGACGAAAGGAGACGGCAGCGCCGGTCATGTAGAGACGCCACACCAGGGCACGCGGCTGCCCCGCGATCCGGACCGCGTCATCCCAGCGAGCATCCAGGCGTTGAGCCCACTGCTGCAGAGTCATCTCGTAATGCTCGCGCAGAGACCCACGTCCCTGACCTCGAGCCCGGAGCGCTCGTACTCGCGAACCATAAGGCCGACGTCCTCGATCTCCCCATCGGGAAACACGAACGCGTCGTTGAAAGAGGCCCGATTCCAGATCCTGCTGGGGCGCTGCGTGATGCCGTGGATGAGCGCACGCCCTCCCGGACGCAGGGATCGGTACACCGCGTCTGAATAGGCGCCCAGCTTCTTCCGCCCAACATGCTCGACCATGCCGATCGATGCCACGGCGTCGTACACACCGTTGTCATCTCGGTAATCCGCCAGCCGAACCTCGACGCGATCCTCGAGCCCGCGCTCCCCGATGCGTCGACGCGCCTCGTCGACCTGGGCCCGGCTCAGGGTGATGCCGACGGCACGCACCCCGTGTTCTTCCGCTGCGTGGATCACCAGGCTGCCCCAGCCGCATCCGATGTCAAGAAGGGTTTCGCCAGGGCGCAGCCGCAACTTGCGGCAGACGTACTCGAGCTTGCTCCGTTGCGCGATGTCGAGGTCGGCGTCAGCAGCCTCGAAGTAGGCGCACGAGTAAGTGAGTGAGCTGTCGAGAAACAGCGCGTAAAACTCAGGAGGTAGGTCGTAGTGGTGACGGATCGCATCGGCGTCCCGCTGGCGACTATGCCGGATACCGCGCAGGCGGGCCTCGGCTCCAAGAACCGGCGCTCCGCGCGGGCGTCCGCCGAGTGCCAGCAGGGCGGCCGCAATCGCCGGCCAGGCGCGGAACAGCTGTCGGACCGGTGCCGCCGCCAGGGGTTCCAGGAACGGTTCGAGGGGATCGACGTCGAGCAGGCCCTCGACGTAGGCGCGGCCGAAGGCCTTTTCGGGAACGCCGCCAAGCAGCCGGTCGATCGCGACGTGGGAGCGAAGGGCGACCGTGAACTGAGCAGAGTCGGATCCAGCGGTGCGCCCGTCCCAGAGCACAAGCCTCCAGTCGTCGCGGCCGAGTGCCCGCGACATGGCACGGTGAAGGTTGGCGGCAGGGTCGGCGGCAGCAGTATTCTGCGCAAAGAGTGAGCTCGCCGATCGGAGGATCTTCCGCGGAACCGCCGTAGCTGTGTCCGTACCCGGACGCACCGTCATGCCCACATCCTCACAACGAAAGCCCGCACGTTCATGCCATGACGGATGCGGTCGCGGCCCCCTCATTCGACCGCGCCAGAGCCCTTCACCTCAACGGGGCGTAGGGCGGACACGGCTGCGCCCGCGAGCGAGATCGCGGCGAGAATCCAAAGCGCCAAGTGCATGTTGCTGATGAAGGGATCCAGCTGCTGCGATGACAGTCCGCTGGTGACGCCGGAGAAGATGGCAAACAAGACCGGCTTCGGAACCGCCGCGGTGATCACTGCCAGGACGAACGCGATGGAGATGACCGCCCCGGAGTTGGTGATCAGCGTGCGCGCGCCCGCGGCCACGCCGCGACGTTGCGGCGACACCGCCCCCATCATGGCCGCCGTGTTGGGAGAGTTGAACATTCCTGAGCCCACGCCCACCGCGAAGAGCCACAGCGCTGCCTGCCAGTACGGCGATGTCACCTCAAGCGTCGTCATGAGTGCAAGCCCGGCCGCCGACAGGAGCATCCCGGCCGCGGCCAGACCCCGAGACCCGTGACGGTCGGCCAGAACGCCAGCCACGGGAGATGCGATCAGCATCCCCAGCGCGAGGGGGATCAGCTTGAGGCCAGCCACAATGGCGCTGTCACCCTCGGGCCCCTGGAAATAGAAGACGAAGACGAACATGAGCGCAAACCGCGAGAGGCCGTTCAAGAAGGCGGCTCCGCACGCCGCCGAGAACAGGCGACTGCGAAACATGGCGAGGTCGAGCATTGGCGCCCGTTGACGGGTCTCGATCCACACGAACAGCGGCAGCAGAATTGCGGCCGCAGCGAACCCGGCGATGACCAGGGCGTCGTCCCACCCGGAGAGGCCTCCGCGCGAGATGGCGAAGACGAAACCGGTCAGGCCAACGAGAAAGGTCAGCGAGCCGACAAGGTCAAGGCCGCGTTGCGTGTCGCGGCGGCCCATCTCGTGGAGGACGAGCGCCGCCCACACCGCGCCGGCGATGCTCAGCGGCACGTTGAACCAGAAGACCCACTGCCACGAGATGGCAACCAGCGCGCCGCCCAGCACCGGTCCGAGAACCAGCCCAACCGCGGCGATCATCGTGTTGGTGCCCATCGCGACACCCAGCTGACGGCTCGGAAAGGCATCGGTGACGATCGCCGGAGCGTTCGCAAACAACAGGGCACCGCCGATCCCTTGGACCAAGCGCCAGACAATCAGCTCGGTCGCGGACCCCGAGAAGCCGGCGCCGAGCGAGGCGGCAGCGAAGAGGGCAAAGCCGGCGATGTATGCGCGTTTGCGTCCGAAGAGGTCGGACAGCCGGCCCGCGCTGAGAACCAGCACGGTCGACGCGATCATGTACGACAGAATCACCCACACGAGTTGCAGCAGACTGGTATGGAGGCTGCGCTCCAGCGCGGGCAGGGCGATGATCAGCGTCCCGGAGTTGATGGTGGCAATAAGCATTCCGAGGCTGGTGCACGAGAGAGCCCACCACTTGTAGTTATCGTCACCCGCGTGGACCCCGATGCGCTTCCGTGGGCAACTCTCCGCGCCGGGCATGACCGAGAGCGGCCGTGTGTCGTCGCCGGCGCCGGGATTCGACCGGGCAGCCACTACCGGCGCCCCCCGGCGGTTGGGATCAGCGCGTCCACGAGTCCCAGTATATACTTTCGTTGTGCCAAACAAAGTGGCGCCCGACCCGAGGCGAGGATCGTCGCCTCCGTCAGGCGCAGGCGACGGCGCCCGAGGAGGTGATCACCGCACCGCAGCGATCGCCCTGGACAGTGACACGGCCGCGCGCTTGCGTATGGCGGTGGGGCGCCTGAGTCGCCGGCTCCGCCGTCCCGGAACGGGCGAGCTGACACAGTCACAGCTGTCCGCGCTTGCCACGATCCAGCAATTCATGCCGCTGCGCCTGGGGGATCTCGCTACGCGTGAAGGCGTGTCCGCATCGACACTCTCCCGGCTGGTCGACCACTTGGAAGCGTGCGGCATGGTGACGCGCGTCCGCGACCCGAGTGATGCGCGCTCATCCCAGGTGTCTGTGACCGTGGACGGCGCGTCGTTCCTTGAGGATCTGCGGCGCAATGGCACAACGCTGATCTATCACGCGCTGCAGTCCCTTGAGGACACGGAGCGGGCCTCGGTGCTGGCAGCACTTCCGGCGATCGAGAAGCTCGCGGACCGCGCGGAGGCCACGGCCTGCGATCGGCCGACGACCCGCACGGGGAAGCGATAAGAGGTCTGGCACCGCCTAGATCACGTCGCACGGCGGCGCTCGGCTGATCGAGCTGCGATGCGAGGGATGGTCTCCGTCCTCCTCCCAATAGTCCGGTTCTTCTATCGTGGGCATCGCGCTCCAAGCACACGCGAGTGGGCCACCGGCTCCCTGTGATCGTGCCCCCTCTCCAGTACAGGAAATCTACATGAAGCTGTCCGACGTCCCCCCCGCGCTTCGTCACCGGCGGCTACATCCTTCACTCCGGGCTCGACAAATGGCGCGCCGACGGCACGACCGCGGAGCGGACGCACGGCCTCGCCGCCGGTACCTACCCGGTTCTGAGGAACCTCTCCCCTACGCGATTCCTGCGGCTGCTGGCCATCGACGAGATCGCCACCGGGACGGCGCTCCTGGCGCCCGTCGTACCGAACAGGGTCGCCGGGGCAGCGCGCACTGGTTTCTCGGTGGGCGTGCCCCGAATTGACGGACACTTTTCTTAGCCCGAACGCACCGGCCGCCCTGTTGGGATTTCAACCGTTGATCGGACGACCGACGCCGGGGACGACCGACCGCCGGCCGCCGATGTCAAGGCTGGTACGCGGATCCTCGAGCAGCGATGCGATACACGACGATGATGTCGCGGTCAACCAGTTCGAACAAAACACGCCAGTCACCCACTCGGAGCCGGTACTGGCCGGGGCGCCCGGTGAGGGACCTCACGTCGCCCGCCGGCAATCTCTCGATGGCGGCGAGAATGCGCTCACGATCGGGACGAGGCAGCCGACGGAGCGCCTTGGCGGCCGCAGGCCGAAGTTCGACTGCGGCAGCCATTCACGCGGTCTCGGCCCGGAAGTCCTCCAGACTGATGCCCGGCTGCCTTCGGCCTTCAGCGATGGCCGCGATGTCCTCACCGGTGAGTGGCTCGTCATCGGGAGGGGTCGCCTGGAGCGCGGCCCACAGCGGATCGCGCGCCCGCTCGAGGACGGCGGCCGTCGGCTCAATTGACTCCTCTGGGAGCTCATCAACGAGGCGGTGGAGGTCGGCGCGGGTCATGACGTTCCCAGCCTACCACCGCTCCAAGTCGAACCCCGCAGCGGAGGCATCGGCGACGGCCGTCGCCGGGTCCGCTGCACTCTGAGGTGGCTGCGTGGCCAGCCGTCCTCGGCTCCGACCAATGGGGGTCAACGTGGAGCGCCGTTGGATCTGTTTGGCTTCCCATGGGATCAGCGTGGACGCCCGTGGAAGTTGGGGGCAAGTAGTCGGCTTGAGGCCCATTTCGATGCCTCCCAAATACAGAATTGAGCCACTACCTTGCCAAGGTAAGGGTCGAGGGTTCGAACCCCTTCTCCCGCTGTCGCGTTTCGTGAGGTCGCCGTGGAGCCGCGTGTGGCTCCGGCGTGCCCCCCGTCGATCGCCGTCGGTTTTCGGGAGAGTAATGACTCACGAATACGGATTGCGACACGTACCTGGGCAGGTAGGTGTTTACCGTCGAGGCGCTCGAGCCCGTCGACGGGGACCGCAACGTTGCCATCAAGACGCCGCCGCTCCGGGCGCCGCCGGCCCGGAGAGTAGTGACTCAGGAAGTCGTACGTCACTACTCTCGGCAAAGTGGTCTTACCGGAGCAGGCCTTCCCGAGTGAGGCCGTGCGCGCCAAGAAAGGTGTCCGTTGAAGCGGGTCAGGCCCAGTCGTGAATTCTGTGACCGTCCGACCCGCCCTTCAATGCGGGGGCACTGCACCCTCGCGTACTTGCTCGGGCGCGGACGGTCCAGTTCCACGCACAGCCATCGCCCGCCGTAGGCGGCGGACTCCACTATGCCAGCGAACCGCCTCAAGAAGTGCCCACGAGCCAGACAAAAGTCGCGAGGTTCGCCAGACCCGTAATGGCGGGCCCATACGTCTTCATCGCATTGCGGGTTCTGTAGCCCACGCCGGCGTCCGCCACCTGCACGAGAGTCATCGTGAGGGCTACAGCCTCCAACCACGGACTAGACCGGTGGACGAGTGCGACGACGCTCACCAACGCCAGCGCAGAACTTCGGGCCCAGGCATATAAAGCGCTTGTTTTGGCCTCGTCGTTGGACGCAACGACCGCTGCGATGGAGAAGCCCAGACTTACGAGCGCGCTCGCCACGGTGACCAGAACACACGACCAGTAGGCGAGGGACATCACCGGTCGAAGAGTAACAACGACCCCAGCGTGCGTGCCCGCGCGTCGCGGATGGCGTTCAGATGTTGCGGCACCAGGGAGGCCGTGGCGCCGAGGGACACAGGGACAAGCGTGAACACGAGGATAAGTGACCTGCGTCTCGTGCAGATCACCACGACTGAACTGAGCGACGCGATGATTGAATACGGGGCGTGGTCCGTTGCTGCGGAGGCGACTCGCAGCCCGGTACGCGGATCATGCGATTGAAGGTGGGGAGTGAGAGCGTTCGCGGTCAGCCCGGTTGATCAGCCGCCGCAGCAGGGTGGGTGGCCTTACATACGCCTTTAGACTTCCCAACCTCGGCAAGTGAACCGCCGCGGGTAAGTTGGAGACTCCGGGGTGGCGCTGCCGTCCGCCATCAACCCGGCGGCGGACGCTGGATTCCCACACACGGCTGCAGTGCGGGGAGCACAGTTGGTGCGCCAGTTCATTCGCCCGGCGGCACGTCGTCGAACTTGGCGACGGTCATGATCGCGACTCCTTCAAAGGTGCCGAGAGCAAGCAGGTCGGCGTCGCCAGTGACGATCACATCGGCTCGTCC
>JBDTJX010000027.1:0-14996 GCA_039935655.1 Candidatus Dormiibacter sp. | reverse complement strand
GCGCTGCTGCTGCTGCTGCCGTTGCCGCTGCTCTGAGTGGGTGCAGCCGGCGCAGCAGACTGCGCAGCAGCCTCAGGTGGGGCGGAAGCCTCCGCTGCCGGCGGCTGCGCTGCGCCGTCGGACGCCGGCGGTGGTGCAGAGGCGTCGGGCGCAGTCGGCGGCGCCTCCACCTGCGCGGGCGGCTGCTCCGCCTGCGCCACAGGCTGCGCAGCGCCCTGCTCCTGCTGCACCCCAGCCGCCACCGGCTGCGCAGCCTCCGCGCCTGCTTCGGCCGGCGCTGGCGCCTGCTGCTCGCCGTCACCCTGGTGCCACGCCGAGTTCGCCTGCCCCTGCTCGACCGTTTCGATGGTGCAGATCGGCTCCCCGACCGCCACCACCTGGCCCTCCCTGGCGATGTGCTCGCCCATGCTGCCCTCGGCAGGCGAGGGAATCTCTGCATTGACCTTGTCGGTCACCACCTCGGCGATCGACTCGTACTTGGACACCAGCTCGCCGGGCTGCTTCAGCCAGCGTGCGATGGTTCCCTCGGTGACGCTCTCACCGAGTTGCGGCATGGTGACTGTCATTGCCATGGTGCTACGTCCTTCAGTATGCCGCGAGCGTGCGCACCGCAGCCTCGAGCTTGTCGGGTGTGAGCAGGTAGAACTCCTCGAGCGCATGCGCGAACGGCATGGCCGGGATCTCGGGACCGCCGATGCGCATCACCGGCGCGTCCAGGTACTCGAAGCACTCCTCCGCCACGATCGCGGCGACCTCCGACGACACCGAGACGGTGAGATTGGGCTCCTGCGCCACGATCACCTTACCGCACTTGCGCGCGGTCGCGATAATCGCGCCGCGGTCGAGCGGACGCAGCGAGCGCAGGTCCACCACCTCGCACTCGAACCCGTCCGCGGCGAGTCGCCCCGCAACCTCCAACGCGGTGTGCACCACGATCCCGTAGGTGAAGATGGCGATGTCGCCACCCTCGCGCACCACCGACGCGGAACCCAGCGGCACCGTGTATTCGTCGTCCGGTACGTCGCCCTTCACCGAGCGGTACGCGCGCTTGTGTTCAAAGAACAGCACCGGGTCGGGGTCGCGCATCGCACTGATCAAAAGCCCCTTGGCGTCATAGGCGTTGCTCGGCACCACCACCTTGAGCCCCGGGACCGCACAGAACATGGCCTCGATCGACTGCGAGTGGTAGAGAGCACCATGGATGCCACCACCGAACGGCGCGCGCACCACCATCGGAACGCTCCAGTCGTTGTTGCTGCGGTAGCGCATCTTCGCCGCCTCGCTGACGATCTGGTCCACCGCCGGCATGATGAAGTCCTGGAACTGGATCTCGGCGATGGGACGCATCCCGTTCATCGCCGCGCCGATGCAGACGCCGACAATGCACGACTCCGCCAGCGGCGAGTCCATGACACGCAACTCGCCGAACTCCTTCTGCAGCCCCTCGGTGGCGCCGAACACGCCGCCCTTGGCGCCCACATCCTCGCCGAGGATCATCACCCGCTGGTCGCGGCGCATCTCGTCACGCATGCCCTCGCGGATCGCTTCCAGGTATGTCTTGGTGGGCATCACGAATCCTCCGCGTAGACGTGGAGCATGGCCGTCTCGGGCAGCGGGTCGGCCGCCGCCTCGGCGTATGCCGTCGCCTCATCCAGCTCAACGACGAGCTCGGTGCGCATGGCGTCGGCATCGCCCGGCGCCAGCACCCCGAGATCCTCGAGCAACGCGCGGAACCGCGGCACGCAGTCCTGCTTGCGCTCTGCCTCGAGGTCGTCGGCGCTGCGGTAGCGGCGCTGGTCGTCGTCCGAGCTGTGCGAGGTGAGACGGTGCACGTTGGCCTCCAGCAGGGTCGGCCCCATCCCGCTGCGCGCCCGCTGCACCGCCGCGCGAGCGGCGCGGTAGCAGGCGAGGGCGTCGTTGCCGTCGATGCTGACACCGGGGATGCCGTACGCCTGGGCGCGATCCGACACGTGCGGCGTCGGCATCTGCTTCTCCACCGGCACGCTGATCGCGTAGCCGTTGTTCTCCACCACGAACACCACGCCGAGCTTGTGAGTGGCTGCGAAATTGAGCGCCTCGTGGAAGTCACCGCCGCTGGTGCTCCCCTCCCCGAACGCGGTGACGCACACGGAGTCCTCGCCGCGCATGCGGAACGCCAGCGCGATTCCCGCGGCGTGGAGCAGCTGCGTGGTCACCGGCGAACCAGTGCTGATGATGTTGTGCCGTCGCGATCCGTAGTGCGCGGGCATCTGGCGGCCGCCGCTGTTGGGATCCTCCGCCTTGGCCAGCACCGAGAGCAGATGGTCCCGCGGGGTCATGCCAAGAACCAGGGTCAACGCCAGGTCTCTGTAATACGGCGCAAGCCAGTCACGCCCGGGCTCCATGTTCATCCCCACTGCCACCTGGATCGCCTCGTGGCCCATCGCGCTGATCCAGAACGGCGCGCGACCCTGGCGGTTGAGCACCCATATGCGCTCGTCGAGCACGCGCGAGCGGAGCATGTGCCTGTACATGGAGCGCAGCGTCTGCGCGTCCAGGCCCTCCTTGTTGACCGCGTCGGACTTCACCAATGCCACGTACGTCTCGCTCCTCTAGATGTGCAGGGCCTCGCCGGACACCGCCAGGGCGGCCTCGGCGAGCGCCTCGCTCAGAGTCGGATGAGGCGCCACCGCGCGCGACATCTCGAACGGGGTCGACTCCAACAGGCTGCCGAGCGCCGGGCCGTAGATGAGCTCGGTGACCTCGTGCCCGATGATGTGCACGCCGAGAACGGCGTTGGTGCTCCTGTCGGCGACCACCTTGGTGAATCCGCCGGTCTCACCCCACACCACCGCACGCGCGTTGCCGCGAAAGGGGAACACGCCGACGGACACATCGTGCCCGGCGGCCCTGGCCTCGGCCTCGCTGAGGCCCAGCGATGCGATCTGGGGCGTGCAGTACGTGGTGCGCGTCACCAGGTGGGGATCGAGGGGGTGCGGACTGCGTGCCGCGATCGCCTCGACCGCGATGACGCCCTCGTGCATGGCTTTGTGGGCAAGCTGGAAACCGCCGGCGCAGTCGCCGATGGCGCTGATCGCTGCTGCGGTGGTGCGCTGTCCGCCGTCGACGGTCACCATGCCGCGGTCGGTGGCGACGCCGGCCTCCTCCAAGCCGATGTCCTCCACGTTGCCCGTGCGGCCCACCGCTACGAGCAGGACGGTGGCCTGGAGGCGCTGCTCTGTGTCGCCGGTCTTCACGGTGACCGCCACGCCACCCTCGTTGCGCTCGAGCGACGACGGGTCGAGCGTGGTGCCGGCCAGGCACGTGATTCCTCGCTTTTCGAACTGTTTGCGCAGCTCCGCTCCGATCGCCTCGTCCTCCAGCGGCACCAGGCTCGGCGCCATCTCCACCACGGTCACCTCGGTGCCCAGGCTGCGCCACAGTGACGCGAACTCGACCCCGACGGCACCGGCGCCGAGCACGATCGCGCTCTGCGGGATGGCCTCGAGAAAGAGCGCGTCGTCGCTGGTGAGCACCTGGCGTCCGTCGGTCGGCATGCCCGGCAGCTGGCGCGGTCGCGAGCCGGTGGCCACGATGACATGCCCGCTCTCCAGCACCAGTTGGTCGCCGCCACCGTCGGCGGCGACGACGACACGTCCCTGGCCGGCAATGCGTCCGCGGCCGTGCACTGTGGTGGCATTGTTCTTTTTGAGCAGCGCCTGGACACCCCTGTACAGGGTGTTGACCACCTCGTCGCGCCGAATTCCCGCCGTGCCGTAGTCGAAGGTCACGTCGGCCGCGTTGACGCCGAGCCGGCGGCCGTCGCGCACCTGGTCGAGCAGCGCCGCGCTCTGCAGCAGTGCCTTGGTGGGGATGCAGCCGCGGTGCAGGCAGACGCCGCCCACCTTTTCGGCCTCCACCACCGCCGCGCGCAGGCCCAGCTGGCCGGCCCGGATGGCAGCTACGTACCCGCCCGAACCGCCGCCGAGGATGACCACGTCGTAGCGCTCTGGCACGGCCGGAGTATATGTCCGCTCACCGCGCTGCCGGCCGTTCCCACCACGCAACCAGCGCATTGCTCAGACTCCTCTGAGCACGGCCAGCGCCGCCTGCAGCTGGGCGTCCCCGCCGGCCGGCGGGGATTGCGCGTCAAGCTCGAAGCGATCGTCGGGCGATGGCAGCGCCACGGCCCGGTCGGGCGCTATCCCCTGGCCCTCGATGGTCTCGCCGTTGGGGCCGAACCAGCGCTCCACGGTGAGGTGCAGGTCAGCCCCGTCGGGCAGCGGGAAGTCCACCTGCACCGATCCCTTGCCGAACGTCTTCTGCCCGACGACGGTGGCGCGGTGGTAATCGTGCAGCGCCGCGGTTGTGATCTCCGACGCGCTCGCCGAGTCGCCGTCGACCAGCAGCACCATCGGCTGGGTCAGGGCCACGCCGCCTGGCTGGATGGGGTCGCTGACCACCTCCTGCGCACTGTTGGGATTGCCGTCGGCGGCGAGGCGTCCGCGCCGCACCACGACGTACTTCCGCGTCGCCGTCGGCTGCACGAAATCGCTGACCAGCGACTGCGCTGCAGTGACGTACCCCCCACCATTGCCGCGCAGGTCGAGGATGACCGATGTCGCACCTGCCGCCAGGCCCTTCTGCAACTGGCTGCGAGCGGCGTCGCCGGAGTCGGTGTCGAACCCGGTCACCTGCATGTAGAGCGTGTGCCCGAAGAGCTGCGTGTACACCGACGGGATGGTCAGGTTCTGCCGCGTCACCGTCAGGGTCAGCTGCGTGCCGCTACGTTGTACGGCGATGCGCACGCTGACACCAACCGCACCACGCACCATCTGTGACGCCTTGTCGATCCGGGTGGCCTCGTCGCTCCCCAGCGACGCGAGCGGAACGCCGTTGACCGCGATCAGCACATCGCCGCGGTGGATACCGGCCCGGTCGGCGGGCTGGTTGACCAGGACGCCCTCGATGACAGCGTCGTCGGGCGTCTGCCCGGACCCGCAGAGTGCGACACCACAGCGTGCCTCCACCGCAACGCCGATGCTGCCCGCGCGCCGGCCGCCCAGCGTGGAGTTGAGCTGCTGATACTGCTGGGCCGTGAGGTACGCGGAGAAACGGTCGTTGTAGGTGTCGTGGAGCATCTGCACGATGCCCTGCTCAGCGCCCTGCGCACCGGTCCCGCTGGGCACGTCACGGATCACGTAGTTCTGCTGAATGGCCTGCCACTCCGCAGCGATGCTTGTCGTGTCGATAGGCGAACCGGCGCCGATGTGCGGAAAGACCCGGTTGATGAACCCTCCGTACTGCGAGGAGGAGAGGTTGAGCACGATGAGCGCGGTCAGGTAGCAGGCTGCCACGGTGGCGAGCACCCTGGTCACCGAGGGCGGCGGCAGCGGGACACGGGGACGGCGCCGAGGCGGCTCCGGCGACCAGCCGGCACCAGCGTCAGCAGGACGGTCGGTTCCCCCGTCGTCACTCACGAGAGATAGGCGAGCGGGCTTTGGGGATTCCCGTTGAGATCAACCTCGAAGTGCAGGTGACAGCCGGTGCTGTTGCCGGTGCTTCCCTCCCAGCCGATCACCTGCCCGCGGTGCACGGTCTGCCCATCACCGATGGCGAAGCCGGCCATGTGGCCGTAGACCGAGACCCAGCCGTTGCCGTGGACGATGATGACGTGCAGACCGAAGCCGACATCGCTGTAGTACGTATGGGCGATGCCACTATCAGCTGCGGCGATGTTGGTGCCGCACGGCGCGGCGATGTCGATGCCGCTGTGGAAGTGCCTGGTGGCGCAGTTGGGGTCGAACGGTTCGAACGGGAACTGTGTGCAGCCGAAGCCCTGGGTGATCGGACCGGTCAGGGGCCAGCGGAAGCGGCCGCTGCCTCCACCGGCGGCCAGCGCCGCGGCTTCCTGCGCCTTCAGCTTGGCGATCTGCGAGTGCAACTGCGCCTGCGCAGCCTCGTTCTGGGCGAGCAGAACCTGGTCCTGCGCCTGCAGAGCGACCAGCTGCGCGCGCGCCTGCTGGCGTGACTCCAGCGCCGCCGTCTGCTGCTGCTCGATGCCGTTGAGCGTGGCGAGGAGGTCGACCTGCTGGTTCTTGGCGAGGGTGATGCTGTTGACGTCAGCCTGGATCGTCTGCTCGTCGAGGCTGACGCTGCCGACCAGGCTGCGCTCGCTGCGACCCAGCCGGTTGACGTCGATGGCGCGCTGGAAGTAGGTGTTGAAGTCGCCGGAGTTGAGGAAGTTGCTGAACGAGGTGGAGGCGTTCTGCGCCTTGTAGATCACCACAAGGTCGACCTCGAGCTGATGACGGTCGATGGCCAGCTGCGCCCGGGTGTACGCCAGGTTGTCCTGGGCGGCGGAGAGCGCTGCCTGGATGCGGTTCAGCTGCGCCGTCGCGGCGGCGACCTGCGCGTTGGTGGCCGCGATCTGCGCATCGAGGTCGGCGATCGCCTTAACCAGGGCGGCCTCCTGGTTGGCGGCGGCCGCGAGCTCGGCGCGGAGGCGCGCGTTGGCGGCCCCGTCGGCCGCGAGCTGATGCTTCTTGGCAGCGATCTGGTCGGTGAACGTATCCGCCGTGGCGTGCCCGCCGGACCCAAGCATCGCGCCGGCGATGACCGCGGCGGCGATCACCAGCGCGATCAGCGCGCGCAGGATGGTGACACGTCCGCGCTGGTGCTTCCGCTGCCGGGGATTTGGGTTCGCGGACAGGTTCATGGGTGCATCGGCCGCACTCCTCCGCCGTCAGGCGGCGAGGAAGCGGCGCACCCCCAGGAAACTGCCGATGGCGCCGACCACTGCACCGCCGCCGAAGAGCGAGGCGATCAACACGGCGGTGAACGGCCCGTCAAACGGGATGGCGAAGAGGTCGCCAACGGTGGCGCCGACGGCGATCTTGTAGGCAAAGCCGACGACCAGGCTGCTCAGGATGGCGGCGAACACGCCGCCGAGAACGCCCTCGAGGATGAACGGCCAGCGTACGAACCAGTCGGTTGCGCCCACCAGCTTCATGATCTCGATCTCGGTTCGGCGCGCGTACACCGCGGTGCGGATCGTGTTCATGATGATCACCAGGCTGATCACCAGGAGCATCGCTGAGAGCACCCCGCCGACGATCTCGATGCCGGTGATCGCCGTCTGGATCTTCGGCGTCACGTCGGAGTTGTAGTCGGTGGGCTGCGTGGGGTCGACGATCGGGTCGGTCCGCGCAACCTGGTCGAGCTGAACGAGGTAGCGCAGCTGCTTGACGTCGACGTTGAGCGAAGCGGGCAGCGGGTTGCTGCCCAGCGCGTTGACGGCGGTGGCGATGTCGGTGCCCTTGCTCTGAGCTTCCGCGTACGCCTGGTCCTTGTTCTCGAATGTCACGGCCAGCACGCGGGTGTCGCCCTGCAACTGGTGCTGGAAATTGACGATGTTGGCCAGCGAGACGCCGTCCTGGATGTAGATCTTCAGCTTGCTGGCGCGCGACTCCTGGTCGTGGAGCACGTTGGTCAGCAGGTGGGTGGCGAGCACTGTCGTGCCGACCAGCACCAGGATCAACCCCATCGTGCACACGCCGGCGATGGAGACGCCGAGGTTACGCCGGAAGTTCTGCAGCGATGACGAGATGGCAAACCACAACGCGGCGAAGAAACGTCTCAAATGGTCGCCTCTCCCTCGCGCAGGTACTGGCCCTCCTGCTCGTCGCGGATCACGCGACCGCCATCGATGGCGATGACGCGGCGGCGCACCAGGTCGACGACCTCGCGGTTGTGGGTCGCCATCAGCACCGTGGTGCCGCGGTGGTTGATCTGGAGCAGCAGCTGGACGATGCCCCACGACGTGTCGGGGTCGAGGTTGCCGGTGGGCTCGTCGGCGAGGAAGATGCGCGGCCGGGTCACCAGGGCGCGGGCGATCGCGACGCGCTGCTGCTCGCCGCCACTGAGCTCGTCGGGGAACTTGCCGACCTTGTCCTCGAGCCCGACGATCCAGAGCGTCTCCTCGACCTTCTCACGCATGTGGCGCTGCCCGGGCCGGGTCACCTGCAGCGCGAACTGCACGTTCTGCCCGACGGTCAGGGTGGGCAGCAGCTTGTAGTCCTGGAAGACGATGCCGAACTTGCGACGCAGCTTGGGCAGCTTGCGACGGCTGATGCGGGTCACCTCCTGTCCGTCGACGAAGATGCGCCCACTGCTGGCCGGCTCGTCGCGGATCAGCAAGCGCACCAGCGTCGACTTGCCCGCGCCGCTGGCGCCGACCAGGAACACGAAGTCGCGCTGGTAGATGGCGAGATCGACGTCGCGCAGGGCGACGGTCCCGCTGGGGTATGTCTTGCCGACGCCGTGGAAGCTGATCACCGGGCGCAGCGCCGGATCGCTCGCCAGCGCGGGGCGATGTGCCAGGGCCACGGTCACGCGCGGTTCAACCCGGTGATCGCGCAACCCCGGACTGTGTCGTCATGGTTCACGGCGGCGATCCCAGCGCCCGGCAGGCCCGTCTCCTCTCCCGCCCAGCCGGGTGGCGCGGTGGGAGGCCCCGCCCGGTTCGCGTGTGACGTGGAGCGCATTGAGACCGGTGAAGGGACTGCCCGAGTATACGACCGGTGCGGAAAATGCTCGTTCAATCGCGACAAGAAAAAGACATCCGAGTTGCGATCAGTGTGGCATCGTTCGGCGCGTTTGCACTGTATGCGGCGAGCCGGTGATTCGCCTCCCGTGCTGGTGCGTGCTGAGGGGGGCCCGCCGGCGGAGCGCCGGCGGGCCGCAACTCACCTCAGGCGAAGAACTCGTCAGCCTTGTAGGGGTCGAAGTCGAGGATCCACGCCTCGGTCAGCTTGCCGTCACGGAAGTGGCAGACATGGGCGTATTGGTCGGTGATCGACTTGCCGCCGCGCTGCGCGGACAACGTCGCGATGGCGACGGCGTGGTCATCGGTCGCCAGGTAGTCGTGGACATCGACCTTGAACGTCCCGTCGGTCAGCTCGAACTGCTTGACGAACAAGCCGATGACTGCGTCCGTGCCCCGGTACTCACCGGACAGCGGGCCCCGGCCCGGCGCGTGCCACACGATGTCCGGATCGAAGAGCTCGTCGCGCAGCACGTCGAGGTTGCCTGTCTGGAAGGCCGCGTAGCCCCGTCGTAGCGCCTCCAGGTTGGCGGTCGCCGTCTCCGTCGTTGTACCCGGCATTGCCATTCCTCCCGCCTCAGCGCCCCCACCCGGGGCCGCGGACCCGCAGCATAGCTCCGCCACAGCAGCGATTTGCGCTACGCCGCCGCCCCCTCCCGCGCCGACCAGCGCAGGTACGCCTCCATGAACGGGTCGAGGTTGCCGTCGAGAACCGACTGCGCGTTGCCCACCTCGGCGCCGGTGCGATGGTCCTTGACCATCGTGTACGGCTGCAGCACGTACGAGCGGATCTGGCTGCCCCACTCCGCCGGCATCGACTCGCCGCGCAGCTCGGCGACATGCTCGGCATGGGCGGCCTGCTGCAGCGTCAGCAATCGCGAGCGCAGCACCCGCCACGCCACCTCACGGTTCTGGTGCTGCGAGCGTTCGTTCTGGCATGTCACCACCACCCCGGTGGGGATGTGCGTCAGGCGGATCGCCGACGACGTCTTGTTGACATGCTGGCCGCCGGCGCCGCTGCTGCGGTACACGTCCTCGCGAACGTCCTTGGGATCGATGTCCACGTCGACGGCATCTTCGATCTCCGGCGTCACCTCAACGAGGGCGAACGAGGTGTGCCGCCGTGCTGCGGAGTCGAACGGACTGATTCGCACAAGGCGGTGCACCCCGCGCTCGCTCTTGAGCAGTCCGTATGCGCGCCGCCCGCTGATCCGCAAGGTCGCCGACTTGATGCCGGCCTCGTCGCCGACCGACTCGTCGAGGAACTCGACGGTGAACTTCTTGCTGTCCGCCCAGGCCATGTACATGCGCATCAGCATCCCTGCCCAGTCCTGCGAATCTGTGCCCCCGGCGCCGGCGTGGATCCCGAGGATGGCCGGGTGATCGCTGTACGGGTCGCTGTAGAGCAGCTCGAGCTCGCGACGGTCGAGCTCCTTCTCGAGTGAGTCCAGCTCGGCCGACACCTCGGCCGTCATGGCGTCGTCGGGGTCGGTCTCCAGCATGGTGCTGAGGTCGACGGCATCGGCGGTGCGCTTCTCGATCTCAGCGACCGACGCGATCTCCTCGCGCAGGCGTGAAGCCTCCTGGGTCAGCGACGCGGCGCGGCGCGGGTCATCCCAGAGCGAGGGGTCATTGATCTCGATATCCAGCTCCGCGAGGCGCGCGCGCCTGGCATCCAGGTCAAAGATGGCCCAGCAGGTCTGCTGCTCGGGCCTTGACCTCTTCTGCGCGTGTGGACAACTCGCTCATGACTCTCCGAGTGTACTTGGCGGCCTCGTGGGGACGGCTACGATGGCCGCGTGAGCCACACCCTCTCCGTCCCCGACACCCGCGGGCACACACCGTCTGACGCTGACGAGCGTCAAACGCTGATTGCGTTCCTCGACAAATACCGCGAGTCCGTCCTGGTCAAGCTCGACGGCCTCGACCGCGATCAGATGACGCGTCATCTGCTCGAGTCGCGCACCACTCTGCTCGGGATCGTCAAGCACCTGACTCTCGTGGAGGAGTGGTGGTTCGCCACGGTGATGGCCGGTGGCCCGGAGGTCCCCGAGGATCCCGACGACCCGGATGCCGAATGGCTCGTCCTCGACAGCGACAGCCCCGAGCAGGTCGTCGCCGACTACCGCGCTGCCTACGCGCGTAGCAATGACATCGCGCGCGCGCAGTCCGCGCTGGGTGCGCGTGTGCCCGGACCGCACCGTCCCGACAAGTCGGTGCGCTGGATCCTGGTGCACATGCTCGAGGAGACAGCGCGTCACGCCGGACACGTCGATATCCTGCGCGAGCTCATCGACGGCCGCACCGGCGACTGAGCAACCGCCGACGCGGTCACTCCCAGCGCAATATCTGGGCCTCCTCGAAGTCGCCCACGGCGCCGTCGATGGACTGGCGCAGAAGGTCGGCGTGCCCGAGGTGGCGCGCGTACTCCTCGATCATGTGCATGAGGATCCAGCGCAGCGAGATGGGGCGGGGATCGTTGTGCGTCGGCGCGAAGATCTCCCCAAGGTCCGCGACCTGTGCGATGGACGCCTCGGCGGCAGCGCATTCAGCTCGCCAGGTGGCGAAGACCTCGGCCGTTGTGGCGCTGTCGAGGTCGTCGAAATCCCCGTCGGGCCGGCTCTCGGAGTAGTAGTGCGGCGGAGCGTCAGCTGCCGCCAGCCGGCGCTGAAACCAGTTGCGCTCCACCTCGGTCATGTGTCGCACGATCCCGAGCAGCGACAGTGTCGACGGCGGCACCGCGCGCCGGCGCAGCTGCTCGTCGTCGATGCCGTCACACTTCCACGCCAGGGTGTCGCGGTGGAACTGCAGCCAGGTGAGCAACATCTCGCGCTCGGCGGCCACGTACGGTGTCGGGACTCCGTCGCTCACGGACAACTCCTCGGTGCTCGGTCGATGGCGCGGCGGGTTCCCATTGACGCAGCCGGCTCAGCCTGCCCCCTCGTCGCTGGTGAACAGCCCGATCTTGTTGCCCTCGCTGTCTCGGCACGTGGCAAACCAGCCCATGCCCGGGATCGAGGTCTTGTCCTGCACCACGTCGCCGCCGTTCTCTTTGATCTTGGCGATCGATTCCTCGATGGACGGCACGCTCATGGTGAGCGTGGTTTCCGTGTCCGAGGTGCGCTGGAACAGGGCTCCGTTGATTCCCGGAACGTCCTCGCCGGTCGTGGCCATGCCGTAGTACGAGGGCGCTCCCTCGAACCGCTGGAACGCCCAGCCGAACACGGCGCTGTAGAACTTCTCGGCGCGGTCGGGATTGTCCACGGGGATCTCGAAATGCGACGGTCGTGCCATGTCTGTGCTTCCCTCCAAATTCGCGCGACACCGGCGTCGATTAGAACGTCGGCCTGAACACCATCACCAACACAGCGATCACTGCCAGCAGCGCGAGGAACATCCCCGTCCCTCGTGCCCGCGCGTCGGCCGCCCGGTGCGCGCCGCTCGCCGCGCCGTCCGCGTCGAGTGCCTTGATCTGTCGGACAAGCGCCGGCGAGTACACCGCCGCGCCCACCACCGCCATCACCACGAAGATGAGGAGACCAGTCACGTTCGAGTCAACCGCAATGATCGCCGACATGATGTGCACCCCTTGAGCAAGAGGAAGCCGGTCATGGCGGCGAGTCTACGCACCGGTACCGGACTGCCGCCGGCGCACTACCGCCCGTGGCAGAGCTTGTACTTGCGTCCACTCCCGCAGGGACACGGCTCGTTGCGGCCGACCTTGCGCCTAGCCCCACCGCCCACGGTGACCCCGCCAGTCGCCACCCCCGACCCGCGCCCCTTCCGGCTGCCACTGCCATTGCCATTCGTCGGCGCACCGCTCGGCGCCACCGCCCGCGTCCCGCTTGGTGAGCTCTCCACGATATTGGTCACAGTCGGCTGCAAGACTGGGCTCAGCGGCGCCGGCCTGGCAGGAGGGCCGCCAGTGGCTCGCGCCAGCGCCTGGCTCGCCGCGGCAGCCGCCGGCCGCGCCGGAGGGGCTTGGTCAGGCGACATCTCCCCACCCGGCTTGTCCGCCCGACCCCCGCGTGGCGCCGCCGCCTCGCTGGCCGCGTCCGTCGGCTCCTCGGCCGGCTTCTCCACCCGCTGGATCTGCACGTGCAGAAGCAGGCGAACGATGTCCGCCTGCATGTCGGCCGTCAGGCCCTGGAACGACTCGAACGCCGCCTGCTTGTATTCCACCAACGGGTCCTTCTGACCATACGCCTGGAGGTTGATCCCCTCGCGCAGGTGCTCCATGTCGGTGAGGTACGCGCGCCACTTAGTGTCGATCACGTTGAGCATCAGCGACTGCTCGACGCTGCGCATCAGCTCAGCGCCGTACTGCTGCTCGCGCTCTTCGTACAGCGCGGTCAGCTCGCTGATCAGCGTGTCGGCAATGTCGTCGACAGTATTCCCCAGCGTGTCGAGGTTGATCTCCTCGACCGGCGCCAGGGGACCGATCTGGCGCATCCGCTCCCACAGGCCCTCGAGGTCCCACAGCTCGCGATGCCGTCCCTCGCAGTACGCGGGCGTCTCCTGGCGCACCGTCTGCTCGAGCATCGACATCAGGTTGTTGCGCGTGTCGGTGCCCTCGAGGATCTTGCGCCGCTCGCCGTAGATGATCTCGCGCTGCTTGTTCATGACGTCGTCGTACTCGACGACGTAGCGACGGGCGTCGAAGTTGTGGCCCTCCACACGGGACTGCGCCCCCTCGATCTGCCGCGACACCAGGCGGTTCTCGATGGGCACGTCCTCCTCGATGTGGAGCCTGTCCATGATGCCCTGCATGCGCTCACCTCCGAAGACGCGCATGAGGTCGTCCTCAAACGAGAGGAAGAAGCGAGTCTCACCGGGGTCGCCCTGGCGCCCCGAGCGGCCGCGCAACTGGTTGTCGATGCGACGCGACTCGTGTCGCTCAGTGCCGATGATGTACAGGCCACCGGCGCCGGCAACGCCCTCGCCGAGCACGATGTCGGTGCCGCGGCCGGCCATGTTGGTGGCGATCGTCACCGAGCCGCGCTGCCCCGCGTCGGCCACGATCTGCGCCTCGCTCTCGTGGAACTTGGCGTTGAGCACGCTGTGCGGGATGCCCTTCTTCTCGAGCATCCGCGACAGCCGCTCGCTCTTCTCGATGCTGGTGGTGCCGACCAGGATCGGCTGACCCTCCTTGTTGCGGTCGGCGATCTCCTCCACCACCGCGTTGTACTTGGCGTCCTCGTTCTTGAAGATGAGGTCGGTCTCGTCGTTGCGGATCATCGGCATGTTGGTGGGGATCGGCACCACCTCGAGCTTGTAGATCTTGTCGAACTCCTCGGACTCGGTCAGCGCCGTGCCGGTCATCCCCGCCAGCTTGTCGTAGAGACGGAAGAAGTTCTGGAAGGTGATCGTCGCCAGCGTGATGTTCTCCTGCTGGACGACCACTCCCTCCTTGGCCTCGATCGCCTGGTGGAGGCCGTCCGACCAGCGCCGCCCCGGCATGGTGCGGCCGGTGAACTCGTCGACGATCACCACTTCTTTGTCGGCATTGACCAGGTAGTCGCGATCGCGCAGGTAGAGCGCGTGAGCCTTGAGCGCCTGATTGATCTGGTGCGCCTCGCTCACGTGCTCGAGCTCGTACACGTTCTTGATGCCCGTCCATTGCTCGACCTTGGCGATGCCCTCGTCGGTGAGCGCAGCTGACTTGGTCTTCTCGTCGATGGTGTAATCGTCCTCGGCGACCAGCCGCGGGATCAGCCGCGCGTACGTGTAGTACTTCTCGGTGGCCTCGTTGCCCTGGCCACTGATGATCAGCGGAGTGCGTGCCTCATCGACAAGGATGGAGTCGACCTCGTCGACGATCGCGTAGTGGAGGTGCCGCTGCACGCAGCGGTCCAGTGACTGCGCCATGTTGTCGCGCAGATAATCGAAGCCGAGCTCGTTGTTGGTCGCATATGTGATGTCCGCGGCATACGCCTCACGGCGACGGCAGGGACGGAGGTGCTGCAGGCGCGGGTCGGGATGGGTTTCGTCGAGGTACTCGGGGTCGTAGATGTAGCCGAAGTCCGGGTTGTCGACCGGCCCGGGCACGATCACCGCCACACTCATCCCCAGCGCGGAGTACAACGGCGCGTTCCACCCGGCGTCACGTCGGGCCAGGTAGTCGTTGACGGTGACGAGGTGGGTGCCGCGCCCCTCGAGCGCGTTGAGGTAGAGCGCCAGCGTCGCCACCAGCGTCTTGCCCTCGCCGGTGCGCATCTCAGCGATCTTTCCCTGGTGGAGGACGATGCCGCCGATCAGCTGCACGTCGTAGTGGCGCATCCCCAGGGTGCGCACGGCGGCCTCGCGGACGACCGCGAATGCCTCGGGGAGCAGCTCGTCAAGCCCACGGCGGCGCTCGACGGCGCGCTCGGCTGCCTCCTTGCGCGCGTACTCGACCTCCGCGTCCTCCTCC
>JBDTJX010000026.1:0-2546 GCA_039935655.1 Candidatus Dormiibacter sp. | reverse complement strand
ATGCCTGCGGGCGGATGTCCGGTCAGACGCACGAACACTGCAGAAAGTTCGTTCGATGCTGCCGCGCCGGAGGCGTTCACCTCATCCAACCCCGGCTTCGAACAGCGCATCACATCGTCTGTTCGCCACCGTGCCGACGCCGCAAACGCGGTATTGCATCATCCTCCGCACCAAAGCCCCTCCATCCGGCAGCGCGACCAGGTCGCGCTGCCGTCCTCTTTCTAAGCCCGGATCCACCGACGCGGTCGGATCGTGCGCCGAGATTGGCCGCAGCGGTCGAAGCGACGCCTGCAGGGGCGCGGTGCGCCAGCGCGCGGCGTGAGTGACTCGATCGGGGCGACGCCAGCGCGCGCGACGACGTGCTGAAGTCGAGCTACGCAGGTGCGGTTGTCGGCGGGCGGTTACGCGAGCGTGGGGAGGGACGCGGGAAGTGCGGCGATCCGCTCCCTGGCTGCGAGAAACTGCTCGCGCCACGGCCACCGGCTGGGGAGGTGGAGGTGGCGCTGACGCGCGGTGCGCGCCAGTCTCCCGGGAAGACTGATGTAGCGGGTGCGCACCGTCTTGGTGGACACCAGACTTTCGCCCAGGCCGAGGCGGCTGAGCCAGCGCATCAGGTTGTGCGCAATGGTGTTCAACACCAGCCAGGCGCCGTTGGCTGCGAACCGGCCGGAGGGCATGTGGTTGAGCGCCATCCCGTACTTGAGGTCACGGATGGTGTTTTCGATCTCGGCGTGGCGACGGTGGTCGGCTTCGAGGTCGAGCAGGGCGCCGTGGCGGTTGGTGATCAGGGCGTGGTAGCTGTACCCGACCCCGGCCAAAGCCAACTGGCTGCCGGGCGTCGGCATCACCCGCCGCACGATCAAGCGCACCGGCCGGCGTCGACCGCGGCTGGCGAATGGAACGTAGGTCGTCTCGGCGACGTCGGCCGATCCCTCGAGCCAATACGGAATCTCGCGCCAGGCTGCGGCGGGGATGGCGTCCATCGCCGCATGGAGTGGGCGGGTCATGCGCACGGTGATCGAGTAGCGCACGTCGTTGCGCTCACAGGCGTCGACGAGCGCGCTCGCGTAGAACCCGGAGTCGGCGCGCAGCGTGAGTTGACCGGTGGCGCCGCCGGCGCGGACGCGCGAGACCGTCTCGGTGAGAAAGCTGGCCGCCCCACGGCCGCTGAAGGCAGGGCCTCCGCGCAAGCGCGAGTGGAGCACGTCACCGGTGCCGGCGGCGACGGCGAGCAGCGGGTGGTAGCCACGTACCTTGGGGTAGGTGAACTTGGAGCCGCCCTGCTTGCGTACCCCGTACGTCTCGCAGATGGTGGAGTCGACGTCGATGGTGAGGGGCTCGCTGCCCGGTCCGGCACCCGCCTCCCAGGCACGAGCGAGCACATGGGCGCTCACGGCGTCGAGCTGGCGAACATGGCCCCAGCTGAAGGCGCGCAGGAAGGTGCCGATCGTGGAGGGTGCGGCCACCCACTGTCCCATCACCGCGCTGGTCCCACCGGCGCGGAGCATGTCGACGTCGTCGATGCAGTCACCGCCAGCGAGCAGCGCCGAGATCACCGTCATCGTCTTGAGATCCGCGTTGGCCGCGCCTGCCACCGACCCGAGATGGACGTGCTCGCGGGTCAGCTGGCGCAGTCCGAGGCGGCCGGCGAGTTGAGTGGTCAGCGACAGCCCTGCGTGGCCGGCGAGATGGGGGTCATCGAAAGCGATACGGAGGCGAGGGGACGTGTGCGAGACTCTCACCTGACAGGTGACCTCCTGCTGAGACGTTGTTTGTGACAACTACATTGTCCCAGTTGGGTTTGGCCGCCTGTCTTTCGTTTCGGCCTCTACATCGCCGGCGGATCGGGGCTAAAGGTGACTCCGTGCCGTCCTGAGGAAACCCCCTACCGTGCGAGCTCTCGCGTTCCGGGCGGGCTTGCGTCAGACTCCCTACAACTCAGAAAGCCTTCTCGTAACCAGCCCAGTCAAGGAATGCCATGACGAACGGGTCAGCAGACACCCTTGGGCATCTTTCGACGCCGGTCGTCTCCCTCGACTGGAAGGAACAACTTCGTTCACTACGCGCTAGCGACTCGTACCGCGGGGCGGATCAGGCGTCGAGGACACTGGCGAGGCACCCGACCTTTCGGGTCGTTCTCGTTGCGCTGAAGGCACACGGCCGTGTCGACGAGCATCACCCCGACTCGGTCGTCAGCGTGCACTGCCTCGACGGTCAGATTCGCTTCGAGGTTGCGGGAGCAGCATACGAGCTCACCCCGGGCCAACTGCTCGTCGTCACCGAGCGATTGCCGCACAGCGTTGTTGCCCTGGCGGAGTCCGCCTTCCTGCTCATCATCGGCAAGCCGCACCACGATGAGCGCGCCGATGCCAACGAGAGAGAGTCGGGCATGACCGGTGGCTCGGACGGACTCAACCAGGTGGTTGCGCGCGCCGATTCGGTCCCGCTCCACAGCGTGCAGGGTCTTGTCGTTGAGGACACACCAATTTGCCTCATCCGCGCTGACGATGGTCGCTTCTACGCGCTCCGCGACAACTGCACCCACG
>JBDTJX010000025.1:0-16322 GCA_039935655.1 Candidatus Dormiibacter sp. | reverse complement strand
TGAGCCCGCTGACCGCGATGACGTGGATCAACCCCGCGTCCTGCAGCGGCGCCCGAACCGCACCGACGATGCGGCTGTGAATGCCGAATGCAACACCCAGCAGAAGCGTCGCCTCCGGCTCCGGCAGCGCACGCGCCACCGTGGTGGTGAGCAGCTGCCGAAGTTGCTGCGCCACCCGTGCGGGCGTGGGACCGCCCCTGGCGACGATGGTCACCTGCGCTGCCGCGGCGATTGCCCTGGCTCCCACCCGTTCGAGCGCGACAGCTGACAGCGCGCCCGGACGTTGTGGCGGCGCACGAAGGCTTGTTGTCTGCACGTCGACGGTGTCACCGGGCAGCACAGCCGCCGGGGTGCGGGGCTCGACGACCACCGAGCCGCTGACGCTCGCGGTGCCGGACTCCGTGGCGAGGTCGTGGACGTCGACGACGATCGTGTCATCGCGGCCCGGAACACCCTCGTCACCAACCGTTCCCCGGAGCACGATCGCTTCGCTGCCGAGGTGGCCGGCGACGCTCCCCGGTCCGTGATCGACCACACCCGCGGTAAGCCCACGCCAAGTGCCGAGGCAGCAGGCGACGATCGCCGCCATCGCGGTCACGCTTCGTAGTTCAACGAAGACGATCGCGATCACCACGCAGGCAGTCACCGCGACCAGCAACGCCACGCCGATGCCCAGCGGCGCGACCGCGACGCATGCCGAGAAAGCCCCCGCGCACAGCGCCACGCGCCAGGGAGCGGTGACGGTCATTGAAGCGAGGTGAGGAAGCTCAGGTGCTTGCCGATCAGCGCCGCGGTGGCCGTGTCGAGACCGAGCGCGTTGCGCAGGTCGGCCAGGTTGGCGAAGGGTCCCCACTGTGTGCGCGCGCCGACGATCGATGTGGCGATGTCTGGCGTTATGCCGGGGATCTGTTCCAGCTCGCCGACCGACGCGCTGTTGGCGTCGATCTTCACGGACGTGGCCACGCGTGCGCCCTTGGCGAAGGGGACGGTGACCTGGTGACCATCGTGGAGCACGCCGGCCATGTTGGGCAGCTTGCCGGGATCGGCGGTGGGGAGGATTCCGCCTGCATCTGCGATGGCGTCGGCGATCCGTGCACCGACGGCGAGCTCGTACAGGCCGGGGTGGGGCACGGCGCCGCTGACGAATACCAGCAGCGTCGACGCCGGCCCGGGCGCCGCCACGGCCGGCGTCGCCGACGCCATCGGCTGGTCGCTGCCACGTGCCGTCATCACGACGCCGATTGCTGCTGCCGACGCACCGATGAGGCCGACGGCAACCATCCGCCCCGACTTCTTTGTCAGCAGCCTCTGCAGGTTCGCCATGCGCCGAAGTGTCCGTTGGTCAGACGGACGCCGAACGGACGAGGTTGTTGCAGGGGCTCAGCAAGCTCCCGGCGGCAGCGTGCAAGTCGCCGGCAGGTATGCGAGTGTGGTTGTTCCCGACTGCAGAGCATTGAAGCTGATGGTGTACTGGCCGGGAAGGCCCGCCCCCGACGCGACCGGTGGCGTCACCGTGATCGCCGAGAGGAGGTGCGTCCCGTACGGTTCAGCCGGGATCGGCGGCATGCGCGCGGCGATGGCCACGGTCACCTCCTGCCCCACGCCGACGCTGACACAGCTGACCGCACCGAGGTGCACCGCACCGGGCGTCGTTGCCACGCCGGGCGCCACGTGAATTTGGATCACCGTGAGGGCCTGGGTCAGTCCGCGGGCTGGCGCGACTGGGGTTGCTTGCGGCGGACACGGCGACGCTGTCGGCAACGCTGCCGTGGATGCTCCCGTGGGCTGCTGTCCCGGACCACCATTCGCACCACCGCACCCGCCGACCGCGAGCAAGGCAGCGGCGAGCGCCACGATCGTCAACGCCGTCCGGCGATCGCCACCGATCTTCTTTGCCCGCCTGAACACTTCCACACCATAGTCATTGATGCTCAAACCATGACGACCACTACCCGGATGACCCGACCTACACGCTCTACGATTCCGTGGCCCTCACCACCTGCGGTCGGTGGTTGGCCGGACGTGCGCCACGAGCGCGGTGTGGACATCGGCGTCCGCGTCGGTGGCCGCCGGTCACAGCTACACCCTGAACCTCACCAGCCATGACGACAACTACGGCGCCGATCCAACGTACACGCTGTTCGACGACGTCAGCCTGGTCTGACGTGGCTCTGCGGGCGGGGTCGTGCCTTCGGGCACGGCCCTCAGCTCGGCAGCTGCGGCCGCCCGTCGGCGCCCATCGGCCACCCCGGGTTGTGCGCAACCTCCCACACGTGGCCATCAGGATCGGCGAAGTACCCGGAGTACCCACCCCAGAACACCTTGACAGGCTCCTTGAGAACCCTGCCACCGGCCACCTTCACCTGGTCGAACGCCTCGTCGACCAGCGCCTCGCTCTCCAGGTTGATGGCCAGTGTGACGCCGCGGAAGCCGTGGATGTCGTCATCCTCATCGGAGTTCGCGTCCTCCGCCAGCGCGTCGCGGCCGAACAGGCCGAGAAGGCCACCGGCGGTGTTGAAGAAGCTGACCTCGCCCTGGACCGAGGCGGGAGACAGCGGCCAACCCAGTGCGCAGTAGAACGCGGTGCTTGCCACCACGTCCCGCACGCCGAGGGTCGCGAGACTGATACGTGCCGGGATGCTCACAGCTCAGCAATCGTACGCACACCGGCGTGATCGCGGCGGCAGGGGCGGCGTCGATAAGATGACCGGGTGACCACCGCGCAGACCGACCCGCTCGCAACGCTCTCCCGCTCGGTGGACCAGGCAGGCGACGTCATCGCCGGCGTTGCCGCTGACCAATGGGAGATGCGCACTCCGTGTCACGAGTGGGACGTCGCACGCCTGGTCGACCACGTCATTCAATCGGCGCGCAACGGCACGATCCGCGCCGGCGGTGGCAAAACCGACTGGACAGCAGCCCCGCCCCACGCCGACGACGCGGCCGCCGACTTCCGAAACGCCGGGGCGCAGCTCATCGACGCCTGGCGCGACGCCGACCTCGAGGGCACCGTCGACATGCCCGGGATGGGCGAGATGCCGCGGCGCTTTCCTGTCGACCAGCTGACCGCCGAGCTCGCCGTCCATACGTGGGACCTGGCCCGCGCCACCGGTCAGTCGACAGGGCTCGACGCCGTGGTCGGTGAGGCGGCGCTGGCGTGGGCGAAGGGGATGCTCAAGCCGCCGATGCGGGGCGAGGCGTTCGGTCCGGAGGTGTCGATCGACCCCTCAGCCTCGCTGTACGACCGGCTCGCCGCATTCTTCGGTCGCGACCCGAACCGGCTCTGACAGCAGCAGGGTGCGGCCAGCCGCGGGTCCGCGCAACCTCGGACTGCGCGCTGATCAGCCGCCCCGGGACATCCCGTTCGCTCAGCCAGTCAACGGTGCCGGCCCCTTTCACGATCGCAGCTGTCGCGGCGATGTTGGCGTCCAGACAGGTGCCCGCGATGCAGGTCACGGTCCGCCACGGCCCCGCGGCGGGTAGGCCCGTGCTCGGGTCGACGATGTGGTGCAGATCGATCGTTCCGCGGCGCCACCTCCGGATCGTGGTCGTCGACGTGGCGACGCCGCCGTCGCGGATCGCGATCGCCTCCACCCCGGCGGCGATTGGCGCGTCGCTCGCCTCGGAGACCTGGATTACCCAGCCGTCCGCCGGCGGTTCGCCTGCAACGGCGATGTCTCCGCCAAGATTGACAAGAACCCCGCCCCCGCCCATGGCGTCGAGCGCTGCCGAGGCGGCGAGATCGGACGCCAATGCCTTGGCGGTCGCGCCGAGGTCGATCTCGACTCCGGCTGGAACCAGCACGCTGCGGGTCACCTCATCGAGGCGCACGCAGCGCCATCCCGGGATGGCGGCGATCCGCAGCGACACGGCACCCCGGTCGCGCGCCACAGTTGCGAAGTCGCCGACGTAGCCGATCGTCTTGACCGCAGTCCCCACCGTCGGGTCGACGGCTCCTTCACTCAGGGCCGCCCCGCGGAGTGCGGCGCGTAGGGCGGTGAACAGCAGTGGCGAGACAGCCGCCCATGCGCCCGCACGCGCCTGCAGTCGAGTGATCTCGCTGTCACCGCGAAAGCGGCTGCAGGTGCGATCGATGTCCGCCACCACCCTGTCGACAGCGTGGCTGGCGGCGTGCAGCCGGTCGGGCAGTGTCACAACCACGTGCAGCGTGGTGGCGAACGCTCGGCCGGTCGTGCTCGTCAGCCCGGCGGGCGCCATACCGCTGCCGGCACCGATCGTCACCCGCCCGATCCCCCACTGACGGTGGCCGGAGCTGCGGTGGCCGGAGCTGCGGTGGCCGGAGCAACGGTGGGTGCCGCCGTCGGCGTCGAGAGGGACGCGCTAGCGGTCGGCGAGGAGACCGCGGACCCGGCGGTCGGCGTCGCCGTGCTCGCGGAACGGCGCAGTGTTCGCAGCGCGCGGTCGCGGTCACCTGGTGTGCGCGACGGTGGTTTCATCATGAAGACCTCGAATCAGTGTTGCTGGATGTCTGTCAACAAGACTGACGTCTGCCGCTGCGCTCGCTCTGTCAGTTTTCTGGGAGCCTGCTGTGAGAGAGGCGCAGCGCACGCACCGGGCAGTTGGCCGCGGCGCGGCGGGCGTGCTCGGTCAGCTCGACGCTGACCGGCCGTGGGTCGATGATCGGGTATCCCCAGTCGTCGAGCCGGACCAACTCGGGACGAGGTCGGCACTGATGCCGCGACCGTCACAGAGGATGCGGTCGATGGTCAGGCGGTTCTCGTTCATGACGCCGCCCGCAGCCCGGCGACGGGGTGCGAACAGCGCCGGAAGTAGCCGCCCACGAGGACTGCAGCGGTGTCGGTGGCGACGAAGCCGGCATCGCCAAGCACGTCGCCAAGGCGAACCCCACTGCGCACCTCGACCACGCCCGGCCGCGCCGCCGCGCCACTGAGGGTCAGCAGCGTGGTCCCCGGTCCGTTCGACGTTCCGCAGTCGCGGAACCACTGCGCGCCGAACCTCGCGATGAGCGCGACGTGGGCCAGCGTCTCGACGTTCTGGACCAGCGTCGGCAGGCCGTCAACGCCGCTTTCGAATGGTCGTGGCGGGACAGCGGTGGGCAACGCCACGCCGTCATTCACACAACGCACGGCGGCACTCTCCTCACCGGCGACGTAGCGTGACGGGGCGATCACCAATCGCACGCCGACCCTGTCGCTGCTACCACGCTCGCGCAGCGCGGCCTCGAGCGCCCCACGAGAGTTGTGGTGATCCGAACCGACGTACAGCACGACCCGGTCGGCGCCGACGGTGCGTGCCGCCAGCACCGCACCGTCGAGCACGAGGTGAGGACGCGCGCACATCAGCACCCTGTCCTTGGCGCTGAGTGGCTCGCCCTCGGCTCCGTTGACGAGCACGACCTTGCGCCGCGACCTGCGGGCAGCGACCGCGCGCCATTTGGCGGCGACGGGAAACCCGGCACCGCCGCGTCCGCGCAGCCCGCTCCGCTCGAGCTCGTCGATGAGCGCGGCGCCTCCCGGTGGCAGGGCGCCGAAGCGACCACGATGATCGGCAAGCACCTCGGGTCCGCGCTCCACCGCTGGTCCACTGAGGAGAGCGAGGTGGCTCATCGGCGGGGCCCAGCCGACGCGAGCGCGACGCCGACGCGCTTCTCGGCAACCAAGGGATGCGTTGGCGTCATGAGCCGCCAGAGAGCGGCACATCCGACCAATCCAACGCACGCGATGTTCGCGGCAAGCATGATCAGAGAGAAGCTGTCGGTGCCGGTGCCGATGCCGTGCACAACCGCGATCGGCCACATCGCGTAGCTGGTCCAGTGCACCAGCCGCCAGGCGCGCAAGCTCACCACCCGGAGCAAGAGGCTGGTGGCGATGACTGCCAGCAGAAGCTCGAAGGCAACGGTGCCAAGCCCGAGCCAGAAGGTGCGGTAGTAGGAGCCGAACGGCACCACCACGGCGGCGATGCCGAGGTGGGTGAAGGGGTCCACCGCAGCCGTGACGATGTGCAGTGTCAGGAACACCAACGCAACCAACGCCAGGTCGCGGTGCAACGCGGCGGTCATGAAGCGGGGCCAGCGACCGCCGCCGGCGCGAGCTGCGGTCAACAGGCCGAGCGCGGTGACAATGCTCAGAAGCACGAGCGAGACAGCGCCCGCGGCGCGCGTTGTGTACCAGAGGAGGGTGTCGTTCACCCTGACCAGCTTCGGACCGGTTCCTGAGGTTTTCCTGTGTGCCTGCTCAGGAAACCCGGGTGATGCAGGAACCGGGCGCTACCCCAGTCGGTAGCGGCGCTGGCCGTCCTCCCCCACCCGGGTGGTGGCGCCCGCCCGTTCGGCGAGGAAGCGGACCGCCCGCCCTCCGACCGGCGCCGTCGACCCGACGACCGCCGCCTGGACACGGGCCCGGGTGATCTCGGCTGCGATCTCGGACGCCGTCGCCTCGCCGAGCTTGACCAGCACCGCCCTCACGACATCTGCGGTGACGTCACTGGGCGTTGCCCGCCCCTTCGGGGCACGGCCGCGACGGCGGCGATGGACGGGAGCCTTGACCTTGGGAACAAGGAGGGTCCGCCCGCGAAGTGTGCGATGACCGTCCGACCCGGCAGCGGCAGCCCCGTCGAGCAGAGCCACGGCCTGGCGCACCTCGAGCCGGAGGGTGGCGTTGTCCTCGCGGAGCCGGGCGACCTCCTCGACCAGCACCTCGATGCGGCCAACGAGGCGCTGAGCAGCAGAAACCAGCGGCGAGGTGCGCTCCCCCGTGTTCGTGGCACCATCGGTCAGGACCATGCGCCGCTCCCATGGCGACGACACCTGACGGGGCGCCTGTCGCATTGCATTCGAGTCTGCGCGTTATTGTGCGCTTCTCAGGGGACGGCCGTTTCCTGACTGGGCTGGTGTATGCAGTTATGACGTCGCTGTGTGGCGACGCTCGGCTGTGCAAAGCTCGTCAGCCGGCTCCGGCTCCGCTGCTACCATCTCTGCCGGGGCCATAGCTCAGTTGGGAGAGCACTTGCATGGCATGCAAGGGGTCGGGGGTTCGAGTCCCCCTGGCTCCACCACCTGCTCGACTTCGAGTTCAGGGACACCTCTTGCATCTGACTTCACGCTGCTAAAAAGTGCTCCAAATCGGGGTGAATAAACGGCTTGAAAGTGATGGTGTGGAGCGGTATGCTGACCGATGCCGCTGGCCCGTCAATTCCAGTGCGAGGAAGTCCATGAGCCGTTTGACGGCCATCCCAGCCACTACAGAAACGCCGCTCGCGCGACTCGTCGACGATTACCTCGCGTCCTGTCGTGCGCGCGGACTGTCGCCGAAAACAGTGAAGGACGCCTATGGCTATCCACTGCAGCAGGTTTTTCTTCCCTTCTGCGAACGCCAGGGAATCGGTGGCATCGAAGACCTGGATAACCGGCTCATGGACCGTTACTCGAGTGAGCTGCTCGAGCGCGGTGGCAAGCGAGGCCCGCTGTCGCGCCACTCGGTCCACGCGTACGTGCGCAACGTGAATCTCTTCCTTGGCTGGGCACGTCGACAGGGCGAGACGGTCGATGCCAAGGGTCAGCTCCCCAAGCTTGCCCGACGCGACATCGACGTCCTCAGCCGCGACGAGGTGGCGGCCATGGAGGCGGCAGCACCGACCGAGCGTGACAAACTGATTATCCGAGTCCTGGCCGACACGGGCATGCGCGTGGGCGAACTCGTGGGCCTTCAGCCGGCGGACATCATCGAGCGCAACCGAAATCACTTCCTCCGCATCACCCACGCGAAGGGCGGCGACAACCGGTTGGCGCCCATCATGCCCGACCTCGCTCGGCGCCTCCGTCGCTACGCGGACAGGGGCCGGCCATCCGACTCTCCCGATCGTCTTTTCGTCGCGCTGCGCCGTAGTCCAAACGGCCGCATCGCGCCGCTGGAGACGTCGGGTGTACTGCAGATGATTCGGGACATCGCCGAGCGCGCGCAGGTCGCGAAACGGGTGTACCCGCACCTCTTCCGACACAGCTTCATTACCGAAGCGCTTCGTCGCGGGATGAATCCACTGATGGTCGCCAAGATCGTCGGTCACACGTCCCTGGTGATGATTCAACGGAACTACGAGCATCTGGTAGTGGACGACACCTACGACGCGTTGAGCCGAATGCTGCGCGAGAAGTGACGGCGGGCGACGTCACGAGCGTGGGGGGCGGGCAGCACCGGTTTCCCTAGCGGTTCACGAGCCATGGTGAGGCGCACCCGCCGGAGCGTCGACGCGAGGCATACGCTGCACGTCGGTCGTGACAGGCATCTCCTCGAGGAGCTGATCCAACCCATCGACCACGGGGATCCGGGCCAGGGCACGGACGATGGCGGTCAACGTCCGGGGATTGGCCGAGCGGCCGCCGATCACATGCGAGAGCGTGGCAGCGGAGATTCCGGCTTCGGCGGCAAACGTCTGACCATCGAGACCTCGCTTGTGGATCTCTGCGCGAAGGCGGAGTGGGTTGAGGCGATGTCTGGTCATTGCTTCTTGCTACGCGAAGGAGGCCGCCGCAGCGACCGGTGCTCTCTGCCCTGAGAACACATCTCAGCCGCACCAGATCGGACATATCGCGAGTCCGTTGTGAGCACCCGGGGCCGTCGGATGCGACGCGCTCACAAGCCCATGCCTGGGCCGCGATTGTGCGCGCGGTGCGGCGCAGCATGGTCGTGACGTACCTCGTAGTGGAAGCCTCCACGCCTCCGAGCCGTCTCCGCCTGCTTGGTCAGCTCCTTCTCCGGCGCGCGAGAGCGCTCCTCTCGCCGCTGCCGGTCCATGACCGCCGACCACGAGTCGCGGAGGTAGCTCCGCCCACCGCTGGACTTCACATCCTCCATCGCCATCGCGACGGCTCTCCCGGCCTCCTCCGGCGGCGTTCCGCCACGGCTCAACCATCGCCTTGCACTGTCACCTGCGGGGTTGCCGAAGAGCCTGTCCACGACCAATGACGCGTGAATCCACGTGGCGGCGGGCGGCAGGTCTCCCAGCAATCCGTTCAGGCGCAGGAGCTCCAGCTGTCGCTCCGTCGGAGCTACTCCGCGGGCTGTCATCGGCTCGTTTGCGCCGTGCGTTTCCACGAGCTGGCGGTCATACGCGGCGGGATAGTCCAGGGTGCTCGGCTTCGGGGCGTCCCGTTCCATCGAGGCGATGAGTCCATCGTCTGTCCACGACGGGTTCACCGCGGGTCCATGGTGAACACCCTCGGTGTCCATGTTTTGGGGAGCCACGTTGTAGTAGCCGGCGCGCAGACGGTGCCGACTCAGAGCAACGTACTCCCAGTGCCGGTCGGCAGCGTCGGAGCCGTGGACGAGCGTGATGTCGGCCGTCGCGCCCTGGGCGCGGTGGGCCGTGAACGCGTACCCGTGGGCGACCCCCGCGTAGGCAGGCGGAACGGTCAGTCGTCGCTGCTCTGAGGTCTCGAGTGTCAACCTGCCGTCGGAGGCCGTCTCAACGACGGTGCCGCGCAGCCCTTTGATCAACCCACGTTGGCGTTGAGTCCTACCCACTAGCAGGACGCGATCACCGACAGCAAACTCCAACTCCCCGAGCGGCAGGCTCATATGCCCTACGTGGTCCACGGACACGCGGCGAACGCCGGTCCGCGCCACCAAGCCAGCGTGGACCGCCGCCTCGCGGGTGACCGCGTTCAGCTCAGCGACCGCGGCTCGCTCGCGGGCGATGGTGATGACATCATGGCCCTCCTGGGTCGCCGCGACCCAGTCGGCGGCGATGGTGGCCACCCGCGATGGCTCGTCCGCGATGGCCGCCGCACCCGCTGCTCTGCGTAAAAGCAGTGCCAGATCACCCCTGACTCACTCCGCGCGGTTGCCTTGGCGAACGATCATATTCCGCATCGCGCCGTCGGCTCTCCTTGACGAGGATGTCGTCCGCAGTTGCGCCAGCGATCGCGACTTGGCCACTTACAGGCCAGCGAGCCGGAGGGGCGATACCGACGTTGGCGCGCCCGAGCAGGGCCAGGTTCTCGGTGTGCTCGTCCGCCTGCGACGCCGCCACACCGTGGTCATCGAGGAGGCGGCTGCTCTGGCAGCGTGACCAGACCTAGGAGTTGCCGGTGGTCGCGGCGCGCAGACCGAACAGGGCGGTGGCGACGGCCCCGGCAAGCAGGTAGCTCATCTCGGAGTGCAGATGGCCACGGCGTGCCAGCGCCTCGGAGGCAGGAATCGGAATGACCGTCGCGGCACCGTAGAAAAAGTGGATGGCTTCGGCGGGACGCTGTCCGGCAACGACCATCGCCAGACCGATGAACGCCTCGACGGCGGCTGCGCCGGCACAGAGGCGGACGAAGACGCGCACCGTGGGGATGGCCCCGGGACGGTTGCGGGCCAGCAGCGTCAGCAGCGCTCCAACCACCGCCACCGCGATGACGGCGACGCCGAGGCGGGCATGGACGCTCACCCGATGACCACCATCAGGCCACTGCCGCCGAGCACACGGGCGGGAGTCGCCCCTGCCTCGACAACGTCCTCGCTCCTCCATTCAGGCAGGAGCAGCGCGAGATGACGACGCACCTGGGCGCGGAGCATCGCGGAATCCTCGGGCAACACCGTCTCGGGCGGCTCGCCATCTCCGATGGACCCGAACCGCGCGTCGGCAGCAACCGCGACCGTGTCGATCAAGCGCCATACCTCCTCGTCGGCGGCGGTTGTCATCAGATCGTCCCAGGGAGGCAACTCCAGACTGAGCTCATCGAGACCGTCTCGTCCGTGGCGAGCCTCGAGGAAGAGCGCGTGCTCGCGCCAGCGCAACTCCTGGGAGTGGACGAGCGGAACTCCACGGCGATCACCGAGGGCACGCGCCACCCCGATGCGCTCGACAGCGCACGCGCCCAATGCAGTGAGGACACGCGTCAGCGGCCACGGCCCACCAGCCTCGACGCGGTGCAGCACCAGGGAGACCACCGTCTGCCCGGCACTCGGCAGGTCCACGCGCTGCGGGCGACGTGCGCGGGAGCGCGAGCTCATGTCGGCGCGGCGACCGGCCGGGTGCAGGCCTCGGCGTGCAGCGCGCCCGCGACCGACGGCAGCGCCCCACCGATCGGCACGCTGAGGACAAAGTCGCCGAGACGGCCCCAGACCAGCGTGGTGGGCAGGTTGACCGGGGGGTAGATGAGGATGGCGACCCCGCTGTGGCCGGGGTCGAGGTGGATGCTGCAGCCGTCACCGGGGTTGGAATTGGCGACCAGCGCGAGCGGATACGTCGGGTGGTAGAAGTGGCGCAGCGGTCCGCTCGCCGCGCCCGCGGGCGCGTAGTCGCTGGCCATCTGCAGGTCGCCGAGCTGCGGATCCGAGCTCACCTTGCCGTCGTTGCGAAGACGCAGCGCGATCACAGTGAAGTCGCCGAAGCCCTGCAGCTGAGGCCACGCAGCCGACGCCGTCCCTAGCTGGCTGGCGACGGCGTCGACCTTGTGCCGCTCCACAAGCATGACCTCGAGGTGGTCGGGGTTGCGGTAGATGCCGCCGTCGGGGCTGGTCGACACGGTGGCCGTGCCCAGCGCGGTGGGAGCGCTGCGCGACGGCAGGCCCAGCGCACCGACATCGAGCGCGGCAGAGCCGGAGCCACAGCCCGACAGGGCGATCATGACCACCAGAAATACCGCAACACGGCCCGCGCGCCGCGGCGGATCAATCACGTTCCAGGATGCGACGGCTGAGACCGGCGAGAACGGCGACCGCGAGCAGCGCCGCCCCCAGCGCTCCTAACACATCGGCGCCGCCGGCGTAGGTCGCGGATCCGCCGAGCAGGCCGATGAAGGCGGAGTGGAGATGGCTGAAGGGGTCCACCGCAGCCGCGACCGCCCGCCATCCTCCCGCGGGGACGCCAGTGAACAGGCCGCCAAGGTAAAGCAGGGGCGCGAGCACGACGACCACGTCGAGCAGCACCTCGGCGGCACTCGCCGCCGCCAGGGTGATCACGCAGCCGAGCACATTGGTGACCACCAGGCTGGCGGCGAGCACGCTGGCAAGCACCACGAACTCGGTGGCACCCCCTCCTCCGGTGAGCCCGGCGGCGATTGCCACCGGCAACAGCTGGACGACGTCGACCGCGGCTGCAGCAAGGACCCATCCGATGAGCAGCCGTGGCCGTGATCCGGGAGTTGCTGCCAGCCGTGTCAAGAAGCCGGCATCTCTGGCCCGGCTCACCGTCACGGCCGTGCCCACCGCGCCGACCATGGCGACCAGCACGGTGAGGAGCATTCCCGCCCAGAACGTCGGTGCATGGCCGGCGACGAGCACCACGGCCAGGGCGAGAGGCAGCCCCGCCTTGATGGCCAGTGCGCGCGGCCGGCTGAGCACGATGGCGAACTCACGCGCCGCCACGCTTCGCGGCATCACCCGCGACCGCCGCTGCGCCGCCCTCAGTGCGCCGGCGTCGCCGATCACGCTCGTTCCCGCAAGGTGCGGCCGGTGAGATCGCGGAAGCAGTCGGCAAGGTCGGGGCGGCGCAGACGCAGTTCGCGCAGGCGGCCACCCGGCGCGTCGGCCGCGGCCACAAGCGCCGCGATGGTGTGCTCGCCGTCGAAGTGCACGGTCGCGGTGGGCCCGTCAGCGGTCACGTCGATGACGCCCGCCACTGCCCGCAGTGCCGTCACCGGACAGCCCCCGTCGACAACGAGCTCCGCGACCCGGCCCTGCGGCAGAACTGCGAGCAGGTCACGTGGCGATGCGCAGCGGATCACGACTCCCTCCTCGAGGAACGCAACTCGGTCGGCAACCGACTCGACGAACCGGGGATCGTTGCTGGCGACCAGCGTGCTGCGCCCCTGCCGCGATCGCTCGGCGATGAGCAGCCCGAGTTGCGTGCAGCCATCGGGGTCGAGTCCCGCAGTGGGTTCATCAAGCAGCGCCAGCGCAGGTTGGTGAACAACAGCGGCGGCCAGGGCCAGGCGGCGGCGCATCCCGTACGAGTACGAACCCACCGGTTCATCCGCCGCCGCAGCCAGGCCCAGCCGGCGCAGCACAGCGTCCGTACGCGAGGTCACCTCCCCTCCATCACCGATCCATTGCGCGCACCAGAAGTGGGTCGCCTGCCGCCCCGTGAGGCCGGCGTCCTCGAGTGCCCCGTCGAGGGCGAGGCCGAGGTGAGCGCGCGCGGTTCTGGCATCGCCGCCGAACCACTGCACCTCACCGCTCTGCGGGTGCGACACCGTGGCGAGCAGGCGGAGCAGGGTGGTCTTGCCGCAGCCGTTGCGACCCATCAGAGCCACCGTCTCACCGGCGCGCACATCGAGGTCCACCGGTCCCGCGCCACAACCGTTCTTGTAGCGGCGCACCACCGCTCGCGCACTGACCGCAACGCTGGTCAGCGGTGTCACCGCCAGGGTGCCCTCCACCTCCAGTGTGGTGATCGCGCTCATCGCACCACCGCCGCAAGCAGCGTGGTCACCTTGGCGGCCACCGCGGTCGGTTTGAAGGGCTTGAGGATGACGCCGGCTGCGCCAGCATCGACCGCGCGGCCCCCATCGTCGGCCGCACGGCTCTCCAGCATTGCGAACCAGCCGGCGCGAGGGAGTGTGCCGGCGCTGGCGAGGCGACCCATGGCCTCGATGCCGTCGCCATCGAGGGTGACGTCGACCAGTGCCACGTCGCACGACGGCAACGCCTCAGCAAGGGCGGCGACGCTGGCCACGCGCGTGACCGCATGTCCCTCGCGGGTCAGCTTCTCGGACAGGATGCGGGCGATCATCGGCTCGTCCTCCGCGATCAGCACCGTGGCACTCATGGCGTTCCCAGACCGGGATAGAGTCGGGGCCAGCCGGAATCATCCAAGTCGGCCACCGCGCAGAGCGGCCCCGCAAGCCCTGCCTCCTCGAGTAGCTCGAGCGCGTGCTGCGGGTTGGAGACGCGACTTGCCACCAGCGCGTCGCCGTCGATGTGCAGCGTCCAGCCCTGCTTCTGCAGGCCTCTGGCAACCGAGGCCAGGAGCTCAAGACGGTGATGCAGACGCGACCCCAGCGCCCCCAGTGCGGCGGGCACCGACGTTTGCTCAGCGTCGACGTCGATGTTCTCGTCCAGCGACGCTTCGAGTTCGTAGAGGTCTCGCATCCATCGTGGCCAGGGGGGCTGGATGGCAGTGCGCAGCTCGTCGTGTGCAGACTGAAAGATGGGCATGCGCAACGCCACCGCTCCCGGTGCGGCCATCAAGGCTGCGACTGCTGCACGGACGGCACAGAGGGCGCCGTGTTGGTGATCTGCTGGTGCAGGGTGATCTCGCCGTTGATCAGGTACGGCTGGCGCGAGTGCTCGCGGATGACGCCCATCACCAGCATCATCACGCTGATCACCACACCGAGAAGCAGGGCGGCCCGCTGCGCTCCCCGGCCGCTTCCGCCCGGTTTGATGTGTCCGCGGGACAGGGCGGTGAGGTACGAGGTCACCGACCACAGCCCGAACAGCACCATGCCGATCAGCGCGCTCGCCTTGAAGGGGATGAAGTTGCCGATCGGGTTGAGCAGCCCCCCCTGCCACCAGGGCCGATCGAGGCCGGCGGCAACGGTGTCCGCGTATGTCGCTGCGAACCACGCAGGTTGCACGGCCAGAAGCGTGAGCAGCATCAGCACGATGGCGAGGAAGAGTTGCCGGCTAGCCCTGGGAGCGCCCGAGAGCTTCATGCGGCGCCAGAAATATAGAGAACCGAGGACGAAGACAGCCCCCAGGAGGAAGATCTGGAGAAGAAAGACGTTGGAGAGGTCTCCGAACATCATCGTGTACCAGGCGCTGTAGGCGTGGAGTTGAATCTCCTTGGCATACGAATACCCCACCCAGGGCTGCAGGAGGGTCAGGGCCACCGCCCACAGCACGCCCCACTGCGTCACCCACTCCCAGTGGAGGATCTCGGTGCGCCGCCGCTCGGCCTCGAGGTGACCGACTGCCATGGCGCCGATGGAACGGAGCGGACGCATGGCCGCCGGCGCGTCCGGTTGCGGTGCGCCAGAGCGACGCGTGAGGCGCAGATAGTTGAACGCTCCGACGAAGGCGAGGACCGCGCCAGACCACGCCAGGTTGCCGATGGTGCGGTGGATGGTCAGCGGTAGCTGAGTCGGGTTGAGGACCTGATTGAGGAGGTTGACGTCTCCCCCATTGGGCGTGAGCATGAAGGAGGCGACAACATCGATCAGGAACATCTGCCACCACAGCGTGATGGTGAGCAACACGAGCAATCCCAGCCGAGCCCGTCGATGCGCTCGCAACCGTTCCCAGTTGGCATACATGCTGTAGACCAGCGCGATCTCGACGAGAAACATTGCCCCTTCGAAAACCAGCACCCAGAAGGTGATCTGCTGCAGCGCGGTCCAGAAGATCGCCCACAGCCCGCTGAGCACGAAGACCACGAAGAAGATGGCCGTCGCCGAGCCGAATCCGAAGAGGTAGACCCACGACTTCAGCAGCATGTGACCGAGTCGCTCGTGACGCTCGTCGCCTCGCGCCATGGAGATGGCTTCGGAGATCGCGGCCAGGGTCGACGAGCCGGTGATGAAGGTGGCGATCTGGATGTGCACCAGGATCACGACTGCGACCACGACACCGTTGGTGAGGATGCTGCCGCTCACCGGCGAGAGGGCATCGAGAAGCGGGTGCGCGTTCACAGGTTGTACAAGCGGTTGATGCCGAGCACGGCAAAGAAGACCACGGTGAAAACCATGAACAGTGCCGGAATGATCACCTCGGGGCGGCGCAGCGGACGGCGCTCCGGAGAGCGATCGATGAAAGGCAGGAGCAGCATCAGTGCGGCGCCGAGGCCAATGACGCCGAAGATGCCGATGGCGATCAAGGGGTTCTTCGGTGCCACCACCAGGAACTGATCGAGTGGGAGGAAGAACCACTCCGGGGTGGGCACGTAGCTGAGCGTGGCCGGGTTCGACGCCTCGTCCAGGGGGGCCCCGGAGATCAGGCCCATGACGAAGATGACAGCGATGAGCACCGTGCTCATCGCGACGTCCTTGAAGATCTGGTCGGGGAAGAACGGCACCGTCTCACGCGGGGCCGCGTAGCGGCGGCCGATGCGCTTGGCCGGGTACGGAGGCTCGGCGTGGCGGATCCGCTCACCGATCTGCTGCTCCTCATCCTCGCCCGGGTCGGTGTCGTAGTTGACCCAGGCACCGAATTCACCATGGCGCCGGAGCAGGTAGAGATGGGCACCGATGAGGCTGAAGAGCAGGAAGGGCAGCACCCAGATGTGGATGGCGAAGGTGCGGGTGAGGGTGATCGGACCCACGAAGTCGCCACCACGCAGCAGCTTGCGAATTCCGTCCCCGACGAACGGGATGTAGTGGGGGATGTTGGTGACCACCACGGTGGTCCAGTACGCCG
>JBDTJX010000024.1:0-20860 GCA_039935655.1 Candidatus Dormiibacter sp. | reverse complement strand
CCCGCTGCGAGCCACCTCGCGCTGGGTCGTGGAGCGGACCAACGCCTGGCACAACGCGTTCAAGAAGCTGGCCTGGTGCACTGAGCGGCGCGCTGTCGTGATCCGCTTCTACCTCGCCCTCACCAACGCGATCATCATCGTCCGGCGCCTGGTCCGCGAAGCCTGGAAACGCTACCGCTGGGACACACGACCGAGGCGCTGCCCGTGATCGCGTCAATCACCTATTGGCGCAAGCTTTAAGTGGGACGTCGAACGGCTTTGACCGCGCTGGAAGCCACCTTGTCCATGTGTACCTCCTTACTGGCTACACGAGCCGGCGTCGACCCGGCTCGACTGCGTGCGCCTGCACCACGGCGACAATGGTCGAACAGGAAAGCTGAAACAACATCGGCGCTGTGGGTGAGCACGAAGACGCGGGAGGAGCTCTTCGACGGCCGGTCCCAGTTGCTCGTCTACCTGGCGGTTCAGGCGCCTGTCCTCTCGCCGGCCTGGTCGAGCTCCCATGCGGCGTTGACGAGCCCAATGTGGCTGAACGCCTGCGGGAAGTTACCCAGCAGCTCGCCCGTTCTGCTGTCAACCTCCTCGGCGAGGAGGCCGACGTCGTTGGCGAAGCCGCAGAGACGGTTGAAAAGGGCGTGGGCGCGTTCGAGCTGCCCGGCCCGCGCCAGGCACGACACCAGCCAGAAGGAGCAGATGACGAAGGTGCCCTCCTCACCCGTCAGGCCGTCGGCGTTCAGGCCTGGCGCGTTGCGGTAACGAAGCACGAGCCCGTCGTCGGTCAGCTCCCGCGCGATGGCGTCGATGGTGGACGACATCCGGTCGTCGGTCGCCGGAAGGAACCCAACGAGGGGCATCAGGAGGGCCGCCGCATCGATCTCGTCGGAGTCGAACGACTGCGCGTACGCCTGGCGTGCTTCGCTCCAGCCCCGCGCCAGCACGGCGTCACGGATGCGATCGCGCTCGTGCGCCCACGTTGTCGCCCTGGCCGATTCGCCAAGCAGCGGCGCAAGCTTCACAGCGCGGTCCAGCGCCGTCCAGCAGAGCACCTTGGATGACAGGTGGTGGCGCGGCTCGCCGCGCATCTCCCACATCCCGGCATCGCGCTCCTCCCACCGTTCGGCCGCTGTGTCGGCCAACCCGGCCACGAATATCTGGATCTCGGGATGCAGCTTCCCGAGCCGCTCGCGGTAGCGATGCAGGGTGTCGAGCAGCTCGCCATACACATCGAGCTGTGTCTGCGCCCACGCCCCGTTGCCAACGCGGACCGGACGCGAGTCTCTCCAGCCGCGAAGGTGCGGCAACTCCCGTTCGGAGAGGTCATGCTCGCCACCGACGCCGTACATGATCTGAAGGGAGCTGGCGGCGCCGGCTCCTCCACCGGCAGAGCTGGTCATGAACGACACGAAGTCCACCGCCTCGTCCGGGCATGTGCCCAAGTACAAAGCCTGGAGGGTGAGGCTTGCATCGCGAATCCACGCGTAGCGGTAGTCCCAGTTGCGCTCGCCTCCGACCGTCTCGGGCAGCGACGTCGTGGGCGCCGCGACGATCGCCCCGGTGGGCCGGTAGGTGAGGCCGTGCAGCACGCGCGAGCTGAAGCGCACGAGCTCCTTCTGCGCGCCTGTGTAGTTGTCGTGGAGAGCTTCCCACGAGTTCCACGCCGCCACGGTGTCGTCGATGCGCGCGATCACCCGCGACGGGTGCGTGGGCATCGGGGCGGGACTCTCCACGGCTGCCCAGCGCAGTGAGAACGCGACCGACTCGCCCGCTTGCACGGCGAAGAGGGCGTGCATCGTGGCCTGGTCGACCGTCACCGGCACGTCAGTACGGACGGCGAGCTGATTCGGTCCTCCGAAGGTGCGCACGCCGTCCGCCGTGTGACGAAGCAGCGGCCGCACCAAACCGTACTCGGGGCGTGGCGCGAGCTCCGTGACGACATCGACGCGCCCCTGCACCCCCACAACCGTGCGCAGCAACTCATGAGGCGCGTCGAGGCCGAGGTCGTGTCCGCGCTGTCCCTCGGCCGCAGCCATGGCGTCAAGCACTCGGATGATGCCGCCGGCGGTGGTGAAAGTGGTCGCCATCACGAGGCTGCTGGGGAGGTAGTGGCGCTCGCTGCGGAACGCGTCCACGGGCCGGATCGACCAATGCCCAGCATTGGGATCGAGGATTCGAGCGAACACGGCTGGGCTGTCGAAGCGGGGGAGGCACAGCCAGTCGATGGAGCCGTGGCGACTGACCAACGCCGCCGACGAGCAGTCTGAGAGCATCGCGTAGTCGGCGATCGGCACACCGGATACGTCCTCGGCTTGGGGCGACGGTGTTGTCGTCATCGGTTGGGGATTATCGACCTTGCCCTCGAATTCGGTCGCGACTTCCTAGGACAGGATCTCAACGTACCCATCGGTTCCATGCACGCGGATCCGCTGACCATCTTGGATGAGCCTGGTGGCATGCTCCACGCCCACGACGGCCGGCAGGCCGTACTCCCGTGCGATGACCGCGCCATGGGTCATTACGCCTCCGACCTCGGTTACCAGGCCCCTGATCGCGATGAAAAGAGGCGTCCAGCTGGGGTCCGTGTACGTAGTGACCAGGATGTCGCCCGCTTCGAGATCGGCGTCCGCCATGTCCAGGACGACGCGGGCGCGCCCCTCGATAGTCCCGGCAGAAACTGCCAAGCCGACCAGCGCGCCGGCCGGCAGATCGTCGCGGTGGTACGCCCCTGTGATGACCTCGCCATCCGAGGTGAGCACCCGCGGCGGCGTGAGCGCCTGGTACGACCTGAACGCGTCCTTGCGCCGGCGGATGAGCTGTTCATCCATCTGGTTCGTGCGCACGACCTCGTGGAGCTCCTGGAAGGTGCAGTAGAAGATGTCGTCCTTCTCACCAAGCAGCTGGGCCTGCACGAGGCGCTCGCCTTCCTTCAACAAGGCCTGCTTGTACACGAAGTAGCGGCTGACCATGCCGTACTTCGGATACTCCCGGTACCCGATGAAGGTCCGGACGCGGTCGATCCTCCGCTTGGCCTCCTCGGCTTTCCGCTGTCCATCGGGCAGAGCCCGCAAGCGCTCCAACACATCCTGTTCCTTAGCCTGTGCCTCGATCCGCCCTTGCTCGAAGCGCTTCTCGCCGGCGCCCCGCTCGAAGTTTTTGATATTGCCGAGAATCAGGGGCACGATCGTGGTAGGGCGTTCGCTCCACCGCGGTCTCGTGATGTCGATCTCGCCGACGCAGCGCACGCCGTACTTGTCGAGGAAGACCCGTATGGCGTCCCGCGCTTCCCGGCCACCTGCGAGCTTGCCCATCTCCTCCAGGAAGGTCTCGCCCTCGACCTGCTGTAGAGAGGCAACCACGTCCGGATACGGGCGGATCACGTCCGCGACGTCCAGGAGCGCCAGCCCCATCTCCGACGTGACGTTGTGGGCGACGGACTGGGTGAGCGTGTCGGCCGCGTTCTTCTCGCCCAGCCACGCCTGCAGCTGCTCATTCAGCCACCACGTGGCTTCCATTGCCGACATCCACACCTGATGGCTACGCGGATCGAACAGGATCCGCCTCAGCTCCTGGATGTCCGTCAGGATGAAGTCGAACAGTGCCGGTCCGGATTTGGTTTGGATCTCGCGCTTCAACGCGGCGATGGAATCCTGGCTGCGGGCGATCAGCTCGGTGACGATGGCCGGATCGGTCTCGATCGGGGTCGGCGCGCCGCCGGCGAGCGCCCCGCCCGAACCCTCGTCCGGGAGCGACGTGATGAAGTCGCCGCGCTCGAGGACGGTCTCCAGCGCGTCCCTGATCAGCGGATCGGATTTCCCCGCGAGGTCCAGCAGGGCGGCCCGGCTCGCTGGCGACGCCAGGCGCTGAGTGGCGTCGACGAACAGCCTCCCGCCGGCCTCGTACATGGGTGCCGGTGACGTCAGCTTCCACACCGAGAGCCCCAGGGGCTTCATGGGGTCCGTCATCATCTGCTGGTGACCGACCGAAAGGTAGACGTGGTTCGCTCGGTCGCCGACCTCGGGGATGGGGAACAGCGTGGTGATCGGCCGGCTCTGGACGATCTGGAAGCCGTCATCGACGAGGCACCATTCGATGTCCTGGGGGCTGCCGAAGTGCGCTTCGATCCGCCTGCCCAGCAGCGCGAGCTCGACGATCTGGGCGTCGGTTAGCGCAGGCTGCTCCTGCTGCGCCGGCTCCATCGCTTGTTCGTGTGTTCCGCCTCCCGGCGAGGCGAGGATGGCGCGCTGCTTGATGGCGACAGTCTTGGCAACGATGTCGCCGTCTCGCACTGTGTAGACGTCAGCGTTCACCAGGCCTGAGACCAGCGCCTCGCCGAGGCCGAAGCTGGCCTCGATAGTGGCGACCTTTCGATTGGACGTGACGGGATCGGCCGTGAAGAGGATGCCGGCCACCTGCGCAAGGGCCATCTGCTGCACGACCACGGCCATATGGACCTTCCGGTGGTCGAAGCAGTTTCGCAGGCGGTAGGTCACGGCCCGTTCGGTGAAAAGCGAGGCCCAACACCGGCTGATGTGCGCGAGGATTGCTGTCGGCCCCACGACGTTCAGGTACGTGTCGTGCTGGCCTGCGAAAGAGGCCGTCGGCAAGTCCTCAGCCGTCGCGCTCGATCGGACGGCGTAGACGGCTTGCTCCCCGAGCTGACCGAGCGCTCCTGTGATTTCCGCCGCCAGATCGTCGGGGATGGCGATCTCTTCGATGGTCTGCCGAATCTCCGCGCTGAGCGCGCGGATCGCCTCGCCGTCGTCCGGCTTCAGGCGCGACAGCCGTTCGAGCCGATCGTCGATCGACGGCGCTTCCGCCCGTATCCGCCGGAAGGCGTCGGTCGTCACACAAAAGCCAGCAGGCACGCGGATGCCTTTGATCCGCGAAAGCTCGCCCAGGTGCGCGCCCTTCCCGCCAACCACCGCGACGTGCGTCTGGTCGATTTCCGGGAAACCGAGTACATCGCCGTTCATCGGCCCACCTTCCCTTCAGCCCCGTCAGCCTTCACGCGCCAATATGTTGAGGGTGGGAGGGGATTGTTGCCCTCCGTTTCCCCTCCATTGCGGACGACGCCACCCCTGAGCGACATAGCCAAATATCCGACCCCTACGCTCGGGACATGACAATTCAGCGGATGGACCACGTCGGCATCGTTGTCGACGACCTTGAGGCTGCGATTGCGTTCTTTGTCGAACTTGGTATGGAACTGGAGGGCGAGGCGCCAGTGGAGGGACGTTGGAGGACCGTGTCGTCGGGCTCGACAATGTCCGGGTCGATATCGCAGTGATGCGGACACCAGACGGCCACGGCCGGCTCGAGCTGACAAAGTTCCATGCGCCGAGGGCCGTCCGCACTGAGCCGGAAAGCGCGCCGCCGAACACGCTCGGCTTACGTCGCATCATGTTCGCCGTCGACGACATTGAGGACACCCTTGGCAGCCTGCACTCCCACGGCGTCGAACTCGTTGGCGAGCGGGATCAGTACGAGGATCTCTATCGGCTCTGTTACGTCCGCGGCCCCGAGGGCGTCATCGTCGCACTGGCCAAGCAGCTCAGCTGAAGACTGCCCGAGAGGGGCGTTCGCCCAAAGCGACATCCGAATCGACCAAGACGGCCGGAAGCCGTGCCACGCCGGACGGTTTAGACGCAGCGCCTCAAAGAGTTCCAGGGATACGGTCGGCTCCTGCTGGTATCAACTCAGTAGGCTCGGGCCGGCACCTTTGTAGGTCGCGTCCCAGTGGTCGCGCCGGCTCTGGCTATCCAGAGCCATCCAGTCTGCCATCGAGTTAGTGTCGCATGCGTCGAAACGGCACTCCTACCGACGACCGACCACTTGGCCGGTCGTGAAACCGGGGTAGGTCCCACTCCAGATCGATCCTCGGGTCACCCGGCCCTGTGCTTGCCGCTAACGCACGCGATGTCGCCTTCCAGCAAGCGTTGGGGTGGGCGGGGGTGAGGAGCGGGCCGCGTGGAGTAGAGAGCGAGCCGACCAGCACATGATTTCAACGGCTTGCGCCCGTGAAACCCCACCGACATCCGTGAGCCACGCAAGGGCCTCGATGCCGATGGCGCTGCGAATGGCCAGGACCAGGTTGCGGAACTCAGGTTCGGACAGCTCACCATGCCCGGTGGCGGCGGGACCGGAGTGGTCGACTTTGATCGCGTCGGCGCGTCAGCGGCGAAGAATGGCGGGATCAAGATCCTCGGGCCGCCTCCCTTCGCTCGCGCCCAGACAGCGCCGTGAGAAGGCAGCATGTGCTGCAACTGCGGTCGCGCACGCAGATCGCGGCATGGGTTGCGAACAGGCGGGGCGCGGACCGACGGTGACGGGCTCACTGGTCCCCGGTCATGGCTTCTGCTCGTGTGACGGGCGGCTCCGCAGGCGTATGGATAAAGCGTGCACCTTTCTCCGTACGGTGGTGGCGCAGCCGCACCAAGTCGTGGCGTCGAGGCTCAGCTCACCGCCTTCTTCACAAGCGCGCTGATCGTTGCCTCGGTGGTGGCGGTCAGCTCCATCACCGCGAACTCGGCTGGCCACATGGCGCCGTCGTCGAGGTTCGCCTTGTCACTGAAGCCCAGCGTTGCGTATCTCGCCTTGAATTTCGATGCCGGCTTGAAGAAGCAGATGATGTTGCCATCCTTGGCGTACGCGGGCATGCCGTACCACGTTTTCGACGACAGGACGGGCGCGCTCGCCTTGATGACGGCATGGACACGCTTGGCCATGGCGCGATCCCGCGCCGGCATCTCGGCGATCTTCGCCAGTACGTCGTTTTCCCCTTCTGCGTCGCTCGCGGCAGCTTTCAACTCGCGGGCCCGCTCCTTCATCGCGGCCTTCTCTTCGTCGGTGAATCCCTTGGTGGCGGTGGCGGTGCGGCTCTTGCTGGGCTGCTGCTTGCTCGTCATGTCGTCTTCTCCGTCCAGATTTGGTGGGGACCTCACAGATCCTAGAGAGCCGCTCCGGCGCTGGCTTCTTCAAGTCTGCTCGATCGCGTCACTTGCCGGCCCTCCGGGCTCCAGCCGTACGCGACCCGCTTTCGGGCGTGCCCGCCGCCGACCGCATCGGCTGCGGTTACCCGAGCCCGAATGGTTACCGCCCGCCAGCTGCTTCTTGCCTAGGACATTGCGGACGGCGAGGACGAGCCAGGTAAGCACGGTCATGATGAGACCGGCCAGAACGGCTGACACGAAAACGGCCAACAAGGGCAGGTTCAACTTGTAGTCAGCGTGGGCGGTGTAGCCAGCAATGATCGGCGCACCAATCGCCTCGGGCACCGACAGCATCCCCGCCATGGCAACGCAGCCAAACATGTTGCCGACCCGCGAGACTGCCCAGAGCCGTAGTAGGTCAACCGCCCTACATCACGCTTGACGACCGCCGCCACCGGGATCAGGAAGTTTTCGGTGAAGAGCTCGGATCGACCCAAGATGACGAAGACAAAGCCAATCGGAAAGACGACTGCCGCCAAGACCAGCGCTGCGTCCAGCCCTGCGCGAGGTGCGGCGCCGAGCAGCGCTCCGATGACCACCGCTGCCGCGAGCCCGCCAAGGGAGACCTCGACTCCGCCAATGATGGCGGTGATCGGGATATCGGCGGTGCTGCGTTCCAATCGCGCCTCGCCGACCGCCGAACCGCGCTCGATGACGTCTTCGGGCTCCTCGCCGAGAACCTCGTCGACCGGAAGGCTGTCGTCTTCCCCCGCTATCGGCCTGTTTGCGCTGCGAGCCATCGGATCAGATTGTGGCTTGCCGTCGACCGACGCGCTTGGGCCTGACCGGTCGCCCCAATGTGGAACGATTCGGCGCGGCCGATGGTGACCTGCGTCCCCAGATGCTCAGTCCTGCGTGACCTGACGGCGCTGGGTCCATCGCGGTGACATCCCAACGTTCGATCATGTCGAAGGCATTTTCGAGACCGGCCAGTCGAGCGGTGCGCTGGCCGCGGTCACCGACATAGACGACGCGGTCGCCTCTGTAGTAGCGGAGAACATTCCAGAGAGAGGAGTACAACGGAGGCCAGCACACAAAGAGCGAACGATCCGGATGCCGGGCGGCGACTGCGGCGTCGCCCTCAAGGACATCGAACCACGGCCAGAGGTTGAAGTGATAGCGATTCGTTCGTTCGCCTCCGAGGGGCGAGTGGTCATAGGCGAGGACGTCGGCACCGCGTTGCCGGAGGAGGTAGGACCAGTAGCCGGTTCCGGCGCCGACCTCGACGAGCGGGGACTGTCGCGCGACGGCGTCGACCAGGTGCGGTTCGGGAAGGACGTACGAATAGCGCTGGGCGAGCTGCAGACGGTACGTCGCATCGTCGCCCAGCGCCGTCAGGTGCTGATAGCAACGGGCGAACGGGTGGGTGTCCATGGACCGATGCTACGGCGGGGGCGTGCCGATCATTTCGGCGGTCTGACGAACAGGCGGGCGCAGCGGGCGACGATCCCCGCGTGACGCGCCTCCTCACACGCTCGGACATCGAACGTGTGCTTGAGGTCGACGCGGCTCTGGCCGTGCTCTACGCCGGATTTGCAAGCGACACCGACGCGGCCGTTCCCGGTCAGCGTATTCGCACCGACCTGCCCGCATCTGGGACTGCCTCCGCGCTGCTGCCCGGCCTGCTTCCCGGTATCCCTGCGTACACCGTCAAAGTCAATGCCAAGTTTGCCGCTGCACGACCTGCGTGGCGTGGTGTGCCTCCATAGCCTGGCGGACGGTGAACTCCTCGGCGTCGCCGACTCCGCAACTGTCACGTCATGGCGCACCGGGCTCTCCGCAGCCATCGCCACGCATGCCCTCAGCCGCAGCGACGCCGAGACGCTCGGCGTGATCGGAGCAGCCACTCAGGCAGAACTCACCCTGCTGGGTCTGACCCACCTGCGATCGATCAAGGAGATCGTCCTGTCCGACATCGACCGTCGCCGCGCCGAGAATTGGCCGCTCCGCCCGGCGGCGGGGTCTCCAAGCGTGACCGTGGTGGATTCAGCTGCTGACGTCGCGGCCGCGAGCGAGATGATCCTGATCGCCACGTGGTCGACGACGGCGATCCTCAGCCTCGCCGATGTCGATATGGGTCAACACGTGACCAGCCTCGGTTCCGACGAGCCGGGCAAGCAGGAACTGGCCGCGGACCTGCTCCGCGCCGGCACGCTGGTCGTGGACAACCGCGCCCTTGCGGCGTCGGGCGGTGCCGTGGCCGCAGCGGGCCTTGATATCGACATCGATGCAACCCTTGGCGAGGTGATTCGCGGCGAGCACTCCGGACGGCGGGACGGCACGGAGCGGACGCTGTATACGCCGGTCGGCCTGCCGTGGCAGGACCTGGCGCTCGCTTGGCACGCCCATGAACTCGCCGAGCGCAACGACCTCGGCATCGCATTTGACCTCCTCAGCTAGTTGAGTCAGTGTCCGGCACCGAAGAATTCCGCAGCACGATTCATCTCCTGCGGCGCGGCTCTCGTCGTCATCGGGTCGCAGAGTCCAGGAGCTTCGACAGCCTCTTGGGTGCGATGGTGCAGTAGCTTTCTACGATCCAGTCGCGCAGCAGCTCGCGCTCCGGGATGTCGTCGCTGTCGAGCGACACCGTCACCCAGCCACTGCGCCCCAACCCGTATCCACTGGGCGTCACGGAACCGCACCTCAGTGCGAATGATGTGGAGCGCGGCAGCTTGATGCCCAAACGCGGCGGGTGTGCCGGACTGCCGAAGAAGGCGAACACCTTCTTGCCCACTTTGACGACGCAGTCGTCCGCCCACGGCGTGTCCCTCCACGCTTCCGGCATGGTGAGTGCGTGAGCCAGCAGATCGGCGCTCACGCGCTTGCGTGCAACCACGGTGTCATGATGTCACGGCGATGACAGGGACCGGCATCAGAGTGAGTGCCCGCGCAGGGGTGCCGGGCTCGTAGGATCGTGCAGATGCTGGCGAGTCAGACGAGAGAGTTCCTGGCGCTTCATGTGCCCGGCGTGCCGTTGCTGATGCCCAACCCATGGGACGCGGGCAGCGCCCGGGTCTTGGCATCGCTCGGTTTCCGAGCGCTCGCCACCACCAGCAGCGGCTTCGCCGCCACCTTGGGGCGGCCCGACGGCAATGTCTCGCGCGACGAGGCGCTCGCGCACGCAGCGGCGATTGTTGCCGCTGCGGATGTACCGGTGTCGGCGGACCTCGAGAATTGCTTTGCTGACAACCCGGTCGGCGTCGGCGCGACGGTCAGGGCGGCGGTGGCGATCGGCCTCGCCGGCTGTTCGATCGAGGACTGGTCCGGCGCTCCGGATAACCGCATCTATGAGATGAGCGCTGCCGCCGAGCGCGTGGCCGCTGCAGCGGAGGCCGCCCACGGCGCCGCGGGCTTGGTGTTGACCGCCCGCGCCGAGAACTTTATCAAGGGTAACCCTGACCTCGACGACACCATCGCCCGCCTCTGGGCGTACCAGGCAGCCGGCGCCGACGTGCTCTACGCGCCGGGCCTTCGAGAGATCGCTGACATCCGGCGCGTGGTCGAGGCACTCGACCGGCCGGTCAACGTTCTCGCCCTCCCTGGCATGTCTTCGGTTACCGAGCTGGCGGCGGCCGGGGTGGCGCGCATCTCCGTGGGAGGCGCGTTCAGCCATGTCGCGTTCGGCGCGGTCGCGATGGCAGGACGTGAGTTGCTCGAGCAGGGCACGTACGGTTTCATGGAGGTGGCGAGGCACGGCCGCAGCCAGGAGGTCGTGGCGTTCGGAGGCGCGTGAGCGCAGGGGTTGCAGTGCTCGCCATGGGAGTGTGAGCCTCACCCGGCGCTACGTTGTATCCAGGTTGCCGGCCACCAGCTGGGGGTTGGTGAGGGCGTGCATTCACCAGTAATCGTCGTGGTGGACGAGGTGCAGCGTGCCGCGGTTCAACCACGTGACGAGCAGCGAGCGATCCGTGGTGAGAGCGTCGTCGATCGCGAAGACGTGAGTCCGGCCGACCGTGCCCGCAGTGCAAGGCGCGCGCCGCGCGGGTCCTGAGCCTGTACCGCCGCAGGTGCCGGTCGACCTCCTCCGGCTTGCGCGCCATTTCGTGCGTCAGCCATTGCGCCGCCAGCCTACGTCGGTGGAACGCGGCCGCGGTGTCCGGAGTCGGGGGGTCATCCCGCGGGAGCGCACGACCTGGCGCCCGCGGCGCTCCCCATGCGGGGCAAGCTTGGGTCGGAGCAGCCGCGAGTAGTGACTTGCGAGGTCCTGAGTCACAATCTCCGCGCCCGCTGCGCCCGGCCGAAGCAAATCGGCACACTAGCCGCGGCAGGCCTCAGGCGAACATCCGATCCCACAAGGGTTCAGGGCGCGCCCGTGTGGGATCGGCTTGCGTTCGTGCGGGCGGTTCTCGTTCGGCGGTGCGGGCGCCCCGGGCGGTGACGACCGGATGCAGCTCCCTGGAACTCAACACGTTTCCGGGGTGTCGAGAATGTGGCGCTGCGTGCGTCCCAGGTACACCAGTGGCCACGACAGGCCGCGCCACGAAGAAGGAGAATCACCATGACGATTCAGCGGATGGACCCAGCTCGCCATCGACCGGCGGCTGGACGCTGATCTCCTGGGAGGCCATGAACCACTGGGCGGCCGACGGCGCATATCAAGCGCACGTTTTTCACAAGAACAATGAGCTAGCCGGCTACTGCTCGGTCCTGCACAGCACCCAACTGATCGGCACCACGGGGGAGAACGGCCTCCGGTTGCGCGCTGCCGTCACCAACTTCGGCGCCACAGCGCGGGGCGCCGTGACTGCGTTGCACGCGCTCGGCGTTCTCGCCTCGTCTGTACGCCGCCACGAGGAGGCGCCGCCGCAAGCTGTGCGGCGGCGCCCCGCGAGTCAGAGGATCAGACGGCGGTCAGCTGTCTCCGCCGTCACCACCCTCGCCGCCGCCGCCGCCCTCGCCGCCGCCCTTGGCGCCCTTGTAGGTGATGGTGCCGCTTTCCTGCGACGAGGTCACGGTGCCCATGCCGTCATCGGTGCTCGACACCGTTCCGCTACCTGACGCACCCGCAAACCTCCCAGAGCCGCCGGTAATCTGGTACCTGCCATTGAATGAGTGGGGGCCGCCGGCGGTGGTGGCGCCGCACACCTGGCCCTGCTCGGTCTTGAAGATCTGGTCACTGCTCTCCAGCGTCGACGTGATCACAACCGTGCCCGAAGCGGGCGCGCAGAACAGGGTGAGGTTGTTGGTGAAGGTCACCTGGCTGTAGTCGATGTACAAGTCCGAGGAGTAGGTGGCCGGGAAGCTGTACCTGCCGGCGGTGACATTGGCGTTGCCGGTGGTGATCACCTCGCACTGACCACCGAACTGGCAACCCGTGCCATTGGGGTTGGTGGAGTGCGTGCCCGAGCTCTCTGTGCCGCTGGTGGCGGTTGCGGAAAAGTTCACTGTCTTGCGTCCGTGCGAGTCGCCGTTGCCGCCCTTGTCAGCCAGCGCCGTTGCCGGTGCAAGCAGCATCAGTGTCGCCGTCGCGCCGAAAACGCCGATCGCCAGCGTTCGCCTAAATTCCATGGTCAGCCCCCCTTGACATTCGCCATTGAGGCAGGGAGTGTACGTCGATCACAGCATCGCGTCTATACGATCGGTGCCGCCCGATTTGTCTGTACCGTGCACGGCAGAACCGCGACGTGGGCACTACGTCGACGGCTAACGGCTCAAAACAGCGTGCCGGCCTCCAGGCAATCGTGTGCAGTCGCGCGGTGCGATCGGTGAAATCGAGCTCGCCCTGATGTCGCCTGCTGCGGCCTTCCACTCTGCTTTCGGGCTGGTTGAGATACATGTAGGTAAGCGAGGCGACGGCGCTGCCTCCGGGTACAAGCTCCAGGGACGCTACTGACTTCGACTCGTCCGTTAGAAGGCTTGCGAAACGGACGACGCTGTTTGGCGGATGACGAGATATGCGGTCTTGGTAGGCGGTGATGCGCCTGTGGAGGGATCTGTCCAGAATGATGTGAGGCTCCCGCGCCAGGTGCCTCTTATGTTCCTAGGGACGGCACCAAAGCGTTGCATCGGTGCCAGTCTCTACAGAAGTTGCCGCCGCTGCGCCAGGCGGCCCGGCACCGGCTGCGCGTCGCAGGCGTTGTCCCGGAGGGACCGGATGTCGTCAGCATCGAGGTACGCGGGCGACACTTGCGCGAGCTCGAGGCGGAGCTGGGCCAGTTCTTCCGGTGGAGATTTCTCGCCCGGCACATCTGGCCCTCCGCGCATCCCTTCTCGCTCTCCGCTCCGCCTACCGACGCTCGCTTGCTTGTGGCTGAGTGTCAAGGCGCTGGGCGACGCCAGCACTCGGCTGCAAAGCGTTGCCGTCGGCACGTCGATCCTGGCTGAAGGCCCGTACGGGGCCATGACCGCTGCCCGGCGCACACGCAATGTCGTGCCCATCCCGTTTCTGTGGGTCGCCGCCCTGCAGCTTGCGGGGGTGGCACTGATCCGGCGATCCCCACCGCGACCGCGGCAGCATTGAGCTCCTCGACACCTACTCTCGGCAAGTTTCACGCGGTCGATGTTCGACCGAAGCCGGGCCATTCCGTATTCAAATCACGGACTGACAGCGGGAGACGAGGCTCGAACTGGCGACGGTTCGTTTGGCAATGGACCGTTCCAATTCTGTATTCACGAAGGGCCGAACTGTCCTCTACACGAGTACTCACCCGGAACTCGAGGCTGACCCTCTGGGGATCCACGGAAGCCACACGAGCCTCCACGCTGAGTACGAAAAGTAGCCCTGGCGGAGAGGGGACAGGAACATCATGCTGAACGGCGACGTGAGCCCGAAACGTCTCGCACCATGGCCGGCGGGGTGGTCAGACGCCTGGGGGCTCCGTCAGGCTGAACCGAGCGACCACGTCGGGCAGCCAATCCGGGCTGCCGAAACTTAGACCGTACCCGGAGGCCAGCACGCCCATCGCGTCCATCGTGAACGCGTCCGCTGCGACGAGGTCGGCGAGTTCCGCGAAGAATCCCTCGAAACCCGCCGGGCTGATGATCTCGATCATGCGAGCCGGTGTGGGGCCTGCGTTCCACATGGCGTGCATCTCATTGCGGGGCTTGGTGATGTAGCCACCCGGGCCGAGGACTACCTCGCGGTCACCGGACCGGAACCCGATGTCGCCCTCGACGACGATCGAGTATTCGTCCTCGCGCGTGTGCATGTGCGGAGGCACCAGTGCACCGACCTCGAAGGGGTGCTCGACGACCGAGACTGATCCCCCGGTATCCGCTCCGTTGAGCTTGAAGACGACGCCGATGCCGGGAGCCAGTCCGCCGATGCGACCGGCGCCGGGCTGGACGATGGTGAGCGGCGGAGATGAGACGGCGTCCATACGGCCCCTTTCGAATTTGGATGAACGATACTGTTCAACCAAGAGTGTGCATCGCGTCTCATCGGAAGTCAAGAGTTGAGTGAACAACGGCGTACAGTGGAAAGGCGACCGTACCGGATGCGCGAGCGGGCCGACCGTGCCGAGGCGACCCGCCGCCGCATCGTCGAGGCCACGGTGCGCCTCCACAGCACCATCGGTCTCGCGGCGGCAACGGTCACGGCGATAGCCGCCGAGGCAGGGGTTACCCGTCTCACCGTCTACCGCCATTTTCCCGACGTGACCCAGCTGTTCGCGGCATGCAACGAGCACTGGTCGGCTCAGCAGTTGCGACCCGATGTGACCGGTTGGCGGAGAGTGGCCGACCCGGCCGATCGCTTCCGCTTCGGTCTCGCCGATCTCTACCGCTTCTACCGCGGCGGAGAGGCGATGCTGACCAACGTCCACCGCGACTGGGAGGTGATCCCCGAGGAGCTGCGGCGTGGCGTCACGGACATTGACCTGTTGCTCCGCGAGGTGCTTCTGCAGCCGTTCGGGGCGAGAGGCGAGGGGCGCCGACGCCTTCGCGCCGTGATCGGACACGCAGTGAGCTTCACCACCTGGCGGTCGCTGTGCGTCGAGCAGGGCTTGACGGACAGCGAGGCAGTGGAGGCGATGACCGCGCTGATACCCGGAGCGGCGCTGGCATCGAGCGATCGCGAGTGACCCTGAGCGCACTGGGGCGGCCTGAGCGGACCTGCAGGATCAGGGCGTTGGAACAAGGTTCAGCCGGCTGTGTCCGACCCGCCAGGTGAATGCTCTTGTAGTACGTGATGACTACCTGCACCCCAAGCAGCCGAGACACCATGCGTGCGACCAGCGCGGCTAGGCCCGCGGGCCCTAACACCACCTTCTGCAGGTAGTGCGTCTAGGAATTCCTGGAACACTACGTTCGGCGACATCGACCGCGGTCCACAGAGACCCCGAAGCCGGGCCAATCCGTATTCACATCACAGGGTGGAGCGGGAGACCGGGCTCGAACCGGCGACTCTTACCGTGGCAAGGTACGCTTCTAATTCTGTATTCGGGAGGGGCCGAAAAGGCCCTCTAAACAGGTACTTACCCCCAATTTCCACGGAGATCGGCGCTGACCCCCACGGAGTCCCCACGCTGGCCCTGCGGTGTTCGCACGGGAGCGAGTCACCGCAATTTGGCCGCAGCCCCGTCGGAAGTGCGATTTGCGGCGCGGGGCTCCGTCAAAGTGGCCAAGCTGAGGTCGCCATAGCCGTCAAGAGACAGCACCCTCGTGTGCTGGTCGGACCAGGAGGAGTGCGATAGAGGCTAGCGCGAGCCACGTCTCCGGCGATCAAGCCGCGCGTCGACCTGCTCGTTCGGTTCCCGCCTGCACCCTCCCTGCCCATGGCCTCGGGCCGCGTTTCACTCACAAACCCCAGATAGTTTGTCAGCGTCCGCACTCCACTCAGGGCCATCGCCGCGACCGCGCCCGAGACGCCAGCGGCGTCGACGAAGGGTGAGGAGACCGCCCAGTGGAGGGAAAAAAATGGCCACCTGTGAGCACCCATATCGTGGCAGCAATCGCGAGGCCGATGAATCGCGGCATCTGGTGTGGTACATCGCGGGCATAATGAAAAGCGACAGGACGAGGTCTCACGCCGTTAGCGCGCCCGCGGGAATCAGCTACCCGTGGACGCGAGCACGGGCCCAATGCGACGGTCAGGTGGCGCAGCGAGCAACGGGACAACATTCGCAACCATCCACGGGGAACCCACCTCAGTGGCAAGGCGATCCAAGACCTCGGCGTCGTCGCCCACGATCACCGGGACAACATGGTCAGCGGCGACCTGGACGACGTGGAAGCTCTTGAATCCCTCTACGGTCCGCATCCCCTGGGCGAGCTCTTGCTCGGCCAGGGTGAAGAGGGCAGGGTCGACGGAGTTCTTGAACCGCAGGCTGTTGATGACGGCATGCATGGCCGAAGAATAAAGCTTGGGGGCGCCTGCAGATGCCAGATGCCAAGGCGTACGATCGGAGCCGTTCGGCGCCCCGCCGAAACACGAGATGGAGGAGACTAGCGTGCCCACTGTGATCGCCCACCACGATGTCAAGGACAAGGATCACTGGTTGGCTTCGCCGAAGCGCGAAGAGGTCTTCGGGCCGCTCGGAGTCACCAACATCCGTAAGTTCGTTGACCCGCAGAAGCCGAACCGGGTGGCGATCATGATGGACGTCGCCGACATGGACAAGCTCATGGCCGCGATGCAGAACAAGGAGATGGCCGACGCCATGGAATACGACGGCGTCAAGTCCGAGACGTTGGTGATCCTCGTCGAGGCTTAGCTGCACAGCCCGCCTGCCAGCCTGAACCCGCGGTCGGCCTCCGGGAATACGCAGCAATGCCACCCAAGAGCGGTTCCAGCACGGCTTGCAATTCCTGATGATGCAACACGGTTTCAGTTGGATTCGGCGTCGCGTTCCAGGCTACAGGATCCCTTGTCCGGCAGACTACGAGCCGCAACGCCCTAGCGTGTTCGGGCTAGCAAACGTGTCCGTTAAAACCGGGTCACGCCCAGCCGGAGCTGGTTGGTCCAGCCTCGGCGTCACATGCCGTGTATAGCACCTACGGTTTACCACTGGCTGCTATCGTCCGGACGTTCGCTGCAAGTCGTCAACCACCGGGGAACTCATTGTGTCGGACACCACCTGCCACATGTCGATCTCACTGGACGGCTTCGTCGCCGGGCCCGATCAGAGCCGGACGGACCCCTTGGGGAAGCGGGGACCGGAGCTGCACCGCTGGCACATCGGCGACCTGCGGGCCAACGAAGCTGACAGGATCGCGAATGAATGGCTCATGCGCCCGCGGGGTGCGTATGTGATGGGGCGGAACATGTACGGCCCGATCCGCGGGGACTGGGACGAAGACTGGTCTGGCTGGTGGGGCCCCGAACCGCCGTATCACGCGCCGGTTTTCGTGCTGACCCATTACCGCCATGATTCGATCCAGATGCACGGGGGGCCGACGTTCCACTTCGTCACCGAAGGCTTCGAGGCGGCGTATTCCGCAGCGTGTGAGGCCGCCGGGGACAACGGCGTGGACATCGCCGGTGGGGCCTCGACCGTCCGACAGGCCTTGACCGCCGGCGTGATCGACGAGCTCACCCTCGACATCGCGCCCGTCCTGCTAGGTTCGGGCGAGCGCATCTTCGACGGGGTTGAGTCCTTCGGGTTTGAGCCCGCCGAGGTGCTTCACTCACCGCTGACCACCCACATCCGGTACCGCCGCGTCAGCTGACTCCGCGGCCCGCCCCGCTGCGCGGCAGCGAGGTCAGCCGTCGTGGTCGGCGTCGCGGTGGTCGCGACCACCTGTGCTGGCTCACTCACCCGGGCGTCGACCACGCCGTCGGCGACCGCCGCCCCAAGCGGCGGTATACACACCATCAAGCACGTGGTGGTGATCATGCAGGAGAACCGCTCCTTCGACTCCTACTTTGGCGATGGGACATCTCCAATCGTCCGGAGGGAGGCGCGGAGTTCGCCGTCTCCTGGCGCAGGCCGCGGCGTACCTCGACAGTCGAGGGCGGGGTGCCGTTGCCCGCCGCCTTCGGATGACCGTACGAGCCCCGGGTACGCGGGGAGACGGCGCGGCGGTTCCCCAGATGACCATCCGCCCCGACAATCCTCCGCGCCTCGAGTCCCGTCTGCCTGCGGTGAACAGTTCGCCGCCGAGGACGGGCGCTTCTACTCGCACCACGGCGTCGACACCCTCGGGGTTCTCCGCGCCCAGTGGGGACGGCTCACCGGCACCGACGCCGGGGGCAGCACACTCGACCAGCAACTCTCCCACGCCATCTATGAGCCGGGGGCGAGCGGCGTGTGGACCCGGGTTGACGAGGTGGCGATCTCGCTCAAGTTGGAGGGCCACTACACCAAGCAGGCGATCCTCGACCTCTACTTGAACGCGGCGTACTTCGGTCACGGCTACTACGGGATCGGAGCCGCCAGTCGGGGTACTTTGGGGTCGCCTCCGCGCTGCTCAGCTGGGGCCAGGCGGCGCTGCTGGCCGGGCTGCTCCAGGCGCCGAGCCAGCTCGATCCCACCCAGAACCTGCAGGCCGCGCTTACACGGCGCGCGTACGTGTTCGTCCGGCTGGTCGCCAGGGGCTCCTTGACCGCGGCTCAGGCGGCGCAGTTCGCGGGGGCGCCGTTGGACCTGCGCGGCTGAGGGGCACAACGTTGTGGGTGGCCATATGCTTGAACGAGCGCCATCGCCACAACAACGGCTGGCTTCAGACCGAATGACACCCCAAAGCCTTCGCCGCCGCCCCCGTCGCCCGGCGTCCGGGTTCGCCGCGCGAGCGTGCGCGGTGGGGCTGGCGGTCGTGTTGGCGGCGGTCACCGCCAACCTCCGGTTGCACACACCGCACATCGCCGTCGGTGGTCCGTTGGCAGTGCATCCGGGCCCCGCGGCTCCGCCTCATGACCGGCCGTCTTCCGTCGACGCGCCTCAACGAGGAGCGCCCCAGCCGGCCGCGGTCTCGGTTCCGCTAGGGCCGCACCTCAACGTTCCCGTCCTCTACTACCACTACATCCGCACCATGGCCTCGACATCGCAAGACCAGCTCGGGTTCCGGTTGTCGATCTCCCCGCGACTGTTCGCCCAGCAGCTGGCCCTGCTCCAGGTCGAGGGGGCGCACACCATCACACTCGCCACGCTCATGGCCGCGCTCGCCGGCAAGGCAGCGCTGCCGTCCCACCCCGTCGTCCTGACCTTCGACGACGGGTATGCCGACTTTGCCACATCGGCCGAACCCGTGCTGGCGCAGTACGGCTTCGTGGCCACAGACTTCGTGGTCAGTGGATTTCTCGGACGACCCGGCTACATGACCGCCGCGCAGGTGGTCGCCATGGACGCGGCCGGCATGGTGATCGGGTCACACACCGTCCATCACGTCGACCTCGTCCGGGTTTCGCTCGCTGACGCACAGACGGAGATCGATACCGGTAAGGCCGCCCTCGAGCAGTTGCTCGGCCACCCGGTCCTCGACTTCGCGTACCCGTACGGCGGGTTCAACAGCGCCGTGGTCCAGCTCCTGCGACAGGCAGGTTTTCGCGATGCCGTCAGCACGATGTACGGTGACACGCAGTCGCTCAACGGTCGTTATCTGCTCCATCGCACCGAGATCATCGGGGGCGCCTCCAGCCTCGCCAGCTACGCGCGTGACGCTGGGTTGCCGCTGCCGACGGCGTCGCAGTCCTCGCTGATTGCTAGCCTTGCTGCGCAACCCGCATCGCCCAACAGCGCCTGAGGAACCCCCACGTGCTCGTGAGCACCTCAGTTAAGTCGTACCGCACGGCGTCGGGAGCCAGCCAGGCGCCGAGCATGGCAATCAACGCGCCGATGACCAGCAGCCAATCCAAACGTCAACGGGGTCGGGATCGACGTTGCAGGCAACCTGCTCGTCGCTTGGGACAACACTCAGCGCATCAGATCAGAAGCCGCCTTCGCAGCTCTCTGCGGCGTTGCCCCATCCCAGCCCTGTGGCGGATCGTTCTAACTCGCATGCGAACGGACGAGCGAACTCGTGACTACCTCGCTCGGCGCCAGGCCGAAGGCAAATCAAAGCGCGAGATCATACGCTGCCTCAAACGCTACGTAGTCCGCGAGGTGTACCACGTGATGCAGCATCTCACCCCGAGCGTTGTGGCGCTTGACACGACATAGAGAGCATCAAGGAGACCCGGTGAGCCGCTATCGGTTCATCGAGGTGGAGAAGGTCAACCACGCCGTCAGGACACTGTGCCGCGTGTTCCAGGTCTCCAGAACCGCCTACTAACCACTGGTCGCATCACCCGCTGCGACCGTGCTCTCGCCGACTGCCACCCGACCGCACCGTCGTCACCCCGCACCAGACCAGCACGATCCTCGAAGGCGTCACCCGCCACTCGCTGATCACACTTGCCAGAGGCCAGGGCCATGCGGCTGCCGAACGCAAGGTCGCAGTCGACGAGTGGCGCGACGGCGTCCGCGCCGGACCTTCAACCGAGGTATTCGCCTGCGGCACCGCTCCGGCGATCACGCCGATCACACAGCTCATATGGCGGGGGCGAGGTGATGATGGCCACGGCGACATCGGTCCATGCGCCGGCGTTCAGCGCTGCTGGATATTCAATAGGGGCGTGCAGCAGATCTCAATGGCTGGATGCAGCCCGTTGTACTCGACGATCACTGACAACTAACCTCGGGTTACAGCACTGAAGATCCTGAAAGATCTTCACCCTTCGCAGGACCGCGGTGCGGAAGGCCGAGAAAGCGCCGGGCGTTGTGGTGCATCAGATCGTCGTTCACGTCAGCACCGAGGTCCAACGATCTCACGTCCCTGAGATGTTCTTGCGGGTCGAACATCGGGTAGTCGCTGCCGAAGCAGACCTGGTTTCGCAGTCTGCCTCTGGCTTCGCGCAGGAACGAGGCGGGCAGGTACTTGGCCTTCCAGCCGGAGATGTCGACGTAGACGTTCGACTTGTGCAGCGCCATCGCAATGGTTTCAGCCTCCCAGGGAGC
>JBDTJX010000023.1:0-23554 GCA_039935655.1 Candidatus Dormiibacter sp. | reverse complement strand
CCCGGGTGCAGACGACACTGTCGCCATGTTGAACAGCAACGCAGCGGGATCCGTCCCGACGACATCACCCGCGGCGGAGCGAATTGACCATGCGACGGAGAGATTCGCCGCCATATACGACCGCTTCGGCGGACTCGCGTTCACGCTGGCGCATCGGATCGTGCGTGACCGGGGGATTGCCGAGGACGTGGTCCAGGAGTCATTTCTCGCGATATGGCGGAACGCGGAGCGCTATGACGCCGGCCGGGGGTCGATGCAGGCCTGGCTGTGCCGGATCGTGCGTAACCGCGCTCTCGACCGGTTGCGCGGCACCTCACGCCGGGCGCGTGATCATCGGTCGCTCGACGACCTCACCTACCTGGCCAGTTCCGAGGACGTCGTCGCGGACGTGCTGCAGCGTGACGAGGGTCGCTCTGTGGCTGCCGCCGTCGCTGCCCTGCCGGCGGGCCAGCGAGAGGCGATCCAACTCGCCTACTACGCGGGGTACTCGCAGACTGAGATCGCCACCCGGACCGGGCTGCCGCTGGGCACCATCAAGGGCCGCACACGCGCGGCCCTGCGCGCGCTGACCACGTCCCTCGACGCACTGGAATCAACGAGTGCCGAGGTGGGCGACCTCATCAAGGCGCCGCTCCAAAGCCGACAACCTTGTGGGTCGCGCCGGACTGCGAGTTGACTGAGGCCGGCTAGCCACCTCCACCCCGGCAAGGTGACCGATACCCGCAGGGGGTACGCTACCATCCGCAATTGACCGCGATCCAACCGGAGAGGCGACCCATGCCGCGTCGACAAGGCACGGCGGGCGCAGCGTCGGTACCCGGTTACATCAACAGCAAGCCGCGTATCCAGGCGCGCCTGAGTCGACTCGGGGGCCAGGTCCGCGGTATCCGTCGAATGGTCGATAACGAGCGCTACTGCATCGACATCCTCACTCAGGTCAATGCGGTCAAGGCTGCCCTCGACAAGGTGGCGATCACGCCCCTCGACGACCACGTGCAGCACTGTGTTGCCCGTGCGCGCCGGCGACGGCGACGCGAAGGTCAGGGAGCTGACGGCGGCCATCGGCCGATTCCTCTCCGGCTGACCATGTTCGTTCTTCAAGAGATCGGCAAGGCGCTCAGCCTTGCCTTCGCGATGTTTTGGCAGGTGCTGTGGCCGTTGGGGCTGGGCTTCCTATCTCTCCGCCATCGTCGAGGCGCTGGTGTCGAGGCAGACGATCTCCCGGATGCTCGGCAAGGACCGCCCCGGTGAAGTGATGATCGCGACCGCGTTGGGCGCGGCCTCCTCTTCGTGCTCGTACGCGGCGGTGGCAGTGGGGCGGACGCTGTCCCGAAAAGGAGCGACGCTGGCCAACTCCATCATCGGCCGGCAGGTTCGGGGTGAGGATGCGGTCATGGTGTCAGACACCGCGAGACCGGGGGGTAATCCCACCTTCCCGACACCCGATCAATCGCGACCTCGGCGCCGCACGCGCGGCACCGTGCGACGAAGCGGTAGCCCGCCCTCCCAGAGCGTCGGCTGAATCCCGACAGGTCATGCGACGCGTTGTCGGCTGCGGTTGCGGCTGCAGCAATCGCCTCGACCGGTTCGCCGAAGGTCAACTGGCCACCACGCCGTGAAGCGCAGTGTGCGAGACGCTGACGACCCGCGGGCGCACCGAACGGACAGCCGGCCCATTGCGTGCCCGAGATGCCATAGCTCTCCGTCGGTTTGGTTTCAGAACGAGGCGGTCCGTAGCTTGACCCTGCAAGCGCCTGAACGGGCATGTCAACCTTCCATTTTCTGATGACTCATAAGCTCAGTCTTATGATGGGTGCACCCAACGGGCTGGCCCTGCCCAGGCTCGGTGCGGCTCCGGAAGGCTCAGAAGATCACATTGCGTTTGATGCTGGGGTCGACGACCCCGATCGTCGTCTTACCGCACCAGTGACAGACGAAGCTCAGCACGCGGAGGCCTTCCTGCGCCACGCTCACGCTGGGCCAACCGCACCGCCCGCAGGTAACGCTCTGAACGCGACGCGCCCCGTGTTCGAGGCGACCCGTGGGATTTGGGGTCTCGTCGACGGATTCCCCGTCGCGCGACGGCGAAGCCATTGGCTCTCCTCTGGGTCATGGCACGCTGCCTCCGAGCATACGTTGCAAGGCGGCCGAATCACCATGCTGATCGCGTCCCAGCGGACTCCGACCGCCGACCGTCCTTGACCGCTGCGGCCTACGCCTTGCGGTTGGTGATCGGTCGGGCGCCTTCGGGTACGCGCGAGGCCTCCGCTCCCCGGGCCCGTGGGATGCGACCGTGTGAGGGACCCGGCACGGTCTCCTGGCCGCCGTGATTGGCCTCGTACCGGTCGATGAAGTCGACGATCGTGTCACGCATCCCGCAGAGGTCACGCGCCCAGGCGTCGAGGAGATGGCTGCCGGCGGGTGTGATCTCGTAGCGTCGGCGTCGCCGTCCCTCGGCTGAGCGCTCCCATGTCGACTGCACCAAACCGTCATCCTCCAAGACGTTGAGCGTGCGGTAGACGGTGCCGGGGTCACAGTGTGCGAGCGAGAGCCGAGTCAGCTTGTCGCGCAGCTCATACCCGTACGTGGGCTCCTCGCCGAGCAGGAGAAGCAGACAGGGACGCAGGTAGTTCCTGGGGTAGACGGGAAGGCGAGCAGCTTCGGCGTGTTCACTCGACAGGTCAGCCTGGCGGATGTCCCTCCCTCCCAGCTCAGGGGCGGCTCTTACGGCTGCAATTTGGGCACCCCGGGGGCGTCTGGATGCGATTGCGAACGAGGGTCCGGTGGCGCACCTGGTGCTCAGGTGAGGATGGACCCGCGGACGCAAAAACGCAACCCAATGATCTGGCTGGCTGCGCACGCGTAGGTGGTATCCGCACTTATTGACGGCCTCGCGAGGGGTCCCTACAGTGGCGGCTTCGCGCGGGATTCCGCGCCGTCATAACGTGTCCACCGCAGACTGGGAGGTGACCCGCGATGGTGACCGAGGCAGCGCCGTACGGGCGGAAGACGCAGAAGGAGCCTCCCGTCAAAGACGTCCACATCGTGTGGATAACAGCCGGCCTTGGCTGCGATGGGGATTCCGTCTCCATCACGGCGGCCACGCAGCCGAGCATCGAGGACGTGCTCCTGGGAGCGATCCCTGGCCTTCCCACCGTCCACCTCTACAACCCGGTGCTCGCGTTCGACAACGGCGACGACTTCCTCAAGCCGTGGTTCGCCGCCGCCCGTGGCGACCTCGACCCGTTCGTCCTCGTGGTCGAAGGCTCCATCCCCAACGAGAAGCTCAACGCCAACAACGGCGGGTACTGGGCCGCCGTAGGCACCGACCCGGCCACGGGGCAGCCGATCACGACCAACGCGTGGATCGACAGACTCGCCCCTAAGGCGGTGGCGGTCGTGGCTATTGGCACCTGCGCCACCTATGGTGGCATCCACGCCATGCAGGGCAACCCGACCGGTGCCATGGGCCTGGCCGACTACCTGGGTTGGGACTTCAAGTCGGCTGGCGGCCTGCCGATCATCAACGTCCCCGGCTGTCCGGTGCAGCCCGACAACTTCATGGAGGTGGTGCTGTACCTCCTCTACCAGGTGTCCGGGCTCGCCCCCGTGATCCCGCTCGACGATCAGCTGCGACCCACGTGGTTGTTCGGCGCCACCGTCCACGACGGCTGCGACCGGGGTTCGTACTACGAGCAGGGCGAATTCGCCAAGGTCTACGGCTCGCCGTTGTGCCTGGTCAAGCTCGGCTGCTGGGGTCCGGTGGTCAACTGCAACGTGCCCAAGCGGGGCTGGATGGCCGGCATCGGCGGCTGCCCCAACGTCGGTGGCATCTGCATCGGCTGCACCATGCCCGGATTCCCGGACAAGTTCATGCCGTTCATGGATGAACCGCCGGGCGGAAAGCTCTCCAGCAGCGTTGTCGGTGTATACGGCAAGGCAATTCGCAGGCTCCGCGGCATCACCAACACCACCGTGAACAAGGAGCCGAAGTGGCGCCACAACCGTCCTGAACTCACCACCGGCTACGTGCCGCGTACCCGCTAGGAGAAACAGCGATGGCCACTGTCATGCAGAAGGGGGGGACCCCGAAATCCGGAACCCTCACCGAGGTCTCGTGGGACCCGATCACGCGCATCGTCGGCAGCCTCGGCATCTTCACCAAGATCGACTTCGCCAATCGCGTCGTCGCCGACTGTCGGAGCACGTCGTCGATCTTCCGCGGCTACAGCATCTTCATGAAGGGCAAGGACCCGCGCGACGCTCACTTCATCACCAGCCGGATCTGCGGCATCTGCGGTGACAACCACGCCACCTGCGCCACCTACGCGCAGAACATGGCCTTCGGTATCAAGCCTCCGCCCATCGCGGAGTGGATCGTCAATCTCGGCGAGGCAGCCGAGTACATGTTCGACCACAACATCTTCCAGGACAACCTGCTCATGGTCGACTTCTGCGAGCAGATGGTCAAGGAGACCAATCCCAGCGTTCTGGCCAAGGCGGAGAACACGCCCGCGCCGCATGCCGGTGACCACGGCTACCGGACGATCGCCGACATCATGCGAGCGCTCAACCCGTTCACCGGCGAGTTCTACCGCGAGACGCTGCACGTCAGTCGATACACGCGTGAGATGTTCTGCCTGATGGAGGGACGACACGTCCATCCGTCAACGCTGTACCCGGGCGGTGTCGGCACGGTTCCCACCGTGCAGCTGTTCACCGACTACCTCGTGCGGTTGATGAGGTACGTGGAGTTCATGAAGAAGGTCGTGCCGCTGCATGACGACATCTTCGACTTCTTTTACGAGGCACTCCCGGGCTACGAGGAGGTGGGCCGGCGGCGCATGGACACCGTCTGCTGGGGTTCGTTTAACGACCCGGCGGTGTGCGACTACACGTATCGGCGCATGGGCGAATGGGGCAAGGCGATGTTCGTCACCCCCGGCTGCGTGGTCGACGGCAAGCTGGTCACCACCGACCTGGTGGACATCAACCTCAACATCCGCATCCTGCTTGGCCATTCGTACTACGACGACTGGGCGAATTCAGAGACCTTCGTCACCCGGGATCCACTCGGAAACCCCGTCGATCAGCGGCACCCCTGGAACCAGACGACGCTGCCACGGCCTCAGAAGCGCGACTTCGACGACAAATACAGCTGGGTCATGTGCCCGCGCTGGCTGTACCAGGGCGAGCACCTCGCGATGGACACTGGCGGCGGGGCGTTCGCGCGGCTGCTCGCCACATCGCTGGCCGGAATTGTCGATATGGGCTACGTCAAGGCGACAGGGCACAGCACCAAGATCTACCTGCCCAAGACGGCAAGCAAGCCGGAAGTCGAATTTGAGTGGCATGTGCCCAAGTGGAGCAACGCCATCGAGCGTGACCGCGCGCGCACCTATTTCCAGGCGTACGCTGCCGCCGCAGCGCTGCACTTCATCGAGAAGGCGTTCGAGGAGCTGCACGCCGGCCGCACCGACACGTTCACCCCGTTCGAGGTGCCCGACGAGGCGATCGGCTGTGGTTTCCACGAGGCGGTTCGCGGCGTGCTCTCGCACCACGTGGTCATTCGCGAAGGCAAGATCGCCAACTACCACCCGTACCCGCCGACGCCGTGGAACGCCACGCCGCGTGACAGCTTCGGCACCCCCGGGCCGTACGAAGACTCCGTGCAGAACACGCCGATCTTCGAGGAGAACGGCCCGGACAACTTCAAGGGCATCGACATCATGCGAGCGGTGCGGAGCTTCGACCCCTGTCTGCCGTGCGGGGTGCACATGTACCTCGGTGATGGCAAGGTGCTGGAGCGCAGCCACTCGCCCAACTTTGGTGGCACCCACTGACAGCCGCAGCGTACAGCCCGCCGTCCCGCGGCTCTGACGGAGAGTTCGCGGGGCGGATGGCACGCATCGATGAGCTGGTCGGGGAGCTGGGCGAGCTCCCCGACCCAGCGACGCGTGCACGTGTCGAGGAGTTGATCGGCGCTGTGCTCGAGCTGCACGGTTACGCCCTGCACCGCATGTTGGACGCGGTCGCCGAGCAGCCGGATGGCGGCGCATCGCTGTTCGCGGAGTTCGCCGCGGACGAGCTGGTGCGCAGCGTGCTGCTGGTGCACGACCTGCATCCGATCTCGCTCGCCGACCGAGTCGAGCAGGCCTTGGAGTCGGTGCGCCCGATCATGCACGGCCACAAAGGCGACGTCGAGCTGCTCGGCATTGAGGACGACGTGGTCCGCCTCCGCCTCACAGGCAGCTGCGAGGGATGCCCGTCGTCCGAGCTCACCATGAAGGCCGCGGTTGAGAAGGCGCTGTACGAGGCTGCGCCGGAGATCGCGGGTATCGAGGTGGAGGGCTTGAGCCCGCCGCCGCCCGGGCCCCCCACCATCGAGTGCCTGGTTCCGCTGCAGATGGCTTCCCCGAGGGCAGGCGCGGCCACCGGGTCGCGGTGAACGAAGGTGGGCCAGCAGGCTGAGCCGGCGCTGGAGTCTCTCCGGCGGTTCGTGAAGGAGCGCGAGCCGGCGGAACGCTGCGAGCTGTGCGCGGCGGGCCTCGCGCCGCACCCGCACCATGAGCACCTGCTCGAGCCCGTGGAGCGCCAGTTGTTGTGCAGCTGCACACCGTGCGCGCTGCTCTTCCCGGTCGAGGCACAGAAGCGCTTCCGCCGAGTGTCGCGCCGCCTCTGGTCGCTCACCGACTTCACCATGACCGACTCCATGTGGGACTCCCTGGCCATCCCAGTCAACATGGCCTTCCTGCTCACCAACGCCCCGTCCGGCGACCTGCATGCCTACTACCCGAGCCCGGCGGGAGCGACCGAGTCACTGCTCACTCTCGAGGGTTGGTCAGAACTGGTTGAGGCCAACCCGGCACTGTCGTCGTTGGTGCCCGACGTCGAGGCGCTGCTCATCAACCGGGTCGGTGACGGCCGTGACTACTTCATGGCTCCCATCGATCGCTGCTACGAGCTCGTCGGGCTGCTCCGGGTGCACTGGCGAGGGTTGTCGGGCGGCACCGAGGTCTGGCAGCGCGTTGGCGGTTTCTTCGACGAGTTGCGTGGCGCCGCCCGGCCCAAGCCGGCTCAGGGGCTGGTTCGTGCCTGACCTGGAGTTCGCCGTCGAGTCCGTCGCCCCCGTGGATGGTTCCCTGACCCCCCTTCTGGAGTTCGTGCTGCGGATCGAGGAGGTCGACGGCCGCGCCATCGACACCGTCGCGCTGAGTTGCCAGATCATGATCGAGGCCGTGCGCCGTCCCTACGTCGCGAATGAGAAGGAGGCGCTGCTCGACCTCTTCGGCACACCAGAGCGTTGGGGCACGTCCCTGAAGACGATGCTCTGGACACACGCCGCCATGGTTGTGCCGGGATTCGAAGGAGTGACGACGGTAAAACTTGCGGTGGCCACCAGCTTCGACCTCAGCCTCGCACCCACCAAGTACTTCTTCGCGCTCGAGGACGGTGAGGTGCCGCTGACATTCCAGTTCAGCGGCACTGTCTTCTATCGCGATGCGGACGGGGCATTGATGACTGAGCGGATCTCGTGGACCAAAGAGGCGCGCTTCCGCCTGCCGGTACTGGTGTGGCACCAGCTCATCGAGCGTCACTACCCAGACGGCGCCTGGCTGTGTCTTCGCCGTGACGTGTTCGAGAAGCTCTACAGGTACAAGGCGAGGCGAGGCGTCCCCACGTGGGAGACCGTCGTCGACGAGCTGCTCGAGAAAGCGGCCAGCGAGGCAGCGAGGTGAACCGCGACGTCGTCGACCGCATCGTCGCCGCCACCCTGTACGAGGGGTACATCCTCTACCCGTACCGGCCCAGCTCGGTGAAGAACCAGGTGCGCTGGACCTTCGGCGGTGTGTATCCGCGAGAGTACAGCGACGCGGTCGGCGGCGCCGAGCCGTGGGCAGCAACCACCGAGTGCCTGCTCCGCGGCGGCGACAACGCGACCGTTGAGGTGACCGTGCGCTTCCTCCACGTGGTCACGCGCACCGCGGCGCGCATGACGAGCCCGTCGTCCGAGCCGCCGGCGGACGGCACGGCGAGCCTGCAGCGCGTCGACGCCTTCGAGCTCGACGGACGTATCCACCGCACCTGGGAGGAGGCAGCTGAACGCCGGCTCGAGGCGGGCGCGTGTGTGCTGTCGTCCTTGCTTGCCGGCCCGCGCGCTCTGACCCTGCACGTCGACGCCGGTGAGGAGATCGAGTGGTTGCGCGGACAGGACGGCTTGGTCGCCGGCGCGCTGCTCCGCGGGCATCAACCCCTCACCGTGGCGGTGGACATCTCTGCCCAGCGCGCCACCGACGACATCGCCCGGGTGCGGGTCTCGATCACCAACGTCACGCCGGTGACCGCGGATGCGGTGGCCAGCCGCGGCACCGCGCAGCAGCATTCGCTGCTCTCCACGCACGTCGTGCTCGGTGCCGAGGACGGCACCTGGCTTTCGCTCGCCGACCCGCCGCCGGACGCAATCGAGCCGGCAGCCTTGTGCGTCAACACCGGTCTGTGGCCCATCCTCGTCGACGCCGACGGCTGCGACGACACGGTCCTTGCGTCGCCGATCATCCTCGAAGACCACCCGCAGGTGGCTCCCGAGTCGGCGGGCGAGCTGTTCGATTCAACGGAGATCGACGAGATCCTCTCGCTGCGCATCCTCACCCTCACCGACGAGGAGAAGTCGGAGATGCGGGCAGCGGACGAGAGGGCGCGCGCCATCCTCGACCGCACCGAGGCGCTCACCCAGGACGACTTCATGCGCATGCACGGGACGCTGCGGTCGCCGGCTCCGCGGACCGGGGAACAGCGATGAGCGAGCACAACCCTTGGGCGGCCCTTGGCGACGACCCGTTCGCCGATCGGCCGGCGCGCCAGAGCGTGCGATGGGGGAGTGGCACGCTGCACATCGGTGACCAGGTGCGTCTGGTGCCGAAGGGCAGCGCCGACGCGCTCGACATCCTCTTGCGCGGTCGCACTGCCACCATCGAGTCGATCGAGCAGGACTACGAGGATGTTGTCTATGTGGCGGTGACCGTGGACGACGACCCCGGCGCCGACCTCGGCATGCTCCGCCAGCCGGGCCACCGGTTCTTCTTCACCCTCAACGACGTGGAGCCGCTGGGCCGCACGGAAGGGACCCCCGCGTCGCCGAGGGAGGGGCAATGACCGCGCGTGTGCTCGTCGCCGGTATCGGCAACATCTTTCTCGGCGACGACGGTTTCGGCGTGGCCGTCGCCCAGGAGCTGCTGCGCAGCGGGTCCCTGACCTGCCAGGACGTCAAGGTTGGCGACTACGGGATCCGTGGCTACGACCTCGCGTACGAGATCCTCGAGGGCTACGAGACCGTCGTCCTCATCGACGCCACACAGCGCGGCGACCTGGCCGGAACGGTGTACGTCATCGAGGCCGACTCAGACGCCAGCGTGCCCGACGTGAGCGCCGACCCCGACCATGGCCAGGGCGCGTTCCAGGGACACCTGATGACCCCTGCCGCGGTGTTTCATCTGGTGCGGACCATGGGTGGCACCATGGGGCGGGTTCTCCTGGTCGGCTGCGAACCGGAGACCTTCGGTCCGCAGAACATCGGTCAGATGGAGTTGAGCCAGGTGGTCGCGGATGCCGTGCCGCATGCGGTGATCACCGTCGAGCGCATCGTGCGCGACTCGCTGGACGCCTTCGCAGTCCCTGCGGCAGCCGCCGCACCGGATCAGTGGGAACGGGAGGTTGCGAGATGACATGGTGGGCATGGCTCCTCATCGCCATCGGGGTCCTGATCGTGCTGGGTCTGCTCCTGTCGATGGGCGACCTGCGCAGGTATATGCGGATTCGCTCGATGTGATCTGCCATGCATGAGATGGGCCTGGCCCAGGCAATCCTGGACACCGCGCTGGAGATCGCGGGTGATCGTCCCGTGCTGCGCGTCGCGGTCTCTGTCGGCGAGCGGCAGGCAGTCAGCGTCGAGTCGCTGTCGTTCAGCTTCGAGGTGATCGCTGCCGGCACCGCTGCTGCGGATGCGGCGCTCGAGGTGCGTCCGTTGAACGGTGCGCGTGTCCTGGTCGATGAGGTGGAGGTTGGCGGCCCGAACCCTGAGGTGTTGCGCCGCGTCGACACGGAGGTGGTCGAACCCCCGCACCAGCATTCCCATGAGCCCAGCGACCCGCCGGTTCACCCGGCGTGGTTGTGACTGGAACAACGGTCAGGTAACGGAGGTGACGTGATGAAGAAGATGCTTCTGCTGGTGGTGGTGGCAGTTGCCGGAGCGGCGGTAGTCAGCGGCAAGGACCTGAAGCGGTACCTGCGCATCCGGAGCATGTAGCGGGACGCTTGGAGAAGGGTGAGCTGGTGACGGCCATCGCGACGAGCGCGCGAGCCTCGGGCGCGCCGCCGATCGACATCGGCGCGTCCGAGTGCCGACGCTACACCGTGCGCGGCGTTGTGCAGGGGGTTGGCTTCCGCCCGTTCGTGTGGACGCTGGCGCAGCGCCACCAGCTCGTAGGGTCGGTGCGCAACACGTCGGGAGCCGTGGTTGTCGAGGTGGAGGGGACAAGCTCGCGCCTTGACCGGTTCGGTAGAGATCTGGTCGCGCTCGCTCCGCCGCTGTCACGCATCGAGGGCGTGAGCGTGGCCTCGCTGGCACCGCGCGGCGCGGACGGCTTTGTCATCCTTGAGAGCAGCGCGGTCGAGGGCGCGTACCAGCCCATCTCGCCCGACGCGGCCACGTGCGCGGACTGCCTCGCCGAGGTGTTCGACCCATCCGATCGGCGCCACCGCTACCCATTCACCAACTGCACGAACTGCGGGCCGCGTTTCACCATCATCGAGGACATCCCGTACGACCGCGTCCTGACGACGATGCGCCATTTCGACATGTGCCCGGCCTGCTCGGCCGAATACGCCGACCCATCGAACCGACGCTTTCACGCCCAGCCCAACGCCTGTGCCGACTGCGGCCCGCGCGTCTGGCTGACAGATCGCTCGGGGGTTGAGCAGATGGACGACGGCATTGCCGCTTGCGCCGAAGCGCTGCGGGCTGGCTCCATCGTCGCGGTCAAGGGCCTTGGCGGGTTCCAGTTGGCGGTGCTCGCGGGCGATGAGGATGCGGTGCGCCGGTTGCGCGACCGCAAGCATCGCCCGGACAAGCCCTTTGCGGTGATGGCGGCGAGCATCGACGCGGTGCGGGCGATTGCGATGGTCGACGCGGGGGAGGCCGCGGCGCTGACCAGCAGCGCGCGGCCGATCGTGTTGTTGCGCCTGCGTCCGGATGCCCCCCGCGACACTATCGCCGCCTCCATCGTACCTGGGCTCGACGAGATCGGGGTGATGTTGCCGAGCACCCCGCTGCACCACGTCATGCTCGACCTGGTCGGCGAGGCCCTGGTGATGACGAGCGGCAATGTCAGCGATGAGCCCATCGCCAAGGACAACGACGAGGCACTCGAGCGGCTCGGCGGAATCGCCGATGCGTTCCTTCTGCATGACCGCGACATCTACGCGCGCTATGACGATTCTGTGGTCCGCGTCCTGGACGGTCGCACGCATCTCGTGCGTCGCGCGCGTGGGTACTGCCCCCTCCCCGTCGACGTCGATGTCGAGGCGTCGGTGCCCCCGGTGGTGGCAATGGGGGCACACTTCAAGAACACGTTCTGCATCCTGCGGGATGGCCGGGCGTTCGTGGGGCCGCACATCGGCGATCTCGACCATCCGCAGAGCTTGCGCCACCACGACGAAGCGCTCACCACCTACCTGCGGCTGTTCCGCGCCGCACCGCATACTGTCGCCGCCGACCTGCACCCCGATTACGCGTCGACACACATCGCCGAACGCTGGTGGCACGACGGGGCGCAGCCAGAGCGCGTCCAGCATCATCACGCGCACGTCGCCAGCGTCATGGCTGAGCATGGGTTGCGCGGAAGGGTCATCGGCGTTGCCTTCGACGGTACCGGCTTGGGCGATGACGGCACGATCTGGGGCGGCGAGTTCCTGCTCAGCGACGAGATCGGCTACCAGCGGGTCGGTCACATCGGCTCAGTGGTTCAGCCGGGTGGCGATCGGTGTGCGCGTGAGGGCTGGCGCATGGCGATCGCATACCTGCGCGCGACAGGCCTCGACGATGGGCAGCTCCCTGCGTGGTTCGCGTCGACCGAGGGCGCCCCTGATGAGCGGCAATGGCGGCTCGTCGGGCGTGTCGCCGCCGCGGGCGGTGCCCTTGCGGCGCCGGTGAGCACCAGTGCCGGTCGGCTCTTCGACGCGGTCGCCAGCCTGCTCGGAGTAGCGCACAGCTCGAGCTTCGAGGCCTGCGCTGCGATGCGGCTGGAGGCGCTGGCGCGGACCGCAGCCGACGTGACGCCCATCCCGGTGCACCACGCCGGCGCGCCGCTGGTTCTCGACACACCGGCCCTGGTGGCGACGCTGGTCGAGCAGCGCCGCGCCGGCAGAGGGGCGGCGGAGCTCGCCGCTGCGTTCCACGAGAGCCTCGCAGCTGCCGTGGCCTCTGCCTGCGCGGACCTCGCCGACGCGACCGGGGTCCGACGGGTGGCGCTCAGCGGGGGCGTCTTCCAGAACGCGCTGTTGCTGGCGCGGACGTCGGCCCTGCTCCGCGAACGCTCGCTTGACGTCTACACCAACCGTCTCGTCCCCGCCAATGACGGGGGCGTCAGCCTCGGGCAGGCGTATGTCGCGGCTTCCCGGGCCGCCGCCGGTGTGCCGGGATGGGCATGATCGCGGTGATGAAGGGCACCGGAGCTGCGACGGCCGCCGACGTGGCGTTCCTGCGCGAGGGGGTGGCGGCGCGGTGCGCCGCCGGCGAGGCGTACTTCGCCGCGGTGGCGCAGGACCTGGCTCAGTGCGCCGCCGAGATGGCCGACCGGTTCTTCATCGGCGCCACGCTACTGGTGTTCGGCTCCGGCGCCGGCGCCACCGACGCGCAGCACAACTCCGTCGAGTATGTCCACCCGGTGCTGCCCGGTTGCCGCGCGCTGCCCGCGCTGTCGCTCACCAACGATGTCAGCACTGTCACCGGGATCCTTGAAGGCCCGGATCCCCTTGCCGTGTACGCGCACCAGCTGCGCGTCCTTGGCCGGCGCGGCGACATCGCCCTGGCGTTTCTCAGGTCTCCGGACGATGGTCCTTCGCTGCGCGGCCTGCGCACTGCGCTGGACAGTGAGATGCTGACCATCGGTCTCAGCACCGGCGAGCGTGCTCCCGCCGCACCCGCGACGTATACGTTCCATGTCGAAAATGAGGACCCGCTGGTGGCTCAGGAGCTGCACCTCGCCACCTACCACATGCTCTGGGAGCTGACGCACATCGTCCTCAACCACCGCGGTATCGCCAAGGCACGCCCGTGAGTGAGAACGTGTGCCACGACGAGGTGTGCATCACCTGCTCCGACCAGCTGGTCGAGGTGGTTGTGACCGCGGTTGGCGCCGACGGCGCCATCGCCCGGGCGACGCGCGATGGGATCCCGTGCGAAGTGTCCATCGACCTGCTCGACAGCGTCGTGGCGGGCGAGCACCTACTCGCGCACGGCGGCGTCGCGCTGCAACGGGGAACGCTGGAGATGACGCGATGACCAAGCACGACGACCCGTTCTCGCAGCTGCTGTATCCCATGCTCACCGAGCAGCCCTCGGTGGACGCGTCCGTGGTCACCGAGCTCGCCCGCGCCCCGTTGCAGAAGTCCGCCGAGAGCAACGCCCTACGAGTTCAGATGTTCGATGCCGCAGCCGAGGAGATGGCGGCCTGTGCTCGCGGTATTTCCGACGCGGTGGCCGCCGGCGGTCGCGTGCTCGCCTGCGGCAACGGCGGCAGCGCGACGTCCGCGGCCGACATCGTGGCCGAGCTACTCCACCCGGCCCGGTCGCGCCCCCCGATCGCCGCGCTCTGCCTCACCGCCGACGTCGCCGTGGTGACAGCAATCGGCAACGACGTCAGCTACGACGACGTGTTCGTGCGCCAGCTGCTTGCGCTGGGACGTCCCGGTGACGTGCTCCTGGCCATCTCCACCAGCGGCAACTCAGAGAACCTGGTGCGCGCCGTCCGTGAGGGCAGGCGGCTGCGGATGCTCACCGTCGGCGTCGTCGGGCACGACGGTGGGCGGATGCGCGCCGACGGCACCCTCGATCACCTCTTCACCGTCCCATCGACAAGCGTCCACCGCATCCAGGAGGTGCAGACGACGCTGTACCACCTCCTCTTCGAGCTGGTGCAGCAACATCTCATGGAGGTCCGGGTATGTGCCTAGCGATTCCAGCCAAGCTGGTCGAATACGTCGATGCCGATCGCAACTACGGCAAGGTGGAGCTCGGCGGCGTGCGGCGCCAGGTCAACACCTCTCTGCTCGTCGGTGAGGATGCCGCCGAGCCGGGTGACTACGTGCTGGTCCACGTCGGCTTCGCGCTCAGCGCCATCAGCGAGGCCGAAGCCAACGAGACGCTGCGCATCCTCGAGGAGATGGGGCCGGCGTATACCGACGAGTTGGAGCAGATCCGCGAGTCGGAGGCGATGGAGCTGGAATTGGTCGGCCCCGACTACCGCAAGCAGGTGAGAGAGATATGAAGTTCGCCGACGAGTTTCGCGACGCCGACCTCGCGCGCACGCTGGCGGCGCGGATCGCCAGTGAGGCGGGCGACAAACACTGGAAGGTCATGGAGGTCTGCGGCGGGCACACCCACACCATCTTCAAGTACGGCATCGAGGACCTGCTGCCCAGCAACGTCGAGCTCGTTCACGGCCCGGGCTGCCCGGTGTGCGTCATCCCCATGGGGCGCCTCGACGATGGCATCGCCCTGGCGCGCGACCACGACATCATCTTCACGTGTTTCGGCGACCTCATGCGCGTGCCGGGGAGCAGCGGCAGCCTGCTCGACGCCAAGGCGGCCGGCGCCGACGTTCGCATGGTGTACTCGCCGCTGGATGCACTGAAGATCGCTCGCGAGAACCCCGACAAGCAGGTGGTGTTCTACGCGATCGGCTTCGAGACCACCGCGCCGTCGACAGCGCTGACTCTGCTGCGCGCCAAGGCCGAGGGCGTGCGCAACTTCTTCGTGTTCTGCAACCACGTGACGATCATCCCGCCGATGAAGGCGATCCTCGACTCGCCAGACCTGCGGCTGGACGGCTTCCTCGGCCCGGGCCACGTGTCAACGGTCGTCGGGGTGCGGCCCTACGAGTTCGTCACCCGGACGTACAACAAGCCGGTGGTGGTTGTCGGCTTCGAGCCGCTCGACATCCTCCAGGGCGTGCACATGGTGATCCGGCAGGTGCTCGAGGGCCGCTGTGAGGTGGAAAACCAGTACACCCGCGTGGTGCACGATGACGGCAATCCGAAGGCCTTGGACGTCCTCGCCCGCGTTTTCAAGCTGCGCCCGCACTTCGAGTGGCGTGGACTGGGCTTCATCAGCCAGAGCGCGCTCGAGCTCAACGACGACTTCGCGGACTTCGACGCTGAGCGCGTCTTCACCGTGCCTGGTATCCGCGTCGCCGACCCGAAGTCTTGCCAGTGTGGCGAGGTGCTCAAGGGCGTCCTCAAGCCATGGGAATGCAAGGTGTTCGGCACCGCGTGCACCCCGGAGACGCCAATTGGAACGTGCATGGTGTCGTCTGAAGGCGCCTGCGCCGCGTATTACAACTTCGGCCGGTACTCGCGCGCGCGCGATCGCGAGCGCGTGCTCGCCGATGCCGATGAGCTCACCCCGATCCCAGTACGTGCAGCAGGATGAACGAGACCTCCGCCGCAGCACCCGGAAGCGGAGCCGCGGTGCGCGCGGCCGCGGCACGCATCGCCGATCCAGAGCAGCGCGTTCTCGAGCGCATCGCAGAGATCCGTAAGCGCAGGCCGATGCTGCGCGAGACCGCGATCACCATGAGCCACGGCGCCGGCGGCAAAGCCAGCCACACCCTCACGGCTGCAGTCTTCGCCGACATCCTCGACAACCCCGTTCTGGCCCAGCTCGGCGACCAGGCCGTGCTGCGCGTGCCCGGCCTCGACGGCGCGAGGTTGGCGATGACAACGGACAGCTTCGTGGTGAGTCCGCTCTTCTTCCCGGGCGGCGACATCGGCGAGCTGGCCGTCAACGGCACGGTCAACGACCTTGCCGTGGGGGGAGCAACGCCGCTGGCGATATCAGCGGCGTTCATCCTCGAGGAGGGTCTCGAAGTGAGCGTGCTCCGGCGCGTCGTTCAATCGATGCGTCGTGCCGCTGACGCAGCGGGGGTCAGCGTGGTAACCGGCGACACCAAGGTCGTCCCCCGCGGGAAGGCGGACCAGCTCTTCATCACAACCACGGGCATCGGCGTCATTGCTCAGCCCGACCGTCTGGGCATCGACCGCATCGTTCCCGGTGACGCAGTGCTTCTCAGCGGGGCAATGGGCAACCACGGGGCCACAGTGATGCTGGCGCGTGGCGACGTGGACCTCGAGGCGGACACCTTGGCGAGCGACACGATGGCGCTCAACGGTCTCACCAGCGCGCTGCTTGATGAGGGGATCGACGTGCGCTTCATGCGCGACGCCACCCGCGGTGGGGTGGCCACGGTTCTCAACGAGATCGCCCAGCAGGCGGGTTTGGCAGTGGCCATCGACGAGGATGCGCTGCCCGTCCACGATGTGGTTCGCGGCGTGTCGGAGATCCTCGGGATCGACCCCCTCTACATCGCGAACGAGGGCAAGTTGGTCGCCATGGTAGCCGCAGAGGACGCTGAACGAGCGCTGGCCGTGATGCGCTCCAGGCCTGAGGGACTGGAGGCAGCAATCATCGGTGAGGTCCGGGCGGAACCCGAGGGCATGGTGTTCATCCGAACAGGATTTGGCGGCACCCGCGTCGTCGACATGCTGATTGGCGATCCACTCCCGCGCATCTGCTGAGGGCCGAACAGCCCGGGAGACCGCCGGTCAGGATTAGCGGGTGAGACTTCGGACAACGTTCCTCGTGGTCGGAGCGGTCGCGGCTATGGCTGCGGCCGTCCCGGCCCCCGCTGCCCTCGGCGACGCGGCGGTTCACACCTGGTCACCTTTCGTGCTGGTCACCGGCCTGCTCTTGATCGGGGTCGTCGCCAACGAGGACGGGCTCTTCATCAGGGCCGCCGGTTTGCTCGCTCGGCTTCCTGGCGGGAGTGTGCCGCTCTATGTCGCCGCCATGCTGCTGGTGGCGAGCGTTACCGTCTTGCTGAACCTGGATACGTCGGTGGCCTTCCTAACCCCGGTGCTGGTGCACCTGGCGCGCCGACGAGGTGCCGGCGAACTGCGCTTTCTGTACGGATGCGTCTTCATGTCCAACGCGGCGTCACTGCTCCTGCCGGGCAGCAACCTGACCAACCTGCTCATCCTCTCAACTGAGCACAGCAGCGGCTCGACCTTCCTGAGCCGCATGGCCGCCCCGTGGCTCGCCGCAGTGGCGGTGACCATCGTGGTTGTGGCCTTTGCCTTCAGGACCGGGCAGTCCGCTGCTGTTACCGCTGACCCGGAAGCGCCCCGCCCACAGTTCCTCAGCGTCCTCGGCATCGGCGCCGCCGCCGTCCTCATCCTCGTCGTCACGGATTCAGCTCTTCCTGTCCTCGGGGTCGGCGCCGCACTCGTCGCCGTTCGTCTCCGGCAGGGCCACATCGTCGTAACGCGCCTCCGGGATCAGGTTGACTTCTTCACCCTTGCCGGAATCTTCATGGTGGCCGTCTCCCTGGGCGCAGTTGCTCGCGTGTGGAGCTTTCCCGGTCAGCTCATGGCGACCGCGGGGAGCGTCGAGACTGCCGCCATCGGAGCCGTGGCGTCGGTGTTGGTCAACAACCTTCCAGCGGCGGTCCTCCTCGGCTCGAGGATGCCGCTCCACGCCCGCAGCCTGCTGTTCGGCCTCAACATCGGTCCCAACCTCGCGGTCACCGGCTCCCTCTCCGCACTACTGTGGTGGCAGGCGGCACGCTCCGTCGGTGCTCGCCCTTCCGCGATGCGCTACTCAGCGGTCGGCATGGTCCTCGCGCCTCTCACGATCGCGGCAGCGCTGGCGGCGGCCCGGCTTCCCTGACGCGCGGCATGCAGGTCGGCGACGGGCTCGTGGACGCTGCCCAGCCCGTCGGACGATCGCTCTGAATATGGCCTGGCCGATCGAGGTTACGACTCGTCCATCCCGACGGCCTCGCCGGATAGAGCCTGCCTCGTCGCCGCCCTGCTAACGGGGTTGCGATGTGATCCTCAGGTACGGCTTGGGGGCCTTGTAGCCGGGGAAGATCTGCTCCGCCTCGTCATTCGACACCGACCCTGCGATGATCACGTCGTCGCCCTGCTTCCAGTTCGCGGGCGTCGCGACCCGGTGCTTTGCCGTCAGCTGCAGTGAGTCGATCACGCGGAGCACCTCGTCGAAGTTCCGCCCCGTCGTCATCGGGTAGATGAGGATGAGCTTGACCTTCTTGTCGGGGCCGATCACGAACACGTTTCGAACCGTCTGGTTGTCGGCCGGCGTGCGCGTCGTCGGGTCCCCCGAGGTGCTCGCCGGCAGCATGCCGTAGAGCTTCGACACGTTGAACTCGGAGTCGCCGATGATCGGGTACCCGGGCCGGGCGCCCTGCGTCTCCTCGATGTCGTCGGCCCACTTCTCGTGGTTGCCGACGGGGTCAACGGACAGCCCCATGATCTTGACACCCCGTCGCTCGAACTCGGGCTCGATGCTCGCCAGGTAGCCGAGCTCCGTGGTGCAGACCGGCGTGAAGTTCCTGGGATGCGAGAACAGGACTCCCCAGGAATCGCCGAGCCAATCGTGGAACTTGATGGGGCCCTGGGTTGTCTCGGCCTCGAAGTCCGGTGCGGTGTCGCCAAGTTGAAATGCCATGGTTCTTACTCCTTTGGTTGTTGCTGCTGTCAGGGCCGCCGGAGCGAGGAACTCCGCGGCCGGCTGTCGGTGTCGGAGAAGCGCCTCGGCGCCTCAGCGACAGTCGATCAGTCGCAACAGCCGGACAGGTTGGCGCGACAGCGCCCCCAGTCCAGCCAGAGACGCCGAGTGAGCCTCAGCGGTCGCACACCCTCCATAACCGTATCGGATTCTACGGAATCCCGACCGCGACAGTCAACTTTGGACGATGGTTGCAGAAGCCGACGGTCAGGGTTACCCGCGCATCCTCCCGCCTGCTCGACGATCGCGGGCCGGGCAGGCCGGTAGCGGGTAGAGTCCGGCTGGAGGTGTTCTCGATGCCCCACCCGCCAACTCAGACGAGCCCGGACAGGACACCTGACCACGGCGCTACTGGCGGCCCGGCGCTGTGGTCGTGGGCGGAGATTCGACGCGGCACGCCATTGCGCCTGTTCATCGACCTCGTCCAGTACGGGGTCGCGGTCGTGCTGATCGTTCTCGCGGTGGTCGTGTTGATACGCAGCTTTATCGACTTCCTCGGTAACGTTGGGGGCTATCCCGAAACGCTGGTCAGCGCTGTCGATGGCGTTCTGGTCGTCATCATCCTCGTCGACATCCTGCGAACGGTTCTCACCCACCTGGAAGGCTGGGGATTTCCGTTCCGTCCATTTCTCGTCATCGGGATCATTGCCGCCGTCAGAGACATCCTCGCCGTCTCGACGCGTCTGACACTGGCATCTGGAGGAACAGGTAGTGGACAGATCCCGCTGACTCAATCGCTTTTGGAGCTGGGCACCAGTGCCGGGGTCGTGCTGGTTCTCGCGGTGGCGCTGCTGCTGACTCGCGGCCAGGCTGTCACTGACGAAACGGCTAGCCCAGTGGCAGAGGCGACCTGAGCGCCAGCGCCCTGCGCGCCCCACCTGCGCCCGCTGACCTCGGTTACGGAGCGGCCACAGCAATCAATGGCCGGATCCCCCACGGCTCCGAGCCACGACGCGCACGCGAGCCGGGGTTTGTCGGCGCCCTCGTGGCCCCAACCGACACCAGGTGTCGGTCAGTCGTTCTCCGCGGAATCGGCCGGCTTCGCCAACGCTTCCCTAATACACCAAAGCGCTCCACAATCGATCCGCCGATCAGTTGTCACCGGGAAGGAGTCGCCATGACCGAAGCCGCAACCGTCGCGACCGCGTACATCCGCGCCGTGGGAGATGGACGATGGGACGAGGTTGCCGGGCTGCTACACCCTGATGCCACCTTCGAGATCGCCGGCGGCGGACGCCATGAGGGCGCCGGCGCGTTCCTCGCTGCCTTCGACAATCTCAAGCCGATCATCGAGCGCAACGACATCCGCAGCGTCATCGCGGATGGCGACCAGGCATGCGTGCTCTACGACTTCGTCACCCGCACGCCGGTTGGGGCCGTGGTCTCCGCCGAGTGGCTGACCTTCGCGGACGGCAAGATCAGGTCGTCGTACCTGCTCTTCGACAAGGGGCGCTGGCCCGAGGTGATGCAACATGTGCAGCGGGCGGCGGCGCCGTCTCCGGCCTGATCCAGGCTGAGCAAAACGGTTGACCGCGATGTCTAACGCGGCCAGGACTGGAGGGCAGGGCATGGCCTACGACGAGGCGCTGGCTGACCGCGTGCGCGGGCTTGTGAACGCGGAACGGGGAGTGACGGAGAAGCGCATGTTCGGCGGCCTGGCGTTCCTGATCAACGGAAACATGGCGGTGAGCGCCAGTGGTCAGGGCGGACTGCTGTTGCGTGTTGACCCCGCCGAGACCGACGACCTCGCACGCCGGCCACACGCACAGGTGGCTGTCATGCGCGGACGCGAGATGGCCGGCTGGCTGCGGGTCGATGCGGACGGTGTACGCACCAAGCCTCAGCTCGAGAAATGGGTCAGCCGTGGCGTGGCGTACGCTCGGTCGCTGCCGCCCTAGTAAAGAGTGTCGCGCATGCCGAACGAGCCAACGCCCGCTCTGTTCGGGGGAGCCACCTGACTGCGGCGTCAGCGCTGGGCGGCGAGCTGGAGAAGGTGGTAGACGAGTATGAGCTGCGTGACCGCCAGCGGTTCGCTGCGGACCCCATCGATTGCGCCCACGCCGGGCGGCATCGTCGCGTCATCGCCCAGCCCAAGGCCCGCCCACATGGCGTCCTCAACTTCACGGCTCAAGTCCCGCGGTGCGTGGCCATGAACATGAAGGGCGTCGACCGGCTTGCCGTCGTCATCACGGATGAGCTTCAGGTGGATGGCTCTGCGGTTGGCCTCGGTCAGGACCGTGGTCAGGTCAGGATGGGACACGGTGGGCCGCAGCAGCAGGGTGGCGCTCAACGTTTCTCCGTCGGAGTCATCGTGCGAATGCGGCCAAACGCCGTCGACAGGCTCGTGCAGAGGCCCAAAGCGCACAACGATGTCGGCGGACGCACGTTGCGGTCGAATGAACTCGACTGACTCCGCCTCACGCCGGGCGAGCTCGGCGATAACCTGGTCGCGCGTGTAACCGCGCTTGGTCGAGTCGCGTGCGATCTTCCATGCATGCCGGATGGGCTCGGGTGGGTCCATGAACACCGACACGTCGGCGCACGCCTGCGCCAGCTTGGTGTGCAGCGGCAGCAGCCCCTCGACGATGATGAAGCGTCGAGCCTCGACGAACTCCGGGCGCCCGAAGGTGCCGCTGCCATGGTGGTACTTGGGCTTGAGGACGGGCTGTCCGGCCGCAAGAAGTTGGAGGTGCTGCTCCATGATCTCGATGTAGTTGCACGCCGGGTTCAGAGGCGTGAAGGGCAGGTGGCGTCTCTCCTCGCGGTCGAAGCGGTGGTAGTCGTCTGCGCAGACCGCCGTGACATTGTCAGCGCCGAGGGCCTCGACAAGCCCCTTGGTCAGTGTCGTCTTCCCCGCCGCGCTGTCGCCCGCGATGGTGAGCATCACCGGACGCTGCGTGGTCGTGCGGCTGGTCCATGAGGCGCGGTTGATCTCCATCAGCTTCTCGGACATCATGCCGCGCCGGACTTCGTCTCGGAGAGGTGCCGACTCTTGCGCACATCGGCTGCCTCGATGCGCATCAGGTCATCGCGGCTGACAGTGCCACCGGCCGATACCAGGCGATCTGCCTGACGCAGGCGGCACCGCTCCAGGGCGTTGCGCACGCTGCGGGCGTTGGCGAAGCGCGGCATGCTCATGCGCTTCTCCAGCAGCTCGCGGAATGCCTTGGTGGCATCGTCGGCGAGGTTGTAGCGTTGCTTCTCCAGCATCCTGTCGGCGATGGCCATCAGCTCGTCCACGGTGTAGTCGGGAAAGTCGATGTGGTGGGCGATGCGCGACTGCATCCCGGGGTTGCTCTCGAAGAACTGGTCCATCCGATCCCTGTAGCCGGCGAGGACGACGACGATGTCGCTGCGCTGGTTCTCCATCACCTGGAGAAGGATCTCGATCGACTCCGCCCCGTAGTCGCGCTCGTTATCCTGCTTGTACAGGTAGTAGGCCTCGTCAATGAACAGCAGACCTCCCATGGCGCGCTTGAGCACGTCGCGCGTCTTCGGCGCGGTGTGGCCGATGTACTGGCCGACGAGGTCGTCGCGGGTGACCGTGACCAGGTGTCCTTTGGCGAGGTAGCCAAGACGGTTGAGGATCTCCGCCATGCGCATCGCGACGGTGGTCTTGCCGGTGCCGGGACCGCCGGTGAAGCACATGTGCAGCGACGGGCGTTCGGAATCCAGCCCGAAGCCGTGACGGAGTCGATCGATGACAAGCAGCGAGGCGATCTCGTGGATCCGCGTCTTGACCGGTTCCAGCGCGACGAGGTCGCGCGAGAGCGCGTCGAGCACTTCGGCGATGCGCCCCTCCGCAAGCTGCGCGCCCATGTCGACCTCTGACGCAGCGTCCCACACCGGCGCGTTCACCTCCTCGGGCGGCTGCGCAGCCGACGGACCAGTGTCATCATCAGCGGCTTCGCCGCTCATGCCGAATTGCCGCCGCCCGACTGTTGCCATCAACTGCTGTATCGCTCGCCTTCCGGCCGGTCGATCGCGTAGGCGTGGAGCGTGTACCGAACCTGGCGGTCCGCCGCTTCCTGGCGCTCGAGGCGGAAGCCGGGCTCATGCTGGGGTCGGTTGACGATGAAGCTCAAAGCCGTGGTCTGCCGTCCCAGGGTGCGGTCGTAGGCATTCAGCCGGATGTAGTGGTCGGGGTGCGCCTCGCGGCAGCGATTGATCTCATAGAGGATTGCCGAGGGATCGACCATGTCGAACATCGGCAACTCCCACATCTCCCACAGGAAATTGCGCGGGTGAGGGTCGTCGGTGAACTCGACGGAGAGGGGCCAGCTGTTGTCGAGGCAGTAGCGCACCTGCGCGGTGATCTGCTCGTCGGTCAGGTCGCGGAGGTAGGAGAACGTGCCTTGGGTGATGCGCATGTCGTGGGTTCCTCTCAGGTCGGCGTGACGGTTGAAAGCACGTCGGGCGTGTCCGTCGACTCGTAGTTGAAGCTGATCTCGCCCCAGACGTCGAGAGCTGCGCGCAGCTCCGGGCTCCACTTGGCGGCGGCCTTGAGGATGTCGGGGCCCTCGTTGACGTAGTCACGGCCCTCGTTGCGCGCCTGCACCATCACCTCGAGCGCCACACGGTTGGCGGTGGCGCCGGCGGCGATTCCCATGGGATGCCCGATGGTCCCGCCGCCGAACTGCAGCACCGTGTCCTCACCGAGGTAGTCGAGGAGCTGGTGCATCTGGCCGGCGT
>JBDTJX010000022.1:0-2875 GCA_039935655.1 Candidatus Dormiibacter sp. | reverse complement strand
AATCCGCGCCGATCGCGAGCCCGATGATGGTACGGGCAGCGAGGAGCATGTCGGCGTTCAGGGCCACCGCCGACAGGATGGCTCCGACGGCATAGATGACGACGTCGATGATCAGCAGGGACTTCCGTCCAAAGCGGTCAGTCAGAGGCCCGGCCGCCAGCGCTCCCACCGCAGCCCCCAGCGACGCACCGGCCACCAGGTAGCCCACCGCGAAGTCAGAGAGCTGGTAGGGGATGAAGGGCAGGGCAGAACCGATGTTGGAGGTGTCGTACCCGAACAGGAACCCGCCGACGCAGGCAAGCAGCGCCAGATACCAGTAGAAGGAGCCGGTGGCCTGGGAATCCAGAGCGGCGAGCACCCCCTCCGCCGGTGGTTGCTCCGCCGTGCCCGTGGTGGTCATCCGCGCGCCATCCTTGGACTCCGAAATCGATCATCTCGAGATGTGGTGGTGCTGGCCACAGCCAAGCCGACTGATACGTGCGTCGGGGCGGCCGGTACATATCAGTCGATGACGAGCCAGCGCGGTCCCCGAGATCCAGCCCCGCGGAGCGGTCGAGCCATGCGCATCCGGATGAGCCTCGAGCGGTCGTCCCGGTGACACGTGGAGGCGCAGGCACGAGCGCGGCCGAGCGGCTGCTCGCTCACCGATCACCCAGCCCGTCTCCGACCGGCGCCGTCAGTGGGTTCTCGCCACGGGGATACGACCCGTGCCCGCGCTATGCGCCAGTGGAGGGCGCGGTGCTCAGCGGATGGACCGCGCTTGCGGAGCTAGCGACACGTGTCCGCGTGCTCGCCGTCGACGGACCGGAGATCGCGCCCTGGGACGAGCTGGTCGATCAAGTACAACGCCTGTTGGGCGAGCATGGCGTCATCGTCGAGACCCTTGACGCTCGCCACGGCATGGCGTCATGGACAACGATCGTTGCACTGACCAGCTCGACCGAGCTCGCCGACGACCCTGAGTTCGAGAGCCTGGCGAGCGTGGTCCTCGAGGACCTGTTCGAACAACCCGTCCAAGCCGAGCCGAGTGGCCCCAGTGTGACGGTCATCTTCGGCCCCGGAGCAGCGCTCTCCGACCATGACCTGCTGTGGTACTTCGACCAGCCCAAGCGATGTGCCGAGGCGGCCGTGGCGACTGGCAGCGCCCGCAACCTCGGCCAGCGGGACGTGTCCGACAAGTCGACGACGCGGCGGTTGTTCTACGTCGATTGGCCGATCCTGGACCGCCACCGCGAGACGATTGCCCCCGCCGTGTCGCTCTGGATCGACGGCCAGGACGGCCGCCGGCCGAGCGCACTGGAGGCGCGCACGTTGGCGGCGACGGCCGCGGCGTTGGTTCATCAACCGTTCCGCACTCGCCCCATCTTCAACACCACTCCCTGGGGCGGTCATTGGGGACAACGCCAGCTGGGCGTCGGCACCGACCAGCCGAACACCGCTGTGGGGTACGAACTGATTGCTCCAGAGAGCGGCGTACTCATCGGCGACCGGGCCGACCTCACCGTCGAGGTCCCCTTTCAGCTGTTGGTGTCGTTGTGCCCGACCGAGCTGCTCGGCGAAGAGGTGCACGACCGCTTCGGGACCTCATTTCCGATCCGATTCGACTACCTGGACACCGTCGACGGTGGCGACCTCTCTGTGCACTGCCACCCCCAGGCAGACTTCATGCGCGAGATCTTCGGCTGGCCGTACACCCAGCACGAGAGCTACTACGTGATGATCGCCGGCAACGGCGGCCACATCTTCCTCGGCTTGCGCGACGACGCCGACATCGATGCCTTCCACGCTGAGGCAGCGCGGGCCGAGCAGGCGGGCGAGCCCTTCGACATCCGCCGGCACATCCAAACCTTCCCGGCGGTGGCCCACCAGCTCTATCTCGTCCCAGCTGGAACCCCGCACGGCAGCGGAGTCGGCAACGTCGTCCTCGAGGTGAGCGCCACTCCTTACCTGTATTCGTTGCGCTTCTACGACTGGCTCCGCCGCGACGAGGCAGGCCGGCAGCGACCGGTGCACGTCGAGCTCGCCTTCCGAAACCTCGACCGCGAACGGCGGGGCAACCAGGTGGCGGCCGATCTGGTCGCGGTCCTTCGCCCTATTCGGTCAGGGCCGGGCTGGCGCGAGGACGTGCTCGCCGACCTCGCCGAGATGTTCTTCGATGTCCGGCGCCTCGAGCTGGAGCCCGACTCCCAGATGGACGACGACACCGCGGGCCGATTCCAGGTGCTCACCGTGGTCGAAGGCGCCGGAGTCGCCATCGTTACCGCTGCGGGCAGGCGAGTGCTTCTCGCCTACGCAGAGACGGCGGTTGTCCCGGCCGCCGTGGGCGCCTACACCGTCGCGGCGTGCGGCTGCGAGCGGGTGCGGGTGGTGAAGGCGCAGGTGCGATGACCGCGCCCGTCGAGACCGCAGCTCGAAGCCCTGTCGGGGTGTTGGAGGTCGGCGGCACCCACCTCACCGCGGCTCTGGTCACGCAGCGCGCCGATCAATGGATGCCCGGGCCGGCACGACGAGGTGTCCTCGACGCATCCGCGTCCGCGGAGGAGCTTCTCCAAGGCTTCGCTGCCGCCATGACCGCGGTCGACGCTCCGCCGGACGCCCCGTGGGCGATTGCCATTCCCGGTCCGTTCGACTACCGCAGCGGGATCGGCTTGTTCGATGGTGTCGGCAAGTTCGACGCCCTGCTCAATATCGATGTCGGGTCCCGTCTCCACGCCCAGCTCCCGCGTTTGGCCGGTGGCCTCACCTTCCTCAATGACGCGGACGCTTTCGCGATCGGCGAATGGCTCCAGGGGGTCGCGGCAGGAGCCGCCCGCTGCGTCGGCATCACCCTCGGCACCGGGATTGGCTCGGCCTTCCTCGACCACGGACGTCCGGT
>JBDTJX010000021.1:0-9414 GCA_039935655.1 Candidatus Dormiibacter sp. | reverse complement strand
TCACCGAGATCTCAGCGCCGGGCCAGGCCACGATCGTGTCAGGCTGGTAGCCACGCCCGCACATCACGTAGTAGCCGGCGCCGTACGCCTTGCGCAGCACCACCGTCACCTTGGGCACGGTGGCTTCGCTGACCGCGTAGAGCATCTTGGCGCCGTGGCGGATGATGCCCTGCCTCTCGACCTCGGTGCCGACGATGAAGCCGGGAACGTCCTGGAGGAAGAGCAGCGGCACGTTGAACGCGTCACAGAGCGTGATGAACCGTGCGGCCTTGTCGGCTGCGTCGTTGTCGAGCCCGCCGCCCTTGTGCATCGGCTGGCTGGCCACGATCCCGCAGCTGCGACCGTCAAAGCGTGCCAGGGCGGTGATGATGTTCCTCGCAAACGTTGGTTTGACCTCGAAGACGTGGCCGTCGTCCGCCAGCCACCTGACCACCTTGCGCATGTCGTACGCGGCTCGCGGCGAGGTCGGCACCAGCTTGGCGAGGTCCTCGATGCGACGGTCGCGCGGGTCCTCGGCGGCGCGGCGCGGCGGCGGCTCGCGGTTGTGCGACGGAAAGAAGGAGAGGAATTCGCGAACGGTGCTGATGCACTCGCGGTCATCGGCCACCTCGACGTCGCCGACGCCGCTGACGTAACAGTGCACCTGGCTGCCACCCATGTCGTGGTCGGTGGTCTCCTCGCCGGTGGCCGCCCTGACCAGCCGCGCGCCGCCGAGCGACATGCTGCTGGTGTCCTTGACCATCGGCACGAAATCGGCGAGTCCCGGGATGTACGCGGTGCCGGCAGCGCAGGGGCCGAGCATCGCCGCCACCATTGGCACCACCCCGCTCATCTGCACCTGCTCGTAGAAGAGCGCGCCGCTGCCGGCGAAGGTGCTTCCCGCCGCCTCCTGGATGCGCGCGCCGGCGGAGTCGAGCAGCCACACCATCGGCAGGCGGTTGAGCAACGCCTTGGCGCGAAGCCGGGCCACCTTCTGCTCACCGATCATGCCCATCGATCCCGCCATCACGGTGAAGTCATAGGCCGCGCAGTACACGCGCCGGCCGTCAATGAGGCCGTCGCCGGCGATGACGCCGTCGGCGGGGGTGCGGTCCGGGTCGCTCTGCGCTGTGTGCAGGGAATGCTGATGGGCCAGCAGCCCGAACTCCGTGAAGGTGCCGGCGTCGAAAAGGAGGTCGATGCGCTCGCGCGCAGTGAGCTTGTTGCGGCCGTGCTGTTTGGCGATCGCCTCGTCGCCGCCCATTGCCCGGGCCCGGGTGCGCCGGGAGTCGAGGTCAGCGGCCAGGTCGTCGAGGCTGACGTCCCCGGGCATCAGCGACCGCGGAATTGGGGTGCGCGTTTCTCGAGGAAGGCGGTGACGCCCTCGCGGAAGTCGTCGCTCATCGACAACACCGTCAACTGCGCCTGCAGGTAGCGGAGCGCAGCTTCGTAATCGAGCGAGTCGATGGCGTAGAAGGCATCGCGGCCGAGGCGCATGATCAGCGGGCTCCAGCCGGCGAGCTCGACGGCCCACGCATGGGCGCGCTCGCGGACCTCGTCGGGCGGCGCCACGCGGTTGATGACTCCCCACTGCAGGGCGGTCGCCGCGTCGATGCGCTCGCCGGTCATGAACAGTTCCATGGCGCGCTTGCGACCGAGGTTGCGGGTGACGATCGACATGATCATCATCGGCCAGACCCCGACCTTGATCTCCGGCGTGCCGAAGGTCGCCCGGTCCGAGGCCACCAGCAGGTCGCAGCACAGGGCCAGGCCGAACCCGCCGGCGAGCGCGTGGCCGTTGATGCAGCCGACCAGCGGCTTGCCGAGCCGCTCGCAGGCGAGGAACAGGTCGACGAAGAGCCCGCGACCGTCGTGGCGGTCGACCTCACCGGCGTCGGCCGCGAAGCTCGAGAGGTCGGCGCCGGCACAGAAGGCCTTGTCGCCGGCGCCGGTGAGCACCACGGCGCGCACCGCCGGGTCGTCGCGGGCGGCGTGCAACGCACTGGTCAGGTCGCGCAGCATCTGCGGGCCCAGCGGGTTGCGTTGCTCGGGGCGATTGAGCGTGATCGTCGCCACGCCGTCGGCCGCGGCCTCGTAGACGGCGTCGGTCAGCTCCATGGCGTGGTCAGCCCAGCGGGCGCGCGGCTAGCGGGCGACGCCGATGATGCGCCCGTCGACCCAGCCGGTCCAGCCGTTGGAGCAGACGATGTTTGCCCATGCTCCACGCACCTCGGTCACCTGGATGGGGAGGCCGCCGCCGAGCGTGGCGACCACCGCCCCCGCGGGATCGGGCGCTGCCCATGCCTGCATGCCCTGTGGCGGCACGGTGTGGGTGGGCGCGAACGCTGCGGACGCCGGCTGGGCCTGCTGCTGCGCAGGCTGGCCGGACAGCGGCGAATAGCCGCCGGCGGGCGACGGGCTGGAAAAGCTCGGCGCCGGCAGGTTCGAGGCAGCTGGTTGCTCGGTCTGCGAGGGCACCGCGGCCGGCGACCAGGCCGGCGACTGGCTCGGCTCCGGCGAGTAGCGGGGCTGCGCGACAAAGGGGTCGCTGACCGCCGCCGTTTCGGCCGGCGTGGCGGCTTCGCGGGCAGCGGTCGCGCCGGTGAGCGCGTCGATAAGCGACCGAGTCTTGGCCACCTCCTCGACCGCGCCGATGAAGAGCTGTTTGTTGAAACCGTCGGTGTAAACGGACGCGCTCACCACGGTGTTGCCGCCGGACGACTCGCCGCGGACCAGCGCCGGCCTCGCCGCCAACACGCTCTCCACCGCTTTGGCGTCCGCGCCGGACGCCGAGCTCGAGCTCACCACGACACGGTCGTCGCCCTGGTCGAGCCGGACGTCGACGGGCACCGAGGCGGAGCCACGCGAGCTGGAGCGGAGGGCGAGCGCGAAATCGGCGCCCGACTCAGCGCGATCCTCGACCAGCTGAAGGCCGGTCCTGTCGTTGCACCAGCCAGTGATCGAGGTCTTGATGTTCTCCGCTGTCATCGTCAAAGGACTCCCCATTTGTGCCTGCGCCGTCGCGCCGGACTATACGGCGCAAGTCCTGCTGCGGGCGCCGTACGGCGCCCGGCCCCCGCCTCGGCGCGGCGCTACACTCCCGCCACATAAGGGGACCGGTGGTGGTTCACGGCGAGGACATCCGCCGGCCGCTGGCATCGATCATCCTGGCCATCACCTGGCGCAGGGCAGGGCTCGACGACCTGTCAGGCGATGGTGTGGCAACCCTGCGAGGGCGCGTCGCCGGCTAGTTGTCCCGCGGCAGCGCTAACGCCAGGTGCTGGTAGGCGAACAGACCGGGCCTCAGCCGGCCGACGCTGTAGGCGAAAGCGCTCAGCATCCCCCCGCGAAACACCGGCACCGGGCAGGTCAGGTCGGCCTCGACGACGTCGAAGCCGCCCTCTTCGAGGCACTCGTGGAAGCTGCGCCTGGTGAAGTTGCGCAGGTGGGTGCGATCGAGCAGCCCGCGGTCGGTGTACTGCCAGCGGCCGGCGAGCAGCTGCAGGCGAAGCGCCCAGTTGGCGCCGTTGGGCACGCTGGCAACCAGCCTGCCGCCATCGGCCAGCAGCGGTCGCAGCCGACGCAACGTCGCCGCCGGGTCGGGGAGATGCTCGAGCACGTCGGCGAGGATGAGCAGGTCGACGCTGCCCGGCGCCAGGGGCGGCGCTTCGACGGCCAGGTCCACGCGGTACGCCTCTCGTCCGCCGGCCACGGCCTGCGCAACCGCCTCCTCGTCGACGTCGACCACGATCACCCTGGCGCCGTCAGCGGCGAGCACGGTCGAGACGTACCCCGACGAGCCGCCGGCGTCGAGCACCACCCTGGGTTTGCCACAGAGACGGAGCAGGCGGCGATGCCCGCCATACGGATCGGTGTTGAGGTCGACGTAGGCCATCGACGGGTGGAGTCTACCCGTCCGCCTGCATGTCGCCCCGAGGCTACGATGTCGAGGCGTGTTCACCGCGGTGTCGCTTGCCCGCCGCTGACCCGCGCCCCGGGTCGGGCGCGATCGTCGTCGTCGCGTACCAGGGAGTGGGGCATCTCAGCCGAGCGCTCCAGTCGTGCCGCTCCCATGCACCAGAGACGGCCGTCATCGTGGTGGACAACGCGTCGACCGACGGAAGCGGCGAACTGGTCCGCGCCGAGTTCCCGGAGGTCCGGCTGATCCGCCAGGCGCGCAACCTCGGCTTCACCGGCGGTTGCAACGTCGGCATCCGCGCAGCTCGCGACTCCGGGGCTCTGTGGGTGATGCTGCTCAACCAGGACGCGGCGGTCGGCGAGCACACCCTGGCCGCGCTGGCGGCCTTCCTGGACGATCACCCGCACGCGGCCGCTGTTCAGCCGGCGCTCTTCCGCGCCGACGGGCGGGTCAACAGCCTCGGAAACCCCGTGGACTACCTCGGCTTCAGCGTAGCGGGCGGTAACGGGCTGACCGTCGCGCAGGCGGAGCGCGACCCCACCCTTCCCTGGCTGCACGACGGGCGCTGGCGCACCGGCGGCGCCGTCATCCCGGCCTTCACCGGGGCAGCGGTCATGCTGCGGATCGCGGCCCTGGACGACGTCGGTCTGTTCGAGGAGGAGCTGTTCCTCTACCACGAAGACGTGGAGCTGGGGATGCGCCTGCGACGCGCCGATTGGACGCTGCACCTGCTCGGGTCCGCCCACGCAGTGCACCACTATGAGTTCTCCCGCAACCCGCACAAGTGGTACTTCCTGGAACGCAATCGTCATTGGATGCTGCTCGCGCACTACCGCGCGCGGTCTCTTGCCGTTGTGGCTCTTCCGCTCATCGCCGTCGAGGCCGCGGTGTGGGCCGTGGCGCTGCGGCAGGGCTGGAGCGCAGAGAAGTGGCGGTCGTACCTGTACTGGTTGCGGCCTGGCACCGTCAGCCACCTGCGCCAACGACGCCGCGAGCTTGCGGCTCGTGGCGGGATCAGCGACCGTGAGCTGCTTCGACCTGCGTGCGGTCGGCTGGTTGCCACGCAGCTGTCGAGCCCCACCGTTGGCCGTGCCGTCGACCCCGCAAGCGCGCTGCTCTGGCGGTGCTTGCGACTGCTGCTGCGGTGAGCGCTGATGGCACGTTCTTCGGGCTCGCCTAGAATTGGCCGACGCCTGCGCCGAGGTTGACACAATGCCTATCCGCACCCTGGTCATCATCCCCGCCTTCAACGAGGAAGAATCGCTGCCGGCGGTCCTGGCGACCCTGCGCACCGGTGCGCCGGAATTCGACGTGCTGGTGGTCGACGACGGGTCGACCGACCGCACCAGCGAGGTTGCAACCGCAGCCGGCGTGCAGCTTGCGCGTCTTCCGTTCAACCTTGGCATCGGTGGTGCGCTGCGCACCGGTTTCCGCTTCGCCGTCCGCAACGGCTACGACCGCGCCATCCAGTTCGACGCGGACGGCCAGCATGATGTCGCCGAGCTTGACACGCTTCTGGCGGAGGTGGGCCGCGGAGCCGACCTGGTGGTTGGGACGCGCTTTGCTTCAACGGACCCGACGTACCGGCCCGGGCTCATCCGTGGCGGCGCGATGAATGTCCTCAGGCTGGCCATGTCGATCCTGTCGGGGCGTCACTTCAGCGATACCTCATCGGGGTTCCGGGCATTTTCGCGTCCGATGCTCGTCTACTTCGCGCACACCTACCCGGTCGAGTACATGGACTCGGTCGAGGCGCTCCTGCTGGCCTGCTATGCCGGCTTCACCGTCGTGGAGAGACCTGTGGTGATGCACGAGCGCTCCGGCGGCTCGCCGTCAAGCCGCAACCTCAAGCTGGTCTACCATTACCTGCGGCTGCTCGTCGTCCTTGTGGCGATGGCGTCCCTGCGTCAGCGGCGCGGAGCGCGGGCGGTATGACCCCGCGAATCCGCATCGTCGTGCTGGCGATCACGCTCATCTGTCTGCTGCTGATCGTTCGCCAGGTGCGCCGCCGCGAGATGCGGCCGAGCTACCTGCTGATCTGGACCGCGCTGATCGTTGTCATCATCCCGCTGGTCGCCTTCCCCAACGCCGTCGACACGGTTTCTGAATGGCTCGGCATCTACTACCCGCCGGCGACGATCTTCCTGGCGGCGACGGTCATCCTCTTCCTGATCAGCATTCATTTCTCCCGCCAGATCACCCGTCTCGAGGAGCGCACGCGCATCCTTGCCGAGGAGCTCGCACTGCTGCGTAGTGAGGCGCCGGTTGTTCGTGGAGACTCATCTGCGTCCGGGTTGCCGCCTCCCGCCGACGCGGTAGTTGGCAGCCGCGTGGCTACGCCGCGGGCGTGACCGCGTTTGGTGGCTGTGGCGGCGAGCCGAGCCGATCGCCGGCGGCCACCAACCCGGCGATGCCGAAGAGCGCAAGCAAGGCTGTTCCGACCAGCGCGACCAGGAGCCAGAGGGTCCATCCAGCGGGTGGTTGCCAGGCGGCATGCCCGAAGAAGTTGAGGGGCCCGTTGGCGCCGACCGCATATCGACGGGAGTTGATGTACCAGGCGTCGAGTTGCACGAGCGCGGCCATCAGCGCCACGTACAACACAAGGTGTCGCGGGGTGAGCGCACCAAGTCTTTCTCGGCGCAGATGCACCACCTCGCCGCACACCAGCGGGAACCAGATCGCCATCGGCATCATGTAGCGGCCCTGCACACCCTCGCCGGCGCCACCGTAGCCCAGCGCATGCGAGAGGTACGACGAGAGCGCCCCGCTGAGCAGCACGATGCCAACCCCGGCCACGCAGATGATCAGACGCTCACGCCTGGTGCCGACCACGAGCGCAACAACGGCCAGGGCCAGGACCGCGATCATCCACGCTGAGTAGACCGGCTCAGGAAGCACCGTGTCCTTCCACCCGAAGACTCCGATCATCTGGCGCAGGAAGGCGGGAACCTGGTTGACGTTGTCCCAGAACGACGTCAGCACCGCGCTGACGTGGGCGTGATACAGGGCGGGATAGCGCGATTGCCACCAGATGTTCAGCGCAGCAGCGGCGATGACGGCGCCGGTCGCGCCGCCGGCGGCCAGTGGTCGCTTGCGCGACAGGCGTCGGACACCGGTCGGGCCCGCGAGCAGCACGAACATGACCAGGCCACCGGCGATCCATTCCGGACCCAGCGGCCGCGTTGCCGCCAGGAGCACGCCGGCGAAGGCGAAACCGAGCCACTGCCAGGCGGATACCTCTTCTTGGCGCGCCAATCGAATGATGGCGGCGGCAAAGCAGAGTGCCGCGGCGATCTCCAAACCATTGGGGCCGACCTCGGTGAGCAGGAAGATCTGCATCGGTGTCACCGCGAGGACCAGGCCGAGCAGGGCGAACGCGGAGCGGGCGCGCGACCACAGCAACGCGGCTGCGACCCCGAGAAGAGATAGGGACAGCAGCGAGCTGGCCAACCGTCCGAGTCGTAGCGCTGTGTAGGGATCGGACGCGAATCGCATGACCACACCGGGCAACAGGTACGCCGTCGGCATGTACGTCCCGGCGGTGCTCGCCGCAATCGTGCCCTGCGGTGGGCTGCCCGGCTGGTTGGCACACGCCGCCGCCATGTTCGGCTTGAACGCATCGCAGGCGAACTGGGGAGGCGCGCCCATGCCCGCGGGGATGGTGAAGTAGCGGCGTCCGCTGATGATGTCCTGGGCGCTCGATGTCTGCGGCGGACCCGACGTGCCGGTGGTGTTCCCGTAGCCGGCCGCCACGGCACGGATGTAATGGTCGGCCTCGTCAGGAGCGGAACCGAGCGGATTGCTCCAGGTCCAGGCGACAGCGAACACAGTCCACGCTGCGACAAGGAGGGTGGGCAGGATCCAGGCAGACCGCGTGCGCAGGGTGTGGGCTGCTTTCAATCGCTCCGACCCACGCGGCCCACAGCTACGTCCACGCGGGCGATTCTACGGTCACCACGGTGGTGCGCTTTCCCTCGGTGCCACGGTTAGCTACTTCGCCCTGAAAAACTCGGTGGAAAGGACGCCCGAGAGGGACGGAATTTAATACGATTGCCCGGACGCATCCGCTGTTTCCGAGGACGATCATGTTGCGCTTGCGTGATGGCCAGGGCACCCTGTGGGAGGAGTTCCTGCCGCCGGAGATCCGAGTGCTCTCCGATGAGCTGACCGCGATCGACGAGTTGCTCGATAACGAGCGCTTCCTCGAGCCGTTCAAGAAGCGGCTGGCGTGCACGATGGGACGTCCCACCATCCCCATGGAGACGTACCTGCGGCTCATGTACCTCAAGCATCGCTACTCGCTGGGCTACGAGACCCTGGTCAAGGAGGTGGCGGATTCCTTGTCCTGGCGCCGCTTTTGCCGGATCCGCCTCGATGAGCGAGTGCCCCACTCCACGACCGTGCTCAAGCTGACCAAGCGCTGTGGGACGGCGGTCATCGACGAGCTCAACACCACCTTGCTGCGCACTGCGGTGGAGCGCCGGGTGCTGCGCAGCCGGCGTCTGCGCGTGGACACGACGGCGATGGACGCCGACGTTCGCTACCCAACGGATTCTGGCCTCTGTGCGCACGCGATCAGCAAGATCGGGCACCTGGTCCGCAAGGTCAAGGCGGCGGGGCTGGCGAAGCGGACCCCTTTTCGCGATCGCCGCCGGCGGGCCGGCAAGGTGGTGCGCTGGGTGTCGCATGCGCTGGGGCGCCAGGGCTCCCGGGCCGCGGTGGACAAGTGCACCAGGGAGCTCCGCGACCTGAGCCGGGCGACGCTGCGAGAAGCCACGCGGGTGCTGCGCAACTGCCAGCGGGCGCTGCGGACGGATCCGCGCAAGGGTGCGGCGATCGTGAGACTGCTCGCCGACACCATGGCCACAGCCGAGCGGGTGATTACGCAGACGACTCGCCGCCTGGCGGGCGAGACGGTGATCCCCGACCGGTTGGTCTCCTTGAGCGACACTGATGCTCGGCCGATCCGCCGTGGCAAGCCCCAGAAGCTGACGGAGTTCGGCTACAAGGTGTCGATTGCCGACACGCCCGAGGGATTCGTCGTCGCCCACCAGGTGTACAAGGGCAACCCGGCTGACGCCCAAACGCTGGAAGCAGCGGTGGCTGCCGCACAGGCAACCGGAATGAACATCGGGTGCGTGGCGGCTGATCGTGGTTACGGTGACGCGGTGGGCGACCACGCACTCGAGGTTCGAGGCATCAGAGACAAGGTGATTCCGCGCAAAGGACGGGCAGATCCCGTGGAGCGGACGCAGAATTGGCGCCGCCGCTATCGCTGGCGAGCTGGTGGGGAAGGGCGCATCAGTTGCCTGAAGCGTGAGTACGGACTCCGAAGAACTCGCCTCAAAGGGCACACGGGAGCCACGATCTGGACGGGATTCGGGGTCCTGGCCCACAACCTGGACAAGTTTGTGGCTCTCGCCTGAAAACTCAACGGCGAAACCACGAACTCTTGGGCCTCGTGAATCGAGACCGGCCGTCCGCGTTCACGCGCACCCGTTTTTCAGGGCGAAGTA
>JBDTJX010000020.1:0-10383 GCA_039935655.1 Candidatus Dormiibacter sp. | reverse complement strand
GGCGGCGCTGGTCCGCGATGTCGGCGGCGGCTTCGGCGACTCGGCCCTGCTCATCCCGCTCGCGATCGCGCTGATCACCGTCAACCACCTCAACGCCACCGCCGTCTTCGCCGGCGCCGGGGCGCTGTACGTGGCGACCGGGGTGTGGCACCGGCTGCCAATCCCCGTGCAACCACTGAAGGCGGTCAGCGCCATCGCCATCAGCGCCGGTCTCGGGGCGTCCGGCATCGCTGCCGCCGGCCTGCTCATCGGCGCTCTCTTCCTCGCCCTCTCGCTCACCGGCATTGCCGACAGGCTCCGCCCCGTTTTCACCCCTGCTGTCGTACGTGGCATTCAGCTTGCGGTCGGCATCCTCCTGGTGAGAACGGCGTGGGAATTGATGACCCGCCCGCACCAGTTCGTCTTCAGCCTCGTCGGCAGCCTCGAGGGGCCCCTACTTGGAGTGGCCATAGCCCTGCTGGTCGCGGCGGCGGCATCGCGGCGGCTGCCGGGCATCCCGCTGCTGGTGCTCGGCGGCGGAATGCTCCTTGGCATTGTCGCCGGCCACCACCGCGTGAGCGGTCTCGCCCTCGGCCCCCAGCCGCTGTCCCTGGCGCTGCCGAGTGGGGCGGTCTTCCTCACCGCGCTCTGGACGTTGGCCGTGCCCCAACTCGCGCTCTCGCTCGGCAACAGCCTGATGGCGACGTCGTCGGCCGCGGTCTCGTACTTCGGCGACCGCGGCCGCCGCGTCACCCCGGGCCGGCTGGCACTGTCGATGGGGCTGGCGAACCTCGTCGTATCACCGCTCGGCGGGATGCCGATGTGCCACGGTGCCGGAGGGCTCACAGCGCACGTCCGCATGGGCGCGCGCAGCGGCGTCGCGACGGCGACGTACGGCGTCGTGCTCATCACCCTGGCGGTGGTGGTCGGCGCCGGCGCCCCGGCTGTGCTGGCATTCCTGCCGGCAGCCGTCCTGGCGGGCCTGCTGCTCTACGTCGGGGTGATGCACGCGACCCTGATCCGTGAGTTGCGCAGTCGCGTCGACGTCGCCGTTGCGCTGGTCATCGGGGCTGTTTCGGCCATCGCCGGCAACATCACCATCGGCGTGGGGGTGGGACTGGTGTGCGTTGCGGCGATGGCGCTGCGCAGTCGCGTGTCGCACCGGGGCGCCGCGACGTCATCGCCGGTGCACGCTGAGACGCCGGCGCATGCCGGCGATCCGCCGCGGCCATGACGGATCCCACCGAGTGGGTCACACAGTTCGTCGCGGAGCTCGCGGCGGCCGACGACGATGCCGTCAGCCTCGACGGTGTTGACGCCTCGACGGTGGGGGCACTACTGCGCATCGCCCGCGAGGTGGCGCACGGCACCGAGCGGTTCAACGCACCGCTGTGCACATACGTCGCGGGGCGCTATGTCGCCGCACGCGTGGCCGCGGGTGCCGATGAGGCGACCGCCATCGCCGAGGTCGAGGAGACCGTCACGCGGATGCTGGCGGCGCCTCCCCCAGGGTGAGCAGGTCGTCTCTGGTGTTGAGGTTGACGGCGAAGCGCGAGGCGCGCTCGTTCCCGAGGAGTGCGGCGACGTCGACCGTCCGCACGCGGAGGTGCTCGAGCACGGCACGCAGCTGGAGCCGGCCCTCGGCGAGCGCGTCCTCCATGGCGGGCAGCGCCGAGTGCGCGTACATGGCGTGCAGCGGCTCCAACCCGCTGAGGCTCAGCGGCACCAGCGCGTCGGCCCCCCTTGACCAGGTGGCGGCGAGGCTGGCAAGCAACTCGGCGTCCAGCCACGGCATGTCGACCGCGACGACGGCGGTGAGGTTGTGTGGTGACGCGCGCAGCCCGGCGACGATCCCGGCGAGCGGGCCGCCGGCGGCCGCCTCGGTTACCGAGCGGCAGCCGGACACCGTGAGCGGCCGGGCCCCGCACGCCAGCAGCACGGGGTCCGCGACCATCCGCAGGCGGCGTGCGGCGCGGTCCACGAGGCGCTCGCCATCGACCACGAGCAGCGCCTTGTCCGACCCCATCCGCCGGCTACGTCCGCCGCACAGGATCAACCCCGCCAGTGGTGGTGCCGGCGCCGGGACGCGGTCCACGCGCATCATGGTCTGATGATGGCGCCATGGTGAGCGTCGCTCGTCCCCCGAGCGTAGCGGTGAGCGTTGAGGACGCCCGCGCCAAGCTGCTGGTGCGTCTGCGCCGGCTGCCCGGTGAGGACGTGACGCTGGGCGCCGCGCTCGGCCGCGTCCTGGCCCTCGACGTGCGCGCGCAGACCGACCTGCCGGGCACCGACAACTCGGCCATGGACGGCTACGCGCTGGTCTCGGCGGAGATCGCCGGCGCGACGGCCACAGCACCCGTGCGGCTGGCGCTGGGAACGGAGAGCCGAGCCGGCCACCAGGCGCCTGAACACCGGCCGGGCACGGCCACGGTCATCGCCACCGGCGCGCCGATCCCGCGCGGCGCCGACGCGGTCGTCCCCTTCGAGCAGGCGGAGCGCGAGGGTGGCGCCGTGGTGTTCGCAGCCGGAGCAGCCCCGGGCGACCACATCCGCCGCCGCGGAGAGGACGTCACCGCGGGCACCGTTGTCATGGCGGCGGCCCGGCGGCTGCGCAGCGTCGACGTCGGCGTGTGCGCCGCGGCGGGATTGGCGCGAGTCCACGTGTCTCGACGGCCGCGGGTGGCCCTGCTCAGCAGCGGTGACGAGCTCGTCGAGCCAGGCACGGTGCCGCAGCCGCACCAGGTCACCGACGTCAACAGCGCCATGCTGTCGGCGGCTGTGCAGGAGGCGGGCGGAGTGCCCATGCCTTTCGGCGTGGTGGGCGACGATCGCGCCGCAGTGGTGCGCGCGCTGGAGGGCGCCCGCGACGCTGCCGACCTCGTCGTCAGCAGCGCTGGGGTCAGCATGGGTGCCCACGACCACATCCGCGACAGCGTGGCCGAGCTCGGCTCGGTCGACCTCTGGACGGTGGCGATGCGTCCCGGCAAGCCCCTGGTCATCGGCCGCGTCGGGGATACGCCGTTCGTGGGGCTACCGGGTAACCCAGTCAGCAGCGCGGTGACCTTCCTGCTCTTCGCCCGCGCCGCGATCCTGGCGCTGCAGGGCGCAGAGCGGCTCCTGCCGCCGACGTTGCCGGTCGTCCTCGGCGAGCCGTTCGAGAAGCCCGCTCACCTGGAGACGTACCTGCGCGTGCGCCTCGAGAGCAGCGGGCGCGACCTCGTCGCGCGCTCCAGTGGCGGCCAGGGGTCGGCGATGATGCACGGGCTCGGCAGCGCCGAGGCGCTGCTCGTCCTGCCCGCGGGCCGCAGCGCTTTCCCGGCCGGCGCACCGGCAACGGCGCTGCAGCTGCCATGACCACAGAGCGCGTTTTGACAGCTGCGCCGGCGAATCCTCAGGCAGAGGTCAGAGACGTATACGCGCGGGCGCTGCGTGACGTGCGGATCTCGGTCACCGATCGCTGCAACTTCCGCTGCACCTACTGCATGCCGCGTGCCTCGTTCGGCCCAGGTTACCAGTTCCTGCAGCGAGAGCAGAAGCTGACTGCGGCCGAGATAGTCCGCCTCGGGGCCCTGCTCGTGCACTTGGGCGTGCGCAAGATCCGGCTCACCGGCGGAGAGCCGTTGCTGCGCAGTGATCTCGACGAGATCGTCCGCGGGCTCGCGGCGACCGGTGTCGCCGACCTCGCGCTCACAACCAACGGGAGCCTGCTCGGGCGCTGGGCGGCGCGGCTGAGGCAGGCCGGCCTGCACCGCCTCACCGTCAGCCTCGACACCCTCGACCCCGCGGTGCACGCGCGGATGAGTGACAGCGGCGTTAGCATCGAGACGGTACTGGGGGGAATCCGGGCGGCGACGGACGCCGGGTTCGCGCCCATCAAGCTCAACGCCGTCCTCCGGCGAGGGGTCAACGACGACTCGGTTGAGCCACTCGTGGATTTCGCCCGTGTGCACCACCACACGCTGCGCTTCATCGAGTACATGGACGTCGGCGAGAGCAACGACTGGTCCCGCGCGGACGTCGTGCCCGTCGCAGAGATCGTTGCTCGCGTGTCGGCGCGGTATCCGCTGCAACCGCCGACACGGGACGATCCCGCCGACGTCGCGCAGACCTACCCTTTCGCTGACGGCGCGGGCGAGGTTGGCATCATCGCGTCGGTGACGCAGCCCTTCTGTGGAGCGTGCACCCGCCTGCGGGTGAGCGCGGATGGCCGGCTGCATACGTGCCTCTTCGCCAGCACCGGAACGGATATCCGCTCCGCGCTCCGCAGCGGGGACGACGGCGAACTGGAACGGGTTCTCCGCGAGACCTGGACGGCTCGTACCGACCGCTACTCGGAGCAGCGCGGCGAGCACAACCCGGCGCTGCGTCGCGTCGAGATGTCGTACGTCGGCGGATGAGCGAACCACCGCGAGTGGCCGCCCCCTCGTTGCCGACGATGAATCGCGCCATCCGCGTGCTCCTCTTCGGCTCACTCCGGGAGCGGATGGGGAGAGAGGTGCTCGTCCGGCTGGCGGGCGGGACGGTGAGCGACGTCTGGGAGTCCGTGACTGCACAGTGTGCTGGCGGCCGGCCCAGCCGCATCGGGCTGCGCTGCGCACGCAACCTCGAGTTCTGCTCCTGGGACGACGTCGTGCAGCCCGGCGACGAGCTGGCGTTCATGCCGCCGGTCTGTGGCGGTTCCACCGATGACGAGGTCGTCAGCGTGGCGCTGACCGACGCCCCAATCGACGCCGGCGCACTGCTGAACAGCGCCGGCAGCGACGAGGACGGGGCGGTCGCATGCTTCGTCGGCAGGGTGCGCAACCACAGCAACGGCGCACTGATCCACGCCCTCGACTACGAGGCGTACGGGCCGATGGCGCTTTCCACGATGCGCACCATCGCGCGCGACGCCTGCGCCCGCCATGGCCTTTCGACCATCGTCCTCGTGCACCGGGTTGGGGCACTGGCGGTCGGCGACGTCGCCGTCGTCGTCGTCGCGTCCTCGGCGCACCGCGCCGCGGCACTCGACGCATGCAGTGAGGTGGTCGAGGCCGTGAAAGCGGACGTGCCCATCTGGAAGCGCGAGCACACAGCGGCCGGGGCCCGCTGGGTCGACGCCCGCGGTGCGGTCGGCACCCATGTCTGAGCTCAGTCACGTCGCTTCCGACGGCAGCGTGCGTATGGTCGATATCGGGGCGAAGGAGCTGAGCGCCCGCTCTGCGACAGCCGAGGCGGCGGTGCACTTTCACGATCCCTCGACGGTCGGCGTGGTGCGCAGAGGTGCGGGTGCGAAGGGTGACGTGCTTACCACCGCGAGACTGGCCGGCATCATGGCCGCTAAGCGCACGGCGGAGCTGATCCCGCTATGCCACCCGATCCCGCTTGACCATGTGTCCATCGACATCGAGCTCGACGACTCGCTGCCCGGCGTGTGGATCACCGCGACCACGCGTTGCCGGGCTGCGACGGGCGTGGAGATGGAAGCCCTCACCGCCGCGTCGGTGGCCGCGCTGACGGTCATCGACATGCTGAAGTCGGTCGACCGCTGGATGACTGTCGAGAACCTGCGGCTGCGTGAGAAGAGCGGCGGCCGCCATGGGCAGCTGACCCGCCCCGTCGAGAGTGGCTGACGTCGCGCGCTGCGTGGTCATCACGGTGAGCACGAGCCGGGCCGCTGGCTCTGGCGCGGGCGACGCCAGCGGTGACCTCGTCGCTTCGCGGGTCGAGAGCCTGCCCGGGCGCATCGTCCACCGCGCACTCGTGCGCGACGACATCGACGCCATCCGCGCGGCTGTCGGCGCCGTGCATGCGGACCTCGTGGTGCTCACTGGTGGGACAGGAATCGCTCCCTCCGACGTCACACCCGAGGCGGTACTGCCACTCCTGCAACGCGAGCTTCCCGGCATGGCCGAGGCGATGCGCGCGGCGGGCCTCGCGAAGACCCCGCACGCGATGCTGTCGCGCCAGGTCGCGGGCGTGATGGGCACCACGCTCCTCCTCGCCCTGCCCGGCAGGACCGCCGCCTGCGCCGACTGCCTCGACGCGGTGTGGCCCGCCCTGCCACACGCGCTGGCGCTGCTCCGCGAAGGGACCTGACGGTGGGCGGGTCCGTCGCCTGGCTCTGCGTCGCACCCGTCAAGGGCATGCGAATCCAGGAGGTCGACGAGCTACGGCTCGAGGAGCACGGGGCGCACAACGATCGTCGCTTCGTGATCACCGACGAGAGCGTGCACCTCGTCAATGGCAAGCACCTCGGTGCGCTGATGCAGCTCGTCGCTATGTGCGACGATACCGCCACGACGCTCACCATCTGGTTTCCCGACGGGACCAAGGTAACCGAGCGTGTGGCGCTAGGTGAGCCGCAGACGATGACAGCGTACGGACGCCCTCGAGCCGTCCGACCCGTGCTGGGCCCGTGGTCCGCGGCGCTCTCGCGCTGGGCCGGGCGTGAGCTGCGCGTCATGCAGCCTGTCGATCCCGGTGACGGAATCGATCGACGCCGGCGCGGTGGGGTGACGCTGCTGTCGGTGGCGTCAGTGGACCGGCTCGCCGGGGCCGCGGCCGTCGACCACGTTGACGCGCGCCGCTTTCGCATGACGATCGGCGTGGCCGGCGTCGACGCGTTCGATGAGGAGCGCTGGCTCGGCCGGACTATCGGCGTCGGCGGCGCGTCGGTGCGGGTCGGCGGCAACGTCGGGCGCTGCGCTGTGACCACCGAAAATCCTGAGACTGGCATTGCCGACCTGCAGACCCTGCACGTTCTCGCCCGGTTGCGCGGAACGGTCGGCGCCTCCGAGCCGCTGCCGTTCGGGGTGTGGGGGGAGGTTGCAGTGCCGGGCGTTGTGCGAGTGGGTGACGCGGTCGGCGCGAGAGACTGAGGCAGGCTGCGCAACCTGCGGCTCAAGGCTGTGTGCATTGCAACCCTCAGTTGCGACGGGAGCCCCATTGCGAGCGGTCAGGGCGCCCTTGACCTCGTACAGGACGAAAGGATGTTTCCAGCTCAAAGAACTGCTGTCGCAGTCCCGCAACGAGGTCGTTGTCAGCGCGGCTGCGCACGCGCGCTGGTCTCGGTCCAAGGTCGAGCACTATGCGGTTGCGGGCCGCGGACGGCGCCTCGAGGACACTTCGGTGCCGCGTCCACCCGCTTCCCAGGCGCTCCCGACGTTTTGTGATCAGGGTGGAGCCCCGCGGGAAATTGGGGGCTCTCAGCGCGCTGTTCCTCGCGCGCGCACAGAGCAGGACCATCGAGCTCGTGCCGGGATCAGCACTGGCGCGCTCACGGCCTGGCGAGCGATGTCCCCCTCGGCGGCCTTCCGGCAAGTGTCCCGAGGCAGTTGCTCGCGGCCGCGAAGCAGGGCTTCTTCGCCAGCCTCAATGAGATCTTCACCGTCGGCGCCATCGTCGCAGCGGCCGGCGTCGTCCTGGCACTTCTGCTGGTGCAGCACAAGGACCTGCTGCACGGTGCCGTGCTGGTAAATGCGACGGCGGATGCGGCCTGATGGGAGAGCTCGGAGCGGTGCGCGCAATCTGCGTTGGTCGCCGTGGCTTTCTGGAAAATAGTCACCCAAGAATCCTCAGTCCACTCGCCGCGCCAAGCAGTCGGGACGCAGACACGCCCGCCGTAACACCTGACGTCGAGCCGCTCACCCGCTCTCCGCGAAGAATGGGCGTGGTGATGGCGAGTGCCTGACCGCGCATCTCTAGCAGAGGGCGGCGAAGAGGCTAGGTACGTGGTGAGGGGTGGCTGCACGTCGTCGGCAGCCTGTACCGCAGCCGTGGCGCCGGGCTGTCAATTGGAGAACCGAAGACCACTCGCTCACGTCGCCGCGTCGAACTGACCCCCACTGCAGTTGACGCGCTCCGCCGACACAAGGCAGCCCGTGCCCAGTGCGCTTGGCAGCAACCGACTGGGTGGAACGTGACCTGGTCTTCTGTGGCCTCCAAAGCTCGTCTCTCGGCGCGGCCGACGTGCTCGTCGTTTTCGCCGGCTACTCGTCAGAGCGAGCCTTCCACCGGTCCGATTCCACGACCTCCGGCACACGGCGGCGACGCTCATGTTGGAGCGGGGCATGCATCCGAAGGTCATGTCCGAAATGCTCGGGCATTCAACCGTCTCGATCACTGTCACGCTGGACCTCCACTCCCATGTGTCGGAGACGATGCAATGCGAAGCAGTCCTCGCAATGGACCAACTCCTGCGGCTGCCATCGTTTTTGCTTGCTGCACGCTCTGGTCATTTCTGACCCCTACCGTGACCCCCACCGGGCCGGACACGGCCGGACTCTGTCGGACAGAGATGGCCCGGCGGGCTCCAGGCATGCGGTCGCTCACCGAAAGAGACCAGAGCCCGCTCGATCTCTTGAAGTGGCTTTCCCACCCCAGCCGCGGCTGACGGGCGCGCGGGTTCCTCGCCTGGTCGGCGAGGCAGAGTCTTCATGCACTCCAACACCCTATGCCGATCCTTGGATCGGACCCTGCTCGGCACGCCCGGGTCGGCGGATCTGTCACGAGGGAAGGTCAGGGACTCAGGCTGGACTACCTCCCCTCCTCCCCCGCTGCTCAGGCTGCTTCGAGGTCGGCTGTGTACGCGCCATCAGAGGCTGCAGCGTTGCACACCGCGCGCTGGAGGAAGGCCTGCCTGGCTGCATCGATGTTCGATTCCTGGCCGCGCCAGACCGAGAGGGCATCCTCTTGCAGCGCCCGAGCGAAGGAAAAAGTGATTCGCCAGGGGTGCGGACGCAAGCGGTTGATGGCGTCGAGGCGTTGGGTTGCCTGAATTGGTCGCTGCCCTCCCGAGAGGAACGCGATGCCCGGCACGGCAGCCGGGACGGTCCGTCGCAGACACTCCACAGTGGCCTCGGCAATGGAGGCCGTCGACGCTTGAGGCGCGTATTTATTGCCCGAAACCACCATGTTCGGCTTGAGAATCATCGCTTCCAGCTCGACGCGCTGTGCGGCCAGGCTGGTGAACAGCGTACGCAGCATTGATTCCGTCACCGTCGAGCAACGCTCCAGCGTGTGGCTGCCGTCCATGAGCACTTCGGGTTCGACGATGGGAACCAGCCCCGCCTCCTGACAGAGCGCGGCGTAGCGCGCCAGCGCGTGCGCGTTGGCGAGCATGCATCCGGTGGTGGGCAACTCAGCGTCGATGGCGATGACGGCACGCCACTTCGCGAATCGTGCCCCGAGAGCCCGATATCCGGCAAGGCGCTGGCGGAGGCCGTCCAGGCCCTCGGTCACCGCCTCGCCAGGAAAGCCAGCCAGCGGCTGGGCACCGCCATCGACCTTGACGCCTGGTAGCACTCCCTGAGCGGCGAGCTGTGCTGGGAAAGGCACGCCAGCCGCAGTGCACTGATGGATCGTTTCATCGAAGAGAATGACACCACTGAGCGAGTCGCCGATGCCCTCAGCACCGAAAAGCATCTCGCGGTATGCACGCTGGGTCTCGGGAGTGGACGGGACGCCGACTGCAGCAAAGCGCTTGGCGAGCGTCGTCGTCCGTTCGTCAGCGGCCAGAATGCCGCGGCCTTCTCGGACCAGCCAGCGGGCGGTCGCGCGGATGTCGGTCACGTTCGCCGCACTTGGCTCGTCCACTTGCCTTCTCCGCCTGTCTCCGCGTCCTAGATGCCGAGCTTGGCCATACCGACCTGCCCTAGGCAGACCGCATCACTTGCCGAGGGCAGGCGGCAGCTGTAGGTCGAGCTGCGACCGAGGCAACCAGCACGCCAGAATGCTGGGGCGGTTCGCCGGGGAGTCCTAGCCCGGGACCGGACCGCCGCCTGTCTGTGCCAAGAGGTCGTCGTCGGGCTCTGGCTGATCACGGGCTTGCGGGGCCTCGAGTCCGCTCGCCTCTCAAATCGGTAGCCGATCCGCTGTCCACGCCGCGCGGGCGTCGGGTCAGCGCGGGCTGCCGGACGGTGCGGTGGACGGGCTCGATCACGTGAGCTGTACGCCCCATGTCGTCGTCAGCGACTGGCCCGGCTCCAGGCACACCAGGCCGTCGCCACTCTGGAAGGCGTTGGGCGGACAGGTCATCGGCTCTGCACCGAGCCCATGTCGACGCCGTTCTGGGTCGAGGGTGTCGCCGGTGTAGAGCTCGAGAATCGGGTAGTGCTCGTCCACCCACAGCTCGGCACGACGTCCATCGGGTGCCAAAAGCCGGACCCAGGCTCGCCCAGAGTCGTCACGAGCCAGGTCGGTGAAGGCGAAGTCCACCGCCCGATTCCCAAGCGGCTTGCCCGTTGAGAAATCGAAGGGCGTGCCGGCAACGGGTTCACGGCCTGTGGGGAGCTGCCGCTTCTCGTCGGTGAGGATGCGCGTGCGGGCATCGAGTTCCACGGTGCACGCATCGATCAGCCCGGTCCCCGGGGAGAGATAGGGGTGCTGGCCGCAGCCGTACGGGCAGCGGGTGGCGCCGGTGTT
>JBDTJX010000019.1:0-2742 GCA_039935655.1 Candidatus Dormiibacter sp. | reverse complement strand
GGCGTAGAAGTCCGGAGCCGCCGGCTCTGCGGTGTAGCGCAGGGCGCGGCCGGTGCCGTCGCGGCGCACCAGACCGCTCGCCGCCGGAGTGGAGCCCCGTGGAAATTGGGGGTAAGTATTCGTTTAGAGGCCATTCTTTGACCTCTCCCGAATACAGAATTAGAACGGTACCTTGCCAAGGTAAGGGTCGCCGGTTCGAGCCGCGGCTTTCCGCCGAAAGTAGCTCCCGGGTAGCCTTACTCGTGTGCCCAGCCACGCGGTCCGTTGAGGCCGTGGCAGACAGCGTTGGCGAGCGACAGCAGTGCGACGCGGCCCAGGCCGCCCAGGCGATTCGAACTCCCATGCGATCGCCGATGTGTGCTGGGCCACGCACAGTCAGTGCGTTCTCGATCACGCCGGCACCATCGCCGCAGGCACCGCGAGGCGCCCGTGCAGCGTCGTTCCGCTGCCGACCACCGACGTCAGCTCGAGGTCGCCGCCGAGAGCCTCGAGGCGGTCGGCCATGTTGACCAGGCCCGACCCCTTGGGGGTGGTGGCCATATCAAAGCCACGACCATCGTCGGTGACGCTGAAACGCAGCTCACCGTCCTGTTCGCGCAGCTGCACTGTGACCGCCGATGCCCCCGCGTACTTCTGCACGTTCTGGAGCGCTTCGAGCACGGAGAAGTACACGGCGGCCTCCACGTCCTGCGAGTAGCGGCCGATGCCGTCGGGATCGACGATCACGGGGACGGTCGCCTTGCGCGCCTGCGACGCGAGCGCGGCGCCCAGCCCCTTCTCGGCGAGCAGCGGCGGGTAGATGCCGCGGGCGAGGTCGCGCAGCGTCTCGAGGGCTTCATCGGCGTCAACCTTCAGCTGGCCGAGCGTGGACTTGGCCTTTTCGGCGTCACGTCCCATCAGCATGTCGACGAGCCCGAGCTTGACCTTGAGCGCCACCAGGTGCTGCTGCGCGCCGTCATGGAGATTACGCTCCAGCCGGCGGCGCTCTTCGTCCTGGGCGGTGACCAGTCGCTGTCGCGAGGCGCGCAGCTCCTCGAGTCGCGCCTGCAGGTCACCCGTCAGGCCGACGTTCTTGAGCACCAGACCGGCCTGGGCGGCGAGGTCGGACAGCAGCTTCTCTTCGACAGGGGTCAGTGACTCACTACCGCGTTTGGTGACGCTGAGCGCACCGAGCAGATCTCCCTGGTGGCGCACCTCGACAAGCCGGCTCGCACCAGCGAGGGCGGGCAGCGAGCCATTCGACACCGGCACGGCCTCGGCCGGAATGCTGTCCAGCGGCCAGACGGCTGCGTTGCGCCATGCCACGCCGCTGCGCAGCCACACGTCGGCGCGCTGTGCGCCGGTGCCCTCGGCGAGCACGCGCGCCATGCGGGGCATGACTTCGTCCGTGGCGTAGGACTCGGCGACGCGCGCGGAGAACTGTGACAACACCTCGTAGGGGGTAGACCGTCGGCCGTACACCAGCCGGTTGGCCACCTTCTGCACGCGCTCACGCAATGGCTGGAACCCGACCGCGACGATTGCGGTAGCGAGGATCGAGAGGCCGAGGTTCGGTTTGCCACCACCGCCGATGAGCGCGCCGATGCCCACGGCGATGACGACGTAGACCGCCGTGATGAAGACCGCCAAAGAACCGTAGACCAGGGCGCGGTTGACCAGCACCTGGATGCCGAAGAGCCTGTACTTGAGGATGGCGACGCCCATGGCGATGAGCAGGAATGAGAAGGTGCCGACCATCACGGCGTTGGTGATCGAAACCGCCAGCGAGGTGGGATCCATCAGCACGATGTTGCTGACGATGTGAGGGATGAATCCCACGGCGATGATCGCCACCACGGCAAGCGCAAACGGGCGCAGCTGCCGGCGGGGCGTCCCCTGGGCGCGGCGGTACCGCCCGACCAGGTTGGCGGCAGACATGACCGAGCACACCAGGAGGCCGAGAAACGCTATCGCCACTGACGGGCTCTGCGTCCTCGAGGTCAGACCGCCCGCGTTGTCGATGGGAACGGTGGCGATGCCGACGAATGTCTCCACGGCCACGGCAATCGCCGCCAGCGGGACGAAAGCCAGCACCACGACGCGGTAGCGCCGCCACCCTCTCGTGGTGACCGCACCCTCAGGAAACAGCAACGGCACCAGGGCAACAAGCAGACCAACCGAGACGACTGCGAGCGGCTCCGTCAGCCAGGCGCTGAGCAGCGTCCACCAAGCGCGGTCATGCGCGACGAAGGTGCCGTGGATGGCGAGGAACGCGAGCGGCTCGATGAGACCGGCGGCGACGGCCACCGCGCTGAAGATCCAGCCAAGAGGGTTGCGCGGCACTCGGCGCAGCAGAAGGCTGCCCATCGGCGCCACGAGCACAGCGAAGCCAACGGCGCCAAGTCCGCGGATCCACTCGTTCTCAGGCACCGCGCGGTCGGCATAGAAGAGGACGCCCAACGAGACCGCCAGCAGCACCGCGATGCCGGGCGTCACCACGCTGACCACACCGGCCAGGAGCAGGACCCGCCGGCTCGGTGGACTCTGGTCCTGTGCGGCCGGCTCCGTGTCCGGCACGACGGGCGATTGCACAGCGACGGCCACGCTCACGCCGTCACCAAGGCCGCAGCCAGCCGGCCATGAGGAGCAGCGCCCGGACTCCCTCACGAACGATCAGGTTGTCATCGGCGAGGACCAGGCGAATGGTCGCCTCGGGTGGCATGGGGTCACTGTATCCGCGCTTTTGGATTCAGCAAGGGGGTG
>JBDTJX010000018.1:0-6667 GCA_039935655.1 Candidatus Dormiibacter sp. | reverse complement strand
GCTTGAGGAGCCGATCGCGGTTGCGCGAGAAGGTGCTGTGGTCGAAGCCCTCGTCATCGACGTTGAGATCGAGGAAGAACTTGAAGAGCAGGTCGTAGCGGAGCCGCTCGCAGAACTGGCGCTCGCTTCGGATCGTGTACAGCGCCATCAGCACGGTCGCCTTGAGCAGCTGCTCCGGCGGCACGCTCTGCCGACCCGTGCTGGCGTACATGGCGTCGAACTCCGGCCCAAGTTCCTTGAGGACCGCCTCCACCACCGGTTTGATCCGCCGGATCGGGTGGTCCGGGGAATCAGGCTGTCCGTGGTCAGGGTGGACAGCATCGTCGCCTGCCGGGTAGTGGAACCGCGCATGCTGAATCTCCGCAAGCCGAACTGCTTGACCAAGACTCGCATACCGGAGTCAGCCTGTACAGGCCTCACACGGGATCGAAAATCAACACCCTGCTAGCGCCGGGCCTACGTGCACCCGTACCTCTCCAACTCGGCTCGCGCCCGGGCCTTGACCATCTGTCTGCACGCGTACAACCATCACCGAGCGCATATCAGCCTCGGCAAGCTCCCACCCATCTCACGTGTCAACAAACGCGTCCGGGCATTTCCAGCTAGCGCCGTCGCTCCATCGGCAGCGACCCTGGCTCAGGCTCGGCCGAACGTCGTGTCCGGGTGCTTGAGCAGGTAGTCGATTCCCGGCAGGAGGTCCTCCGCCCGCCGACGACCGAACGACATGCTGGTGATCGCCGCGTATTGCAGGATGTTGTCAGGCCTCACCAGGAACACACCCGGCTCCGAGAACTTGGACGGCATGTCTGGGCCGTACGCGTCGCTGATGTACAGACCCCAGGCGCGCGCCCGTGGGATGTCGATGCCAAATCCCAGGGTCACACGGTCGACGGGCCACTCCGAATGACTCCGCTGCGCGCGCTGCCGGTCATCGCTGCTGACCGCGATGACGTCCACGCCCCTCGAGGCAAAGTCGTCGAGCCGGCGGTCGAGGTCACGCAGCTGGACCCTGCAGACTGGGCAGTGATTGCCCCGATAGAAGACAATCATGGTGAGGTTTTCCGGACAGCGATCAGCAAGACGGAAATGCGAACCGTCGAGGAGTTCGCACTCCAGGGCGGGCGCCTCCGAACCGGGGGCGACGGGGCGTGCGCTGGACGGTTCGCTGATGATGTTCGTCATGGATCTACCCCTGTGCTGTTCGCTGGCGTCGTGGTGGCATGCGACGACGGTGAGGCGTCCCACCGTCGTCCAGCATGCCCGATGCGTACTCCTCGTCGATGCGGTTTCGAGCGACAAGGGGTGCCGCGAGCCGAGCAACGCCGCGCGGCCCCGCCGATGAGGGTATGGCGTGGTAGCGTCGGCTCATTGTTCGATCGCCTGGGCGTTCACCTGAGTGTCGACGACTTCGGAACAGGCTACTCCTCGCTGATGTATCTCCGCCAATACCCGGTCCGGGTTATGAAGGTGGACCGTTACTTCGTGGCCGGGTTGGTTATCGCCAACACTGGCCGCTACGGTGGCCATTTGGGCCCCAAACCCCGCGGCTTGCCCGACACGGGGCGACCCGCGCCGCCACTACACCTCCCGGATCTGAATTCAGAATGACCCCACTCAGCCCCAGGCGACACTCCGCGTCACTGCGATCGCCGCTGTCGAAAAGCGGTGAGGTTAATAGTCTCCGTGGGTTCGAATTGAACCCTCTCTGCCATTTTTGAGTTCAGAGCCGACACTGGTCAGCGTCATCTTGGCGTCACAATTCGTGGCTAGCCTGACCGTTCCAGCATGGGGTTCGAGATGAACACGCCGATCCTGGTTGTCGACGACGACCCCAAGATCGTCTCGCTTGTCCGGGTGTACCTGGAGCGCGAGGGGTTTCGGGTGACGACAGCGAGCGATGGTCGGGCCGCTCTTTCGGCGATTGACGAGGCGCCGCCGAAGCTGATCGTGCTCGACCTGATGCTTCCAGAGCTCGATGGGATGACCGTGATGCGACGGGTCCGCGAGCGCTCCGCTGTGCCGGTCGTGATGCTCTCGGCGCGCGGCTCAGTCGCTGACCGCGTGTACGGCATCAGCGAGGGAGCGGACGACTACCTGCCCAAGCCTTTTTCCCCGGCGGAGCTGGTGGTCCGGGTCAAGGCGGTGCTCCGCCGGACTGCGCCAAAGCGCGGCGGTGAGCGCGGAATCCTCGCGCTGGACGACCTCGAGGTCGACCTCGACCGACTGGAGGTACGGCGCGATGGCCGCATCCTGACGCTTACACCGGCGGAGTTCCGGCTGCTCGCGGCGCTGCTCCTCGCCCGCGGGCGCGTCCTCACCCGGCAGGCACTCCTCGACGCTCTCTACGGTGAGGCGCAGGGCGCTGCACTGGAGCGCACGGTCGACGTGCACATCGGTCGCCTGCGCGACAAGCTCGACGAGGCGGCCGACAACCCACGCTACATCGTCACCGTCCGCGGTGCCGGATACCGCGCGAAATGCGCGTAGCTCGCAACCGTCCGCCGTTCCGGCCGCTGTCACGACTCGCCACCCGCATGAGCCTGGGGACACTGGCTGTCGCGTCCTTGGCGATCGGCGTGCTGGCGGTCGGGGTCCTGATCATCGCGCGATCCAGCTTCGACAGCCTGATGGTTGAGTCGGGCATATCGGCGGCCGAGGCGCAGGCGATGTTCGACAGGGGAGTGGCCGAGGTCTTCGCCGTTGCCATGGCTGTGGCGCTGGTGGTCAGCGCCGTGCTCGCGGTGGTTGTCGCCGTCCGCCTGGCGCGCCCACTCGACGACATGTCGCGCGCTGCGCGCCGCATCGCCGCCGGCGACTACGGGGCGCGAGTGCCTCGCGCGGGCCCGGTGGAGGTCACCTCACTGTCGGACTCGTTCAACGCGATGGCGGTGAGCCTGGACGATCAGGAGCGCGTCCGGCGTGACTTCATCGTCAACGCCGCACATGAGCTGAGGACCCCGCTCACCAACCTCCAGGGATACCTGGAAGGACTCCGTGATGGTGTGATTGCCCCCTCCCGTGACCAGTTCACCTCGCTTCATGAAGAGGTGGAGCGCCTCGCGCGCCTCGCTCAGTCGCTGGATTCACTGGCGGGGAGCAACGGCGAGCACGACTGGCCGGATGCCGTCGACGTCGACCTGGCGCAGAGCCTGCGGACGGCGGCCGATCTTGCCCGCCCGGTCTTCGTTGCCAAGGCGATCCGCTTCGAGACGAGCATTGCGCACGGCCTGCGTGCGCGCGGCAACCCAGACCGGCTCGCTCAGGTGCTCTCCAACCTTCTCCAGAACGCCGCGAGGTACACCCCCCGTGGGGGACACGTCTGGCTGTGCGCCGAACCACGTCGCCAAGGGGCCCTCGTGACCGTCACCAACTCTGGGGACGGGATCCCGGCCGCCGACCTGTCGCGTGTGTTCGAGCGCTTCTACCGCGTGGACAAGTCGCGCGACAGTGCGCGCGGCGGCGCCGGCATCGGACTCGCCATCGTCAAGCAACTGGTGGAAGCTGACCGCGGTGAGGTGGGTGCCGACTCGCAACCGGGCACGACACGATTCTGGTTCCGTCTGCCGGCCTGAACGGCGGTCCAGGAATGTGTCGGAACGATGACGCGGATTCATCACGCCGTCACGCAGGTTGACCAACCTCCACGGCGAACCACCCACCACGCGGAGGAGACCTCAATGCGACACTCATATTGGTTGCGCGGCGCGCTCGCGGCGGGCGCGGCTGCGGCCGCATTACCGCTGTCATCGGTCGTCGTGGCCAACGCACGGACCGTCGAGCGTGACCATGGCAGCTCGGCGGTATTCGTGCAGACCAACGCTCCGACGGGCAACTCCATCGCCGCCTACGACCGCAGCCACGATGGCACGCTCTCGCTCGACGCGACATACCCGACCGGCGGCAACGGCGGCAGGGCGGCCGGCTCGTCGTCGGACCCGCTGGCGTCGCAGGGATCGCTCGTCTTCGATGCTGACCGCTCGCTGCTGTTCGCGGTCAACGCGGGCAGCAGCTCGCTCTCGGTGTTCGGCGTCCGCGGCGACAGCCTCGAACTGCACCAGGTGATCGCCTCGGGCGGATCGTTCCCCACGAGCATCGCCGTCCACGATGACGCGCTCTACGTCCTCAACACCGGAGGCGCGGCCAACGTGAGCGGTTTCCGGATCAACGACGGGAAGCTGCACGCGCTCTCCGCTGGCATCCGGTCACTGGGGCTCACGGAGACCAACCCGCCGGCGTTCCTGGCATCTCCAGCCGAGGTTGGCTTCAGCCCGGACGGACGGCAGCTGATCGTCACTGGCAAGACCAACAACTTCATCGACGTCTTCGCGGTGGGGCACAACGCCCGGCTGGCCGCATCCCCGGTCTCCACCCCCGATGGCAGCGTTCCGTTCGCCTTCGCGTTCTCTCCTTCCGACCAGCTCGACCTGGTCAACGCCGCGGGGAACCTGGCGCCGAGCGAGGTCAACCACAACGGGACGATCACGCCAGAGGGCGCACCGGTCGCCAACGGTCAGGCGGCTTCCTGCTGGATCGCTCTGGCGCGCGACTTCGCGTACGTTGACAACACCGGGAGCAACGACGTCAGCGCTTACCACATCGGTGACAACGGCACCGTCACCTTGGTCAACGCGACGGCGGCGTCAGGCGTCAGCGGCGCGATAGACGAAACCGCAGCCGACCGCGGCCGCTTCCTCTACGTGCAGGTAGGTCTTGGTTCCTCGGTGAACGCTTACGCCGTCAACGGAAACGGCTCACTCACGCTGATCCAGACGGCGGCAGTGCCCGGTGGCTCCAGCCAGGAGGGGATCGCCTCCACCTGAGCAGCCGACGACGAGTGGGGGTGGGAGCCGATCCCGCCCCCACCGGAGCTGGACAGCGTCCGGAGCAAAGCCAGCTCTCGCGGGCCGGAGGCCTACTATTCAGCCAGCCAAGGGGTCGGATGGTTGATCTGCCACGATCACCTGGTCCCGACCGGCGGCCTTGGCGGCGTAGAGAGCAACATCTGCAGTTCGCATGACGTCCAGGCGCGTCTAGCCATGAAGCGGAAATGCCGCGACGCCAACGGACACAGTGATCGACAGTTCAGCGGCGGAAACGGCGTTCGTAGGGCTGCTAGCGCCAAGCGCAGACTCTCGGCGCGAACCACGGTCTGCTCGAGTTGCGGCCTTCTTGAGGATTGTCAGTCCCTCCTCGAGCACCCGGACTTGGCGCCGCAGACGGGGCAGCTCTTCTCGCTCAGCTGACGTGAGAACGGCGCCACCTCCGCCTTGTACTCGTCGCTGAACCTTCGACGCTCCCGTCGAGCCATCTGGACCTCCTTCGTGGGTTTTACCCCGCATCACGGTGGTCCGCCTTACCGGGTCAATCCCAGTGCATTGCGGGCGCTCACCGGCTCAAGGTATCGCCGCAGCATGGGTGGCCTCAAGGCGAGCGAGGCACCTCCGAGCCAAGCACAGGCGCGCGCCCACCGTGATCCTGGGCCGCGGCCACCGCGGTCAGCACCGCCGCCAGGATCAACGGCAACCCCACCGAGAAGATGGCAAGGAACCCCACTACGCCGAGCACTGCTGCCGCTCCCCCCAGGAGCCAGCGGCGGCGGCGCCCCTCCGGCAGCCACACTGCCGCGCCGTCGGCGGCGGCCGTGGCGGCGAAGGCGGCGAGGACCCACGTCGGCGCGCCCTGGAGGCCCGCGAGCCACCCGGCGTTCGATTGGCCGAGGCCAGCGGACTGCTCTTGGAGCAGGTTCGCGTACGCGATGAACGTCGTCACCACGGCGACACAGCCGAGCAGGGCCAGGATCCTGGTCGACCGCACAGCCATATTCACCGCTGCCTCCTTGACGGACGACGTTGTCTAGGGTAACCTGATCGTGTGGTCAAGTCAATCGATCAGGATCGGCTGACGACAAAACCGGTGGGCGACAAGCGGCGGCCGGCCAGAAGGACAGACGCCGGCGCGCGGCTCGTTGCCGCACCCGGGTCACGAGCGGGACTGCGAACCCGTCGTCAACGGCGCAACGAGGCCGGGGATCGCATGCGCGGACGCATCGTGGACGCCGCCCTCCAGACACTGAGGACGGAAGGCTACGCCGGGGTATCGGTCCGCGCCATCGCGGCGACCGGCGCATTCAGCCCCGCCCTCGTCTTCTATCACTTCGGCAGCGTTGACGCCCTGTTGCTTGCTGTCCTCGACCAGGTCAGCAGTGAGCGACTGGGCCGCTACCAGGTCCGGCTGCGCGAGGTCTCGTCGCTCGCGACGCTGGCTGCGGCGCTCGAGGAGCTGTACGGCGAAGACCTGCAGCTCGGCCAGCTCACCGCGGTGCAGGAGATCGTGGGAGCGATGGCGTTCAACCCCGAGCTCGGACCGGAGATCGTGGGTCGCATGCAACCCTGGATGACCTTTGCCGAGCAGCTTGCTCAACGGCTGGTTGCCGGGTCTCCCCTTGCCGGCCTGGTGGATCCTTCGGTCATCGGTTCGGCCGTGATCGCGCTGTACATGGGCCTCGAAATTGTCGCCCGCATGCAGGGCGGTGACACCAGCGGATCGAGGGCGCTGGTGGCAACGCTGAGCGAGACCGCTCCCTGGATCGACCGGCTGCTGGGCAAGGGCGCCACCGCGCCACGCAGGCGCACCCCGTCAAGAGTGGTGCTCGACTGATGCGGATTGC
>JBDTJX010000017.1:0-30289 GCA_039935655.1 Candidatus Dormiibacter sp. | reverse complement strand
CGCCGCCGACGAGTACCTCATCCCGGCAGCCGACGCCGACGCTCTCTTCGACCTCGCTGCCGTCGATTGGGACAACGTCCAGGAGGCGTTCCAGAGGGGCAGACCGCGGACCGCGGCGCAGCGGCTGCGCTCGCTCCTCTCCGCCAAACTCGCCGCGCTCGTGCGCCTGAACCCCGCCCGGGTCGATCTCGTCGAGCGGTTCGAGAAGCTGGTTGCGGACTACAACGCCGGCAGCCTGAACACTGACGCCTTCTTCCAGCAGCTTATGGAGTTCAAGCAGACGCTCAGCGACGAGGAGGCTCGGGCGGTGCGCGAGCAGCTCACCGAGGAGCAGCTCGCGGTCTTCGATCTCATCATGCGGCCGGCACCGGAACTCACGGACGCCGAGGAGGACCAGGTCAAGCGCGTCGCCGAGGAGCTGTTGGTCACTCTCAAGCGCGGGAAGCTCGTCCTCGACTGGCGCAAGGAACAACAGCTGCGAGCAGCGGTGCGACTGACGGTCGAGGAAACATTGGATCGCCTTCCCGAGAAGTTCACCAGGCAGCTCTACAGCCAGAAGTGCGACGCCGTATACCAGCACATCTTCGATGCCTACTGGGACGACGGGCACTCTGCTTATGACCGCGCGGCGTGACGACAGGCTTTACCCCTGATGGCTCAGGGGGCCAGAAACGCCCGCGCTCGTGCCTAAACCATCTGGGCCGCGGGTCAGGTGCGTCCGCCAGAGCGGCCGACCGCGGACAGCTCAAGTTTGAAGGATTCGACGTCCCGCGAGATCGCGTCCTCGCCGGCGACTGTCTATGGTCGCCTCCCGCAGTACCTATACCAGTTCGCTGCCGGCGGTCGCGGAGTCCGGGTGCAGACCCACCCCTGCATCTTCGAGATCGAGCCAATCCGGAGTGATCCGCGTGAGGAAGTGGATCAAACGGCGTTGGAGTGCATGCCAGCCTTCCTCGGACAAGCCAGCTTTCCGCAGCTTCGGGTCAAAGTAGCTCACGGCCACCGTGGCAAGGAACCGGAAGTCTGCGTACCACAGGTCCTCCTCGACCACGAGGCTTGGCAAAGGGAAGGCGTAATAGTCGCCGTCCCCGTCCACGGTCAACCGCCGAGCTGTATCCGGCACAACGGGACAGACGAGTCGCCACGGTAGGTTGGCTCCCTTCTCATCGGCGGAGATCTCACACGGATGGCCGAGCACCATCACGTAGCCCTTCCGAGCCCTCGGCTCGAGTGGCTGTTCACCCTCCCGTAAAGGGTATCGCTGAGCGGGGACCGCGTCGAAAATGTCGCCCTGGAACAGGGTTCGATCGTTGGTCATCGCGTCTCGTGCGACGTAAAGCCTATCCAGAGGCGGGAACCAATCGTATTCCCGTGGCGGCATCAATTGGGGCCTTCCTCAAACGGATCGGGAAGCGGCGGCCGGATCTCGGCCCGCGCCGGTTGTTGACCGCGGTAGGGTGCGACGAGCGTTCGGCTTCCGTCCGGGTTTGTTATGAGTTGGCCACGGTCGTGCTCGCCTGTCGGCGTAGCGGGTACGAGGAGTCGCGCGTCGCGGGCAAGCCTCTTCCATCCGCGAGCGTTCGCAACCGCGAGCGTCCACTTACCAAGGCTTTCAGACACTTCGTGCCACTGAGACTGAACGCGGGCGGCCAGGTGGTAAGCGGTAAGCCCCGCCAGGTAGGGCGCACCGTCGTTCGCTACTCTCTCGACCAACGCGCGCGCTTGGAGCAGATACGGCTGTGGCTGGACGGCCGTGAGGAACAAATGAACCTGCGCCAGCTCGAGCCGAGTCAGCCAATCGGCACGAGATTCGTCGACCTTCCCCATTGAGATCCCAGCTTGGTGCGAGTAGCCAGCCGCGACCCAGGCAGCTGCGGCTTCGGTATGCAACGCGGCAATCACCGGGTGCCGTGGGGCTCTTGCCGAGACCACCCCGGCCTCGAACGTCAATGCGTGCGCCATTGACAAGATTAGGTCTACGTTCATCCGCCGTCGGGTGATCCGCGAGCGGACTAGGGTCAAGTAAGCGGAGTCCCAGATTCGGCGCGGTCTGCTGGCGAGTGCGACCGCGGCTTCTTGAATTCTCGCCTCGGCGTCAGGTGCCGTACCGTCGAACGTCTCTAGTTCCGCAAGCTGCATCAGGATCTGCGGCTTTACTCGCATCTCCAGGGCCTCGTCTGACGCCGAACTGGCGCGTGCCAACAAGCGGCGCGCGTTGCGGAGGTTCCCCCGCGTCACCTCTATCTGAGCTGCCAAAGCCAAGCTATAGGCGAGCCCACCGCGGATTCCCGCATCTTCCGCAACCCGGGCCCCCAGCTCCGCGGATCGGAGTGCCGGCGCAACCATACCGAGGGCGAGCTGAGTACGTGCCTTCCAGTTAGCGACCCTGCAGATGTCTTCATCCAGACGCGGCTCGGCGGCCTCCAGGGCCTCTAGGGCCTCGCCGAAGCGGCTCTGCTCCCACATAGCTCGCGCCTTCATGACTAGAACGGGACCCAGGTCGAACGCACCTGCACTCTTTCTTTCGAGACCGGTCAGCTCCGCGATGAAGTCGTCGGCTCGGTGGTACTCGTGTTCGACGATCGCCAAGTCGGCAGCACAAAGAAGGGCGTGCCAACGCAGTCCTTCTCCAAGGTCGACCTGAAGGATATTGTCGATCTCGACCCGCGCACGCTCAAGATCACGTGTCGTTGCGCGCCCGGTCAGCGTCCGTGCTAGCCCAATCCAGACCGCCGGGTGTTGCCTCAGCGAAGGCTGATCGAGCCCTTCTACAAGACGGACCCACGACTTTGGGAGCTTGCCTCTGCGATCGCGCACGGCCTGATCGATGTCGCCCAGCGAAGGTGTCTCAATGGCAGAGGCACTGCTGTCAGCGGACGGCTCGGCGGTCGCCGTTGGTTCAGGAACTGACACGACTACCACGCCGGGAACGATGGGAGGTGCAAATCTAGTTGCCGCAACAATGCGCACGCGCCTCGCCAGCATCCCCAAGTCCGCCACAGTCCTGTGGGAGCCGCCACGGCGCGGATTCCAATTGTCGAAGGCGAGGATCAGGGAAGGAACTGACGGCCTTTCGAGAATGTTAACGAATTCCGACGCGGACGGCTGGAGCTCAAGTTGAAATACGGGCGCCAGCCGCGGAACATCGCGAGCGAGCTGCTCTCGCAAAGCCTGAAAGAGGCTAACTGGGTCCTCGTCTCCAGTCGAATCCAGATCGAACTGAATTAGGAGACTGGAAGTTGCATCTCTGAGGTCGCCGAGCCATCCCTGTATGAACGTGCTGCGCCCGCGGTTTTGCGGGCCAACGATTACCACGAACGGGGAATCGTGCACGGTCGACGCCTCGTCACCGGTTATCCACGGATCAGGTGCTTCGCCTCCCGACCCAGGCGATGTCCCTGCAGTGACTAGGCGCGATTCCAAGAGTTGGACCAACCGCCTGGCCATGCGAGCTGATGCCACTCTCTTGCCAGACTCGAGCAGCGCTATATAGCCCGCCGTAACGCCCAGCTGCTGCGCAAGCTGGCGCTGACTGAGGCCGAGATCACCCCGCATCCGCTTGACATCCTCGGCGCTCAATGGCGCTTCCGGAACGGTGGCGCTCATTGGGATAGACCGACCGGCAGATCGGCTCGCCCCAGGCGCGCTCCCGTGGAGCAAACCGGGCATTGGGGATCCCGTTGGGCTTCCTGGCGACGCACATCGCCAGCATAACTTCGAAAGATCCACTCGCCACCATCAATGGGCTCACCCCCCACTACCCAGCGCAGGAAGCTGGTGACAGCCAATGAAGCCACTACTGCGTTGATAGAAACCACCGATGGCGCCGGTGCTTGGGCACCCCGAATGTATCCGCGAGCCCTCTCAAGATCACGTTGCGCCGGGTCGAGAAGCTCGACTCTCAGCGCTTCCGGATCGATCACTCCAGAGCAGTACAGGCACGGCCCCCCGGCCAGAACAACCCGCATCCGGCCGTACGCTCGTAACCCATGTCCAGCACTGATCTCGGTACCACAGTCCCAGTAAGGGATGAAATGCTGGACCGCAATCCGATTGAGGATGGCGCGGCTGGCGATCGTGTCTGTGCAGCCGAAGAGGGCGTCGACCGTGCGCACGCGCTCACTCACGGCGGTGTCGAGAAGATCACCACGTACTCCGACCACTTCGGTTCCGGTGGCAGCCCAAGCGGCGTAGTCGCGCACGGTGTCCACCTTGGCACGCTCCTCGGCTGCATCGTTCCCTGACGCGGTCACAATGCGATTGAGGTTCACGCGAGAAACGACGTCGGAATCAACCACTATCAACTCGCCGACCCCGAGACGAATCAGCTGCTCGCAAACATGGGAGCCGGTACCGCTCGCTCCGACAACTCCGACCCTGAGAGATTGCAAGCGCTGCTGCCCTTCCTCCCCAAAAGCCCGGATGTGTCTGGAAAACACCTCGGAATCGATTGCGACTGTCGCCGCCCGCGTAGGGCTTTCGCCAATCGAGCGCACGGTTCCCTCAAGCCGTTTGCCATCCTGGAAACGGCCGACCGTCTCGAGACGTTCTCCCATGACCACAGCAGCAGACGGCCGGCCGGTCAGTCGTTCCAGGACCGGCTGCAGAGACAGCTCACCCGCTCGATCACGCCTCGAGAATGCCGGAGCGGCCTGCGTGAATGGGTGTGTGTGAATCGGCACGACGCTGAGGCCCTGTTTGCGTGCAGGCTTCGCTAGACGAACCCAGAATGCCGGGTCAATAGTGAGACCGGTCTCTTCGCTCTCGCTTACTTCCTCGGTTCTGGCGGGTTCGAAGGCGAGTGCACGAAACGTGTCCGCGTCCCCGTTCACGCCTGTCCGGCAGAGAAGAGCGCCTCCGTACTCCGAAGGCGCATGCGCCAACAGCAGGTCGCGGGCTTCTTTCTGAAGTCCGTGTGCCCATATCAACTCCACTTAGCGACCTTCCTGAAGCCTCTGCCGGATGAAGCCGATATAGCTGCGGAGGGTATGCCTACCCATACGCCAGCTGACGGGGTGGTATGAGAAGTTCCACCACACCTCGGCCCCAAACACAGCAGTTGGGGACGTCGCCGTAGGCTGGGCCCCGGAAAGGAGCATGACTGTCGCCGGAATGCAGAACCCATCCAGGGCCGCTTCCGGATAGCCGGTGATACGAATCGCCACCTTTGAGACCGGGGGATTCCATGCCGGACCGAGCACAAATCGGTCGAGGACGAGCCATCGCTGGCCGTCTGGGGTTTGCTTGACTTCTCCACCGTGTTCGGCTATCAGGCCGGCGATCTCAGCTTCGGCGTCCGTCGCCACGACCAGACCAAAATTGCCCGGGGGCACCGCGTAAAACTTCTCACCTTCGCGGACCTCGAAGGATCCAGCGGGAACCTCAGGGTCGGGGTCATCGCCGGGCGTCTCCCGGAACACGTGGTTGTCGTCCGGAATGTTTCCCAGGGCTCGGATCTGGGCGGCGGTGATCTCATCGCGGTGGAGCTCATGTCTTTGATTTTCAACGAAAATGTAAGTGGCCACTGCTTACCGCCTCCACTAGTATGCGCTTACCGCTCAATCCGGTAAGCGCATACTAGCATGCTCACAGCTCGGCCTGGACCCTTGGACCAATCCGACGCAAGCAGGTCTACCTGGTGGCATATCCGGCGAACGGATGTGCGGCCCGACGCCGAAACACGCTAACCGTACAATACGTACGGTCGGTACATGTCTGCTATGCTCACCCACATGGCCGCCTTCACCTGCACTGACGTGACCACCGCCAGGAGTTCCCTGCCGGAGCTCCAGACGCGAGCCGTCGAACACCACCGGCCCCAGATGATTCGCCGCCGCGGAGATGCCGATGCGTCCGTCTTGCTCGCAGCGTCAGACCTCGCCAGTTCCTTCGCCGCCTTTCGGTTCGAGCCGCGCGTGTTCATGGGCGATGGGGAGGCGACCGCCAGCCTCGAGAGCCTCGGCATCCTCGGGATGGGAGCGACCGCTGAGGAGGCCGTTGAGGACCTCGCCGTCGAGCTCCGCCGGTTTGCCCAACGCTATTTCGAGAAGGCTGCGTTCTACCGGGAGACCCACTTCCGGGGATACCTGCCCTGGCTCCTGCGCTTTGCCGCGACGCCGGAGGACCGTCAGGTGGATCTGCTGTATGAGGAGCCTGCAACCGCCCCGGGTGCACCCGCGTCGACCTCCGTCCTGAGGTGAGGACGCCCTCGTGGGGCGAGATCGAACAGTTCTGTCGATCTGACGGCTGGGACCTGGTCCGAGAGACGGACCACAGCTTCTTCCGGAAGGTTTTGGCTGACGGGACCGTTCTCGAGACGCACTCCTCCTTCTCGTCGTCCAAGACCGTGAGCGCCAACCGCTTCGCACTCATCCTGCGCACACAGTTGCGCGTTTCGGCGCAGGCGTTCTGGGACACGCTGCGAACCGGTGAGACGGCATTGCGACCGTCGGCTCCCCTTCCCGACATGCCGCCGTCGTTGCCAGCGTGGCTCCTTCGGTCCCTGAAGCGGGAGGTCGGACTCACCGACGACGACACCAGTTCGCTCAGCGAGGTGGCCGCGCACCAACTCCTCATCGACCACCGCTCATCGCCCGGGTCCACCAGCGAACGCCACCCGACCACGTGATGCGCGGCTTCCTGTTGCAGCAGACAGCTAGCCACTGGCGAGCCGCTACAGTCAAGGGCCATGCCGCGTGCATCGCCACCGCGTCCGGTTTCCCGCCGCTGGGTCGTGACCACTCACGACATCAGCGACCAGATCGAAGGCTCGCCGAGCGCATACCTCGGGCTCATCTACGATCCGGTTGACGACAGGATCCTTGCAGCCTCCGTCGAGCAATCCCCGCAGGAAGCGGTGGCGTTGGCTCTCGAGAATGTCGACAGCCGGTCCGCCGCGCGCCTGCACACACTCGCCTGCCACCCGTCGGTCCTCAACGCTGCGCGCCTGCAATGTGCCCGCTACTCCCCACCGCCGGACGTGGTCGTCGCCAACTCGCCTGAGCTCCGTGCGAGCGCGGCCGTGTTCCGCCATTTCCAGGAGAACGCGAACCCGGCGGCCATGCACGAGTCCGCGGTCCGGGCTCTCGAGGAACCCGCCCGCCGCTTCATCGAAAGCCGATGTTGGGACGAACGCGCCGACAACCAGCCGATCCTCCTCGACGCGTCCATCAATGGCGCCCGGGCGGGCGGCATCGTCTCCGTCATGGGAAACGGCGGCGAGACCTGGGGCATCAGCATCTTCCCCGACGCGTCGGCGTTCAACGACATGATGACCGGTGACACTTCATCGATGCCCCGCGACGGAATGATCAGCTGCGTGCTCGCTCCGCAAGCGATCCACGGAGCCGCGCCAGCAGCGGTGGAGATGGCTCTCGCAATCGAAGGTGGCCATGCGGTCCCAGCGCTCGCCCACCAGGTGCAACTCCTGCACACCGCGCTGGTCGCAGCGACCCAGACGCCCGTGGGCGTCGCCGAGCCGTCCATCGGCGCCGTTGCGACGCCCGAGTTCGACGCCACCTTCACCGCGTTCGACATCGACGCCGCCGAGGCAGCTCGAAAGGCAGCATCATCGGCTCGGAGCTCTCGCGGCAGACCCATCACGCCAACCCTGCGCTTCGGTGAGCTGCCTCGCAGCGTCGGCGAGCAGCTGCTGTCTCCCGACGACGGACTCGCCTGGGAATGCCTCTCGTCCCTTCCACCTCGCAGCGGCCTGCCTGCGGTCTTCGTCGGATGTGACCGCGTCAGCGACGCGGACGACCTCGCAACGCGCATCACGTCCGGCGACTATCTCGGCATCACCGCCATCGCCGGCATCGGCGGCACCACGATCCGGCTGATTGGACTCTCCGACCCGCTGATCTTGGGAACGGTCGGCACGCTGTGGCCGCCGCTACGCGGCTTCATGCGACGCCGGGAACGCTCCGGCGGTCTGCATGCAGTTGTGCTGGCGACGAAGGACCCCGGCACTCCCGTTGGCATTTTCATGTGCGTGCTGCCGCAGGGCAGTGGTTATGACCTGCAAAGCCAAGTGAAGGACGGGGACACGTCGGCTTCTGCGAAACGCGCGCGGCCCACAAAGCGACGTCGCTGACAACGCCGCCGTACCCAACGGTTCGGCTCATGCGTACACGGGGTCACGCCACGTCTCGGTAGAGGACTCGCCCGGACGCGAAGCGCGTCACAGCGAAACAACAGCGTTTGCACTGAACGCCGCTTGAGCGCTACGATCAACTCGTATTCGGCAGGCTCGTTTCAGTGCTTACAAAACAGCTGCTCTACGACTGAGCTACGCCGGCCAGCGCGTCGTGAGTTTACCCGGTCGTTGCTGAACTCAGCCAGAACCCCACGGCCAGAAAGCGAATTCGCGGACAGCGTCCAGGCCCCCAATCAGCAGGCCGCGACGACAATATAGCTCCTGAGCGAAAGGATCTCGCGCAACCGAGGAGGGTGACCATTGCGGGCGGTGATGCTGTACGAGTGCGGTTCCCCACAGGCCCTGGTCCAGGTCGAGCTCCCTGATCCTGTAGCTGGACCAGGCCAGGTGGTCGTCGAGATTGCGTTCGCGAATATCACCTTCGTGGAAACGCAGTTGCGGGCAGGCACGCCACCGCATCCCGCGATGTTGCCCGCGTTGCCTGTCATCCCGAGCAACGGTGTCGGTGGTGTGGTGAGCTCAGTCGGCGAGGGAGTGGACCCGGCCCTTGTAGGGACACCGGTGGTCACGCGTACCGGCGGCGCCGGCGGGTACGCGGAGCTGGTCGCTGTATCGGCTGCGGGTCTGATCGGTGTTCCCGAAGGGCCGGCCCTCGACGACGCGGTGGCGCTCCTCGCGGATGGTCGGACCGCGATGGCCCTCACCCTCACCGCCGACCCCGCAGCCAGGCGAGGCGGCGCTGGTCGAGGGGGCGGCGGGCGGAGTCGGCAGCCTGCTGGTGCAAATGGCGAAGAACGCGGGCGCCCGTGTGGTGGCAGTTGCCAGCGGCGCACAGAAGCTCGACCTGGCGCGCCAACTTGGAGCTGACGCGGCCATCGCCTATCGAGAGCCGGATTGGGTTGATCGGGTGCGAGCCGAGGTGGGCGGTGTCGACGTCGTCTACGACGGCGTTGGGGGACAGACCGGACGTGATGCCTTCACCCTGCTGAAGCCTGCCGGGCGATTCTGTGCGTTCGGCATGGCCAGCGGATCCTTCGCCAGTATCCCCGACGCCGCGCGGCCCGATGTCACGAGAAGCAAAATCGCTGCATTGACGCGGCAACAGACCGTGGAGCTGGTGCGCAGCGTGCTGGCCCAAGCGGTCGACGGGCGGCTCCGCCCGGTGATCGGCCACCGATTCCCACTGGAACGCGCCGACGACGCCCACGCCGCCATCGAAGGTCGGTCCACGCTCGGCAAGACACTGCTCGTACCACACCCGACCCCGCGCTAAGGGCGCTACTGGCGCGGGCTTACTCGACCTCTGTCGGCGGCCGGCGTAGCGCCTCGAGCCGTTTGCGCGTGTCCGCGTCGAGGCGATCCTCGAGCCGGTTGGCGAACCCGGCCTCGCGGCGGCGGCGGTCGCTCTGCGCACCGGTCTCCGCATGCGCGCCCAGCACGACCTGTCGCAGCGCCTCGGCGCCGATCACCGCGGCTCCCATGCCCATGACAAGGTCGCGCTGTAGTCGATCGCTACTGGCGACGGTGACCCGGCCCGCGTCGCCGCGCCGCGACGCGATCGCCACCCGTCGCTCGATGACATGGTCTGCGCTCTGTCCCTTGCTGCCAAACAGGACGAGCACCCCGTCAACGGTCTCGCCCGCGCTGTGGTCACGCGCGCGGCCGTGCGCGTCGAACACCACCGTCACCCGCTCGCCCGTCGCCGCAGCGTATTCGCCGAGCATGACGACCAGGCGGCGGCGAGCCTCGTCACCATGGCCGGCCTTGATCAGCGGCGACAGCTCGGGCCATGCATGGATCACGTTGTAGCCGTCGACGATCAGCTCGTTCACCGCGGGCACAGTTCACCCACGAGGCGCAAACCCGCGTTGTCGCGCCACTTCGTACAGAAGCACGGCAGCGGCCGCACCGGCGTTGAGTGACGACACGTGTCCGGCCAGCGGCAGCGACACCACGGCGTCGCACTTCCGGCGCGTCAGCGGCCGGATCCCCTCCCCCTCCGCACCGACGACAACGGCCACCGGCACTGTGAAGTCGAACGTGTCGTAACGGGTGTCGCCGTCCGCCGCCAGACCGACGACCCAGAGCCCCGCTGCCTGCATCAGCTCCATCGCGTGGACAAGGTTGGTGACAGTGGCGACAGGAACGTGTTCGGTCGCCCCCGCCGACGCCTTGGCTGCCGCCGCCGTCACACCAGCTGCGCGATGGCGCGGCAGGATGATCCCGTCGGCGCCCACCGCGTCCGCTGTCCTGGTGATCGCCCCCAGGTTCTGCGGGTCCTGGATGCCGTCGAGGACGACGAACAACTGCGGCGGCCGCGACGTCGCCAGCAGGTCTTCGACGGCCAGTGGCGGACGGCCGTGGAAATACCCGGCGATGCCCTGGTGGTGCTCGGTGTGGGCGATGTCGTCGAGGCGATGTCGCGCGCTCTCCTCAACGGGGATGCCGCGGTCGCCGGCAAGGCTGAGGATCTCAACGAGGCGATCCTCGCGCGGCATGCCGGCGGCGATCACCAATTTGCGGGCAGCGCGACCGGAGCGCAGCGCTTCGAGCACGGGGTTGCGACCGTAGAGGATGTCCACGCGCCGAGTATCGCCCACCCCGCCGGCGACGGCCGAGTGACTGGCCGCTACAGTGGCCGTTGTGAACATCTCGCGACGAGCCGGATGGTTCCTGCTCCTGTTTGCCGTGTGGAACGCCTACGTGTGGGGGACGTTCGTCTACAACGTGTACCCCGACCACCATTTCGACAGCTTCTTCATGATCCACCTCGGCATCGGGGCGTTCACGGTGATTCTCGGCGTGGGGGTCGGCCTGATCGGGTGGCGTCGCCTGCGTCAGCCGTAGGCGGGTTGCGGCCTCGGCAACAGCGACATGACCAGGACGCCGCCGTAGGCGAGGTCGAACGCCACGCTCACCAGCCCGAGGAACCCGACCCCGCCGGACCGTGTCTCCACGCTGATCTGCGAGATCGCGCTGAGCAAAGCCAGCGCGTCGAGCACGAGGAAAATCACCCGCGCGGCGGTGTACCGGGTGAGCCAGGCGAAGACCGCCATGACGACGCCGAGGATGATAGCCGCGATGGCGAACGCCGGCCCGATGTCGAAGGTCTGGGTGGTGATCACGCCGGTGTTCGGGTCGGTGATCGGCACGTTGATGTGCTGGACGACGAGCCCGACCAGGACCAGCGTGACCACCAGGACCAGTCCGTACCCGATCGTGAACCAGCGGGCCACCGACGTCCAGTCGGTGCCGGCGTTGGGCTCATAGCCGCGGAGAGCCGCCTCAGGGATGCCCCGCGTGGACACGGGCACGCCCGGGGCGTAGCCGTACAACCCCGGGGGCGGCGGGGGGAGTGGCGCCGCCAGCGCCTCGTCCACGGTGCGGCCGTCCGGCAGGATCAACGGAGCACCGCAGCGAGGGCACTTGGTGCCCTTGCCCAGCTCGGTCCAGGCCCAGCAGTTCGGACAGCAGACATTCGCGGGCATCGGCCGATTGTCGGCACGCCCGCACCGCGCAATCGCAAAGCAACCGCCGCGTCATCGATCAGAAGCGAGCCTGTCACCGCGCGCCAATTCACACCAAACCTCCCTTAGGCCACTACCATCGCGCTCAGCCGCAGTAGCCGCGTGCCACATAGGAGGGCCTCGCCGGGATGAGTTCGCAGAAGAATGCCTTGCTGAATCCACCTTTCGCCAATGACCCGCCGGTCAAGCTCAACGTCAACGCCAAGACGCTGGGCCTTGTGCTGACCATCCTCGGGGTCATCGGCATCCTCCTCCAGCTGCTCGGCCTGATCGCGATCTTCGGGCTCTGTTCGGGATACGCCTTCGGTGGATGCGGCCTGCCGATCATCTGGCTGCTCGGTGACCTCGTCGGCTTCGCCGGGATCATCCTGGGAACCATCGGTGCCTACCGGATGTACCAGGGCAACCCGCAGGGCAAGGAGTGGGTCATCTACGGGCTGCTCCTCGGGCTGCTCGCAGCGATCATCACCATCATTGGCGAGTACGCCGCCTACAGCGGCCTGATCGGCCTCGGCGTCGGTGGCGGCGCCATCTTCGGGTTGATCATCGACCTGATCGTCTACTTCATCGTCTATTACCTCGTGATCATCAGCAGGTTCCCCGGAGGGGCGCCCCTGTCCACAGGAACCATGTACGGCGGACCGCCATCGTCCTACGGCGGACCGCCATCGTCTCCGCCGCCGCCACCGACCGCATAAGGAGGGACACATTGCCTGACATTGGTGGACGAAAGCTCGGCAACGGAGACACACTCATCGGCGGTGCACTGATCGTGGCGTTGATCTCCGTCTTCCTTCCGTGGTACAGCGCCACTGTCAACTGCAGTGGCATCCCGGGGTGCGGCGGATCCGCGAGCGTCGGCGCACTCAACTACTGGACCGGCTGGTTCTTCTTCCTGGCCGTGCTGGTAGGGCTCGCGCTGTTCATCGTGCGCAACTTCGTGGCAACGATAACGCTGCCGACGATGCCCCAGCCAGACCCTGTGCTTTTCATGGCCATCGGCGGGTTCATGCTGCTGATGGGGCTGCTCTGGCTGCTGATCGGCGCTCCTGCCTCCTACTCAGGTCCGGGCTTCAGCGCGGGCGTGAGCTTTGGCCTCTTCATCGGCTTGATCGCATCGGTCGGCGTGATTGCCGGCGGCTTCATGAAGCGGAGCGAGCCGGAGACGACAACCCGTACGCTCCCCGTGTCCTCGGGCACCACGTACGGGGGACCGCCCTCGTCGCCGCCGCCCCCACCGACCGCGTAAGCAGGTCGCCCTCAACGGATCGAGGCCGGGGCCGGCCGCGCCCGACGGTGCGGCGGTCCCGGGACCACCCGCCGGTCAGGCGATCGGAGCCGCCGGTGGTGGCCCGCCGAGATCGGCGCGCCGCCCCAGGTAGTCGGCTCGGTTGATCTCGCCGCGGGCGTAGCGCAGTTCCAACTCGGCGACGGCCGGGCTCGGCGGCGGCGGGTTGCGGTGGTGCGATCTCTGGATGAGCCGCAGGACCTCGCGCGCCAACCACACCACCGCCAGCAGCACCAGCACGCACAGCGTGAATCTCAGGACGATGGCGAGCACGGACACGCCGGTGTCATAGCCGCCGAAACGGCCGTTTCCGGCCCCGAACGGGAATGGGCCGTTCACAACTGGGCGGCCTCCTTCGTGGTGCGTTTGGCGGACTTGGTCAGCAGACAACGATGGCCGGCGCACCTTGCAGGTGAGTGACCGCCTGGCTCAGGAGCGCCGCCAGCGCTGCCCCGCCGGCGTGTCCTCGACGGCGATGCCGCGCTCGGCCAGAGCGCCCCTGAGGCGATCGGACTCGGCCCACTGCTTGGCAGAGCGCGCCGCCTCCCGAGCGCTCAGCATCTCCGAAACCTCGTCGCCAAGCGTGGCACCGACGCGCTCCCGGGCCGCCAGAGGCAGCACCCCGAGCACTGCGTCGACCTCGTCGACGAGCGCGATCAGCTCCCCGTGGGTGGCTTCGTCGAGGCCGCCCTCGTCCAGCTCGCGATTGAGCGAGCGGATCAACGTGAACACCGCGCCCATCGCTTCGGGGAGGTTGAGGTCGTTGTCCATTGCCGCCTCGAACGCCGCCAGCGCATGGGCGACCCGAGGGTCCGGCGCCGCGGTCGCGTCGCGGTGCGGCTCGTGGCCGCGGACGCGCTCGTTGAAATCCGCGAAGCGGTCGACGGACTCGGTGGCAGAGTGCAGGGACTCGTCCGTGTAGTTCACCGTCCTGCGGTAGTGCGCGCCCGCGATGAGCAGGTAGCGCAGCGCCGACGGCCGCGCGCCGGACGCGACCAGCTGGTCGACGGTGGCGAAGTTACCCAGCGACTTGGCCATCTTCTCGCCGCCGGTGCGCAGGTGCTCACCGTGCACCCACAGCCGGACGAACTGACGCCCTGTCGCCGCCTCGCTCTGGGCGATCTCGTTCTCGTGGTGGGGGAAGATGTTGTCGACTCCGCCACAGTGGATGTCGAAGGATTCGCCAAGCAGCGTCATGCTCATCGCTGAACACTCGATGTGCCAGCCGGGGCGGCCGCGGCCCAGTCGCGTGTCCCAGCCGATCTCGTCGGCGCCGACGGCTTTCCACAGCGCGAAGTCGCGCACGTCCTCCTTGTCGTACTCATCGGCGTCGACACGGCCGCCCGCGCCGGCGACGAGGCCCTCGGCGCGCACCCCGGAGAGCCGGCCGTATGGGGGGAATGTGGCGATGCGGAAATACACGCTGCCATCGCTGCGATAGGTCACGCCCGCTGTTTCGAGCCGCTCGATGAGCCTGACCATCTCCTCGATGTAGTCGGTTGCGCGTGGGTAGTGATGGGCGCGGCGGATGTTGAGTGTCTCGAGGTCAGTGAAGAACGCCGCGATCCAGGGCGCTGTTTCCTCAGGTAGGTCGTGGCCGGCGGCCACTGCGGCGGCGATGATCTTGTCGTCCACGTCGGTGAGGTTCATCACCTGGGTGACGCGCGCAAACCTCCGCTCCAGCCAGCGGTGGAGCACGTCCTCGAAGAGAAAGGTTCGGAAGTTGCCGATGTGGGCGCGTGCGTACACCGTCGGACCGCACGTGTACACGCGGACGTGCCCTTCCTCGAGTGGGACAACCTCCTGCAGGGTGCGCGTCAGCGTGTCGTGGAGGCGAACAGCCATGGCGCGACAGTCTATCGGCGGCCGGCGCCCGCGCCGAGACCTCTCAGACGTGAACCCCGGTGGGGACCTGGACGGGCTGCTGCCGTCTGCTGACGATCTGGTCGATGAGTCCCCACTCCAGCGCCTGCTCGGCGGTCATGAAGTTGTCGCGATCCATGTCACCCGCCACCCGCTCGAGGCTCTGCCCGCTGTGCCGTGCGTAGATCTCGACGAGCAGGTCGCGCTGGCGCAGGATCTCCCGCACGTGGATCTCGAGGTCACCCGCCTGGCCCTGCATGCCCTGCGCCCACGGCTGGTGGATGAGGATCAGAGAGTTGGGCAGCGCGGACCGGAATCCCTCCGCGCCGCCGGCCAGGAGCAGCGAGCCACCGCTGGCCGCCATGCCGAGGCAGATCGTCGAGACGGGCGCGCTGACGTACTGCATGGTGTCGTAGATGGAGAGCGCCGCGGTGACGCTGCCACCCGGCGAGTTGATGTAAAGGCTGATCGGTTTGCCGGCCTCCTCGCTCTCCAGGAAGAGCAGTTGCGCCGTGACCAGGTTGGCCGCGTCGTCGCTGATCTGGTCGCCGAGGAAGACGATGCGATCACGCAGCAGGCGGGAGTAGATGTCGTAGGAGCGCTCTCCCCGGGAGGTGGACTCGACGACGGTGGGCACCAGCGTCATGGCCCATCCTGCCCGCGAGGGACCGCAAAGCCGATCCGCCGGCGCACCGGCGAGGCCGCGGCGCTGGCCAGGTAGGTGCTGAACTCGGCCACCGTGCGCAGCGCGTCGCCGTTGAGCATTGCTGCAGCGACCTGGAGCTGGGCACGCGGGTCAGACGACGCCCGGGCGTCGGTGAGTCTCGGTGGGGCGAGCGCCTCGGCGATGTCGCCGTAGAGGATGTGCAGGGGGACGTCAAGGGCCGCCGCCATCGCCACCAGTCGCTCGGCGCTGACATCCTTGCGACCGCGCTCCACCTCGGAGAGATGTGCGGGCGAGCAGTGCGCAGCAGCCGCGACATCGGCCAGCGAGCGCCGGCTGAGCTCGCGACGGCGCCTCAGCACCGAGCCCTGGAGGCGACGCAGCGAACCGGCGCGAGTGTGGGAATCGGCTTCGCTCTCAGCGTATTTCATTTCGCTCTCAGCAGGATATCATGATCAGCCCCACCACGGGGGTCAGAGCGATTCGACCGGCCTCAGCGAACGTGGTCGAGCAGCGCGACGGCCGAGGCCGCGATGCCCTCGCCGGTGCCGGTGAACCCCATTCCGTCAGTGCTGGTCGCGGTCACCTGGAGCAGTGCATGGTCCATACCCAGCGCTGCCGAGCAGGTCATCGTCATGGAGTCGAGATGGCCGGCAAGGCGCGGCTCCTGCGCCACCGCGACCACGTGCGCGGACACCACCCGCAAGCCGCGCTCGCGGAGCAGGCTGGCCACCGCACGCAGGAAGTCGACGCCGGGCGTGTCGTGCCACCGCATGTCACTCGAGGGGAAATGCCTGCCCATGTCGCCGAGCCCGGCGCCGGCGAGCAGCGCATCGCAGAGCGCGTGCACGACGGCATCGCCGTCGGAGTGCCCGGCCAGGCCCCGGCCGTGGGGGACGTGGACCCCGCCGAGCATGAGCGGACGGCCCTCGACGAGGCGATGCGCGTCGATGCCCTGGCCGATTCGCAGGGTCATCCGCGGGCAGCAGCCAGCAGAGCGCGCAGCAGCACCAGGTCACGCGGGTAGGTCACCTTGAAATTGTCAGGGTTGCCCGGAACGATATGCACCGGGTGACCCAGGGACTCGACGAGCGCCGCGTCGTCGTCGACGAGGATGCCGTTGACGACAGCGTTGTGGTGGCCGGCGGCGAGCACCTCGCGGCGGAACGCCTGCGGCGTCTGGATTGCGTAGAGCTCGTGGCGGTCCAGCGATTGGAGCACCACGCCGTCGACCACGCGTTTGATGCTGTCGACCACGGGGATGGCTGTGGTGACGGCGCCGTGGCGGCGCGCTTCTCGCACGCAGTCGACGAACAGCTGCGGCGGGCAGAGTGGACGAGCCGCGTCGTGCACCGCAACCACCTCGACATCGCCGACCTCCTCGAGGGCGCCGCGCACGCTGTCCTGACGTCGCTCGCCCCCGCTGGTGAGAACCAGGTCGACGACACCCTCGCGGTCAGCCAGTTCGCGGATCAGCGCATGGCGCTCGCCCGGCGCGGCGATGATCGTCCGGACGAAGGCGCCGGACTGTGCCGCAGCCGCCAGCGTGTGCGCCAGGATCGGCCGCCCCGCAACCTCTGCGAAGAGCTTGTCCTCCCCCATCCGACGCCCCCGGCCGCTTGCCGGGATGATGAGGGCGGCGGTCAGCGTTGTACCGCCCGGGGACGCACCGCTCTCCCGGTGCGCGAACCGCCGGCGTCGGCCGCATCGGTGGTGGCGAAGATCATCCGACCCGACGTGGTCTGCAGCACCGACGTCACCGTGGCACGCACCGTGCCGCCGAGGTGGTCGCGCGCGTTCTCGACGACCACCATGGTGCCATCGTCGAGGTAGCCGACCCCTTGGTGCAACTCCTTGCCCTCCCGCACGATGGCGATGGTTATCTCCTCGCCTGCGGCGAGGATCGGCTTGAGCGCGTTGGCCAGGTCGTTGAGGTTGAGGACGCGAAGCCCGGCGATGCGCGCGATGCGGTTGAGGTTGTGGTCGCTGGTGAGCAGCGCGGCAGACCGCGCCACTGCCAGCTTGATGAGCCGCACGTCGACCTCGGCGACATCGGGGAAGTTGAGGTCGACGATCTCGCAGACCACGTCCTGGCGCCGCTGCAGCTCCTCGAGAACCGTCAGTCCGCGGCGGCCACGAGCCCGGCGCATCGGATCGCCGGAGTCGGCGACGCGCTGCAACTCCTCGAGGACGAAGCCGGCGATGAGCAGGCGACCGGGCACGAACCCGGACTTGGCCACATCAGCGATGCGGCCGTCGATCAGGGCCGAGGTGTCAACGACCACGGGCGGCCCGTCGATCGGGGCTCCCCCGCCGGCAGGAAGCTCAGCGCGCGGCGCGCTGGCGCTGCCGCTGCGCAATGCGGTGGCAAACGCCACGCGGCGCCGGGTGCCGACCCGGGCTCCCACCTGGACGAGGGCGACCGCCAGAGCAAGTGAGACGCCGGTGCCGACGTAGAACGGGAGCGGACCGAGCAGCACCGCCACCAGCGCGGCGATCACCAGGCCTGACACGACGCCGGCGAGCGCTCCGATGATCTGCCCCGGTGGCGCCTCATCGAGGAGTGCCTCGAGCCACAGATACGGATCGATGGTGAGCATCGGCGTCGCCAGGGCCAGCGCCGCGGCGCCGACGATGGCGCTTCCCGCGAGCACGACCGCGGTGATGGTCTGGTTGTTGGCGAACGGGCCCGGTGAGTTGGTGATCACGAAGCCCGCATAGAAGATGCCGATCACCACGCCGAGGATCGCGCCCAGGCCCCGGGCGACGGAGCGGGCGCGGCGCAGGAAGATCGACGAATGTCGGGGCATGGCTGTTCGATCTAAGCACAGCCGCCGGCGCGACGCCGCTGGCGTCACGCCTTCGCAACGGTTGTGGGGCTCGGCGGCGAACGAAGCTCAGGCTCAGGCGAGGAATTCGAGAGCAGCCGATACCGTGGCCACCCGTCGCAACCGCAGGCCCGGAGCGCCGGGGACGCGGCCGCCGGCAGGGACCAACGCGGAGTCCTGGCCCAGGGCCGTCGCCTCGGCGAGGCGCGCATCGATCCGCGAGGCGCGCCGCACCTCTCCGCCCAGGCCGACCTCGCCGAGGACAACGGTCTGCGGGGGCAGCAAAGCATCGGTGGCCGCCCCGGCCACGGCGACGCACACAGCGAGGTCGACGCAGGGATCGGCGATCCGCACACCGCCGACCACGTTGAGGTAGACGTCGGCCTCGTGGAGCCGGATCGCGGCACGCTTCTCGAGGACGGCGAGGAGCAGGTGGAGGCGGCCGATGTCGAACCCCGAGCTGGTGCGTCGGGGCAGGCCGAACGACGTCGCCGTCACCAGCGCCTGGATCTCGACCACCAGGGGACGGGTTCCCTCGCAGGCGACGGTCAGGACATTGCCGGGAACCGACAGGCTGCTCTCGTCGAGGAACGCCCGCCCCGGGGCATCGAGCTCGCGCAGGCCGTCGCTCTCCATGGTGAAGAGGCCGAGTTCGCCAATGCTGCCGAATCGGTTCTTGACCCCGCGAAGCAGCCGGTGCTCACCGTGCCGCTCCCCCTCGAGGTAGAGGACGACGTCCACCATGTGCTCGAGCGTGCGCGGCCCGGCGATGGCGCCCTCCTTGGTCACGTGGCCGACCAGGACGATCGGCACCCCTGTGTCCTTGGCGACGGTGAGGAGACGGCCCACCGCCTCGCGGACCTGCCCGGGGCTGCCCGGCGTACCGGCCGCGGCGGGCGCGCTGAGCGTCTGCACGGAGTCGACGATGGCCAGGGGAGGACGCGTGGCCTCGATCGCTTCGACGACGGCGTCGAGGTCTGTCTCGGGGAGCACGGCGACCGACGGCAGGCGACAGCCGAGGCGCTCGGCACGCATCGCCACCTGCACCGATGACTCCTCGCCGGCGCAGTACAGCACGGGATGGGCCGGCGAGCCGGTGCGCGCCGCCAGCTGGAGCGCCAGCGTCGATTTGCCGATCCCCGGGTCACCGCCGAGCAGGATCAGCGAGCCGGCCACGACGCCGCCCCCGAGCACTCGATCGAGCTCGGCGATGCCGCTGCTGCGGACCTGGTCGGCGAACTCCCCGACGCGATCGAGCGGCAGCGCGGCTCGGGGTGAACGGCGCGACCGCTGCACCGTGCCCGACACCACCATCCCCTCGCCGAGGGTGTTCCACGCCCCACAGCCGTCGCAGCGGCCCTGCCACTTCGGCGACCCCGCTCCGCAGTCGGAGCACACGTACTGAAGGCGGGCGGCGCGGGCCGGCGCGGACGTCATCGGCGGGATCGGGCCGTGTCGAACATCTGTTCGCTGATTGTGGGCGCCCTCGGCCGCCCTGTCCAGCCCTTACTCGGGTCCGCGCCGGTTTGGCCGCCGCGCGTCCGGCTTACTCGGCGCCGGTCGAACGACGCCGCGCCGGCGATGGGCGCGACGTGCGCCGCCACACCACCAGTCCCACCGCAAGCACGACCAGCAGGGGCACCGCGCTGACCACTCCCTCGAGGACGGCGCCGGTGACGCGCACGGCGTTGTCCCACCCGCCGCCGATCCCGCCGCTCACCGGGTTGGGCGCGCTGACGTGGGCGACGGTGGCGCCGCGTTCGGACATCTGAACGGTGGCCGTGGCGAGATCCACCGATGCGGTCAGGAGGTTGAGCTGTCCCTGGTCGGTGTCGATCTCGGTCTGCACCGCCTCGATCTGCTGCTCGAGGTTGGTGATGTCGCCCAGCGACGTTGCCCTGGCGAGCAGCGCTTGGAGCGCGGCGAGATGGGCGTGCGCGGACGCGAGCCGCGAGTTGACGTCGATGAACTGCGCCGTGTGATCGATCGCCGAGAAGTTGATCGACGACGCCACGAAGCTCGACGGCATGCCGTTGAGGAAGTCCGAGATCTTGGCGGCGGGCACCTTGAGCGTCACTGCACCGCTGACGATCCGGCCGCTGCTGTCGGGCTGCGTGCTGGAGCTGGCTACGTACCCGCCGAGGCCGACGGCGCGGGCGGCGACGCCTTCGAAGGAGTCGAGAAAGCTCGCGGTCGGCACTGTGTAGGTCGCGGTCACGGCCCGCTCGATGTCGGACGTCGGCGGCGTGCCGACGATGATGCTCGTGGGTTTGCCCGTGACGAAGCTCGTCGACGGCGCGCCGCCTGTGGTGAGCTGGTTGGGGGCGCCACCCGGTGCAACGGCCGGCGCCGCGGCCCCCTGGCCCCCGATCGCGCCGCCGCTGACCGCACTGCTGGCGCCGGATGCGCAGCCGGCCAGCGCGGCGGTGCCGAAGAGGATGGCGGCGATATTGCGGATGGTCATTGGGACTTCTCGATGGCTGATGTGTGGGTGGCGCGAGAGGCGCTCATGGAATTCCATGCCCGGACAGGGCGGCGACGATTCGGCCGGTATCGGCGTCTACGAGAACGAGCTTGGTCTGGGGCGAAGGCGCGGGCTTGCCGGCGACGCCACCTTGGACCGGGACGTCGACGACCCAGCACAGGCACGTGCTTAGCGGCTGGGTAGTGACCTCCGCGAACGTCAGCACAGCCGGACCGGGCGACCCCGCTCCGGCGCCGATCGACTGCCGCGCTGCGGCCTGCCCCTGTGCTGCGGTGAGCACCGCGCTCCCGTGCCCGACGGGCGAGAGGAGCAGGACCCCACCGTCGGCCAGCCTGGTGGTGTCGATCCCCGGGTACGTGACGGGGGCCACCTGCGCCGGCGCAAACGCCGCGCCGCCGCTCGAGCCCGACCCGGCGGAGAGTGAGCTGCTGGTGTCGCCGCCGTGTGAACCCACGTGCGTCGCCACGAGGAACACCAGCGCCGCGGTGGCAAGCGCCCCAGCGCCGCCGCCGAGCAGGGCCGCCAACGGGCGGCGCCGCGGCGCTCCGAGGGTCCGCGCACTCATCTCCCTGACGCGCGGTGGAAGATCCGTCGACGTCGTCGCCGCGAAGTAGCGGCGCAAGTCGGAGTCGAGGTCACCGGTCAACTCGGTGGGCTCAGACATTGGCCATCTCCTTGCGCATCGACGCCAGGGCGCGCGCCAGGTGGGTGCGCACCGACCCGGCGCGGCAGCTCATCAGGTCGGCGCATTCGTCGATCGAGTAGCCGTGGTGGTAGTGAAGAAAGACCGCCGCCCTCTGCCGCGGCGAGAGCCCGCGGTAGCTGCGGTCGAGGTCGACCATCCGTCCCTCGAAGCGCGGGTCGGGTGTGGCGGCGTCGCTGGTGGTGGCAACCCTGCTGGGGCGCAGCCACAGCCCTCGGCGGCGGTTGATGCAGTGGTTCACACAGATGCGCACCAGCCAGGTCTGCCGGGCGCTCTCGTCGCGCAGGCTCCCCCAGCTCTTCCAGGCTTTGAGCATCGCGTCCTGGAGAGCGTCCTCCGCCTCGGAGTGGTCGCGGAGGATTGAGTAGGCGACGCCGTAGAGCCGGCGCCGCTCCGCGCTGAGCAGCGCGTCGAAGCTTGCCTCTGCGTCCGCCACGCGCGGGGTGGCCGGCATCATGAGCATCTCCTGCGCAATCTCCACGCGAGAATAGACAGGCGCCGACGGCGTTTTACTGACAAGCCGAGGGAACCCGTTCCCCCTCCGTCTCAGTGGCGGCGCGCGTACCCCCGCTGCCGGCGCTGCGGCCGCGGCCTCTCGGCGGTGGCCCCCGCCGCCTCCGCCTCGGGGTCGTCGATTCGCCGGCGCAGGTCGGTGAGCCTGTCTCGAAGCTCGGCAGCGCGCTCGAACTCGAGGTCGCGCGCTGCCCGCTTCATCTCACGCTCGACCTCCTTGGCAAGCCGAAGCAGCTCGTCCGGCGGCAGGCCGGCCGACTCCTGGAGCTCGGCGGCGTGCACGTTGACGTCGTCGCGATGGGTCTCCATCTGGTACACGGCCTTGACGATCGACAGCGGCGTGATCCCGTTGGCCACGTTGTGCGCGGTCTGCACCGCGCGGCGCCGGTCCGTCTCGGCGATGGCGTGCTCCATCGCCTCCGACCGCGAGTCCGCGTACATCACGACGTGCCCGTTGATGTTGCGCGCGGCCCGGCCGATGGTCTGCACGAGCGAGCGATAGCCACGCAGGTACCCCTCCTTGTCGGCGTCGAGGATGCCGATGAACGACACCTCGGGGAGGTCGAGGCCCTCGCGCAGCAGGTTGATGCCCACCAGCACATCGAAGACGCCCAGGCGCAGGTCACGGATGATCTCGACGCGCTCGAGGGTGTCGATGTCGCTGTGCAGATAGCGCACCCGCACCCCCGCCTCGCGAAGGTAGTCGGTGAGGTCCTCGGCCATCTTCTTGGTCAGGGTGGTGATCAGCACACGCTCCTTGAGCTCAACGCGGCGCGCGATCTGAGCGAGGAGGTCGTCGATCTGGCCCTCGGATGGCCGCACCTCGACAATGGGATCGACGAGCCCGGTCGGCCGGATGATCTGCTCGACGACCTGCTTGGAGTGCTCCTCTTCGTACGCTCCCGGCGTGGCGCTCGCGTAGACGACCTGGCCCACCATCGAGTCCCATTCGGCGAACGTCAGCGGCCGGTTGTCGAGGGCTGACGGTAACCGGAACCCGTATTCCACCAGCGGGATCTTGCGCGAGCGATCCCCGCCGTACATGCCGCCGATCTGGGGCACGGCCACGTGGGACTCGTCGACCACGATCAGCGTGTCGTCGGGGAGGAAATCGAGCAGGCAGAAGGGGCGCTCGCCCTCGGCCCGGCCGCTGAGGTGACGCGAGTAGTTCTCGATACCGGCGCAGGTGCCCGTCTCCTGCATCATCTCGAGGTCGAAGTTGGTGCGCTGCAACAGCCGCTGCGCCTCGAGCAGTCGGCCGCGCGACTCGAGCTCGGCGACGCGCTCGGCCAGCTCGTCGCGGATGCGCTCGATCGCCGTCTTCATCTTGGCCGCCGGGGTCACGTAGTGCGACGCCGGGAACACGGTGAAGTCCTCGCGCTGAGCCAGGATCTCGCCGGTCAGGGGGTCGAACTCCTTGATCGACTCGATCTCGTCGCCGAAGAACTCGATGCGTGTCGCCACCTCCTCGTAGGCGGGCTGTACGTCGAGGACGTCGCCGCGCACCCGGAAGCGGGAGCGGCCGAAGTCCATGTCGTTGCGCGAGTACTGCAGGTCGGCGAGCTTGCGCAGCAGGATGTCGCGGCGCCAGGCCTCGCCGCGCTCGATCTTCAACGACTCACCGAGGTAGTTCTCCGGTGAACCGATGCCGTAGATGCAGGAGATCGAGGCCACCACGATGACGTCGCGACGGGTCAGCAGCGCCCGTGTGGCGCTGTTGCGCAGCCGGTCGATCTCGTCGTTGCGCGACGAGTCCTTCTCGATGTAGGTGTCGGTGCGCGGGATGTACGCCTCGGGCTGGTAGAAGTCGTAGAACGAGACGAAATACTCAACTGAGTTGTTGGGGAAGAACTCGCGGAACTCCGCCCAGAGCTGCGCGGCCAGCGTCTTGTTTGGCGACAGCACCAGCACCGGTCGCTGCAGGCGCTGTGCGAGGTGCGCGACGGTGAACGTCTTGCCCGAACCCGTGACGCCAAGAAGTGTCTGCTCGCGCAGCCCTTCCTGCACGCCGCGCACCAGCGCGTCGATCGCGGCCGGTTGGTCGCCGGCAGGGGCGAATGACGAGACGATCTCGAGGTCGGGCACCGGTTCAGTCTACCGGGAGGCCTGCCCTCACAAACCCGCCAACGCCGCGTAGACCTGCTCGAGGCGGCGGGCGACGGCGTCCCACGAGTGCTCGGCGCGCACGCGACGCATCGCCGCCTCGGCCATCTCGGCACACCGGCCCGGCTCGGCGAGGAGGGCTTCAGTCAGCTTGGTCAGCGCCGCGACATTCCCGAGTTCCACCAACAGGCTTCGGTCGGCCACCGCGTCGCGCAGTCCGTCCACGTCGTAGCCGACCACCAGCGCTCCCTCCGCTTGGGCCTCGAGGGCCACCAGGCCGAGGCCCTCGTAGCGCGAGGGCATCAGCACCACCGCGGAGCGAGCGAACTCGACGCGCAGCCGGCTGTCGTCGACGCGGCCGAGAACCTCGATGCGCGTGCCCGCGGCAGCCCGACCAACGTCATCGTCCAGCCGCCCGGAGCCGATGACCGCGGCAGTGGCACCGGGATGTCGATCGAGCACCTCGCGCATCGCGGCGACGGCGTCGAGCACCCCCTTCTCGACCTCCCAACGTCCGGCGAAGAGCATGCGTGCGGGTTCACGCGGCGGCGGCGACTCCAGTGGCGCATCGATACCGGGCGGGAGCACCTCCACCCGGGACGCCGGCACGCCCAGGCGCCGGACGGCATCGGCCGTCGAGGGCGACACGGCCAGCACCATCGCGGCCCGGCGATAGGCGAGCCCTTCCAGCGGCACAAGCAGCGTCCGCAGCGACCCCACCCCAAACGCCTGGCGGTAGGTGTGGTGCGCGCTGTAGACCAGTGGCACGCCGACGCCGCGCACGAACAGCACGCCGCCGGGGCCGCCGTGGACATGAACCACGTCTCCCGCCCCACGCGACACGAGCCGGGGATGAAGGTTGAGGTGCAGGGAGAAATCCAGCGGCGGACGGCCGGTGACCGTCGGGTAGCGCACGCTATCGGCGCCGCGACCCGCCACCACGTTGACCGTGTGCCCTCGCGCTGTCAGCGAGCGACGCATTCCCCGCAGCACGATCCCCTGGCCACCGAGCGGTGGTTCCTCGTCGTAGCTCACGAAGGTGACCCGGGTCATCGCTGGCAGGCCGGGCAGCGCACTGTGGTCCGTCCCGCGATGGTGGTGCGGCGCAGGATCGCTCCACATCGCCAACAGGGCAGGCCGCCGCGCCCGTACACCTGCAGCCTCTCCTGGTTGCTGCCCTTGGCATTCCAGACGTCGCGGTAGTCGTCGACGCTGCTGCCGCGATTGCTGATCGCGCTGCGGAGCACGGCCGGGATGGCGGCGTGCAGCGCGGCTCGCTGCGCGCGGGTCAGGGTGTGACAGCGTCGTCCCGGCCGAACCCCCGCCAGGTGGCAGGCCTCGTCGACGTAGATGTTGCCGAGCCCGGCGATGCCGCGCTGGTCGAGCAGCGCCGCCTTGACGGTGCGCGTCGTCGAGCGCAGCACGGCGTCGAGGGCGGCGGTGGTGAACTCGTCGGAGAGCGGTTCCACGCCGAGCGCAGGCAGGACGTGGGAATTCTCCAACGTCGCGCGCGGACCGAGGAGGATCCGGCCGAATCGCCGCGCGTCGTCGTAGCGCAGCTCGCGCCCGTCATCGAGCAGCGCGCGCAGGTGGGTGTGCGGTGCGGGCGGCGCATCGTCACGACAGACGAGCAGGTGCCCGGTCATGCCGAGGTGGAAGACGAGGTCGTCGCCGTTGTTCAGCGCGCAGAAGATGAACTTGCCGCGCCGCGTGACGGTGTCGATGCGCTGTCCGGGCAACACTGCCGTGAACACCTCCGGGACCGGGAAGCGCAGCACGTTGGGGTGCCCGAGCTCGACGGTCATCACAGTGCGCCCCACCACCGCCGCGCGGAGGTCCGCGGCGACGGTCTCGACCTCAGGAAGCTCCGGCACGCACCGTCTCGCGCAGGGGCGTCATCTCGTGCCAGTTGGTGCCGATCTTGACGTCGACCACCAGCGGAACGACCAGCGTTGCCGCCCCGCCCATGGCGTCGCGCAACAGCGGCACGATGGCGTCCAACTCGTCGTCCGGCGACTCGAGCACCAGCTCGTCGTGCACCTGGAGCAACAGCCGCGAGCGCAGGCCGGCGGCGCGCAGCCCGCTGTCGAAACGGATCATCGCCAGCTTCATGATGTCGGCGGCGCCCCCCTGGATGGGCATGTTCACCGCCATCCGCTCGGCGGCCCCACGTAGCTGCCGGTTGGCGGCGCGGATGTCGGGCAGGTGCCGCCGCCGCCCCATGAACGTCTCGACCCATCCCCACTCACGAGCGTGCATGCGGGTGCGCTCGAGGTAGCGCGCCACCGCGGGGAACGTCTCGAAGTACTTCTCGATGTACATCCGCGCCGCATCCTGGTCCATGCCCGTGTCGCGGGCCAGGCCGAAGTCGGACAGGCCGTACACCACGCCGAAGTTGACCACCTTGGCGATGCGGCGCTGGTCGGGCGTGACCGCCTCCGGGGCCACGTCGTACACCTCGGCGGCGGTGCGCCGGTGGATGTCCTCGCCGCGGGAGAAGGCTGCGATCAACTCCTCCTCCTCGCTGACGTGCGCGAGGACGCGCAGCTCGACCTGCGAGTAGTCGGCACTGACCAGGCTCTGGCCGGGGTCGGCGATGAACGCGTGTCGGATGCGTTGTCCGAAGGCGGTCCGCACCGGCACGTTCTGCAGGTTGGGGTCGTTTGAGCTGAGCCTGCCGGTGGTGGCCACCGCCTGGTTGAACGAGGTGTGGACGCGACCGTCGGCGGTGCAGAGCAGCGGCAGCGCGTCGACGTAGGTGCTCTTCAACTTGGTGAGCTGGCGCCACTCGAGGATGACGTCGACGACGCCGTGCTCACCACGCAGGGACTCCAGGCTGTCGGCGTCGGTGCTGCGCCCCGTCTTGGTGCGCCGTCCCGCCGCCAGCCCGAGGTTGTCGTAGAGGAATGTGGCCAGCTGCTGCGTCGATCCTGGGTTGAAGGTGTAGCCGGCGGTCTCGGACACGATGCCCTCGAGCTCGGTGATGCGCTGATGCAGCTCGGCGGAGAGTCGCCCCAGCTCGTCGCAGTCGACGCGGATCCCCACCCGCTCCATGGTTGCGAGGATCGGCACCAGCGGCAACTCCACATCGTCGAACAGCGAGCGCAGCGTGCCCTCCGCGAGCTGCGTCTGCAGCGCGGCTCGGACCGGCGGCAGCAGCGACACCCAGGTGCCGAAGTAGCTGGCCGCCTCCTCCACCGGTACCGCGGCCGCCGGTCGCCGCGTCCTGCCACTGCCCAACAGCCCCTCCTCAGGCTGTTCAACCACACCGCACAGGTCGTGGGCGAGCACAGTGAGCGACGGTACGCGCGTCCGCGTGGTGATGCAGAGATAGGCCGCGAGCATGGCGTCGAAACCGATGGATGCCAACGAGACGCCCCGCGCGCTCCAGGCCAGCAACTCCTGTTTGAGGTCGTAGCCGTGTTTGACAACCGCCGGGTCCTCGAGGAGGCGCACCAACACCTCGAGAGCCGGGTCGCCGGCATTGCCGGTCTCGTGCCCGACCGGGATGTAGTACGCCGGGTCCGGCGAGTCCAGCGAAGCCAGCGCGACGCCGACCACGTCGCCGCGCCGCGCCGTGCCGTCGATGACGCTGCGCAGGACGATGTCGCCGCGCTCGCGCAGGCGCTCCACCATCTCCTCAGCGTGGGCCGCGTCGTCGACGATCTCGACGTCGACCGCGGTCGGCACAGACGCGCCATCGAGAGGGAGGGCCCCCTGGCCGGGGGCCGCGGGCGGTGCCGTCCCTGCGGGGGTGGCTGCCTGCGGCCCGTAGGTGGGGATTCGGCCGAGCAGCGAGCGGAATTCGAGGCGGTCGAACACCTCGCGCACTGCCCGGTCGTCGTGGGGTCCGAGCCGGGACGCCGGGAGGTCGAGCGCGATGTCCATGCCGACGTCGATGGTGGCCAGTTGCTTGCTCAACCGCGCCTGTGCTTCATGCTCGATGAGCAGCCGCTTGACCTTGCCCTCCTTCATGGTGGGCACGGCCTCAAGGATCGTCTCGAGGGGACCGTACTCCTGCACCAGGGTCATGGCAGTCTTGTCACCGATGCCGGGGACGCCCGGGATGTTGTCGGACGCGTCACCGCGCAGCGCCTTGAAGTCGACCACCAGGCGCGGGGCGAAGCCGTACCGCTCGTAGACGCGCTCCACGTCATAGACGATGGTGTCGGAGATACCGCGGCGATTGGCAAAAACGCGGACGCGGTCGGTGACCAGTTGCAGCGCGTCGAGGTCGCCGGTGACAATGATGGTGTCGAGGCCGGCACGCTCGCCCTGCGCCGCGAGCGTGCCGATGACGTCGTCGGCCTCGAAGGTCGGCACCTCGATGATCGGGATGCCGAGCGCATGGACGACGTCCCGACACCAGGCGAACTGCGGGATCAGGTCTTCGGGCGTCGGCTTGCGCCCCGCCTTGTAGGTGGCGTCCTGGTCGTGCCTGAAGGTGCGCCCGGGCGGGTCGAAGGCTGCAACTGCATGGGTGGGCCGGTGATCGCCGAGCGCCTTGAGCAGCATCGAGGTGAAGCCGTACGCCGCATTGGTCACCTCGCCACGGCTGTTGGTCAGCGCGGGCATGGCAAAGAACGCGCGGTATACCAGCGAGTGGCCGTCGATGAGCAGCAGTGTGTCGCGTTCCATCTCAGGCTATGGTACGCACCCATGACGGACGCCAGCCTCGAGCTCGCCCATGCCGACATCGGCTTCAGCGCGGCCCATTTCTCCATCCACCAGGGCCGCAGCGAACGCCTCCACGGACACAACTACCTGGTGCGGCTGACCGTGCACGGCAGCATCGGCGACGAGGGCACCGTGGTGGATTTCTCGGCGCTGAAGGTCGAGCTGCGCGCTCTGTGCGCCGAGCTCGACGAGCACATGCTCGTGCCCCTGCACTGCCCGCAGATCGGCATCGAGGAGACGGCTGAGGGCATCCGCCTCACCGAGGGGTCGCGCCGGTTCCTCATCCCCAGCGACGACGTGGTGCTGTTGCCTGTGGTCAACACCACCTGTGAGTGCCTTGCCGCCCATCTCCTCGGCCGCATCCGTACGCGGCTCGGCAGCACCGACTACCGGCTCAGGCTGCTGGTCGAAGAGGTCCCGGGGCAGGGCGCGGCCGTCGCCGAGTGAGGTTGTCGCCGCTCGGGGGCAGACACCAACCCGGCGTTATCATCGAGGCATGTCCGAGCTCGTCGAGATGACCGTCGACAGCATCCGCGTCCACATGCCGACGGGGCAGCACGTGGTCATCCTCAAGGAGAAGACCGCGGAGCGCTACCTGCCCATCTGGATCGGCATCAACGAAGCCAACGCGATCGCCCTGAAGATCACCGGGATGACGCCGGAGCGGCCGATCACCCACGACCTCCTGGCCAACATCCTCGGGGCCGTCGACCTCAACGTCGACCGCATCGTGGTCACCTCCCTGGCGAACGAGGTGTTCTACGCGCGCATCCTGGCCCACGTGGATGGCCGGCACATGGAGATCGACTCGCGTCCTTCGGATGCCATCGCCGTGGCGGTGCGCGTCGGAGCCGGAATCTTCGTGGCCAACGAGGTGCTCGACCGCGCCGGTGTTCTTCCCGAGGCCGAGCAGGAGGGTGAGGCCGGCGAGACGGATGAGGAGACCACCGAGCGACTGGCCAAGATCCGCGACTGGGTCAACGAGCTCAACCTCCCCGACCTCGGCGGCGAGAACCCCCTCTCCCAGAGCTGAGGACCCAGCCAAGCTGACGGGCGGGCTCACACCAGCTCGGCGCAGATCTCCCCGTACTGGGCAAGGTGGCGCGATCCGAGGAACTCTCTCAGCACGCGGGCGTGCGCCTCCTTGCCCATGCGATCGGCACGTTCGCTGTCGAGGAGAAGGCTGCAAACCGCTGCGACAAAGGCATCGCGATCGTGCGGATCGTCGAGCAGGATCCCGCTGATGCCATCCTCGATCTGGTCCTGGATGCCGCCCGGGAGATGCGCAGATCGCCTGGTCTGCAGAGGGGCCGCCTATCCTGTCGCCAGGCCGGGGTGGCGGAACGGTAGACGCAGCGGTCTCAAAAACCGCCGGGTGCAAGCCCGTGAGGGTTCGACTCCCTCTCCCGGCACGTTGATGAACTCTCGGAAGCGCGGGATGCTTGCGATCAGACGGTGAGGGATAGCAAGCCGCGTCGCTGTG
>JBDTJX010000016.1:0-23330 GCA_039935655.1 Candidatus Dormiibacter sp. | reverse complement strand
GTCTGCAGGTCGCTCCGCAGCCTGCGCAACGCCACGCGCAGCTTGCGCAGCGCATCCGGTGAACCGGCACCGGAGAGCTCGCAGTCGAAATACAGCCACTGGATCATCGACAGGGTCGCGCTTCGCGAGAACAGGTCGTGCGGCCCGGTGGCGTCGGCGCTGGGCAACCGGAGTCGAGGGGCACGGATCAGCGCGGGACGCAGGACCGCCAGCGTGGGCGCCTCGTCGAGCGCCACGTCCGCGAACAGCTCGCGGACCACGGTGGCGCTCTCCCCACCGTCAGCGTCAATCACCGCGAGGCGGCGCAGCCGCGGCGTCCACGCGCCGGCGCCGCCGTCGTCGACGCGCTCCTCGGTGATCGTCAGCGACTCCGCCAGGTTGGCGCTGGACACGACATGGGCGCGGCGCTGCACGCACACCCGCGCACGCGCCGCCAAAGGCCGGCCGCGCCGGTACGCCCGCGACCAGTCGGACACCACCGCGGTCGCGCCCTCTGCGGGCGCCGACCACTCGCGAACCGCGATCTTCGGGTTGCCGAGGTTGTCGCGCCGCCAGCACCATCCGTCCCGCTGGCTGAGGCTCAGCTCGGCACCCGCAGCCGCAAGTCTGCGGTCAGCAGTGTCGAACAGATCAATGACGCGCTGCGTCACCCGACCTGTCTGCACGGTGAAGCCGGCGGCGGTCAGGCGCCGGCGGACGGAAACGTCGAGTGGGACGCGGATGCGGCGGCCTGGTCCCGCGTCAGCCAACTCCCCGGTTGCGCCGGGTCGCGCCCTCCGCAAGTGCCTCCTGTGCGTTGATTCCGGACCCCTGCGGAACCCGCTCCCAGACGCGGCCGTCGAAGCGCCATGCCAGAGCATCGTCGGCGAGCGAGAGGTCGATGATCTCGTCGAGTCGCGCCCGAAGGCCGGAGTCGGCGACGGGCACGGCCACCTCGACGCGCCGGTCGAGGTTGCGTGGCATCAGGTCGGCGGAGCTGATGAAGTACATCGCCGCAGCGCCGCTGCCGAACCGGTAGATGCGCGAATGTTCAAGATAGCGGCCCACCAGGGAGCGGATCCGCAGGCGTCCCGATGCTGCTGACGCGGCGGGATTGAGCGTGCACATGCCACGAACGATCAATTCGACCTCGGCTCCCGCCTCGGCGGCCTCGTACAGGGCATCGATCGTTCCCGGGTCGATCAGCCCGTTGAGCTTGAGCGCGATCCTGCCCCCCGCGCGCGATTCGCGATGGATCAAGCCGGTGATCACACCACGGAGTCGCTGCGGCGCCACGACGATGCGCCGGTATTGCACGTCGCGGCTGTACCCCGACAGCGCGTTGAACAGTTCGCTGAGGTCCGCGCAGATCTCGTCGTCGGTGGTGAGCAGTGCGACATCCTCGTAGATGCGCGCAGTCTCGGGGTTGTAATTACCGGTCGAGACATGGCAGTACCGTGTGATGCGTCCACCCTCGCGACGCACCACCAGCGACACCTTGGCGTGCGTCTTGACGCCGACGATGCCGTAGATCACGTGCACTCCGGCCTGCTCGAGTGCCTCAGCCCAGCTGATGTTCGCCTGCTCGTCGAAGCGAGCCGTCAGCTCGACCAGGGCCACCACCTGCTTGCCCGCCTCGGCGGCGCGGATCAGCGCGTGGATGATCGGACTGTCCGTTCCCGACGTCCGGTACAGCGTCTGCTTGATGGCGAGCACGGTTGGATCGGAAGCCGCCTGCTCCACGAAGGCAACCGCCGATGCCTCGAAGTCCTCATACGGGTGGTGCACGAGCACGTCGCTGGCGCGGACCGCCGCGAAGATGTCGTAACCGCCCTCCTGCGGCAGGAGAGCAACCGGAACAGTGGGAATCCATTGCGGGTACTTGAGCTTCGGCCGATCCAGCGCGGTCAGCTGGAAGAGCGCGGAAAGGTCGAGAGGGGCGTGCACGACCTGGAGGTCGCGCTCATCCATCGCCAGCTCGCGAACCAAGAGATCGCGAACTTCGTCCGACATCCGCTCGTCGATCTCGAGGCGGACGACCAGAGGGGACAGCCGGCGGCGCTTGAGCACGTCGCGCACCGCCTCGAGCAGGTCGTCCTCATCGCTGTCCAGCTGGAAGTCGGCGCCGCGTGTGAGCCTGAAGGGATGCTGGGTGATGATGTCCATGCCCGGGAACAGGGCATCGAGGTGCGCGCTGATCACCTGCTCGAGGGGCACGAACCTGTCGCCACTTGGCAGGGTGGCAAACCGCGGCAGCGCCGGCGGCACCTTGACCCGGGCAACCCGCTGCTCGTGGGTGAGGGGGTCGGAGACGACCACGGCAAGGTTGAGTGACATCGACGAGATGTACGGGAATGGGTGCGCCGGGTCGACGGCGAGCGGGGTGAGCACCGGGAAGATCTGGAGCGCGAAATAGGAGTCGAGGTGGACCCGCTCGGCGTGGTCGAGCTCGTGGTAGTCGGAAATATGGATCCCCGCCGCGTCCAGCGCCGGCGCCACAGAGATGGTGTAGACATCGTCCTGGTCGCGCGCGAACGCCGAGGTGCGCTCGCGGAAAAGCTGGCGCTGCTCCACGGGGGTGAGACCGTCCGGTGAGCGGTCGCTGAGCCCGGTCTCCACGTTCTGCGCCAGCACCGCACCACGCACCTGGAAGAAATCGTCAAGGTTGTGCGCCGAGATGGCGAGGAATTTTGCGCGCTCGATCACAGGCACACGTTCGTCGCTCGCCAGCGCGACGACACGTCGATTGAAGTCCAGCCAGGAGACGTCGCGGTTGAGATAACGGGGCTCCGCGTCCTGCGGCGGGCTCTCCGGTTCGCGCTCCTGCCCCGACGGCTCGCGGAGGTGCTGTCGAATGGCCATGGGACTTCATTGTGCGCGACGCGGGCCGGGGTCATCACAAGCCCGCTGCCTATACTCCGATCGATGTGAGCCCCGCACCTCGCGCTGTCGCCGATATCGGCTCGAATTCGGCGCGGTTGCTGGTGGTGCGACCCACCGAGCAGGGCCACCTCGACGTGCTCTCCGACGCGCGCGTCGCGCTGCGGTTGGTGCGCGACATCGACGCATCCGGGCGGCTCAGCCGGGCGGCTCTGCAACGCACCATCCAGACGCTGCAGGCGTTCTCGGGCATCGCCCGTCGCCACGGCGCGCGCACCGTCAGCGTCGTGGCCACTGCGGCGGTCCGCGACGCCACCAACCGGGACAGCTTCGTGGCCGAGGCCCAGCGTCGCACCGGCGCCACCATCACCGTCCTCACCGGCGAGGACGAGGCCAGGCTGGCGCTTGTGGGCGCCGTGTCCGCGCTGCCCGTGGAGAGCGGCGCGGTGGTCGATCTCGGCGGCGGCAGCATGGAGGTGGCGGCCTTCAACCGCCGCCGGTTTCGCGGCGGCCTGACCCTCCCGCTGGGGTCGCTCCGCCTCGGTGACACCTTCCTCAGGCACGACCCGCCCCGCCCCGACGAGCTCGCGGCGTTGCGCGAGCACGTCCGCGGCAGCCTGCTCGCGGTCGATGTGACCGACATCGCCCTCGCTGAGAGCCTGGTCGGGACGGGCGGCACCGTTCGCGCCCTCGCCAAGGCGGCGCGTGGACGCGGTCCGGCGGCGGTCAACCGCCTCCACGGGTATGAGCTGCGCCGCCGCGACGTGGATGCGGTTGTCGACCGGCTGGCCAAGTTACCCGTCGCGCGGCGCTCGTCGGTGCCGGGCATCAGCGCGACGCGAGCTGAGTCGGTGCTCGGCGGGGCGCTCGTGGTCCAGGTCGTGATGGAGCTGGCCGGCGCCGACACCTTCCTTGTGTCCGGGTACGGGGTGCGCCAGGGGGTCATCCTCGACCAGCTGGGCCTCGGGGTGCCTCGCCCGCGCCAGGTTCGCGATGCCAGCGTCACTGCCGTGCTGGGCCGCCTCCGCGGCGGCAGCCCGGGCTCGCAGCGCCGCCGGCAGCTCCTCGCCGCGCTCTCCCCGGTCCTAGCCCCCAAGCTCGACGCGGGGCTCCTCGACATGGCAGCCCACGCCGCCAGGCTCGTCGATGCCGGGGCTCACCTCGACCACTACGGACGCTGGTCGGAGACTGCCAACCTGGTGACCACCGCCGACCTCGACGGGTTTACGCATGCCGAGCTGTCGACCATCGCGGCGGTCCTGCTCAGCGCGGGCGAGGGCACCATCCCGATCGCGTTGCGGCGCGAGAGCAAGGCGGCGCGGGGTGCCCTGGAGCGCGCCGGCGTGCTGCTGGCGCTCGCCGACGACATCGATCGGCGCCTCCCGCCCCGGCATGGCGCGGCGATCGGGGGCCTGGGGCGTGATGGCCGGCTCGACATCGGCGGCATGCCGCCAATGCTCCTCCCGGCGGCGCTCGCTGAACGCTGCCATACCGTCCTCCGCCGCGACGTCCGTGAGCTTGGCGACGTCACTCACCCGCGCGCTCGCGCGCACCGCCCCGAAGTTGCCGTGGAGTTCAAGTAGCATGGCGCTCGCGCGTCCAGCGTTGCTGGACCGAATGGCGAGGAGGTTCACCAGGATGCCCAACAGCGATCCTGCGAAAGCACAGAAGCGACTGCGCAAGGTCGAAGAGGCGCAGACTAGGCTCGCCGAGCTTGCCAAGCGGATCAACGCACAGGCTGCCACCATCGCAGACCTGATGGCCCAGGCCAACAGCATCACCGGTAACGGTCCGCGCAAGTCCGCGACCACCACCACCCGCAAGGCCGCGACCGCCACCCGCAAGGCCGCGACCGCCACCCGCAAGCCCGCGTCCACACGAAGGAAAGCGCCGGCAGCTCGAGGGTCGCGACCCTAGGCTGAGGTCCGCGTCGCGGCGAGCACGACCCCGCCGAGCGCTCCGGAGAGGTCGCCCAGCCCGGCCGCGAGCACCGGGACGCTCTCGCGACCGTCGTGGTACAGGTGCGGCTGCATCGAGCGGTGGATGCGCCGCACGAACGGTTGCCCGAGCCGGCTGCCCAGGCCTCCGCCGATGACGACGGCGTCGACGTCGACCACGTTGACCGTTGACGCGATGACCGGCCCGGCAGCGCGCACGGCGTCGTTGATGAGCTCGTTGGCCAAGCGATCGCCCTGGTCGAGCGCCTTGGCGATGACACCGGAGGTGAGCCGGGTGCGCCCGGCCTTCTTCATTATCGTGAACAGCACCGTCTTCTCGCCCTTGTCGGCACGCTCACGAGCCCGCTGCTCCATGGACGCACGACCCGCGTAGGCCTCCAGGCAGCCGCGACGCCCGCAGGCGCAGCGACGGCCACCGGGGACGGCACACGCGTGGCCGATCTCGCCGCAGGCGCCAAGTCTGCCCGTGCGGACGACACCATCGAGGAGGAGGGCTCCACCGATGCCGGTCCCGAACCACACCGCCAGGACGTCTCGGAACGGCTTGGCGGCGCCGAGGCGGTGCTCGCCGAGGATGGCGATGCGCACGTCATTGTCCACCGCGGCAGGGACGCCGAACAGCTTCTCGAGCTCGTCGCGCAATGGGAAGCTCGCCGTCCAGCCGCGGATGTTCGGAGTCCTGGCCACCGCGCCCGACGCCGCGTCGACCTGACCGGGCACACCGATGCCGATGGCAGTGATCTTTGGGTGCGGGGATGCCTCGATCGCCTCGGTGACGGCACCCTTGATCGCGACCATCACTGCGGCCGGTCCGCCGCGAGCCGGGGTGGCGACCCGCGCCTGCGCGAGCGGGACGAAATCGGCGCCGGTGATGACCACCTCGATCTTGGTCGCGCCGAGGTCGACGCCCGCGTAGGCGACCCTGGCTGCGGGGCGACGAGCTGGCACGGCCGCCATTGTGAGGCCGTCACCCCAGGCGACAGTGTCTCCGCCTGGTCGGGTCTATCGAGCACGGCCTCTACTCGGTGACGCCGAGCACCTCCTCAGCGATGCAGAGCAGACCGGTTTCCTCCCTGACCTCACGGAGGGCGGCGGCCAGCAGGGTCTCGCCGCGGCGCTGCTTGCCCTTGGGGAACGACAACTAAGCGGCTGCTATCGGTGGGGACGTATTCGGATCGTCATCGGGCGCCCCCCAACGCCGCGGGCCGGGTGAGGCTGGCGGTCACGCGGCGACGCATCGCCTCGCCCACCCCGATCACGGCCACGCACCAGGTGATACCGATGACGGCCAGGGCGGTGTAGGCGAGGACAGCCGGCAGCGCGCTCCCCCCGCGGGTCTCGCGTGTCAGGTAGGCTGTCGACGGTTGGAACGTCGCCGTGCGCGACGTCCCGAGGGGCGCGGGGATCGCCGGCAGGCCGTAGGTGGGGTCGGCGGGGAAGGACACAGGGACCGCTGCGACTACGTCAGCCTTCTCGAGGAAGACGATGCTCTTCCACGATCCACCCGACGGAACCGGTGCGTCGATGACATACCGGCCGCCGGGAGTGGGGTGGAGCGGGCTGATGATCAGGCTGCCGCCCTGCCATGTGAAGACACGGAGTACGTCGGCGCCATCGACAGAGAAGCCCGGCGACACCGTCAGTGACACCGTCATGTCCTGCTCGTAGGTGGCCAGCCCCTCGCGCGTGATGGTCGGAACGCGCGTTCCCACCGGGGTCGCGGTCACGGTCGCGCGGGCGTCCAGGCCGTGGCGCGGGAAAGGCACGGCAAGCATGGCCACCATGACCGCGAACGCCGCGGCCACACCAGAGAAGTGCACCACCTGCGGGAGGTGCGCCACCGCGCGGCCAAGCGCAGAGCCGAGGAACGACCCGGCGACGGCGATGACGATGACCACCCACCACGACGCCAGCAGGCCGACATGCCACGGCTGCGGGCTCCAGACCTGCGTCCATGCCCACTCCACCGCCAGGCCGGCGGTGCCGAGCAGCAGCGCCGTGATCAGCACTCTCAGGGCCGGCACCATCCGCGGCGTGGCCGCGAAGACGCCCTCGACCACCAGCGCGCCGCCGATGTACAGCGGGAATCGCTCCAGCGAGAGCCCGAAGATCGGCCCGACCAGCAGGGCGATCAGGCCGCGCAGCACCAGGAAAGCCGCCACGGCTCGCAGCGCGCCACCCCTGCCCAGTGCTTCGCGGGCGGCGACGAGTGCAACGCCCATCGCCAGCGCGAGGAGCACGGGGTGGTACAGCGCCTGCCACTGGGGGATGCCGAGGTCGAACTCGAGCTGGAACGTCGACATGCCGACCAGCGTCGCCCCGGCGAGCGCCTCGGACAGAAGCCTCGCGCGCCCTCGTCCGGCCGAGGGCGGTCCCGCCTCCGCGAGCATCAACCAGGCCGCGATCGGGGTCAGCGACGCCCCGCCGATCATCAGGAGGTGCGTCGGGCTCCACATGGTCACGTCGATGCCGTAGACGGAGTGCCAGTAGTTGTCAAGCGGGAAACCGATCACCGCCCCGGTGGCCATGATTCCCATCGGCAGCGCTGACCACGGGATGCGCAGACGTCCGATGGCCACGCCGACCCGGGCTTGGTCCGCGGTGGCCAGCGCTATCGAGGCGAGCGCGGCGATGCCGATGCCGACCAGCCCGGTGAGGATCATCACGTGCGGGGGGGTGAAGAGCGCCTGGTCGCGGCCGAGGTCGGCGTGCCAGGCGACGTCCCAGGAGAAGCCGACCAGCGCCACGACCAGCGACCACAGCGCGAGGCCGACCCCGGCAGCGCACCACGCCGGAACGCCGGTGAGGCGGGACAGGCCGTCGAAGGGCCGGCGGAGCGCGTGGGTGCGTGCATCACCGGCGCGGCTCAGCGCGGCGAGGCCGCCGACGAGCGCCGCGATCCCCAGGCCGAGCGGTATCCACCACACCGGACCGGTCTGCTGGAGGCTGTCGACGACCACCGACTCCATGTCACTCCCTCCGCGCACTGTGCAGTTGCCAAATCTAACTTACTTACGGTAACCTACTCTAGGTAACCACACCATCTGGAGTCAAGACCTTGGTCGAGACTGGTACGCGGCGTCGACTTCCCAAGGCCGAGAGAGAGCAGCAGCTGATCCAGGTCGCGCAGACGGTATTCGCGGCTCGCGGCTTCCGCGAGGCGTCGATGGATGAGATCGCGTTGCGGGCGGGGGTCACCAAGCCCATCCTCTACGACCACTTCGGCTCCAAGGAAGGCCTGATGGCCGCCTGCATCCGGCGCTCGGGTGCCGAGCTGTTCAGTGCGATCGCCGCCGCGGTGGAGGAGCGGCACGGCCCGGCCGGCGTGCTCGCGGGCGGCTTCACTGGGTTCTTCGACTTCATCGAGTCCCACGGCCAGGGGTGGTTCACGCTGGTCGGGGAAAGCGCGGTGGTGGGTCAGGCGGCGGAAGCGCTCGAGGCCATCCGGCGAGACCAGGCGGCCTATGTCGCGGAACGGCTCGCGGAGGAGCTCCCCCATGCGCGCAATGAGGATCTCGAGGCCTTCGCCGAGGCGATCATCGGTGCTTGCGAGCGCGTCGCGCTGTGGCGGCGTGACCGCCCTGGTGTCTCGGTCGCCGACGCCACCGCCAGCCTGATGTCCCTGATGTGGGGCGGGCTGGCGGCCCTGGCCGCCGACTGAGGATCGGGGCGTCACCGGGACTGGTTGTGCGCGCCTTTGTGGCACCCTCTGACGTTCACTGCAACCGCCGCGGAGGAGATGTCGAGGTGGGGTTCACGCTGACCGACGACCAGGAGATGTTGCGCCGCACCGTCGCGGACTTCGTCGACCGCGAGGTGGTGCCCCACCGTGTCGAGTGGGACCGCGCCGAACAGGTCGACAGGTCGATCGTGCGCAGGCTCGGCGCCCTCGGCTTGCTCGGCATCACCGTCCCCGAGGAGTACGGCGGCACACCGGCGGACTACCGCGCCTACTGCCTGCTCATGGAGGAGCTCGGGCGAGGGGACTCGTCGGTCCGCGGCATCGTCAGCGTCAGCCTCGGCCTCTTCGGCAAGACTGTCCTCGCCGAAGGCTCCGACGAGCAGAAGCGGAGGTGGCTGCCGGACATCTGCTCGGGCGAGAGCATTGGTTGTTACGCGCTGACCGAGCCCGGCGTCGGCAGCGACGCGGGACACCTGGTGACCCGCGCCGATCGAGACGGCGACGACTGGGTCCTCAGCGGCGAGAAGGTGTTCATCACCAACGGCACGTGGGCCGACCAGGCCCTCCTTTTCGCGCGCAGCGGCGGCGAGGGCCCTCGCGGGATCACGGCCTTCGTGGTGCCCACCGACACGCCCGGCTTCACCAGAGCGGAGATCAAGGGAAAGCTGGGCCTGCGCGGACAGGCCACCGCGACCCTGCACCTCGACCATGTGCGGGTGGCTGACGACTGCAGGCTCGGGGACGAGGGGCGCGGGTTCAACATCGCCATGGGCGCGCTGAATCGTGGCCGCATGAGCCTGGCCGCCGGTTGCGTCGGCATCTGTCGCGGCTGCCTTGAGGAGTCGGTTGCCTACGCCAAGGACCGCGAGCAGTTCGGCAAGCCGATCGCGGGCCACCAGCTGATCCAGGAGATGATCGCCGACATCGCTGTCGATGCCGACGCGGCGCGCGCGCTCACCTGGGTTGTGGCCGACCTTGCCGACGCCGGTGAGCGGATCGAGCTGGCCGCGAGCAAAGCCAAGTACTTCGCCAGCGAGGCGGCGGTGCGCTGTGCCAACCGCGCGCTGCAGGTGTTCGGTGGTTACGGCTACATCGACGAGTACCCGGTCGGCAAGTATCTGCGTGACGCTCGGGTGACGACCCTTTACGAGGGCACCAGCCAGATCCAGAAGCTGATCATCGGGCAGGCACTGACAGGGGTGAGCGCCTTCGCCTGAGGTGCACGCGCTGTGTTCAGGCGATGAACCGGGTCACCAGGTCGGCGACGCAACACGGCTTCTCGCTGTCGGCCAACTCCACGACCACGTGCGTGACGACCTGGAGGCCACTGGGCACAGCCTCTGCGCTGTCGAGTCGCACCGAAGCCCGCACACTGCCGCCGCTGCGCAGCGGTTGGGGGAAGCGCACGCGGTTGGCTCCGTAGTTGATCGCCATCTGCACCCCGCCCACCGCGTAGACCTCGTGCACCAGGATCGGGGTCAGCGCCAGCGTCAGGAAGCCGTGTGCAATCGTGTGTCCGAACGGACCCTCGGCCGCCCGCACGGCGTCGGTGTGGATCCATTGGTGATCACCCGTGGCCTGCGCGAACGCGGCGATCTGCGCCTGGTCAACCGCGTGCCAGTCGCTGACGCCGAGCTCCTCGCCAACTGCCGCCGCCACCTCATTGAGCGACTCGAAGTGACGCATGTCAGCGTGCTCCACCGTTGACGTACACCGTCTGACCGCTCACGTACGAGGCGTCATCACTGGCCAGGAACGCGATCACCGCGGCGACCTCCTCGGGTTGCCCCACGCGGCGCAGCGGGGTGCGTTCCGCCACCTCCTGCTGGTGCTGCTCGGCGGTGGCGCCGAGCCGCTCGGCGGTGGCGGCCGTCATCGGCGTCGCGATGTACCCGGGCGCCACCGCGTTGACGGTGATGTTGAAGGGACCCAGCTCGATCGCCAGCGTGGCTGTCAAGCCCTGGATGCCGGCCTTGGCGGCCGCGTAGTTGGCCTGGCCGCGGTTGCCGAGCGCCGACCTGCTGCTCAGGTTGACGATGCGCCCGTACTTCGCGGTCACCATGTGGTGCTGTGCAGCGCGGCACATCAGGAACACGCTGGTGAGGTTGACGTTCAGCACCGTGGACCAATCGTCGTCGGACAGCTTGAACAGCAGGTTGTCGCGGGTGAGGCCCGCGTTGTTGACCAGCACATCGATCCGACCGCTCTCCGCGACCACGGCGCTGACCGCGGCGTCGACGCTGGCGCGCGAGGACACGTCACAGTCGATCGCCAGCGCGCGGCCTCCGTCGGCGATGATCGAGTCGGCGGTGGCGCCGCCAGCTCGGGCGTTGCGCTCGAAGAGGAACACCGTGGCCCCCTCCGCGGCCAGGCGGCGCGCGGTCGCAGCGCCGATTCCCTGGCCAGCCCCGGTGACGATGGCGACGCGGTCCCGGAAGCGACACACAGGGGCTGCGGTTGGATCGTGTGTCACTGCTGGTTCTCCTCGAAAACGATGAGGCTGCGGGCGCCTTCGCCGGCCATCATGTCGGCAAACGCGCCCTCGACGTCGTCGAGGGCCAGGCGTCGGGTCACAAGCGCACCAAGATCGAGCCGGGCCGCCCGCACATGGTCGATGAGAACCGGCACGTCGACGGCGGGGTCCGCGTTGCCATACATGGAACCGCGCAGTGTGCGCGCGAAATGTGCGACCTCGAGCGCGTTGAACGACAGGGTATCGGCCTTCGAACCGAGGCCGACGATGGTGGCCTGCCCACCCCGGCGTGTGACTGACCACGCGCTGCGGATGGTCTCTGCCATGCCGACGCACTCGATGGCGTGGTCGGCGCCGCGTCCGCCGGTGAGGTCGCGGACGCGTTTGCCCAGGTCGGCGCCGGGGAGGAGCACGTCGGTGGCACCGAGGCTGCGCGCCAACCCCGCCTTGGTGGCGGCGCCGTCGACGGCGATGATCGGGTCGGCCCCGGCGATCCGTGCACCCTGCACGGCGCACAGGCCGACCCCGCCGAGGCCGATGACCACCACCGACTCACCAGTCCGCACGCTGGCAGCGTGGCTCACCGCCCCGAGGCCGGTGAGCGCCGCGCAGCCGAGCAGCGCTGCCTCCTCGAGGTCGATGTCGTCCGGGATGCGGATGCACGCCGCCTGCGCAACGACGGTCTCGGTCGCGAACGCCGCAACGCCCAGCCCCGGATACACCGCGGTGCCGTCGTCGAGGCTGGCATACGCGTGCGCGCCGGCCTCGCCGGCGTGCGCGCAGAGAAAGGGCTCGCCCTGCTCGCACCACCAGCAGGCGCGGCACGCCGGCGCCCAGTTGAGCAGCACGGCGTCGCCGACACGGATGTCGTGGACGGCAGAGCCAACCTGGACGACGCGCCCGCACCCCTCGTGGCCGAGCACCACCGGCACGTTGTGCGGCAATGTGCCCCGCGCCAGCGACAGGTCGGAGTGACATACCCCGGTGGCGATCAGACGAACGCGGACCTGGGTCGGGCCGGGATCGGGGAGCGTGATCTCCTCGACGCGCAGTGGGCTGCCCGGAGCACGCAGCACCGCGGCGCGCACCGGCGCGCTCACGGCAGCTGTACTGACTTGACGAGGAGGAACTCCTCGAGGCCATGGCGGCCGAGCTCACGGCCGTTGCCCGACTGCTTGTACCCCCCAAAAGGTGCGCTCGGGTTGAACCGTGCGCCGTTGATGTCGACCTGCCCGGTGCGCAGGCGCCGGGCGACGTCCATGGCGTGGTCGACGTCTGTCGACCAGACTGCGCCGGCGAGCCCGTAGGCGGTGTGGTTGGCGATGCGCACCGCGTCGTCCTCGTCTTCGCAGGGGATGATGGCGAGCACCGGTCCGAAGATCTCCTCCTGGGCGACTGCTGCGTCGGGGTCGACGTCAGCGAACACCGTTGGAGCGACGTAATAGCCGCGCTCGGGGAGGCCTCCGGCGTTGCGTCCGCCGGCGAGGACCCGGGCGCCGTCGCTCGCGCCGCGCTCCATGTAGGCGTGCACGCGGTCGCGCTGCGCTGCGCTGGCGAGAGGTCCGAGCCGGGTCTTCGGGTCACACGGGTCGCCGACGGTGTATGTCGCCGCGGCCGCAGTCGCGAGGTCCAAGGCTTCGTCGTACCGCGACACCGGCACCAGCATCCGCGTCCACGCGGTGCACGTCTGCCCCGAGTTGAGGAAGCAGTTGGCCACACCCACCTTCACTGCGGCGGCAACATCCGCGTCCTCGAGGACCAGGTTCGCGGACTTGCCCCCGAGCTCGAGCGCGACCCGCTTGACGGTCTCCGCCGCCAGCGCACCGACGCGCCGGCCGGCGCGTGTCGAGCCCGTGAACGACACCATGTCGACGTCGGCATGGCTCGCCAGAGCCTCGCCGACCACAGCCCCGGTGCCGGAGACGAGGTTGTACACGCCGGCGGGCAGACCCGTGCTCTCCAGGACCTCCGCCACGATGAACGCGGTCAGCGGAGCCACCTCGCTGGGCTTGTGCACCACCGTGCAGCCGGCCAGAAGCGCCGGCGCGAGCTTGGCGATGGTCTGGTGGAGTGGATAGTTCCACGGGGTGATCGCGGCGACGACCCCGACGGGCTCGTGCAGGACCAGGGAATTGCCCACCGTCTCGGTCTGGTCGACGGCCGCGGCGAGGTCGACGTACGCGCTCAGCACCTGCAACGGCAGCCCGCTCTGCACGGTCATGGCCAGCTTGGTGGGCGCTCCCATCTCCGCGGTGATCGAATCGGCGATCTCCTGCTGCCTGGCGTGCAGCCCATCGCGCAGCGCGGCCACGTGGCGCGCGCGCTCGGCGACCGGCGTGGCCGCCCAGCCACCGAACGCGCGGCGCGCGGCGGCCACAGCGCGATCCACGTCCTCCGCCGAGCCGCCCGGAACACGGGCGATCACCGCCTCGGTTGCCGGGTTCTCGACGGCGATCCAACCTTGCCCGCTCGACGCGACCCACGAACCGTCCACGAACAGGCTCCCCGAGTGTCGCACGCCGTCTCCTCCGTGAATGTCGCGCAGGCACACTACCGGACCGCGCCGCGGGAACGCCTCGCCGCCCCAGTAGAGTAGCCCGGTGGAAGTCTCCGGCCGCGTGGTTGTCGTCACCGGTGGCGGCAGCGGCATCGGTGCGGCCCTGTGTCGTGCCTTCGCGTCGGCCGGCGCCGCCGGCGTTGTCGTCGCCGACATCAATAGCTCGGCCGCGGAGGCTGTGGCTCGCGAGGTCGGCGGTGTCGCGGTCACCACAGACGTCACCGATGAGTCCGCGGTCCGTGACGTGGTGGCGCTCGCGGTCGGACGCCATGGGCGCATCGACATCTACTGCTCGAATGCCGGCATCGCCATCGGCGGTGGTCCCGAAGCTCCGGATGACGCCTGGCGGCGGAGCTGGGAGGTGCACGTCATGGCCCACGTCTACGCGGCGCGGGCGCTGCTCCCGGCGATGCTCGAGCGCGGCGAGGGGTATTTCCTCGGCACGGTATCTGCCGCCGGGCTGATCAACCACGTTGCCGCAGCGCCGTACGCGGTGACCAAAGCGGCGGGACTGTCCTTCCTCGAGTGGCTCGCCATCGCTCACGGCTCGCAGGGGATCCGCGTCTCCGCTCTCTGCCCGCAGGGTGTGCGCACACCGATGCTCGCGCTGGCCGGCGAGAGGGACTTCCTCCTCGAGGGGGCGCTCGAGGCGGATGCAGTCGCCGCGCACGCCCTCCAGGGACTTCGTGACGAGACCTTCCTGATCCTTCCTCACCCCGAGGTGCGGGAATACTTCGCGCGCAAAGCGTCCGACTACGACCGCTGGCTGCGTGGCATGCAACGGCTGCGCGAGCACGTTGTCGCCAGCAGCTGACGCGCCGCCTCGAGCACGCGCGGCGCACAGGCTCAGCGATGACCTGCGGTGGGTGCGCGACCGGCCGGCGCTGACTGCCGCGCTGGGCGCGGCCTGCATCGCGTCGTCCGCGATCCTCGTCGTTCTTGCCGGGGCCGGCGCCGCAACGACCGCATTCTTTCGCTGCGCATTCGCCATGCCACTGCTGGTGCCGCTGGCCGTCATCGAGCAGCGACGGCATGGCCGGCGCACCGCGATGGCGCGCCTGGCCAGCGGCGTTGCGGGGCTGTTCTTCGCGATCGACCTGGTGCTGTGGACCCACGCCATAGCGAACGTCGGAGCCGGGGTGGCGACGGTGTTGGGCAACCTCCAGGTACTGTTCGTGGCGCTGGCGGCGTGGCTCCTGCTGAAGGAGCGGCCGGGGCTCCGCCTGCTGCTGGCGCTTCCGGTGGTGATGGCCGGCGTTGTCCTGGTGTCGGGACTGGTCGGCCGTCCGGGGGTGGGGCGTGACCCGGTCGCGGGCATCCTCTACGGTGTCGGCACCTCGCTGGCCTACGCCGCGTTCCTGGTCATCCTGCGGCGGTCGACCCACACTGCCCACGTGGCCGGACCGCTCGCCGACGCAACCGCGGGCGCCGTCGTCGGATCGTTGCTCATCGGCGCCGTGGTGGGCAGCCTCAACCTCGCGCCGGCGTGGCCGGCGCTGGGCTGGCTCCTTCTGCTCGCGGTGACAAGTCAGACCTTCGGCTGGCTACTCATCACGTCGTCGTTGCCACGTCTGCCGTCGGCGATGTCGTCGCTCCTGCTGCTGCTCCAGCCCGTTGCAGCGCTGGGACTCGCGTTCGTGGTGCTGGGCGAGCGACCGTCTCCCCTGCAGCTGTTGGGCGCGGTATTGATCTGTGCCGGCGTACTCTGGGTGGCGCGCGGGCGCGGGGATTCGGCTCAGACAGACGAGCTCGCACGATGACGGTACATCTGCCGATGAACACGAGGTGACTTATATGGCCGACTGGAACAGCAAGATCATCGACGACTTCCGCGCCAATCAGGGACGCGTCGGCCCGCCGTTCGAAGGCGCGCTGCTGACGCTTGTTCACCATCGAGGGCGCAAGAGTGGCCAGGACTACGTGTCGCCCACCATGTACCTGCAATCCGACGATGACGACAACGTGATCTACATCTTCGCAACCAAGAATGGAGCACCGACAAATCCCGGCTGGTATTACAGCCTCGTTGACGCCGGCAAGGGCGAGGTCGAGCTTGGCACGGAGACGGACCCGGTGACCGTCACCGAGCTCGCCGGCGCCGATAGGGATCGCGTGTTCGCCGAGCAGGCACGCCGCTTCCCCACCTTCGGCGAGTACGCGGCGAAGACGGCCGGCATTCGCACCATCCCAGTGCTCGCGCTGCGCCGCGCCTGAGCGCACAACAGACCTGGTGAACCCGCCGCCAATCGTGGTTCTCGCCGGTGGTGTCGGCGCCGCGCGCTTCCTCCAGGGGGTGACCTCATGCCTTCCGGTCAGGGACCTGACCATCGTCGGTAATGTGGGGGACGACACCGACATCGTCGGTCTGCATGTCTCACCGGACCTGGACACGATCCTGTACACGCTGACTGGTGAGATCGACGAGGACCGGGGCTGGGGCGTGCGCGGTGACAGTGCCCGTGCGTTGGAGCGGGCCCGGTCACTGGGAGCGGACGCGTGGTTCTGGCTCGGCGACCTCGACCTCGGACTGCACCTGGCTCGCACCGAATGGCTGAGCGCTGGCGAGCCGCTCAGCGTTGCCACAGCACGGCTGTGCACGGCGCTCGGTTTCGCCGATCGCCTGCTGCCGAGCACGGACGACCGGTTGCGCACGATGATCACCACCGCCGCCGGCGAGCTCGACTTTCAGACGTACTACGTGCGCCGCGGGCACGCCGACGAGGTCGCCGGAATCCGGTTCGATGGTGCGCAGACAGCCGAGCCGGCGCCCGGCGTCATCGAGGCTATTCGCGCCGCGCGGGCGATCGTCATCGCGCCGTCCAATCCGCTGATCTCGATCGGGCCGATCGTCGCCGTCCCCGGAATCAGGGACGCACTCGTGTCCCGGACTGTGCCCTGCGTCGCCGTCAGCCCCATCGTCGGCGGCGCGGCGTTGCGCGGCCCGGCCGCTGCGATGCTGCGTGCACTCGGCCACCAGGCGTCGCCCGTGGGTGTCGCCGAGCTCTACAGGGGCATCATCGACGCGATGGTCATCGACGATGTCGACGCCGCTGCAGCCGTGGAGCTCGAGCGTCTCGGGGTCAAGGCGGTGGTCACAGACACGATCATGCGAGATGCTGCGGCACAGCACCATCTCGCCCGCGTCGCCCTCGAGGCCGCAGGCATCAGCGTGAGCGCGTGAGGCAGTGTCGATGAAGCTCGGCGTGATGCTGGGCTACTGGGGCAGTCAACCGGATCCCGGCATTCAGGACCTGGTGCTCGACGCCGAACGCCTCGGCTACGACTCAGTGTGGACGGCCGAGGCGTACGGCTCTGATGCGCTCACGCCCCTGGCTTGGTACGGGGCCCACACCACGCGCATCCGGCTCGGGTCAGCGGTGATGCAGATGGCGGCTCGCGCACCGGCGGCGACGGCGATGGCAGCCCTGACCCTCGACCATCTCAGCGGTGGTCGATTCGTCCTCGGGCTCGGCGTCTCGGGCCCGCAAGTGGTCGAGGGCTGGTACGGGCAGCCGTTTGCTCAACCGCTGGCGCGCACCCGCGAGTACGTCGGCATCGTGCGTCGCATCCTCGCCCGCGAAGAGCCCGTCCGCAACGAGGGGCGGCACTACCCGCTGCCGTATCCCGGCGGAACAGGGCTGGGCAAGCCGCTCCGGTCGACGGTGCACCCGCTGCGCCGCGACCTGCCCATCTTCCTCGGAGCCGAGGGCCTGAAGAACATCGCGCTGACCGCGGAGATCGCGGACGGCTGGCTGGCGGCGTTCTATTCACCGTGGGATGACGCCGAACAGCGGGCGGCGCTCGCGGAGGGGTTTGCGCGTCCTGATGCGCGCCGCGACCCGGCCGACTTCGAGATCGCCGCGATGGTGTCTGTCGTCATCGACGACGACATCGAGCGCGCCTGCGACGGCCTGCGCCCGGGGCTGGCCCTGTACATCGGGGGGATGGGGTCGCGGGACACGAACTTCCACTTCAGCGCCATCGCGCGGATGGGCTTCGAGGAGGCTGCGGCCGAGGTCCAGCGCCTTTACCTCGACGGGCAGCGCAGGGCCGCCGCGGCCGCCGTCCCCACCGCGCTGGTTGAGCGGCTCAACCTGGTCGGCCCGGCGTCGAAGATCCGCGAGGAGATGGGGGAGTGGAAGCGCTCACCCGTGACCACGCTGCTGGTGCGAGCCGATCCGCAGAGCGTGAAACTCATCCCCGACCTGATGTATTGATTCGTCGCAGCGAGTCGTGCAAATCGTTGCGAGGTCGTCGAGGTCCTGTAGTCGGACGGCAAATACTGTCTTGCGCAGATGCTCACCGACCTCTATGTCCGCATACGTCAGGCCCTCGCGTGCGCGCTCACCGACGAGGAAGGCCAGGGGCTGGTCGAGTATGGGCTCATCGTGACTTTCATCGCGATCGTGATGATTGTCCTCCTGGCCGTCATCGGCCATCAGGTCACCAACTCGTACTCCAACGTCAGCAGCGGCCTCGGAACCTGATCGGTCCGGCGGCCGCCGTTGTCCGTCATTTTCCGTCGATCAGACCGGCGACGTGGTGCCAAACGGTGGCGCCGCCGCCCACGTAGGTCTCGGGACCGAGGACGCGGCGCATCAGGTCCAGCTCCTGCTGCCGGTGATCGCTGCCCGCCACGATGACCGTGCCGACGCCGAGCCTGCGCAGGTCATCGCGTATCGTGGACACCGTGGGCTGATCGCTGTGCAGCGGAGCGCCCGATTCCAGACCAGCCAGCGTGTCCGTCAGCGTCGACGCCGGGAAATACAGCGTGCGGCCCTCGCCGTAGGCGTTGCCGTCGACCATCCGCCAGCGCAGCCCGGCCTGCACCTGCCAGATCAGCGCCCGGAGGCCCGCGCCGTCTGACAAGGGCGCGATCAGGACCGTGTCGCCCGCAGCGATGGTCGCTGCGTCGGCGCTGGTGAAATACGCCGGGGCCGCCGCGGCCGTGACAGGTATCGCGGCGGGAAGCAGGGTGGCCAGGGCCACGGCGAGCAGGACGCCCGGGAGCATTCGATCCCGCTCGCGGCCGCGCAGCACATGGTCCACGGCGACGGCGACGACCAGCGCGATGGGCAGCCAAGCGATCACCATGAGGCGCGCAGGATCGATGTTCTCCACCAGCGGCACGCGGTTCAGCGCAAGCCACGGCAGCGGGACGGTGGTGGTGACGCCGCCGAGGTGGAGATGTGGGCCGAGGGCGAGCACGCAGGTGATCACCACCAGCGGTGCGGCCCAGCGAATCGACGGCGCCACGCCGCGAAGCCGGTCCCAGGCAATCAGGAGAAGCAGCATGACCGGCAGGCCGATGTAGGCACCTGAGTCTTCAGTGACCAGCGTCCAGGGATCGGCCGACAACCCGGGGAAACGAAGCAGCTGACGCGACGCCGGCACCAGGAATGCTCCTGCGTCCGATACGACGACGTCGCCGGGCACCAGTCGCCCGGCGGGCCGGAATGGACCGAGGAACTGCACCGCCAGCGGTACAGCGGCGAGCACCAGGGCGACGCCGGCTCCCATCGCGAGCACGATGCCCAGCCGTCGTGCGGCGGCGCGGGCGCGGCCGCGGTGCTGGAGGGCAACCAGTGCGGCTCCGCACGCAGCAATGACGGCGGTGCCCAGCACCATCTCCTCGCCAGTGAGCAACTGGGCCGCGGTGGCTACCCCGAGCACCACGCCCACCCGCCACAGCGGCCAGCGGCGGCGGATCAGCGCCTCGTGGAGGAGGAGCAGAACCACCGGTGGGAACCATGCCATCGCGGTTTGGCCGTGGCCGAGCGACTCGGCGAGCAGCGCGGGGCTGAACCCGTACACCAACCCACCCAGCCATGCTGCCGCCGGCGCGTCGGCGAACCTTCGCAGCGCCGCGAAGGCGGCCCACGCTGACAGCACCGGTGCGGCAATGATGAGCACGTCGTACGCCGCGTACGGTCCGGCGAGGAGAGTCAGCGGCGCCAGCACGATGCCGGGCAGCACCATGCTGGTGTTCCACATCAGGTTGACGCCGCCGGGCGCCTGGATCGCGGTGGTGGTCAGCGGGTTGTGGCCGTGGCGGAGTGCGTCGGCAACGAGGTCGAGCCAGTACACGACCTGCCGCGCATCGGCGTCGAGTCCAATCCACGAATGACCCATCACCGGCAGCACGCCACCGAAGACGGCGAGGGCGGCGAGCGCGAACAGGACGGGTGCCAGCACGCGCTGCTTCATACGAGCAGCACCCTACACGGGCATCAGAAGCTGTGCCGTTGCGACCGGGTCAGTCGAAGATGTCGGGACAGTCCCTGCTGATGCGCTCGAAGATCGGCTGAAACTGGAACCAGCCGGCCAGCTCGAACCCGACCTGGCCACGGGTTTGGATGGCCTCGTCGTGACCGATGTGGCGCGGCTTCGAGGCCGCCCCCGCAGCGGCGGAGTACGCCATCAGCTGCGCCTGCGATGTGCGCTCGAGGGTCAGGAACCACCACGCCGCGCTGTCCACCGTTGTGCCCACCGTGAGCATGCCGTGGTTGCGCAGGATCACCGCCTTATGGCTGCCCAGCGCCTCCCCAATGCGGCGTCCCTCCGCGGGGTCGAGCACGACGCCGGTGTAGGTGTCGTAGACGCCGACGTCGTCATAGAAGGCACACGAATCCTGCGTCAGCGGCTCGACCCTCATCTCGAGGCACGACAGTGTCTTCCCGTAGGGACCGTGAGCGTGCGCCGCCGCGATGACGTCGGGACGCGCCACGTGCACGGCGCAGTGAATGGCCACGGCTGCACCGTTGACCGCTCGATTGCCCTCGATGACCTCACCCTCGGGGGACACGCGGACCAGGTCACTCTGCCTGATCATGCTGAAGTGCATCCCGAACGGATTCACCCAGTAGCTGTCGTGCTCAGCGGGGTCGCGCACGGTGATATGCCCGGCAACGCCTTCATCCAGGCCGGCGCGGCTGAACATCCGGAACGCCGCAGCCAGCCTCACCTTGCGGTCGTATCGCTCGTCGTCGACGTTCTCGAACGTGGGCGGCGTCGGGATGGTCAGTTGTTTGCCGACGACAGCTGACGCGACCTGGTTCGGGCTTGTGGGAGCGGCAGCTGGGCCTGTCGAAGCACTCATCGGGCCGCCAAGTCTATCGAGCCCAGGGCTGTCGGAGGGAGAGGGCTCGAACCCCCGGGACTTGGCGGCCAGGAGCCTACAGACACCGATGTGGTGAGATTCGGCGCCATGACACGAGCTGTCGAGGACTCCAACCGTAGGCTGCTCCGGGCCCGGGACGCCATGGATATCGCCTACGGCCGTCCCCTCGATGTCCCGAGCCTCGCATGCATCGCGGTCATGTCTGAGGCGCATTTCATTCGCGCCTTTCGCGCTGCCTTCGGGGAGCCGCCCCACCGGTATCTTCAGCGCCGACGCATCGAGCGCGCCATGTATGTTCTGCGCCGCACCGACCGGAGCGTGACCGATGTCTGCTTTGACGTGGGTTTTACGAGTCTCGGCACGTTCAGCCGAACGTTTCTCGAGATCGTCGGCGAGACGCCATCCGTATACCGCTTGCGCGAGCCCGTTATCGGCGTGCCAACCTGCTTCGCCATGGCCTGGGGGAGACCGAGCACTTTTGGAGAAGCGAGCGGCCCGCGTGACGGTTAGCCTCGTCGAGACCGATCAATCAACAAGGAGGAACAAGCCATGCTCGACTCGCTGAGGATTTCGCAGATCTATGTGCTCGACCAGGACAAGGCGCTCGACTTCTATGTCGGCACGCTCGGTCTCGAGGTGAATACCGATCAGGACCTCGGTTTCATGCGCTTTCTCACCGTCAACGTGCCGGGCGAGCCCGACCGCCAGATTCTGCTCGAGAAGCCCGGCGCCCCACTCATGGACGCGGCGATGGCCGACGAGGTTCGCGATCTGCTGACCAAGGGAAGGACCGGAGGCCATCTCTTCTTCACGACCAAGGACTGCCGCACCACGTACGACGAGCTCCGCGCCAAGGGGGTCGAGTTCACTCAGGAGCCCACCGAGCAGCCGTACGGGATCGACTTCGGCCTGCGCGATCCGTTCGGCAACCACATCAGGGTGGCGCAGCTTGCCGAGGTCGCAGGGCGAGCCGGCTGAAACAGCTACTTCGAAGCGGAAAAGTCGCCCCGACGGGCGGGGCGCACTCGGGTGCCGTGGCTGGGTGGCGTGACCAGCATGGACCAGCAACTGGAGCGGAGTTCTTGCCAGCGCGCTGCTGGCTTTCCTCGTCCTCTTCTTCCCTGACGGCAGGCTTCCTGGCCCGCGCTGGCGGTGGGTTCTCGCCTCATGATCGTCGCCTGCGCCGCGACTGTCGCTGCCACGATGCTCTCGACAGTCCCCATGGTTTGTCGGCACGGTTGTCGAATGTTCCGAATCGGGGCCGCATGACGCGCGTTGGGCAGGTGCACTCGCATACGGTTCATCCGTGATCCTCCCCAGGGACCGGGACCCCCGCTTCGTCACCATCCGCCGCGGGGGAACGCTCACCGACTCCGACCATCGGCTCCTGGCCTTGTGGGCGGCCGCGTGCGCAGAGCACGTTCTGCACGTCTTCGAGTCGGTGAAGCCCACAGATCCGCGGCCCCGCCAGGCGATCGAGCAGATTCGGGCGTGGACGCGCGGCGAGGTCAGGATGTCTCAGTCCCGCGCGGTGGGTGGCCATGCCATGGGTGCGGCACGAGAGGTCAGCGGAGCCGCTCGGCATGCGGCCTATGCAGCCGGCCAGGCGGCGGTGGTGGCGCATGTCGCCGCGCACGAGCTGGGTGCTGCTGCGTACGCGATCAAGGCGGCGCGTGCAGCGGCCCCCGGTTGCGGGGAGCGCGCCGGCCGGTTCGAGTGCTGGTGGCAGCGCGAGCAGCTCCCGGATGGGATCCGCGACTTCGTCCTTGACGATCAGCGGTTGCGAAACGACATCTGCTGGTCGGTGTTCGACTGCTGACGGGCGTGACGGCTTGTGACAAACCGCGACCAGGGCAAATGGCGGAGGGAGAGGGATTCGAACCCCCGGGGGCTTGGCGGCCCCTGCGGTTTTCAAGCTGGGGCGGGTGATCTTCGCGGCGGTCCGGGAACGGTCGGATGGGTTCGGGCTGCCTGATCCGCGTGTCCGAAAGGGGCCGGAGATGGCCACCGGCGTACGCGCAGGAAGGTGTCAGCGAAGGGGTCATGGACCATGCGCGTGCCCGACCCTGCTCGCCCCATGAGCGCCCGGAGGATGGCTGGACGGCAATCGCTGACCGGCTCACCGCCGAGCAGACGCCGACGGTCCACGGCGGCCTGCGTTGGTACCCGGCGATCGTGCGCGCCCTCGTCCTCGCCGCGGCGCCGCAGCTGGCGCGGGTGCGTCGCCGGCGTCGACCATGAGCGCACAGACGCCGACACGCGCTGCGGTCTGCTCGCGCTGCAAACAATGGACTCTGGTCGTCCTGCCAGCTCAGCTCTGCGCATCGCGTGTCTACGACGCTCGGCGCAGTACCTCGAGCTGCGTGGCGAACTTCGGCTGAGGCTCCGCACAAGTGTGCCAAGGAAGCACCATTAGACCAGTGAGTGGTTGCAATGGATTGTCTGTGGGGCACCGATGCAACCTCACGCCTACGGCACCACCTGGCGTCTCGTGATGCGGTCGACGGTCGACGAGCGCCGCTGTCCTGCTGCTCGACCGCTCGTCTACTCGTCGCTCTCTGATGCTTCGTAGTCGCGGACTCGTGCCCTCATCAACGCCTTCAGGAGTTTGGTCGGCAGCGCTTGTGAGTAGGCGAGCTTGATGAAGCCTTCGCCGACTTCGAAGCCAGCGGCCTCAACTG
>JBDTJX010000015.1:0-3615 GCA_039935655.1 Candidatus Dormiibacter sp. | reverse complement strand
CGGAAGCGCAGGTAGTTGGCCCGCTCCACTGATCGCGGCGAGTCGGCAAAGAGCGCCTGCGGCGGCGGCTTCAGTTCGACCATGACCTCGGTGGCCGTCCCGGCCAGACGCTTGCCGGCACGGATGTACCAGGGGACGCCCTCCCAGCGCCAGGAGCCGATGACAATGCGCAGTGCGCAGTACGTCTCCACGTCGGAGGCAGTCGCCACCCCCGGTTCCTTGCGGTAGCCGGCGTACTGGCCACGCACCACGTCGTCCGGGGTCAGGGGTTGCATGGAGTGGAAGATCTTGGCCTTCTCGTTGCGTTGCGCGTCGGCGCTCATCTCTGCAGGCGGCTCCATCGCCAGCAGCGCCACTACCTGGAAGAGGTGGTTCTCGATCACGTCGCGCAGGCAACCGGTGGTCTCGTAGAAGGCACCGCGCCCCTCGACGCCGAACTCCTCGGCCATGGTGATCTGCACGCTGGCCACGTGATCGCGGTTCCAGATCGGCTCCAGGAAGGAATTGGCAAAGCGGAAATAGAGCAGGTTCTCGACGGCATCTTTGCCGAGGAAATGGTCGATGCGGAAGATCGATGCCTCTGGAAAGACGGCCTGGGCAGCACGGTTGAGTTTGCGCGCCGAGGCGAGATCGCGTCCGAAGGGTTTCTCGATGATGACCCGGGCGTTGTCGGCGAGCCCGCCAGTGCCGAGTTCCTTGATCACCGTGGCGAAGAGAAGCGGCGGAATGGCCAGGTAGTGCGCCGGGCGAGACGCCTTTCCCAAGGCCTCCTTCAGCGCCGCAAACGTGCCCGAGTCCTTGTAGTCGCCGTCCACGTAGCGGAGCCGGGACAACAGGTCATCAAGAGCGCCCGTGTCGTCGATGCCGCCAGCGCTGTGGGCGATACTGTCCTTGGCGCGATCGCGCAGTTGGTCGAGGCTCCAGCCCGAGTGAGCCACCCCGACCACGGGAACGTTGAGCACGCCCCGCTTGGTCATCGCATACAGCGCCGGAAAGATCTGCTTGCGCGCCAGGTCACCGGTTGCGCCAAAGAAAACCAGCGCGTCGGAGACACCGTTCGATGCCGCCGCGGTGGCCACGTCAGCTGCTCTTCTCGTCGTGGCCGCCGAACTGCTTGCGCATCGCTGAGAGCAGGCGGTCGGCGTAGTCGGCGTCGCCGCGCGACTCGAAGCGCGCGAAGAGCGCCGCGCTGATCACCGGTGCGGGCACTCCCTCATCGACGGCCGCAAGCGCCGTCCAGCGACCCTCGCCCGAGTCGGACACGCGTCCGCTGAACTCGGTCAGCGCGGCATCCCCGACCAACGCCGCGGCGGTGAGGTCGAGCAGCCAGGACGCGATGACACTTCCCCGTCGCCACACCTCGGCGATCTGACCAATGTCGAGCTGGTACTGGTAGGCGTCGGGCTCGCGCAGCGGCGTGGTCTCGGCGTCCGCCCCCTGCTCGCGCAGCCCCACATCGGCGTTCTTGAGAATGTTGAGCCCCTCCGCGTAGGCTGCCATCAGCCCGTACTCGATACCGTTGTGGACCATCTTCACGAAGTGACCGGCGCCATTGGGTCCGCAGTGCAGGTAGCCCTGTTCGGCGCGGCTGGCGCGTCCCTTGCGCCCCGGGGTGCGCAGCGCCGCTCCGACCCCCGGCGCGATGCTTGCGAAGATCGGGTCGAGGTGCGCGATCACTCTATCCTCGCCGCCGATCATCAAGCAGTAGCCGCGCTCCAGCCCGAAGACACCGCCGCTGGTACCGCAGTCGACGTAGTGGATGCCGCGCTCCTTGAGGGCCGCGGCCCGGGCGATGTCGTCGCGGTAGTAGCTGTTGCCACCGTCGATGATGATGTCGCCGGCCTCCATCCGCGAGGCCAGCTCGGTGACGGTCTGGCCGGCCACGGCGGCGGGCACCATCACCCATGCCGCGCGCGGTCTGGTGAGCTTGGCCACGAAGTCGTCGATCGACGCCGCTCCCTGGGCGTGCTTGCTCGCCACCTTCTTGACGGCGGCGCGGTTGACGTCGAAGACCACGCACTCGTGGCCGTCCTTGGTCAGGCGCTCCACAAGGTTGGCGCCCATCCGTCCCAGGCCGATCATGCCGAGTTGCATCGTCTCTCCTCTCCGCGCTCGCTGCAAAGAGCGACCACGAGCCCGGGTGGTACCAGCACCGTGGCGCCGTTCATCGCCCAGCGGTGGCGGTGAGCTGCGCCGACTTCGAGCTGAGCGACTGTAGGAGGTCGTCCCACGCCTTCTCGAATGCGACTCCGCCGTCGGTCTGCAGCGTGTCGGCCAGGGCCGGTACGTCGACGCCGGCGGCCTCGACCCGGGCGATCACCGAATCGGCGTTCCCTCCATCGGAGGGAAGCATCTCGCCAACGGTGCCATGATCGACGAACGCCTCCAGCGTGGCCGGCGGGATCGTGTTGATGGTGTCCGGGGCCGCCAGCGCCTCGATGTAGTACGTGTCCGGCTTGGCCGGATCCTTGGTGCCGGTGCTGGCGAAGAGCAGCCTCTGGGGACGAGCGCCCTCGGCTGCAAGATCCTGCCAGCGCTGCGACGCGAGCATCTCGCGGTAGCCGCGGTAGGTCTGCTTGGCCACCGCGATGCCCAGCTCATCCTTGAGGTCGTCGGGGAGCTCCGTGATGGTGGCGTGGTCCCAGCGCGAGACGAACAGCGAGGCCACCGAGACGATGTCCAGACCGAGGCCGCCGGCCCGGCGCCGCTCCAGCCCGCGCTGGTAGGCGTCGGCAGCCGCCCGGTACTGTTCTGCCGAGAACAGCAGCGTCACGTTCACGGGAACGCCCTGAAAGGTGAGTTCCTCGATCGCAGGCACGCCCTCGCGGGTTCCGGGGATCTTGATGAAAAGGTTGGGGGTGCCCGCCTGATCATGCAGCTCCTTGGCCTCGGCCACGCTGCCCGCGGTGTCGTGCACCAGGCGCGGCGAGACCTCCAGCGACACCCAGCCGTCGAGGCCCTTGGTCGCGTCCCACGCCGGCCTGAACAGGGCGGCGGCCTTGACGAGGTCATCCAGCGCCAGCGCGAAGAACAATGCCTCCCCCTCGAGCCCCGCCGCCGCCAGGTGGCGCGCCTGCTCGTCGTAGTCCGAGCCGCCGGTGATGGCCTTGTCGAAGATGCTCGGATTGGAGGTCAGACCGGTCACCGCAGCATCGGCGACGTAGCGCGCCAGTTGGCCGCTCGTCAACAGCCCGCGGGTGATGTTGTCGAGCCACAGGCTCTGGCCAACTTGGTGTAGTCGCTGGGCTGGGTTCATGATTCGCTCCTTTGAAATGATGTGTCGTCAGGCATGAGCCCTCGACAGCGCCGGATCAGCGCGTTGGTCGAGGGGTCATGGTGCAGCTCCGGCTCGCTGTCAGCCTCAAGCTCGGGGATGATGCCCTGGGCGAGCACCTTGCCCAGCTCGACGCCCCACTGGTCGAACGAGTCGATGTTCCAGATCGTTCCCTGGGTGAAGACCTTGTGCTCGTAGATTGCCACCAGCTGGCCGAGCGTGTAGGGCGTCAGCTTGGTCGCCAGGATCGTGTTGGACGGATGGTTGCCGGGAAAGACTCGGGCGGAGACCTGCTCCTCGGCAACCCCTTCGGCCACGACCTGCTCGCGCGTTTTGCCGAA
>JBDTJX010000014.1:0-14568 GCA_039935655.1 Candidatus Dormiibacter sp. | reverse complement strand
CTAGAAGAGCTCCTTGGCCACCTCGGCGACGGCGGTGACCGCAAAGGTCCGCGGCCGGCTCACGAGCGACCCTCGCAGTCGACTAGTTCTGGACCGCGAAGTACGATTTGGCTGGACATGGTGGAACAAGTACACCACGTGGGGGCGGACCGGGATGCGGCCGCCGATCGCACCGACATCGAGCCGGGTCTCTGGGACGCACTGATCGCGGACAGCGAGGTCGTCCACGTCAACGCGGGTGAGCCCATCTATGTGGCCGGGCCGCCACCGCCGGTGGTCGCGATCCTCAGCGGCAGCGCGCGCGTCTACGTCGTGGCCGCGGACGGCCAGCAGTTCACATTCCGGTACGTGGGGGAGGGGGAGATGATCGGCCTCGGTCCGCTGCTCGGTGGGCTGCGTACCTCGAGCGCCAAAGCGCTGACTGACACCACGGCGGCGATCATCCCGTTGGACCGGGTGCGCCGCGTTGCGTTCCAGCACCCCGCGCTGTCATGGACCATCGCCACGGAGATGGCCCGCTGGGCGTCGAACGCGGTGAGCGCGGTCACCGAGGCCGCTCGGTCGTCGGTCACTGCCCGGGTGGCCAGGCACCTGCTCGAAATCTCCGCGCCAACACCGCGAGGGAACGCTGCCGGCGTCACTCACCAGCGGCTCGCCGACTCGGTCGGCAGCAGCCGCGAGGTCGTCACGCGCGCTCTCGGGGTTCTCCGCCGCGCCGGCGTGGTGGAGACATCGCCGGGCTGGGTGATCATCACCGACGGGCCCCGCCTGGCACTCATCGCACGCGGCGACGAGACTCTCCACCGACAGAGCTGAGTGCGCGGCCTTCGTCACCACGGGTTGCCTGGTCGACGAACTCGAGCAGTCGGGCCACCTCGATCGGCTTGGTGATGTAACCGATGGCTCCGGCCGAGAGAAAGCGCTCGATCCCCGACGGGATCGCGTCGGCGCTCACCATCACCACCGGTATCGTGCTGGTTCGGGCATCCGCGCGTAGCCGGCTGATCACCTCGCCGCCGTCGATAACCGGGAGGTTGACGTCGAGCAGGATCAGACACGGAGCGTGTTCTCTGGCCAGGTCGACCGCCAGTCCTCCCATCATGGTTGCAACCAGCTCCACGCCAGGCCGCAGCCGGGTGAAGAAGGTCTGCATCAATTCGATGTTCACGATGTTGTCCTCGACATACAGAACCTTAAGCGGAGCACCCCGTTTGGGTTTGAGAACCAACGGTGCGGCCATCGCACTCGTTGGCTCGGCGGGACGCTGGCTGGCGGTGAGCACGATCGAAAGTGTGGTTCCCGAGCCCACGATGCTGTGGGCCTCCAAGGTGCCCCCCATCGCGTCGACAAGTTGTCGCGCGATGCCAAGGCCAAGGCCTGTTCCCTCGACCGCGCTGCCCATTCCGAGACGCTCGAAAGGGACGAAGATGGTGCCCAGGTCGGCGGCGGCGATGCCGTGCCCGGTGTCGGCGACGTCGATCTGAACCGTTCCCTGACCATGGTCAAAGACGGTGATCACCACCTCGCCACCGGTGCGGTTGTACTTGATCCCGTTGGCGATCAGGTTGAGCATCACTTGCCTGAGCCCCTGGTTGTCGCCGAGCGCCACGTACCTGGCGCCATCTGCAAGCTCCGTGCGCAGAGATATGCCGTGGGCCACTGCGAGGGGCTGCATCAGCCCGCTCGCGTCGAGGACGATGCTGGCGAGATCCACGGGCTCCACCGACAGTCGCAGTTCGCCTCTCTCGAGGCGCGTCACATCGAGCACGTCGTTGATCAGCGCGAGGAGATGGTTGCCACCCTTTTCGATCCCCGCCACGTAGTCGCGGTCGTGGTCGGCCAGGGGAGATAGATCGAGCAGCTGGGCGTAGCCGAGGACGGCAGTCAGTGGGGTGCGGAGCTCATGGCTCATGCGCGACAGGAATTGGGTCTTGGCGGCACTGGCCACCTCGGCCACCTCGCGCGCACGGCGCAGCTCGGCTTCGTACTGCGTCCTCTCCACGATCCGTCCCAACACCATCCCGACTTGGGCCATGACGTCGAGCAAAGTGCGGTCGGCTTCGAAGGGCTGCTCGGAGAAGAACTCGAGGACGCCGCCAACCTCGGCGCCGACGATGATCGGGAAGGCCGCCGAGGCGCGCAGGTTGCCGCCATCGACGAGAGAGCAGCGCTCTCGGTCGGCGTCGTCGCGAGACAGCGTGCGGACGTCGACGATCTGCTCAGGCAGGCCGCTTGCGAAGACGCGACCGGCGACGCCGACCCGGGGGGCAACGCTGACCTTGTCGTGACGACGATGCAGCTCGGGCAGCTGGGCACGGTCTCCGACACGCCAGATGCCGCTGGAGACCAGGGCTCCCCCAGTCTCTTCGCTGGGGAGCAGGACGTGCCCGACCGTCCAACCCGTCTGGTTGCAGACCTCGTCCAGCGTTGTCTGCAGAGCATGGATCAACGAGGTGGGGGCGCCATTGGCCGCCACCGACACCACCTGGAGCAGCTGCAGAAACGCGTTGCGCCGCTCCAGCTCCGCCTCGATCTGCTTGAGGTCGGCGACGTGATGAACCGCTGACGCGAGATCGTTGGTGAACTGGTCCGTCATGGGGCCGCCTTCATGCATGTACCACACGAGGCGCGGGCGATGACCGGCGCCACGAGACATGCGCCACGGCGCCCTGTTCGGTACTGATACGCCTTTCCGAGGCTTCCCGTCTGCCATGCGCCGTACCGACCCTGCACCTCCCCGATCGGGCGTTTCAAGCGGGGCCATCGCCGTGTGATTCCGTTACCCGACAACAGCGTCCGCGACGTTCACGTCTGTTGACAGTCGCGGCTCAGTGGGACGGCAAGCCCTGCCACGGGGGTTCGACGCCGATGGCCAGCACCGCCGCTACCAGCGCCAGCGCAAGTGTCCACAGCATGACGCGCTCCTCGCCCGTGATCTCGGCCGACGCGATTCCGCCTGCCGACGCCCGGACGGCGCGAAGGATGTAGGTGAGCGTGTGCAGAGCGAGGACGAACGCAAGCACGACCACAGAGTCGGTATGCAGCGTGGCCCATGTGCCGCGTTGCGTGCCCAGGACCCAGAGGACAACCCCGGTAAGGGTCGCGATGATCGCGCTGACGACGAGGAGCGGCGCCAGCAGGCGGGGGATGAGCTGGGGTGGCCCATCGGAGCGGTACGGCTCGCGGCGCAAGTAGTAGTTGGCGGCCCGCCAGCCGGTGCTGGTCAGCTTCACAGCCAGCAGCGGGATGATTGCGAACCCGATGGCGAAGTGCACCTGCCGAAGGGGGTCGAAGAACGCCCCGGTCAGGTACACCAGGGCCATCAACAGAAGCAGGACCAGGCCGGAATATGAGGTGAGGCGGAGGTTGGCCTCGAGCCGGGGATCGCCGTGCTCGTCAGCCAGCGTCAACCCCTGGCGAGGCTGAGACCGGTCGAAGGATCGAAGAGATGCAGTCTTCGCGGGGCCGCCGTCAGCACCACCTTCTCGCCGACCTTCAGCTCCGCTTCCGTGTCGACGATTGCCACGATGTCGCGACCCGCGCTCTGCGCATGGATGAGCTCCTCGTTGCCGAGGAACTCGATGACATCGACGTCGGCGGTCAGCTTCAGCCCCGGCCCGTCCGGGCCACCCACGGTCAGATGCTCGGGTCGCACGCCCAGCGCGATGGTCTCGATCCCCTTGTCGCGAAGCATCGCCGTCTGCTTGTCGTCGAGGACAACCTCGGCGCCCTCGCCGGCCAGCCGCGGGACCGCCCCGTTGTGCTCGAAGGTGAGGTCCATGAAGTTCATCGACGGCGAGCCGATGAAGCCCGCGACGAATCGATTGGTGGGTGACTCGTAGAGGTCTTTCGGCGTTCCGATCTGCTGCAGCACGCCTTCGTTGAGGACGGCGATCCGGTCACCCATCGTCATCGCCTCGACCTGGTCGTGGGTGACATAGATCATCGTCGCGGTCAGACGCTGATGGATCCGCGCAATCTCGGCACGCGTCTGCACGCGGAGCTTGGCGTCGAGGTTGGAAAGCGGCTCGTCCATGAGGAACGCCGCCGGCTCGCGAACGATGGCGCGACCGAGGGCAACGCGTTGGCGCTGGCCGCCGGAGAGTTGCCCCGGGCGGCGCTCGAGGAAGCGGTCGAGGTCGAGGATGCGGGCTGCCTCCTTGACCGCCTTGTCGATCTGCTCCTTCGGTGTCTTGCGCAGCTGCAACCCGAAGGCCATGTTGTTGTATACCGTCATGTGCGGGTAAAGCGCGTAGCTCTGGAACACCATGGCGATGTCGCGATCGCGCGGGGCCAGGTCATTGACGACGCGGTCCCCGATGCGGACCTCGCCGCTGGTGATGTCCTCGAGGCCGGCGATCATGCGCAGCGCCGTCGTCTTGCCGCACCCCGATGGGCCAACGAAGCAGACGAACTCGCCGTCGGCGATATCGATGTTGAGCTTGTCAACGGCCAGCGCGCCACCCGCGTAGCGCTTGGTCAGGTCATCGAGAACGACGTGTGACATGAGCCCTCACTTGACCGAGCCGGCAAGCATGCCGCTGACAAAATACCTCTGGAAGCTGAAGAACACGATCAATGGAACGATGATCGAGATGATTCCTCCAGTCGAGATGACCCAGTACTGGGAGGCGAGCTCGCGCACCTGGCTGAAGAGAAAGATCGTCAGAGGCACGTGCGCGCTGTTGCCGAGGAAGATGAGTGCCACCAGCAGATCGTTCCACACCCAGATGAACTGGAAGATGGCCAGCGATGCCGCCGCCGGAACGCCGAGCGGTAGGACAACACGGCGAAACAGCTTCCATTCGCCGGCTCCGTCGATCCTTCCGGCCTCGAGCAGGTCGCGGGGGATCCCGCTGTAAAAGTTGCGCATGAGGAAGATGCCGAAAGGCAGACCGAATGCGACGTGGAAGATGATCACACCGAAGACGGTCCCAAAGGGGTTGAATCCGGTTGCCGAGCTGATTCCCTTGTACAGGCTCGCCACCGGGATCAGCGCCATCTGAACGGGTACAACCATCAGGCCGACGATGACCAGGAAGACCGCATCTCGGCCGCGCCATCGACCGAAGACCAGCGAGTATGCCGCCAGGCTGGAGAGGGTGGTCACGAGGATGGTTGTCGGCACGGTGATGACAGCCGAGGTGATCAGCGAGTCGAGCAGACCTCCCGGTTTCAAGCCCTGGGAGAACAGCGTCGAGTAGTTCTGCAGCGTCAGTCGCGAGGGCGCGGTCAGGACGGTCCACCAGCCCGATTGTGTGAACGCCGACTCCGGCCGCAGCGAGATGATCAGCAGGCCGATCGACGGCACCAGCCAGAATATCGCCACCAGCGCCAGGAGGATGTTGATAACCGGTCGGCGCCTGCCCAGCAGGGCGGTGAATCGGTGCCACGGGCGTGCCGATGCTGGGCGTCCGAGAGCGGCGGCACTCATCCTTTGATTCTCCTCAGGTTGACGACCATGATCGGGATCACCAGGATGAACAGGACCACGGCGATCGCGCTGGCGAGTCCTGACGCCGGGTTGCCGGTGAAGCCGACATTGAACATGTACAGCGCGAGCGTGTTGGCGTCCTGCTGGGATGTGCCGGGTGGCATGTTGAGGACGATGTCGAAGATCTTCAAAACGTTGATCAGCATGGTCACGAACACGACCACGAGCACTGGCAGCAGCATCGGGATGGTCACCCGGCGGAAGGTCTGCCATTCACTGGCGCCATCGATGCGCGCCGCCTCGAGAACCTCACGGTTGAGCGAGGCCAGCCCCGCGCCGATGGCGACCATGGCGAACCCGGACCAGATCCACATCATCGCGATGATCATTGCGATGTCGACCAGCGGCACGCTCAGCAGCGCACGCGCTGTCTGGCTGAGACCGGCGGTTGGCGTCAGTGACTGCGTCCCCAGGAACGAGATGCCGGTGAACCCGGACTTGAAGTTGCTGGCGTCGACCTGAACGTGGAACTGACCCTGGCCCACGTTGTCGAAGCGGAACGAGCCGTTGTTCGCGCTTGTGGTCGTGGCCGCGCTGCTGCCGTCATTGCGCAACAGGCTCAGGCGCAGGCCCGGGAGACCGTCCTCGTCAGAGAACACCGCTCCCTTGGTGCCGAGGTGGGTGGGGGAGAAATCTCGCCACGCCAGACCCACCACAGCGCCCGATGCCGACGACGGCATTACCGCCGATTGCGCTTTCAGCGCCTGCAGCGTGAATGGGCTGATCCCGGTGAACCCGAGTGTTGCGACTCCGCCACCCGACACCGCGTTGGCGCTCTGCAGCGTCCCGCCGGCAGCGGCTGTGAGGTTGGTCGAGGCCAGCGTCGCGAGCGACTGGCCTGCTGAGGTGTCGATCGGGTAGAGGCCGGGAGGGTTGAAGACGTCGCTTGCCGTCTGGATGGCCGCGTTGACCATGCCGATATGCGGGTCGAGGTCGAAGACCGCGCGCCAGATCAGGGCGGAGGCGGTGGCGCTGAAGACGATGGGCATGAAGACGATGGTCTTGAAGGCGGTCGACCAGCGGATGCGCTCGGTGAGCACCGCAAAAACCAGGCCGAGAAAGGTGACGATAAAGGGGAAGACGATGACCCAGATGATGTTGTTGCGAAGCGAGATGAGGAAGTCGTTGCTGGCGATCAGGTTCGCGTAGTTGCCCAGGCCGACGAAGTTCGAGCCATTGTTGTCGAAAAAGCTCCGAACGATGGTCGCGACGAGCGGATAGCCAACGATCGCCACCAGGAAGATCGCTCCAGGCACCAGGAAGACAAGCGACCCGAGGTGAGATCGCCAGCCCCCGCCTCCCCCCGGCTTACCTGAGGTCACCAGGGGCCCGGTTGCCGACGGGGTGCCCAAGGGTGCGGGGACCGCCACCGCATTGGCGGTCGACGCACGACGCGGTCCAAAGGAACGGATCCCGCTCAGCATGGGCGCCGTGAATCCTATGCATGAGACCACGCGAGCGCAATCACTGACGGAGCAAACGCTGCAGACCGGTCGATCCATCTGGGGCGCGAGCCGCGGGTCGTACCGGTAGGGGATGGATCTTCCGCACCCGTCGGCCCATACTGCGCCGCACCAAAGCACCAAGGCAGTTGGCGGGCGCCCTGTGCGGAGCCTGTCGAAGCGAACGGAGGTCTGCAGTGAGCCAGGCAAAGCGATCGAGCCGAATTGCCGCCGGAGCGATGGCGCTCGCGGCCGTCGCCGCATGCGGCTCGGCGTCCCCGACGACGTCGTCCTCGAGTTCCTCATCCGGGCAGCAGCACATCGGGGGCTCGGTGAACGTCTGGGCAGAGTGGACCGGACAGGAACAGCAGGCCTTCCTGGCTTCGTTACAGCCCTTCGAGACAGCAACCGGTATCACCGTCAACTACGCGGGCAAAGGCAACAACACCGACACGGCGGTGGTGTCCTCAATCCAGGGGGGTGCGCCGCCGGACGTCGCCCTGCTCCCCGATCCGGGCACACTGCAGACGCTGGCCAAGGCGGGTTCGATCAAGGACCTCACCAGCGTGCTCGGCAACCTCAGCTCGAACTACAGCTCCGCCTGGAACCAGCTGGCCACCGTCAACGGCAAGCTGTACGGCGTGTGGTTCAAGGGGGCCAACAAGAACACCATCTGGTACAACCCCGCCGAGTTCACCGCGGCTGGGATCACCTCGCCCCCGAGCACGTGGGAGCAGCTGCTCAGCGATGCAGCACAGCTGCAGGCCGCCGGAGTCACGCCGTTCTCGCTGTGCACAGATGTCGGCTGGCCTTTGGCTGACCTCTGGCAGAACGTCTACCTGAAGGTCGCCGGCGCCGACGCCTACAACAAGCTCGCCACCCACGCGCTGAAGTGGACCGATCCCACCGTGACCACGTCGCTCACCACGTTGGGACAGCTCTTCAGCAAGACCGGGTATCTGGCCGGCGGCCTGGGCGGCTCGCTCTCCAACGCATTCCCGCAATGCGTCGACAAGGTTTTCCCGAAGACTGGGAACCCACAGGCCGCGATGGTGGCCGAGGCCGACTTCGTGGTCTCCGAGATCAGCGGCAACAGCGCCAAGTACACAGGTGGAACAACCGGTACAGGCGGGACGCCGTGCACGCCGGATCCCACCGCCACCCCGTGCTACAACTTCTTCTCGTTCCCGGCACCGGCAGCCGACAGCGCCAACAACGGTGCCATCCAGGGAGCGGGTGACGTGGCCATCATGCTCAGCAGCACCCCCCAGGCGCAGGCTCTGATCCAATACCTGGCCGGCCCGGACGGCGCATCCATCTGGGCACACCTCGGTGGGTTCGCCACCGCCAACAAGTCGGTGCCGACGAGCGCGTACCCCGACAGTGTGACCAAGGCCGATGCACAGGCCCTGGTCAGTGCCAGCAGCTTCGTGTTCAGCCTCGATGACCTGCAGGGCAGCTGGGAAAAGCAGATGTGGGCCGACCTGATCAACTTCCTCAAGGACCCGAGCAGTGTGTCGTCAATCGAGGCGACCATGGACCAACAGGCGACAGCCGGGCTCGGCCACTAGCTGACGACCATGAGGCACCCGGGCGGGGCTCGTACGTCGAGCCCCGCCCGGGCCTGGTCGAAGTCATCGGTCGCCGTCGCTCGAGCGTCGTGGTCGACAACGTTGTCCCGATCGACGGCGGGCAGTCCGCGGGCAACAAGCCACCCCAGATGTACGTCCAGGGCAAACCCGTGTCGGAGCAATCGACCCCGTCAGCGCACGAGGAGACGTGATGAGCCCGTTTCGGCTTCGCACTCGGCTACGGAAACTGCACCCTGTACCAGTGCGCGCCAGCGTCATTGGTCCGCCACAGCGCCCGCTGGTTTGATGCCTCTGTGTCGAAGGCGAACCCGTTGACGGCCGTGGTGAACCCGACCACCGACCACTGCGTCTGATTGTCCTCGACGGTGGCGAATGTCTGTCCGCTGTTGATGGTGCGCAGCAGGGCCTGCGCACCGATCACGGCGGTTGTCGACGACACGCCGCCGATCGACGCGAAGTTGGCCAACATCAACGGGCGCGGCAGCGTGCTGAAGTGTACGCCGCCGTCGACAGAGCGCAGAGGCACCGCCTGCGTCCCGGTGATGCACGTTGCCCACAGCACCGTGGGGTTGACGGCGTAGAGGCCGGCGATGCCGACCAGGCCCGGGCACACGGGGTTCGTGCTGAAGTGCTGGCCGTCATCGCCAGATGCCAGCAGGGACGTGCCGCCCTCACCCCCCGGCACCACCCAGATGTGCGGGCCGTTGACGTTGAGGTGACCCAGAGCGCCGGCGCCGGACGGCGTCGGGAGCAACGACCACGCGTCCTGTCCGGCGGGCGAGCGCTCCAACACGCAACTGGTCGTCTGGGCACAGGCGATCGCGTACACGAACCCGCCCGACGCCTCGAGGTCGGTGACCCTGCCGGCCGCGGCGTCGCTGGTCCAGTGGACGCCACCGTCGTGGGTCGCCCAGAGCACACCACCGGCTGTGTGCAGCCAGCCGTCGAGCGGATCGGCGAACCGCAGGCTGTTGTGCTGTTGACCGTCCTGCCCGGGCGCTACCGGCGGAGTCGGAAGCGAGTCGAATGTGTGCCCGCCATCGCTGGTGCGAAGGATGCGCGTGCACGATGCGGATGAGCACGAGGCTCCGTCGTAGCCCACCACCCACCACTGGTCGGCGCTGAGAGCGGTGACGTCGGACGCGATGAATCCCGTGGCCACCGGGCCGACAGGGACCACGGGGGTTGGCTGCGGGGTGATCGCTGCCGTCGCGGTGGGAGTCGGATTCGGCAGCGGGGTGGACGAGCTCCCCGGTACGGTGGGCTTGGGTGTCCCGTGGTTGATGAGGGCCACGACTACAAGTACCGCCGCCGCGGCTGCGACCGCCGCCGCTCCACCGACAGCGCGGACCCTGCGCACTCGGGCAGCCCTCGACTCAGCAGACGCCATGACCCTGCGGGTGACGTCGGGTGCGGATCCGCCCGCAAGCTGCGTGTAGTACTCACGCAATTGAGCGTCCAGGCGCTCGTCGCGGTCAGTCATCGCGCATCTCCTTGCGCAGGGTGGCAAGGGCGCGCGCGAGGTGGCTGCGTACCGTTCCCCCCGAGAGCCCCATCAGCACAGCGCATTGATCAGCCGAGTAGCCATGCTGGTAGCTGAGCACCAGTACCGCGCGCTGCTGCGGAGACAGCTTCGCCTGCGCGCGATCGAGGTCGAGCAGTCGTCCCTGGAAGCGCACATGCTCGGCAGCGGCAGCCGTTTCGCTGCTGCGGCCCAGCGTCCAACGCTGAAGCGTTCGGCGCCGCCGAAAACACTGGTGAACGCAGATGGTGGTCAGCCAAGCCTCGCGCTTCTCCTCGTCACGCACTGTGTGCCACCGGCGCCACGCGATCAGGAAGCTTTCCTGCACCGCGTCCTCCGCCTCGCCCGGGTCACGAACAATGGCAAGGGCGATGTGGAACAGACGCCGCTGTTGGGCGGCAACCAGGCGCTCGAGAGCTTCGCGGCGTTGCCAGTCGTCAGTCGCCAAGCTCTGCACCGCCATTGGTGGCGTCATGGTCAGTGAGAGCCGCCTGACGCCCCCTTGTGTTACGCGGGGTCATCGCCGGACATGATCCCGCAAACCTCGCCAGTATCCGACCCGGGCCGGAATTTCGCATCTCCTGCCACGGCTCGGTAACCCCGTAGCCACGGACGGCCGAACCCCTCAGGCGAAGCCCGCAAACGGAGCAATCCTTCCTTGGTTCGCCCCGCGCACTCCACGCTGAGAGCGGTCAGGAGCCACCGCTGAGGAGGACCGCGACCATCCCTGAGCCGACCGAGCCCCCCGACCGCGACGCGACCCCGCCGAGCCACCAATGGCAGCGGCGACCAGTGCTGAGCAGGGTCGTCCGCCTCAGCGTGGTCGCCGGGCCGGCCGCGGCCGGAATTGCCACGGCGGCGATCCTCAGCCGGCTCCTGCCGCGACCGTCCGGTACGCCCCAGGCGCTGCTTTCGTTCGCCGCGATCACCGTCGCGATGCTGCTCGTGATCGTTGCGGTGGAGCGTGTCGCTCGTCGTCTGCTGCCCCTGGCGGCGCTGCTCAACCTGTCGTTGCTGTTCCCCGACAATGCGCCGAAGCGCTTCGCGGTGGCACGCCGTGTCGGCCGGCCGCGCGACCTGCAGCGCCAGTTGCAGGAGGCGCGGGACAAGGGCGTCGAGGGCGGGGAAGTCGCCTACATGCAGACCGTGCTCGAACTGGTTGCGGCGCTCAGCGTGCACGATCGGCAGACCCGTGGTCACTCGGAGCGGGTGCGAATCTTCGCGGACCTCATCGCTGTCGAGATGAAGCTGTCGCCGGCCGACCGCGCGCGTCTGCGCTGGGCGTCGCTGCTCCACGACATCGGCAAGCTGGTGGTCCCCAGCGTGATCCTCTCCAAGCCCGCGGCGCTGACCGAGAGGGAAAGGCTGACAGTCGCGCGCCACCCCGAGGAGGGCGCGAAGCTCATCGGCCCGCTTCGGTCGTGGCTGGGCGAGTGGGGGGCGGCGGTGGAACACCACCACGAGCGCTGGGATGGCAAGGGATATCCCCGTGCGCTGGCAGCCGAGAAGATCTCGCTCGCCGGCCGGATCGTCGCGGTGGCCGACTCCTACGAGGTGATGACGGCCATGCGTCCGTATCGCCGCCCGATCGGTGTGATCGCAGCCCGGCAGGAGCTGGTGCGCTGCTCGGGGGCGCAATTCGATCCCACCGTGGTCAGGGCCTTCCTGAACATCTCGGTGGGACGGCTGTGGCGCGTGGTCGGGGCGGGGTCGTGGATCGCGCAGCTTCCCCTGCTCACCTGGGTGAACGGCCTGGGATTCCAATGGGGGAGTGCCATCGTGTCGGGCTCGACGGCGTTGGGGTTGGTTGCGCCGGGGATCCTGCCCACGCCCGACGCGGTTCAGCCGCCCCGTTCATCCCCGCCGATCGCACGCAACGACGCGTCCACGCACCTGGCTCCCGCGGTCGGCGGTCCGGGCCCGGCGGCTCCCGCAAAGCCGACGGGGGGTGGAGTGCCAGGGGGGCCGCGACAGCCTCATGGCGGCGGACCAACCTCTGCGCCGTCGCCCGGTGCTACCGCAACGCCGACGCCGCAGCCCGGATCCACGCCATCGCCGATTCCTCTGCCAACGCCAACACCGACACCGACGCCCACGCCGGTCACCCAGCCCGTGGTGTCGTTGCCGGCACCGACATCCATCCTCGAGTCGACGTACGCGGCGACCGGCTCCTTCGTCGACTCAGGCGGAAGTGGCTGGGCGGCGACAGTTGACTATGGCGACGGATCGGGTGCCCACACTCTCGCGCTGAACGCGAACACCTTCGCGCTCCAGCACGCCTACGCCGAGGTCTGCGCCTGCTCGATCAGTGTCACGGTGACCAACGCTCGCGGCGGAATGGGTCACGCCACGGAAGGATTGACCGTGAAGAGTGGGCTACCGACGATCCTGATGCCGGGCACGCAGCTGGCCGTGTTGGGTGCGTACAGCGCTGGCGGCAGCTTCTCCGACAGTGATGTCGCGGGCGACAGCTTCACGGCGACGGTCGACTACGGCGACGGCAGTGGAGTGCATTCCCTCAGCCTCAACGGCACCTCTTTCAGGCTGTCGCACACCTACGGCCTCGCAGTGCTCGGGAACCACACCGTCACCGTGACGATCACCGACGATGATGGTGGCTCCACGAGCGCAACCACCACGGTCACCGTGGTCCTCTGAGCTAGAGCGGTTGGCGGCGACGCTCGCGGGGCACGGGTTGGCCGCCCTTCTGCTCCAGGCAGGTCGGCCGCGAGGTATGCCTCGAGTGCTCCTGCGTCGAGCCTGAACAGCGTGTTCGACAGTGAGCAGTCCCCCAGAAGAAGCCGGCCAGGTGCCGGCGGACGAGCAGCTGAACCAGCGCATCGACCAGCTTGTCGTGTCGCCGTCCGGCGCGAGGATTGCTGAAGAGCGCGCGGTACGACGTCGAATACTCGAGGGAGGTCGTCACCAGGATCGCGTCTGTGTCGTTGTCGGGGTGCGCGACGCGGTCGACGACCGTCTACTGCCGCGGTTGACCGGGCCTCGCCTCGGCCAGCCAAGGGAGCGCGGCGCTCATCGGCCCCAGCAGGATTCGGCTGTGTTTGGCGTCAAGGTCGGCGCCTGCGGTCAACGCAAGGGCGGCACCCAGGAGGGCGTCTTCGGCGCGGTGTCCCACCTCTCCGTGCTCAACACGCCAAGCGACGAGGGCGGCGTGGCGCTCGGTCAGGTCGAGAAGGCGGTTGCGCAACTCGTCCCAGTTGTGCACCCGGTTGGTCTGCTCGAGAACGTGAAGAGCAGCATGCTCGGCTTCCGTCCACCCCTGGTGGCGGCCGGACGAGTCGTCGTGGTGATCCGGCACGTGCTCGCTCCAGCCGGGAGCCGCCTGGTTGGTCCAGCCGCCGGCGATGCGCTCGATGCCGCTCTCCGAAAGGGTTCGACTGTCCTCGAGAAGCCGCTCGACGTCGGATTGGTGGGGCCGGGCTCCGTAGCCGTCGGTATCCAGTGTCATCGGGTCCCTCCCGGAGATCGGTTCCTGGTGCCATTGTGAACCGTGGACGCCTGGCACCCGGGCGCGGTTCACTCGCGAGCCGGCCTCGACCGATGAATTCTTCGGGCCACGCCGGTCGTACCGGATGAGATCACGTACAGGAGGACGGCGATGACTGAGGCGACCAGCACAGAGATCACGGCGATCGGGACCGTCGTCGTCCCGGTCAGCGACCAGGACGCGGCGATCGAGTTCTACGTCGGCAAGCTCGGGTTCGAAATGCGCATGGACGTTCCCTTCGGCGAGGGCGACCGGTGGGTCGAGGTGGCACCGGCGGGCGCGCCGACGACGATCGCGCTCCCTCCACCACATGGCGGCCAGCGTTCCGCGATCGAGGTCAGCTTCAACACCGCCGACGCCGAGGCGCTTCACGTCAAGCTCACGGCGCAGGGAGTCGACTGCGACGAGCTTCTGCGCTTCGGGGACGCAGTGCCACCGATGTTCCTGTTTCGCAGTCCGGACGGCACCCAGTTCCGCGCGGTCGAGCGCCGCTGACCTTCCAGGTTCGGTCACCGTTACCGGTCGGCGGACCTCACCAGCCCGTGTAGGGCTCGATGCGGTCCTGCTGCTCGTTCCAGTAGTCGCGGTGATCGAGCACTCTGCCCTCGTCGTCGAAACGGAGCATCGTCGCTCCTGCCATGGTCAATCGCCGGCCATCCTCGACCCATGACGCCCACCACTCCACAGCGGCACGGTTTCCGCTGACCACGGGGTCAGCGAACTGACACGAGACCACACCCTCGGCGCCGAAGTTCTCGCGCAGGTAACGACGAACCCCCTCGATGCCCTCATCCGGGCCGCGGAATGCGAGGGCGCGATAGGTGGCTGAGGGAGCGTACAGCGCGACGATCGCTTCGACGTCCCCTCGTGGCCACGCCGTCACACATGTCTGCCTCCAGCGCTAGCGGCATCAGCTGCCAGCATCATCAGCGTCGTCCCCGTACACCGATCGTTGCGATCGGATTGTAGTCTGAGATCCTGTTCGTTCCCTAGGAGTTCGGCAAAGCGCTGAG
>JBDTJX010000013.1:0-110365 GCA_039935655.1 Candidatus Dormiibacter sp. | reverse complement strand
GCTTCAGAGCGCTGATCCGCCCTTCTGCGCCGGCTCGCCATCGATAGCGCCGTCGCCAAGCGCGAGTGTGTTGTCTCGGATGTGCGGTGCCTTTGCGTGGGATGACACTGTCCGAGATTCCCCGGGCCACCAGCGCGCTGTCGCCAACCACGTCACCGTACCCGCGGTCAGCGAAGACCGTGGCGACCTTCATGCCGATGGCTTGCGCGCCGCCGATCGCCGCCTCCAGGGTCTGCGCGTCGGCTGGATTGCCGGTGTACACCTGATGCGAGACCACGAACCCCTCGGGGGTGTCGGCGATCGATACCTTGTAGCCGAACTCCGTCGGCTGTTGCGGCTTGCCCCGTCGGATCGGCCGTGCATCAGGATCGCTGAGCGAGATCAACCGGTTGGCAATCGTGCGTTCTCCGGTCAATCGCAGCGCGGTCTGATCGATGAGTCGCTGCACGAGAACCATCTCCTTCTCCAAGGAGACGAGTTGCTTCACCCCGCGCTGGTCACGGGCACGCAGCGCGCGCCGGGCGTTGCGAATCACACAGGACGCCTCTCGCGCGGTGTCCAGGGCCAGACGATGGAGCTCGCCCGTCAGCCTGTCGACCACGGAGCGCCGATCCTGGGGACGTCCGCTGAGCGCGTGTGAGACCTTGCGAATGATCTTGCCGGCCTTCTGGCGGCGGTTGCGGAAGCGGGTGCGCGTGGCCAAGCCGACTGCCTTGACCCTGGTCACGGCTCTCGCGAGGCGACTGACGGCATGGGCACAGAGGCCAGAGTCGGTGGGATAGCGAATGTCATGGCGGTGGTATCCACCCGAAGCCGGCGGCTGCGCAGCAGCTTGCGTTCCACCGCGGTCCGCAGCAGAGTGGCGTTGAGGTCATCGATGAGCTCGGGACCGCAGCGGTTGGTGAGCTTGATCAAGGTTGTGGAGTGGGGCACGCGCTCATCCAGGCGGATCCGGCAGAAGCGCCGCCACGACAGGGAGTCCGCCACCTCCTTGACAAGGGTCTCGTAGCCCAGCGCGTGGCGGTGCTTGAGGTACATCAGCCGGAGGTACGTCTCCATCGGGATCGTGGGCCGCCCGACCCTGCTCATCAGGCGGAGTGCGAACGGCGCCAGGAAGCGGTCGTCGTCAAGGAGCGCGTCGATGGCGGTCAGCTCCTCCGACAGCACTCGAATTTCCGGCGGCAGGAACTCGTCCCAGAGCGTGCCCTGGCCATCTCGCAAGCGCAGCATGATCGTCCTCAGGAACAGCGGATGCGTCGCGACGATCGTATTAAAGTTCGGGCCGGATTAGGGACTTGTAGGCTAGTTTTTCAGGGGAAAGTAGCTAGCGAGGACCCACCTGGACGATGGTAGCGCTGGAGGTTCTGCCGCTCCCTTGCGCGTTGGCGATCGTCAGGTTGTAGTACCCGAGCGCAAGGTCCGCCGGGAGCGGAATGGTGCTGACCGGGTTACCAGGCGTCGCACTGTTGGTGGAGATTGGCGTCCGCCGTGAGCGTCCTGGCGGGGTCACCGCCAGCTTTGAGGGAAGCGACGTTGGCATACGGTCCGGCCAACGCCGCCGTCAGAGTGATCGCAGTCTGCGCACTGTCGGAACTCTCACCAGCGCTCTCCTGACTCCACTGCAACGACATGGTCTCGCCCGGATGCCACACCCTCTGACCGTCCAAGCTGGAGCAACAGGAGAACTGATAGCGCGGATAAGCAACCGAAGGCGCCGACCCGGGAGAACACGCGACCAGCCCGCCGGTAAGTGAAGCAGCGATCACCAGGGACCGAGAGAATCGCACCAATTCAGTCTAGTGCCCCTACAAAGCGCCCGCGACCAGAACTTGCCATACCCCGCAAGCGAGGTCTCATCGAGAGGGGGAGAGGTGCGTCACGCAGGGAGCATCCGCAGCAGCAAGGAGACAGCCGTGCTGGCTCCGCAGCGTCCGCGAGGACAGCGACCGAAGTGATGCACCCCTCCTCCGGCTTGCCCGAGGAGACTCCTCCTCGGCCCTACCTCCAGATCCTCTTCATGATCACCCGAGCCAGCTTCTCAGGATCATGGTGCGACGACACCGCGGGCGACACCACATCGGCAAGGATGTAGTGCACAGGCTTCTTGGACGCCTCGTCGCGATCGAACAGGATGCGTGACGTGCCCGCCGCCTGAGCCGATACCGGCAGGGCCGGGGCCAGGTTGCTGTTGACGATCACGTAGTCGAACAGGTTGCCGCCGACGTGGTCCTCGATGGCGGTGAGGTGCTCGCTGACGGTGTAGCCCATGGTCTCGCCGGGCTGGCTGGCCACGTTGCAGACGTAGACCTTGACCGCCGGGGTGGCACGCAGCACCTCCACCATGCCGTCGACGAGGAGGTTGGGCAGGATCGAGGTGTAGAGCGAACCCGGCCCGACGATGACCAGCTCCGCGTCGAGGACGGCGGCCTCGGCCTCAGGGTTGATCGGCGGAGCGTCCGGTTGCAGGAAGACACGGTCGATGCGCTCGATCCCCACTGGGACGCTCGACTCGCCGACGCGGACCTCGCTGCCGGACGTCGCGCACAGGACGACGTCGCGGAGGGTGCTGGGCACGATGGTGCCGCGCACCGCCAGGACGCGGCCCGACTCGCGCAGCGCATGCTCGAAGTCACCGGTGATCTCGGCCATCGCCATGATGAACAGGTTGCCGAACGAGTGACCTCCGAGCGAACCCTCGCCGGTGAAGCGGTGCTGGAACAGCTGGGTCATGAGCGGCTCGGTCTCGGCAAGCGCGGTGAGGCACTGGCGGAAGTCTCCCGGCGGCAGCACGCGGTACTCGGCGCGCAGCCGCCCGCTCGAGCCCCCGTCGTCGGCGACGGTGACGATGGCGACGATGTTGCCGGTGTACTTCTTGATGCCGCGCAACAGGGTGCTCAGACCGGTGCCGCCACCGAGGGCGACCACCCGCGGTCCCTTGGTCAGCTGGCGGTGTGCGTAGAGGTGCTCGATGAGGTTGCGGCGCTCGCTGGTGTTGCCCCGCAGGAACGGGCCCAGCAGTGACTGGCCGAGCTTGTAGAAGCAGAGCAGCAGGATGCCGATGCCAAGGACGCCGAAGAGGACGGCCCGGATCCCACGAGGAAGGAACTGCAGCGTGATGGTCTGCACCCAGGACGGGAAGCGCACGTCGCTGCTGTAGATATCCCTCAGCACATAGCCCACTGCCAGGCTGATCATCACGATGCTGGCGAACAGCAGCAGTAGCCAGCGCTTGATATGCAGCCCCGGGATGAACCAGCGCATCAAGGAGGGGCTCGGGCGCAACACCTTCATGGTCGGCGCGATTGTCCCACGGCGGCCGCGAACCCGCGCCCAGCGGCTCAGCCGGGCTGGAGCCGCTCTGCCTGGTCGGCCTTGGCCGTGATCATCGCCTCGGTCCCGTCGGCCTCCGCCTCCTCGCGGCGCATGCGCAGCTTGGCGAGGTTGTGCTCCGCGTCGATGTACCTGATCGTCCCCGAGTAGCTGCGCATCACCAGGCTCTGGGTGTGCGCGCGGTTCTCACCGAGGAAGCGAACCCCCGCGAGGAGCTCACCCCCGGTGATCCCCGTGGCCGCGAAGAAGACGTTGTCACCGGCGACGAGGTCGTCGAGCTCGAGGACGCGATCGGCGCTCTTGCCCTCGGCGTCGAGCAGGACCTGGTCGCCCGGGCGCAACCAGAGCCGTCCCTGCATCGAGCCGCCAACGCATTTGATGGCGCAGGCGGCGAGAACCGCCTCGGGCGCGCCACCGATGCCCATCAGGACGTCGATGCCGGTGCGGTGCTCCATCGCCGCCATCACGCCGGCGGCAACGTCGCCATCCATGATCAGCTTGACGCGCGCGCCCGCGGAACGGATCTCCTCGAGGAGGTCCTCGTGGCGGTCGCGGTCGAGGACGACCACGGTGAGGTCCTCGACGGAGCGATCCTCGGCCTTGGCGATGCGACTCAGGTTGTTCTTGACGGTGTCGGTGATGTCGATGACCTTCGCGGCCTTGGGGCCGACGATCAGCTTCTCCATGTAGGGGATATGGGTGTAGAACATCGAGCCCCGCTCGGCGAGCGAGACGGTGGCGATTCCGCCCGGGAGTCCCCGGGCCACCAGGCGGGTGCCATCGATGGGGTCGACGGCGACGTCCACCTGTGGGGCGTTGCCGTTGCCGACCTGCTCGCCGATGTACAGCATCGGCGCCTCGTCCTTCTCCCCCTCGCCGATGACCACCACCCCGTCCATGTCGACGAAGTTGAGGCTGCGTCGCATCGAGTCGACAGCGGCCCCGTCCGCGTCGTTCTTGCGGTTGCGGCCCATGTAAGGCGCGGCGGCCATGGCCGCGCCCTCGGTGACCCGCACCAACTCCAAAGCGATGTTGCGGTCGATCGGGGTACCGAGGTCGCGAGAGGTCGGGAGTCGAGCCATGGGGCGCCGATCATACCTGCCCCGCGAACACCTCTCAGGTGGGACCATCACCGGGCTGTGATCTTCCTGAGCGACTTTCTCCGCGCTGATGTCGTCGACGTCGATCAGCGGACGGTCGGCTCAGTCCGCGACGTGATCGTCCGCATGGACGAGCCCTACCCCGTGGTCACCGGCGTCGCCATCCGGGGCCGCAACAAGGACCTTCCCGCGGTCATCGACTGGGGCGCGGTGCGCGCCGGCGAGGGCGGCGAGTTGAGCCTCAATGTGCCCGTCAGCAAGCTGCGGCTGTACGAGCATGCCGACCGGGAGATCTGGCTGTCCCGGGACGTGCTCGACAAGCAGATCGTCGACACCGACGGCCGCCGGGTGGTGCGGGTCAACGACCTGCAGCTGCAGCCGCAGGACGGCAAGATGCTGCTGGTCGGCGTCGACATCGGCGCCCGCGGGCTGCTGCGCCGGCTCGGCGTGGAGCGCCTCGGCCGCCGCGTCACCCACCTCGTCGGCCGCGACTTCCCCCAACGTCTGATCTCCTGGGACGCGGTCGACCCCGTGCACAGCGACGAGAGCAGTGTGCGGCTGAAGATCAGCCACCGGAAGCTGAGCAAGATGCACCCTGCGGACATCGCGGAGATCGTCGAACAGCTCGGCGGCCGCGACCGCGCTGCCATCTTCGCCTCGCTCAACGACGAGGTCGCCGCCGACGTCGTCGAGGAGTCGTCCGAGGAGGTCCAGGCACAGATCCTCGCCCGCCTCGATGACGACCGAGCCGCCGACATCCTCGAGGCGATGTCGCCCGATGAGGCGGCCGACCTGCTCGGCGACCTTCCCGAGGAGAGGCGTGAGCAGCTGATCGCCAAGATGGAGGCCGGCGAGGCGGAGGACGTCGAGGAGTTGCTCGGCTACGAGGAGCACACCGCCGGTGGCCTGATGACGACCGAGTTCGTCGCCGTCCCGGTGACGCTCACGGCTCAGCAGACCATCGAGCGCCTCCGCGAGCTCGAGCCCAACGCGGAGTCCGTGTACTACGTGTACGTCGTCGACGAGGACGAACGCCTGCTCGGCGTGCTCTCTCTGCGTGACCTGATCGTGGCCGGGCCGGACACGCCGATCGCCGACATCATGATCAAGCGCGTGGTGGCGGTCCCGATCGACGGCCGGCCCGACGACGTTGCCGCGGTCATGTCCAAGTACAACCTCCTCGCCGTGCCCGTCGTCGACGATGACGACAGGATGCAGGGAATCGTCACCATCGACGACGCTATGGACGAGGTGATGCCGGCCGGCGTACGCCGCCGGGCAAGAGCACTGTGATGCCGCAACGGAATGCGCGTGAAGACGGACCCCCGTCAGACCAGCGCGCTGCGCCGTCGTGCCGCGGAGGCCGCTGCCCAGCGGCGTGAGCGGCGCCGTGTTCGTCCGCGCCGGCTCGCCGGCGTGTGGCGCTACCTGGCGGTCATCGGTCCCGGCATCATCGTCGCCAACGCGGGCAACGACGCCGGCGGCGTCTTCACCTACAGCAACACCGGCGCCAAGTACGGCAACCACCTGCTGTGGGCGTTTCTGCCCATCCTCGTCGCGCTGATCATCACGCAGGAGATGGTGGCCCGCCTGGGAACAGTCACGGGCAAGGGCCTGATGGACCTCATTCGCGAGCGCTTCGGCGTTCGCTGGACGCTCTTCGCCGCGGTGGTGGTCCTGATCGCCAACGGCGGTACCACGCTCGCGGAATTCGCCGGGGTTGCCGGTGGCCTTGGGCTGCTCGGTGTGCCGCTCCCCATCGCGGTGATCGGCGCCGCCATCCTCATCGGAGTGCTGGTGATGCGCGGCAATCGCAGGATCGTCGAGCGCGTCTTCCTCGCGCTCGGCCTCACCTTCGTGTCGTACATCATCACGGCCTTCACCGTGCACCCTGATTGGGCGGCGATCGCTCGCAGCACCGTCGTCCCCGACCTCACGCACCCGGCCTCGGTGACCCAGGGCGCGTACTTCATCGACCTGATCGCGCTCATCGGCACGTCGATCACGCCATACATGCAGCTGTTCCTGCAGTCCTCAATCGTCGACAAGGGGACGCAGGAGAAGGACCTCCGCCTGGTACGGAGCGATGTCATCACCGGATCCATCTTCGCGGTGGCGGTGGCGATGTTCATCGTGATCACGACCTCAGCGACCCTGTTCGGCGCATCTCCGGCCTACCCGCACGGGCTGGCCGGCGTCGGGGTGAGCTCGGCGCAACAGGCAGCGTCGGCTCTCGTTCCCCTGGCGGGTGTCCACGCTCAACAGCTGTTTGCCGTCGGGCTGATCGGCGCATCGCTGCTGGCGGCCGCTGTGCTGCCGTTGAGCACAGCCTTCGTCATCTGCGAAGCCTTCGGCGCCGAGCGCAGCGTGCAGAGCGGCTTCCGTGACGCACCGCTGTTCTTCATGTTGTTCATCGGCCTGCTCGTTCTCGGCGCGGGGATCATGCTGATCCCCGGCGTACCCATCACCGGGGTGGCCATCGGCACGCAGACGCTCGACGGCGTCCTCCTGCCCATCATGCTCGTCTTCATCATCGTGCTGGCCAACGATCGACGGCTTCTCGGTCGAGGAAAGAATGGCGTCCTCTACAACATCATCGCGGTCGCACTTGCCGGGGTGTTGACGCTGCTCACTGCGGTGTTGGTCCTGAGTACCTTGTTCCCAGGGCTCGTAGGCGGCTGACCGGCTGCTTCTGCTGCGGGTTCTCACCCTCCCCTCGGCGCGACTCCGCGCCGTCATGGCACCAGGGCGGCCACTCCAAACTGAGAAATCGCTTTGGCTGCGCTGCGCAGACCCGCCTCCAGCGCGGTGGGGAAGAACTCCGTGTCGTCGCGTTCCGCCTCTGCGCAGGCTGCAAGGAAGCCGCCGGCCAGCGCGTCGCCTGCGCCGGTGGGATCGACGACCTCGCTGACGCGCACCGCCGGTCGTGTGACGATGCCGTCGCCGGTCACCACGGATGCTCCGTCGGGGCCGCCCTTGACCACCACGGCTCGCAGGCGGCCGACGCCGCACATCGCGATCGCCTCCTGCCGCCAGGTGGTCACCGGCGCACCGGTCAGACTTGCCAGCTCGCTGCGGTTGAGGAAGAGCACGTCGCAGGCGTGTGCCACCTCGCGCACGGCGTCGCGCTCGGGCTCTGTGTAATCGGTCATCGAGTCTGCCGCGACAAGGCGCGCCGAGCTCTGGGCGAGGACGTCGCGCTGCAGCGCCGGACGCATGCTCGCCAGGAACAGCACCTGCGCACGCGCCGCGGCCTGTGGCAGGCGCGGTTGCCACGAGGCATCGCAGCCATCCTCGCTGACAGTGTCGACCGCGACCCATCGGTCGAAGTCATGGCGAGCGTGCCAGCGAAAGGTGGGCTCGTCGACGATCACCAGGCCGGCGAGGGTGATGGGTCTGCCGCCCATCAGGTCGACGAACGCGCCGGCGTGGTCACGCCCGACGATGCCGTTGAGGTGGACCGTGGCCGTGCCGGCCGCGGCCAGCGCGAAGTACACCGCCGAGCCACCGAGCTCAAAGGGACGGCGCCCGGCGGGAGTGGTGATGTCGTCGGCGTGCACCGTGCCGGCGACGGCGATCTCCCAGGTCACCGCCGCGCGCACCACGGCGGTGCCCGGCTGACCACGTCGCGCGTTATCTCAAACGCGGAAGAGCGGGATGATCCGGGCCGTCACCGGGGCGCGCTCCTCGCGGGCGCGCTCGAGAAGCAAACCCTGGGTGGCGAACAGCACATCGGAGACATGTCCGGGTTCGCGGTTGATACCGAGCTGGTCGCGCAGGTCGCCGTCGAGCGCGCCGACAAAGCGCACCACCGCACTCCACAATTGTGTCGGCAGCAGGCGATCGCCGCGCTCGCGACAGCGCTCGATCAGGTCGATGAGCGCATCGGATTCACGGAGCAGCAGGCGCGTGCGCCCGACGCGCGGACGGCGCCAGACAGCATCACGGTCGATGCGGCGCAGCTCGAACACGGTGCGCTCGATGGGTCCGGTGAACCGACGCCGGAACACATCGTCCTGCGCGCGCCGGGGCAAACCCCGGGGAAGGGCTGCGTTCTCCATCGCCGCATTGTAGCCAGCCCGGCCTCGCGCGCCCGCCTGGGATGACGCGCCTCAGGCCTGCCGTGTCGCGGTCGGGTAACAGAGCGAACGCCAGGCGCCGCGATGCGCGACCAGGTGCACGGTTCGGGGGAGGCTGATGGTGCGCGACTCGTCGCCGATCGTGTACTCCACATCCATCTCGGCAGCATGCGCGTGGACCATCCCCGAGTCAGGGTCGCGCCAGTCCGCGAGGTGTCGCACCTGGTTGACCTTGACGCCGCGGAGTGTTGCCAGCGCCCCGATGCGCTGGGCAGCGATGAACGCCTCGAGCGTCCCCCAGCTCTGCTGGCACTCGGGGCTGAGCAGGCTGAAGGCGCGGCGGTACTGCCGGGCGCGCATCAACTCGACGAACACCGCTTCACTGAACGCAGGGTTGGAGCGTGGGCGCCCCGACGAGGTGAGGCCTCGCTCGTGGTCGGCAACCAGCGTCGAAGCTCGTCGCCTCAGCGCTGTGGGGTCGGCGCGCTCAGCCTCCACCAGGGTCGCCGGAGCCGCGGCACCATGGCTCCAGAACGTGCGCGTGTGGGAGTCGACAAGGTGCGGCCGTTCGGCCGCCGGGAGCCGGGTCAAGCTGACGCGCGACGACTCGTTCGAGCGTCGGTCGAAGACGCGGCGGAGGATGCGCGGGGTGTGCATCAGTCGCCGCCGGCTGCAAGCACTCTTTCGACATCCCGCGAGCCAACGCGATCCGAGGCAAGGGCGCGCTCAACCGCGTCGCGGACCTGCAGCAGGGCGGGGACCGAGAGTGCGGGAAGTTGCTGCTGGAGCCGTCGCAGCCGCGCCGACGCGGTGGACACGGGCAGTGTGGTGCGCGACGGCATCAGCTTCAGTCTACGCGCTCAGCGAGGGCTGTCTCGAGGGCGGATGACCCACGGGCAGCCGCTCTCGCTACCATCCGCGGGGATGGGGACACGAGCCCGAATCCTGCTGGCTGAGGACCAGGCTTCGGTTGCCGCCCCGGTCGCCAAATGCCTCAACGAGGCGGGCCACGAGGTGCGCTGGGTGCGCCAGATGCGCGAGCTGCGCCAGGAGATGACCGACTACGCTCCCGACCTGCTGCTGCTCGACACCACGCTCGACACCGATGGGCTCGAGTACTTCCAGGCGGTGCGATTCGCACCCGAGCACCCACCCGCCGGCGTCGTCATCCTCACCCCGGCCGGCGACCGGCGGACCAAGGAGCGCGCCCAGCAACTCGGTGCGGCCGCGGTCCTCGCCAAGCCGATCGACGACGAGACCATCGTCGCGGTCGTGGGTGACCTGCTCTCGATGATCTGAGCCTGCTCAGCGCAGCGCTTGGAGCACGATCAGCACCGCGCTGCTGGCCGCCCAGAACCCGATGGTGGCGCTGATGTAGCGCGGCATGGCGACGCCCGCGTTGTACCAGGCCACCACGCGCTGGCCGGTGAGCGCGACGATGGCGACCGCATCGAGGAGGAGCAGGAGGACCGAGGTCAGGGCGCTGACGGCCTGCAGCCCCTGACCGGGCAACAGCGCGACGAGCAGCGAGGCCGCGCCGAGCACGATGGCGGTGGCGAAGCTGATGATCTGCGCGCGACGGACCCAGCGCTGGCGGCGCGTCAGCAGGGTTGCCAGGATGATGAGCAGCCCCGCCAGGGAGGCCGCCGACACCGCCGCGAGAATCTGTTCACCGATGGCGACGTCGACAGTGCGGTTGCCGACGGTGGCCTGACCGGCGAAAGCCGCCAGCGCCGCGAGCAGGGCGAGGAGCGCGAGCAGCATGTCCCAGCTGTAGATCGCCAGGATCACCGCGGGCCGCTTTCCCTCGTCGGTTTCGCTCTGCGCCTTGGCCTGCACGCGCCGATCATAGGGAGGGCGACTGCTGCGACCGGCGCCGGCGCGCGGCTACGCTGTGGCCGATGACCGCGACCATCGCCGTCCTGCAGGGAGACCAGACTGGCCAGGAGTTGCTCGACGAGGCGCTGCGGGTCATCGCGCCTGAGGTCATCGGCGTCGAGCTGACGGTGCGGCCATTCGACCTGTCACTGGAGAACCGCCGCGCCACCGCCAATGCCGTCGTCATCGAGGCGGCTGCGGCCATGGTGGAATGCGGGTTCGGTCTCAAGGCCGCCACGATCACGCCCGAGCGTGCCGGTGACGTCGGCAGCCCCAACGCCCTGCTCCGCCAGCGGGTCGGCGGCAAGGTCATCCTGCGCACCGGCAGGCGGATTCCCGGGGTCGCGTCGGTCGGGGGCGCCAGCGCGCCGATGAGCGTGGTGAGGATGGCGGTGGACGATGCCTACGGAGCCAAGGAGTGGCGCGAGGAACGCGACGGCGACGAGATCGCCTTTCGCACCGAGCACATCTCGCGGGCGACCTGCCGCGCCGTCGCCGATTTCGCTTTCGTCCAGGCCCAGCGCGCCCACGGGCGTGTTTTCGGGGGTCCCAAGTTCACGGTGTCTCCGGTCTACGAGGGGATGTTCAAAGAGGAGATGGACGCCGCCGCAGCGCGTTTCCCTGAGGTTGCCTACGAGCCGCAGCTGATCGACGCCACCTATGCGCTCCTCTTGGCTCACGGCGGCGACGCGCTGGTCATCCCTGCGTTGAACCGCGACGGCGACTGCCTCAGCGATTTCGTGCTCCAACTCTTCGGCAGCATCGCCGGCGCTGAGTCGCTCCTGCTCGGCTTCACCGAGGACTCGACCAAGCCGAACGTGGTCATGGCCGAGGCACCCCACGGGACGGCGCCTGCGCTGCAGGGCAAGAACATTGCCAACCCGATGGCGATGATCCTCGCCACCGCGTCGTTGTTGAGCTTTGTCGGCGATCCCCAGTGCAAGGCGGCGTCACGCGCCATCTACGAAGCAACCTTCGAGACCGTCCGCGCCGGCACCAAGACTGCCGACCTCGGTGGTCATTCCTTCACCGACGAGTTCACCAACGCCGTCATCGAAGCGGTGCGCAACAAGCTGGAGCTGTGGGGCTCACTGGGGATGAGCTGATGGGCGGTCAGCGCATCTACCTCGACCACGCCGCAACCACGCCGCCGGCCGGCGAGGTCATCGACGCGATGGTCCCGTACCTGCGGGCCGACTGGGGCAATCCCTCGTCGCCGCACGCGCGCGGACGGAGGGCCCGCGGCGCGATCGATGGGGCACGCGACAGGCTCGCCGAGGCGCTCGGGTGCGCGGCCAGGGAGATCACCTTCACCGCCGGCGGCACTGAGGCCGACAACCTGGCGGTCCGCGGGACTGTGGGCCGGTGGGGCGCGGAGCGCGGCCGTCACGTGGTGATCAGCGCGATCGAGCACGAGGCGGTGCTCGCCACCGCGCACGCCCTCGCCGACCAGGGCGAGTGCGAGCTGACCGTGGTGCGCTGCAACGGCGACGGTCGCGTCGACGCCGGGGAGCTGGCCGCCGCCGTGCGCGACGACACCGTGCTGGTCTCGCTGATGCTCGCCAACAATGAGATCGGCACGGCCCAGGACGTCGCCGCCGCGTCGCACTCCGTTCGCGAGCGCAACCCGCGCGCACTGGTGCACACCGATGCTGTGCAGGCGTTCGGCCGGCTGCCCGTTGACGTGAACGCGCTCGGCGTCGACCTGCTCAGCCTGTCGGCGCACAAGTGCTACGGACCCAAGGGAGTGGGCCTGCTGTACTCGCGCTGGGGCACATTCGTTCGTGCACAGCAGGAGGGCGGGGGCCAGGAGCGCGGCCGGCGGAGCGGCACCGAGAACGTCGCTGGGATCGTCGGCTTCGCGGTCGCTGCGGAGCTGGTCGAGCGCGAGCGCGCCGCCGAGATGGCGCGCCAGAGGGCCCTGCGCGACCGGCTCGAGGCGGCGGTTCTGGCCGCGCTGCCCGGCGTGCGCGTCGCCGCCGCCGGTGCACTTCGGCTGCCCAACCTGTGCGCGCTGCTTGTCGACGGCGGCTGTACGGAGGTGCTCATCGCGGCCCTCGACCAGGCCGGCGTCGAGGTGTCGGGCGGCTCCGCGTGCGCCAGCGGCGCGGTGCGCGACTCCCACGTACTGCGGGCAATCGGGGAGGACCCGCGCCACACCGCGCTGATCCGCTGCTCGCTGGGCCGTGGCAGCTCGGACACTGACGTGACCCGCGCCACCGCCGCAATCGTCGCCGCGGTGGCTCAGGCCACCCGCGTGCGATCGAAGGTCGCCACCCAGTAGCGCAACTTCCCCCGGCCCTCGTCCTCGAGGACTCGGAGTGGCTTCGTGAGCCGGTGCCTCACCGCGATGCGACCCAGGTACTCGTCGCCATCCAGCAGCCACCACGTCGTCGACGGCACCCAGCCGTCTGGACGTGGCGTTTCCTCCAGCGTGTCGGCGCGAACCGCAGCGACGTACTCGGCAAAGCCGCCAGAGGTGCTCCAGAGCTGGCGCAGGTCACGCAACTCGCGTCCGACCATGGACTCGTCGGCCGGCAGCGACGGTCAGACCTTCGAATACCTGGGCCGCACCCTCGTCGTCCCGGCTGACGTGATGCCGATCACCAGTGTGTCCCACGTCCTCGGTGATTTCGTGCTCACGGAGGCTCGCCTCAGGACCGCGTCCTCGACATGGGCACCGGGTGTGGCGTCAACGCCATCCTCGCCGCCGCCACGTCGGCGGAGGTCGTGGCCGTCGACATCAACCCGCACGCCGTGGCCACGGTGCGCGCCAACGCCGCACGCAACGGGGTCGCCGACCGAGTCCAGGTCCGCGAGAGCGACGTCTTCAGCGCCGTCCAAGGCCGCTTCGACCTGGTCATTCGACCCACCCTTCCGCTGGTTCGCCCCGCGAGACCTGCTCGAGACAGCCACCACCGACAAGAACTACCGCGCCATGAGGACCTTCTTCGCGGAGGTCAAGCACCACCTCACACCCGGCGGCCGGATCCTCCTCTTCTTCGGCACCTCAGGCGACCTGATCTACGTCAACCAGTTGATGCGACGGAGTGGCTTCAATGCGCGGACCGTCGCGGAAAAGGAGGTGATCAAGGACGACCACCAGGTGACCTACCACACCTTCCGTCTCAGCACCACACAACCCCCAAGCCGACCAAGCCCATTAGGTGTTACCTGAGGGGAGGGGAGGTGGCCACGGGTGCCTGAGGGAATGTGCCGAGCACCGGAGAGATCCGCCCTCGGAGCGGGCGAGCTCGGAGCGCCCGCGAGGCTTTGACCGAAGGCGCCTGTGGCCACCTCCCCTCTCCGGCCTAGCATCACGAGGGTGAGGGCGCTGGAGTATAATCCTGACCATGACGGTCGGAATTTCCACGCCACAGCGTTCAGAGGCTCCCGGGAGCTCCTCGTTCTCCATGAGGGTCAGCTCCAAGGCCCACTACGGGCTGCGGATGATGACCGAGTTCGCCCGCGCCTACGGTCGCGGGCCGCTGAGCATCGCCGAGGTGGCCAGGGTCGAGCACCTGCCGCTGGCCTACCTCGAACAGCTGGCCGGCCTGCTGCGCCGCGGCGGCCTCGTTGAGAGCACCCGCGGGGTCCATGGCGGTTACTCGCTGACCCGCTCCCCCGAGCTGATCTCGGTCCTCGAGGTGGTGCACACCGTCGAGGGTGAGGTGTCACCGGTGGAGTGCGTTTCAACCGACTACGTCAGCGGCAGTTGCGCGCGCGAGGGAGAGTGCGCCTCGCGCGGGCTGTGGATGCGTCTCAAGGAGAGCATCGACGCCGTGCTGCGCCAGACCAACCTCGCAGAGTTGATCCATGACCAGTCGCTCCTCGAAGCGATGGCCCCAGCCGAACCACGCCCGGAGACTTCCCATGACTGAAGCCAGCGCCGCCCCGGCGGCAGCCGACCTCGTCGTCCGCGGTCTCACCGTGTCGGTGGAGGACAAGGAGATCCTCCGAGGGGTCGACCTGAGTGTCCCCGCCGGCGAGGTGCACGCCCTGATGGGCCCCAACGGGTCGGGCAAGAGCACCCTCGCGTACACCCTGAGCGGTCATCCCAAGTACCTGGTGACGTCGGGAACGGCGACCTTTGGCGGTACCGACCTGCTCGCGCTCTCCGCCGACGCTCGCGCCCGGGCCGGCCTGTTTCTCTGCTTCCAGTACCCGACCGCGATCCCCGGGGTCACCACCGTCAACTTCATGCGCGCCGCATTGCGCGCCCAGGGCAAGGAGATGCCGGCCCGCGAGTTCATCCGCCGTCTCAATGAGGAGATGGCCGCGCTGAAGATCGACGAGAGCTTCCGCGCCCGGTACATCAACGACGGGTTCAGTGGTGGCGAGAAGAAGCGCGCCGAGATCCTCCAGATGGCCATGCTGCGCCCGCGCCTGTCGATCCTCGACGAGACCGACTCAGGGCTCGACGTCGACGCGTTGCGCACCGTCGCCAATGGGGTGACCCGCCTCGCCGGGCCCGACATGAGCGTGCTGGTGATCACCCACTACCCGCGCATCCTTGAATATCTCAAGCCTGACCGAGTCCACATCCTCCATCAGGGTCGTGTGGTCACCTCAGGCGGACCGGAGCTCGCCGACCAGATCGAACGCGAGGGCTACGAGCCCATCACCGGGCCGGTCGCAGCGCAGGCTGCGGCTACACAAAAGTCATTGACCGGCGTGGTCGCGGAGGCACAGGCATGACCGTCCAGGCTCACGAGCTGACCAAGGACTACAAGTTCGGCTTCCACGACGTCGATATCTCGGTGTTCCGCACCGAGAAGGGCCTGTCGCCTGAGGTGGTGGCGGCCATCTCCAACCACAAGAACGAGCCGGAGTGGATGCTGAAGTTCCGTCTCAAGGCATACGACCACTACATGAAGCGGCCGATGCCCGCATGGGGCGCCGACCTTTCCGGCATCGACTTCGACGACATCTACTACTACGTCAAGCCCGCCGGCGAGCAGTCGCGCTCCTGGGACGACGTGCCCGAGTCGATCAAGAACACCTTCGACAAGCTCGGCATTCCGCAGGCAGAGCGCAAGTTCCTCGCCGGCGTGTCGGCACAGTACGACTCGGAGGTTGTCTACCACAACATCCGCGACGACCTCGAGAAGCTCGGCGTCCTCTTCTGCGACTGCGACACCGGGCTGCGCGAGCATCCCGAGATCTTCCGCAAGTACTTCGGCACGGTGATCCCGCCCAATGACAACAAGTTCGCCGCGCTCAACAGCGCGGTGTGGTCGGGCGGTTCCTTCGTCTACGTGCCCGCGGGCGTCAAGGTCGACATCCCGCTGCAGGCGTACTTCCGTATCAACAGCGACAACATGGGGCAGTTCGAGCGCACCCTGATCATCGCCGAAGAGGGCTCATCGGTTCACTATATCGAGGGCTGCACGGCGCCGAACTACTCGAGCGACTCGCTGCACTCTGCGGTGGTCGAGCTGATCGCCCACAAAGGCGCGAAGATCCGCTACACGACCATCCAGAACTGGTCCGACAACGTGTACAACCTGGTCACCAAGCGTGCCATCGCACACGAGAACGCCACTGTCGAGTGGGTGGACGGCAACCTCGGCTCCAAGGTCACGATGAAGTACCCGGCCATCTACCTGATGGGCGAGGGAGCGCACGGTGAGGTGCTCAGCGCGGCGTTCGCGGGTCCAGGGCAGCACCAGGACGCGGGGGCCAAGTGTATCCACGTTGCCTCGAACACCACCAGCAACATCGTGTCGCGTTCGATCAGCAAGGGCACCGGCCGCACCTCATACCGCGGTCACATCAAGGTGTACCCCAAGGCCCAGAACGTGAAGATCAACGTGCGATGCGACGCACTTCTCCTCGATGAGGAGTCGCAGAGCGATACCTATCCGTACATGGACGTCGAGAGCCCCGACGTGACCATCGGCCACGAGGCGTCGGTGAGCAAGGTCGGCGAGGATCAGATCTTCTATCTCACCTCGCGCGGCATCGACGAGAACGAGGCGACGGCGCTGATCGTCAATGGCTTCTTCGAGCCGTTCGTCAAGGAACTGCCCATGGAGTACGCCGTCGAGCTCAACCGACTGCTCGCCCTGTCGATGGAGGGGTCGGTCGGGTGATCAACGGCGCGACAGGCGTCGCCACGGACGCGCCGGCGTTCGAGGAGGCTGCCCAAGGACGGATCGCGTCGTCGACCGGGTGGCTGCGCGATCGTCGCCAGGCGGCCTGGGACGCTTTCACCGCGATGCCCATGCCTTCGTCGCAGCGCGACGAGGACTGGCGCCGCACCGATATCGCCAAGCTCAAGCTGCCCCTGTTCCATGACGGCGAAGGCGTCAACGACACGCTTGTCGCGGCGATTCGCAAGCGTCGCGACCAGGCGACGCCCACTGCTGCCCTGGTGGTCGACGCAGAGCCCGGCACCCGCGTCGAGCAGAGTGACCAACTCGCCGCCGCCGGGATCGTGGTCAGCTCGCTGGAGGAGGCTCTGCGCGCCCATCCCGCGTTGGTCGAGCGGGCGCTGGCCGCCGTCGGCGTCGCCGAGTCGCCGTTCATCGCGCTCTGGAACGCGATGTGGAAGGGCGGAGCATTCATCTACGTGCCCCGCTCGGTCGACGCATCGGTGCCCGTCTGGGTGGCCCACAGCGCCGCAGGTGATCACTCCGCGACGTTCCCAGCAACGGTGGTGCTCCTCGAGGACAACTCCTCTCTCACGCTCGTCGACGACTACCTCAGCGCGGTGGGAACCGACGAGCTGCTCAGCGACGCCGTGACCATCGCCGTGGTGGGCCGCGACGCCCGCCTCGACCACCATGTTCTCCAGCAGTGGGGCGAGGCCACCTGGCACATCGCCTTGCACCGCACTGTCCTCGCCCAGAACGCGCGCCTGCGCATGTTCGGCGCCACCCTGGGATCGCGGCTGCAGAAAGCGTACTGGGAGGTCATCCTCGACGGACCCGGGGCCGAGGCCGAGATAGCGGGCGTGGCCTTCGGCGACGCCTCCCAGCACCTCGATCACCAGTCGCTGCAGGCCCATCGTGCCCCGCAGACGACGAGCCGGCTCCAGCTCAAGGTGGCAGTGCGTGATCGCGCTCGCAGCGTCTACAGCGGGCTCATCGACGTCGACAGGATCGCGCAGCAGACCGACGCCTACGTCCAGAACCGCAACCTCATCCTCAGCCACGGCGCCACCGCCGACTCGGTGCCGCGCCTGGAGATCCGCGCCAACGACGTGCGCTGCGGCCACGGCGCCACCGCCGGCCACATCGACGACGATCACCGCTTCTACCTGATGGCGCGCGGCGTGACCGAGGAGGACGCCGATCGGCTCATCGTCCGCGGCTTCCTCGACGACGCACTCGCTCACTGCCCCGACCCCGGCGTCGCTGACCTGATCGGCGGCCTTCTCGACCACGAGCTCGAGGGCGACGAGGTTGCGGGCGTCGCCCCGGTGAAAGCATGAGCGTGGCCACCTGGGTCGAGGTCGGGCGCGTCGAGGACATCCCTCCCGGCCACGCCGCTCGCGTCGAGGTCGACGACGTGCCTATCGCCATCTTCAATTGCAACGGCCTGCTCTACGCGCTCGACGACACCTGCAGCCACGCCGAAGCATCGCTGAGCGACGGCGACCTCGACACGTCGCGCTGCGCCATCGAGTGCCCGTTGCACGGGTCGGCGTTCGACCTCGCAACCGGCGACCCGCTGTCGCTGCCGGCGGTGGTCCCGGTGCGAGCCCACGCCGTGGACGTCTCTGACGGTGTCATCCGCATCGCGCTCAACGAGGACGGTGCATGAGCAGTGTCGACGTCGCCCCATCGGGTCTCGACGTCGCCGCCATCAGGTCCGAATTTCCGCTCCTGCAACGCACGGTCAACGGCCATCCCCTGGTCTACCTCGACTCCGCCGCCACGTCGCAGAAGCCGCAGCAGGTTCTCGACGCAGTCGACGCGTATTACAGATTCCACAACGCCAACGTGCACCGTGGTGTGCACACCCTCGGCAACGAGGCCACGGATGTCTTCGAGAGCGCTCGAGCTCGGGTGGCCGCCTTCATCGACGCTCCTGCCGACGGCATCGTCTTCCTGCGCAACACCACCGAGGCGCTGAACCTGGTCGCGTCATCGTTCGCGCGCGAGCTTCTCGCGCCGGGCGATCGAATCGTGCTGAGCGAGATGGAGCACCACAGCAACCTCGTTCCCTGGCAGCTCGCTGCGGAGCGGGCCGGGCTCGAGCTCGCATTTCTCCACGTCAACGACGACGGCACGCTCGACCTCTCCCTCCTCGATGAGTTGCTTGCACCGCCGACCAAATTGGTGAGCATCAGCCACCAGTCGAATGTGCTCGGGACGGTGGTTCCGTTGCGCCGCGTGATCGAGGCGGCCCACGCTCGGGGCGTTCTCGTGTGTGTCGACGCGGCGCAGAGCGTGCCGCACATGCCGGTGTCGGTGCGCGACCTCGACTGCGACTTCCTTGCCTTCAGCGGGCACAAGATGTGCGCGCCGATGGGCGCGGGCGTGCTCTGGGCGAGGCCTGAGCTGCTCGAACGGATGCCGCCGTTCCTCGGCGGCGGCAGCATGATCCTGCGCGTCTCGCTGGAGAGGTCATCGTGGAGCACCGTGCCGCACAAGTTCGAGGCCGGGACCCCCGACGTCGGCGCCGCTGCCGGCCTTGCCGCGGCGTGCGACTACCTCGACAGTGTGGGCATGGACCGAGTCCACGCACACGAGTTGGAGCTCACCTCGCACCTGCTGTCGCTGCTCGAGGGGATGGACGGCGTCGATGTCTACGGGCCGCGCGGGCTGGACGCACGCGGCGGGGCGGTCAGCTTCAACGTCGCCGGTGTCCACGCGCACGACGTGGGCACGATCCTCGACCGCGAAGCTGTGGCGGTGCGCGCCGGGCATCACTGCTGCCAGCCGCTGATGCAGCGCCTCGGTGTCGCGGCCACAGCGCGCGCGTCCGTGTACCTCTACAACACCCACGAAGAGATCGACGCGCTGGGGGCCGCCCTGGGAGAGGTCCGCCGCATCTTCGGGTAGGCCGGGGCAGACGTCCGCTTCCGACCGAGCGTGACTCGCATTGTCCGTCGAACGTCCCGCCCAATGCGAACATCTGTTTGGTACGCTGGGTCGCATCGACCTCGACCACGCGAATGACTGTGCTGGCGGGCAATGTGGGCCGCGGAGTGCCACTCGCTTTGCGGGGCGGCGCCGCACTGGTGTGGCGCCACCCCTGGCGTAGGAAGCGAGTATAGGCACCACGGCGGTGTTGCACTACATTATAGCTGCGATACCACATCCTGCAGGTCAGGAGTCCAGGGGCACCCCGGGCACATCGCCTGGGGATCGGACCGTGCCGGGCGCCCGCGGTGGCAGCGCCACCGCACAAAGGATGGCCGCCATGAACAGTGCCCCGGCGGCCCCCCAGAACGCGATCCCCTCGCCGAAGCCGTAGAGGGCGCCCAGCACGGCGGCTCCGAAGGCGCTCCCTCCGAATTGGAACAGGCCACCGATACCCATCGCCCGTCCACGCTGGGCTGGCGGTGCGCTGTCGCCGATCACCGCGAACAGGGTCGGCTCGATGAGGACGAAGCCGCAGGCCTCGATGCTGCCCAGGGCCACGATCGGGGCCACCGCGTGCAGCGTGGGGTACAGCGAGGCGCAGGCGCCACAGACCGCGAACGAACCGACCATCAGCCATCGCCGGTTTGATCGGTCTGCCAGTCGGCCCCCCGGTCGGGCGAGGATCAGGATCGGGATCGCGTACAGGCTGATGGTCAGGCCGATGACGAAGCTGCTGTAGCCGCGCGCCGAGAGATAGAGGGGCCAGACCACGTCGTACATCGAGAACACCGTGCCCAGGGCCGCCACACCCAGGCAGGGCACCAGGATCCCGGCATTCCGCCACCAGCGCAGGCGCAGCACCCGCTGGGCGTGGTCGCCGACGACGCGCGTCTCCGGGATGCGCCACATCGGGATCAGGCCGAGCAGGTTGGCCGCGCCGGCGATCAGGAAGATGCCCGCGTCGTGCCAGAGCGCGATCAGCCCACCGAGGAACGGGCCGACCAGCAGACCGACCATCTCCACGGCCTGCAGCTGTGCGAAACGCTCGGCGCGCTTCTCCGATCCGCTGAGGTCGACGAGCGCGGCACGCAGGGCGGGCACGTACGCCCCCGCCGATACTCCCATCAGCGTTCGCAGCAGCGCCAGCAGCCAGAGGGGCCCGACGTCGGCGAAGAGGGCGAAGGCGAGCACACCGTACACGGCGCGCGAGCCGAGCAGCATCGGGCGGCGGCCGATCTTGTCGGTCAGCCGGCCGGCCGGCACCTGGGCGAGCGTGTTGGCGATCAGCGGACCGGCGATGAAGAGGGCGATGTCGAGCGACGACCCCCCGTGACGGCGCACGTAGAGCGGCGCGACGGGGAACATCGCGGCCACCCCGGTGAACATGATGAGCTGGCCGCTCAGCAACCAGAACACCGGCGACGTGCGCGGACGGCGGAGCCTGAACACGCGAGCGATTGTCGCCGCAGATGGCGGTGGCGCAATCGGCGGTACAATCCTGACTGTGCAAGTCGGATTTACGCCGGTCGCCGACGATCTCTACCGGGAGATCATCCTCGACCACTACCGCCGCCCCCGCCACCGTGGACGCGTCGATCCCGCCGACGCCGTCGTCCAGGCGGACAACCCGCTCTGCGGCGACCAGGTCGACCTCTCGGTGCGCTTCGACGGCGACCAGGTGGCCGAGATCGCGTTCGATGGCACCGGCTGCTCGATCAGCCAGGCCGCCTGCAGCATGCTGTGCGACGAGGTGAGCGGCCGCAGCCGGGCGCAGGCGGCGGACGTGGCCCACCGGTTCCGCGCCATGCTGGTCGAGGACGGCAGCCCCGACGACCTCGGCGACCTCGAGGCCCTCCAGGGCGTGCGCGCCTACCCGGTGCGGGTGAAGTGTGCGACGCTGCCCTGCAACGCGCTGCTGCAGGCGCTCCAGCCCGCAGAGGAGACACCATGAGCGACACGGACACGACAGTGGCCTCGCAGAGCCCACCCGCGGAGAGCCCGGCCCCTGAGCGGAACCCTGCCACCGAGAACGGTTCGCCCGCCAAGGCGTCGCCCGAGCTGGTTCTGGCTGCCCTGAGCGAGGTTTTCGACCCCGAGATCGGCATCGACATCGTCTCGCTCGGCCTGGTGTATGGCTCGCGCATCGACGACAACGGGCTGCTGACCATCGACATGACCCTGACCACGCCCTACTGCCCGATGGGCAGCCTCATCCAGGGCCAGGCGCACGCCGTCTGTCATGGCCTCCCGGGCGTCAACGACGTCCACGTCGAGCTGGTCTGGACGCCCCCGTGGGACCCACGCACGATGGCGTCGGAAGAGGCGCAGCTCGAGCTCGGCATCTACTAGCGCCGCGGCAGGCGCGCGCGAAGGTCGTTGTCCCCGCTGACGTTTCCCGCGCGCGTCCGCGCCACGGCGACGATGCGATGCAGATTGCAGACGCCTTCTACATGATACCGCCAGTGATGGCTGGAACTCGTCGTCCCTAGGCCCCGGCCGGAGAGCCGCTACGGGGCACTGGTGGAGAAGCCGATCGGCGGGTACAATTTGTGGTGCGTCTCTCGGTCTCGTCGCCGCCGCATATCCACCGACGCACGCGGGCGGGCGCCGAGGCACTCTCAGAAAAGGAGGGTCCTGCCCATGTCCGATTGTTCTGGTAGTACTCAGCCGACCCGCGCCGGAGTGGCGGGCTGATCGCCGGGGCGGATACCAGGTAGCGCGCGGCCTGTCGCGCGCACTGAGAGAGACGCCTGCCGTCTCGAGGTACCCGACGCTTCGACGCAGAGCGGCGGAATCCCGTGCCGTACGGGTTCCGCCGCTTCTCTTTGCTCACGAGTTGTGAAGACGGCGGCGACCACGGGAGAGCGTGAGGGCTTCGCGGAGGAAGCATCCGCAGCCGCGCAGAGACCCACTCGGCAAAGCCGAGGGGCTCCGCAGCGATCAGCGAGGACAGCGACCGGAACGAATCCCCTCGCCCTCGGCCTGTTACACGTTGCGGGCGGCTTCCAACCCGGCTTCCCGAGTCGCCCGATCGGGGGCGGAGACGATCTCATCGCGCTCGACGTAGCCCTCGTAGCCGTCGCTGAGCCGCACCTTGACAAAGGTGTAGTCGCCCCCGGTGACCGCGACCATGCGAGTCGCCGTCAGCACCTCCCGCGAGCGGGGGGCGTCCCGACGTGGTTCCTCGTACAGGCGATACGTCATCCCCGCCCACGACGCAACGAGCGTCACCGGGCCCGGCGGGATGTATCGCGAGCGATAGATCGTCCGCGGATCGTGGACGCCGCGGCTGATCACGCCGATGAATTGGAGCGCCCGGGGAAGTGAGCCGCGCCCCTTGCTCGCCTGGACGTCCACAAGGGTGCCGGTCTCGGCAACCGTGGCCCGGCAGCTCACCCAGCGCTGGTTGCGAACCGCCTTACGCCACCGCCCAAGGATCCTACGGCCGTCGTCGATGCGTCGCCAGTGGCCGACCAGGCTGTTGCGCTGGAATTCCACGATCCGGGCTGCGTCGTCGCCGGTCACCTCGTATCGGAACGGCGGGGTGCCGATGACCTGCTCCATCACGGCGAACACCTCCCGCGGCGGAGCCGCGACGACGAACCGCCAGGTGTGGGCGCACGAAGCAGGCACGTCGAGGATTGTACGGATCGACCCCGCTGTTCCACGTGGATCGTGGCTTGCCCGTCGGGGGCGCTGTTCCACGTGGAACAACGTTCGCCACCGGACCGAAGTTGTCCACAGGGCAGCCGCCCCGACGCTCAAATCGATCTCAACAGCGGTCCCGGCGCCGGCGGAGAGATTGGGGATACTGTGGACAACTCCTCCCCCGCATTGACCCAGCAGCCGGTCCTGCGCAGCCGTGCTGTCGCCGCCGATAATCCGCCGGTGGCTCCGCACGTGCTCGCCGTCGCCAACCAGAAGGGCGGCGTTGGTAAGACGACCACCACCATCAACGTCGGCGCCGCCTTGGCGCAGATGGGACGCCGGGTCCTGGTCGTCGACGTCGACGCCCAGGCGAACGCCACGTCCGGGTTGGGCGTCGACCGCGCCGCCGTTGCCATGAGCAGCTATGACGTCATCGTCGGAGGGATGCCTTTGCGTGAGGCTCGGATCGCCACCGCGGTGCCGGGCCTCGACCTGGTGCCCGCCGACCTCAGTCTCGCCGGCGCGGAGATCGAGCTGATCAACCTGCCCCGGCGCGAGTATCGCCTCGCCGGGGCAGTGTCGGGTCTCGGCGACGACCTCGACTACGTGTTGATCGATTGTCCGCCCAGCCTCGGGCTCTTGACGGTCAATGCCGCCGTCGCCGCGCAGGCGTTGCTGGTGCCCATCCAGTGCGAGTTCTACGCTCTCGAGGGGCTTGGCCTGCTGACCCACACGCTGGACCTGCTGCGCCGCGATCTCAACCCGGACCTGCGAATCGCCGGCATCGTGATGACCCTGTTCGATGGACGGCTCGCCCTGGCTCACCAGGTGGTTGACGAGGTACGCGGTCGGTTCGCCGACCTGCTGCTGACACCGTTGATCCCGCGCAACGTCCGCCTCAGCGAAGCGCCCAGCCACGGGCTGCCCATCAGCCTGTACGACCCCAGCTGCCGCGGTGCCATCGCGTATGCGGAGCTGGCCGCCAACCTCGACCAACGACTGCGCGGTGATCAGCCGGCCGTGCACCCAGGGGCGATGGCCGGAGCCTCCCAATGACCTCGCTGCCGCCACGCGCGGGGCCGCGGCGGCGGGGCCTCGGACGCGGCCTTGATGCCCTCCTCGGTCCGGTCAGCGACCCGATCGCGGTGGCCGCCGAGTCGGTCGGCGGCGCGAGTCCCGACGCAGCGGTGCTGCTGGAGCTCGACCCGGCGCTGATCGATGCCAACCCTGAGCAGCCGAGGCAGAACTTCGATCTCCCGTCGTTGACCGCACTGGCCGAATCGATCCTCACCCATGGACTGCTCCACCCCATCGTCGTCGAGCGTTCCGGGACGCGATACCAGCTGGTGGCCGGGGAGCGCCGGCTGCGCGCCGTGCGCCTGGCTGAGCTGACTACGGTTGCGGCGATCGTCCGCCCGGCGACCGAGTCGGCACGCCAGTCCCTCGAGACCGCGCTCACCGAGAACCTTCTCCGCTCCGATCTCTCACCGATCGAAGAGGCGTCAGCGTACTCCCGGCTCGCCGACACCTTCGGGCTGTCGCATGAGGCGATCGCGATGCGTCTCGGTCGGAGCCGCCCCGCGGTGTCGAACACCATCCGGCTGCTGACGCTCCCCGCTCGGGTCCAGCGTGCCGTAGCCAGCGGCGAGATCACGGCCGGCCACGCCAAGGCGCTGCTCGGCCTCGCCGGTCAGACGGCACAGGAGTCGATGGCGGCGCGGGTCGCCGCCGACGGCTGGTCGGTACGACAGACAGAGCGCGCCGTGCAGGCTGCCGGCCAGGGGCCTCGCGCTCCCGAGCGTGCGGAAACGTCGCTGAGCGTCGACGACGAGGCCCTGCGGCGCGGCTTCGAAGCCCGACTGGAACTCCCCGTGGACCTCGAGCGCCGCCGTGGTGGCGGCGGGCGCGTGGTCGTGACCTTCCACGGCGAGGAGGATCTCGACGCGCTCTACCGTCGCATCGGCGGCCCCGAGCTCTGACCGGTCGGCGTCAGCCGATGGGCCGCTCCGCGCCACCAAGGCGCCCCTCGGCCGCGCTGACGTCGAGGTTGGCGAGGAACGATTCGATGTACTTGGGACGATCTGCGGGCTTGTAGTCGAGCAGAAAGGCGTGCTCCCACACGTCCATCACGATGATCGGCTTGAAGCCCGCGATGTTCCCATCCTCGTGGAGGGTGATCCAATGGTTGCTGAGGCGACCGGTGGCTGGGTCGAGATAGGTCACGGCCCAGCCGACGCCACGCATCCCGCCCACGCCGACGAAGTCTTTGCGCCAGGTCTCGAGGTCGCCGAATGACTCGCCCAGGGCGCGGCCCAGCTCAGAGGAGCTGGAGATCTCGCCTCCGCTGGGGGTCTTGGTCATGTTACCGAAGTACCACTCGTGCAGCACCATGCCGTTGTATTCGAAGCCGAGCCGGCGCGTCATCTCGGCGTACGCCGGCGTGCCCACCTTGCCGCCCTGGGTGAGCTCCACGAGTTGCTCGTTGAGCGTGTTCGTGTTTTTGACATAGCCAGCATAAAGTCCGAAGTGAACTTCCAGCGTCTTGTCGGAGATGCCCACAAGGCCTGAGAGGTCGAACTCCCGCGCCTTGTACGGCGTCTTGGTCAGCAGTGCCATGGTGTCCCTCGCATGTTGACTTGCTGCTGCAGAGGCCCTGCCGGGCCGAGCCCCATTGTGGCAGCGAGTCACCTGGCCACGTCGCCGGTCCAGCGCTGCGGCCCCGGTGACGGGGCGCCTCGCCCGGAACGTCGCCGCTGCGCGACTTTGGCAACGACCGGTGCCCCGTATAATCACGCCGCGTGCAGCCTGATCCCCTTGACGACCTCGACAGGCCGCCCCCCCCGGAGGTGCCGCTGTCGCGCCGCCGTCACCACGGGCTGGTGCGTGACGTCCTCGAGGTTCTGATCATCGCGGTGGTTCTCTACATCGCCATCTGGAGCGCGCTGCAGACCGTTCGCGTCGACGGCGACAGCATGGTGAACACCTTGCAGAACAACGACCTTCTGCTCGCCAGCAAGATCTCGTACTACTTCGGCAACCCCGTGCGCGGCGACATCGTCATCCTCATCCCCCCGAGTGATCCCACCAAGGACTTCATCAAGCGGGTGATCGGACTCCCCGGCGACGTGCTCGAGATCGACGGCAGCAAAAGCCCCACCGCCGTGATGATCAAGCCCGGGGGCACGGGGCCGTGGCAGCTCCTCAAGGAGCCGTACCTCCCCCAGAAGTGGGACACGATGAACTTCTGCTGCCAGCCCAACGGCACCGCGTCGACCGTCGCCACCCCGTTGACCATCCCGGCCGGCGACTACTTCGTGATGGGCGACAACCGCAACTTCTCGAGCGACTCGCGGATGTTCGGGTTGGTCGCGCGCAACAAGATCCTCGCCAAGGCCTTCATCCGAGTGTTGCCGTTCGGGCATTTCGGCCTCGGGACAGGGCCCACCCTGGTACCCGATGCCGCCGGCCTCCTGGAGACGCCCGTGATCCCGGCGGTCGTCGTGGCGCTGCCGATCGCGGGCGTGCTCTCTGCCCGGCGGCGGCGGCGGGCCCGCCGCGCGTCCGCTGCCGAGGCGGCGCGCGCCTAGTCCTCGGCGATCACCCACTGCGCGTTGCTGTTCTCCCAGTCGAGCAACTCGTCGTCGGTGAAGAAGATGGAGACCTCGCGCGCGGCGCTCTCCGAAGAGTCGCTGCCGTGAACAACGTTCATCGCCAGGCTGACGGCGAGGTCACCGCGGATCGTCCCTGGGGCTGAGCTCGAAGGATTGGTGGCGCCCATCATCGAACGCACCATGGAGACCGCGCCCGGACCCTCCCAGACCATCGCCAGCACCGGCGATGAGGTGATGAACTCGACGAGCCCGCCAAAGAACGGCTTGTCGCGGTGTTCGCTGTAGTGGCGCTCGGCGAGGTCGGTGGAGACCTGCATGAGCTTGATCGCCACGGGATGGAGGCCGCGGCGCTCGAGGCGGCTGACGATCTCGCCCATCAATCCGCGTTGCACGGCATCGGGTTTGACGAGGATGAGGGTGCGTTCCGCTTGCATGGTGAATCTCTCAGGATGTTGGGCGCGACGGCCACCATATCCGAACGCGACCGCAGCGCCGCGGCCTCATTCGGTCAGGCGCCGAGGAGCTCGAGGAACGGCTCCTCCTTGCGGAAGGGCCCGATGACCGCGGCCCGCAGGCCGCCCGAGAGGATGTCGACGGCCAGGGTTCGCAGGTCCTCTGCATCGACCCTGAGCAGTCGGTCTGCGATGTCAGCGGCGGAGAGGATCTCGCCGGTGAGCAGCTCCTGCTGACCGAGGTGGTTGCACAGCGCCGAGGTGCTCTCCAGCTGCACCTCGAGCCGGCCGCGCGCGTACTCCTTGGCCCGCTCCAGCTCGGCGTCGGGCACGAGCTCCTCGGCGAGCCGGCGAAGCTCCGCGATTGCCGCGCGCATCGCCACGATGGCGCGCTTGGGCTCGCAACCGAGCGATATGCCAAGCGCGCCGCTGTCGACCACGCGGCTCATGAATGAGTGCACGTCGTAGGCGAGACCGCGTTCCTCACGGAGCTCGAGGAAGAGGCGGCTCGACATGCCCTCGCCAAGGATGACGTTGAGGAGGTCGGCCACGAAGCGGCGTTCGTCGCGGTAGGACGGGGCGCGCGCACCGAGGATGATGTTCGCCTGGCCGGTGCGCCGGTCGAGCAGCGAAAGCGGCGAGCCCGCGGGCGGTGTCGCCGCCTGCGCCTCCTTCGCGGCGCCGCCTCCCTGGCTCCAGCGCTCCAGGGAGGCGACCACCAGGTCGCTGACGTGGTCAGGCGCGAGCGCGCCGGCGACGGAGATCACCAGGTCGTCGCGCCGGTAATGGCGCTCGAGGTGGCGGCGGCAGTCCGCGGCGGTGAAGCCGCGGACCGTGGCCTCGGTTCCCGCGACGTCCCAGCCCAGGGGGTGGTCGGGCCACATCACCGTGTCGAACAGGGTCTGCACGTGGTCCTGCGGACTGTCCTGGTACATCCGCAGCTCCTCGATCACCACCTGCCGCTCGCGCTCGACGTCCTCGCCGAGCAGACGGGGCGAGAAGAGCATGTCGCCGAGGACGTCGATTCCCACTGCCAGCCGGTCGGCCGGGACCTTGGCCCAGAAAACAGTGGCTTCGCGGTCGGTGGAGGCGTTGAGCGCGCCGCCGACCCCCTCCACCGCCTGGCTGATCAGCCGCGCCGTCGGGTAGCGGTCGCCGCCCTTGAACACCATGTGCTCGATGAAGTGCGCCAGGCCGCACTCAGCGGCACCTTCCACGCGCGAGCCGGTGCCGAACATGAAGGCGACGCTGACCGAGGCGCGTTCGCGCATCGGGGCGGCGAGCAGGCGTACTCCTCCGTCAAGAACCGTCCGCACATGGCTGCTTTCCGCGGTGTGCGAGGGGGGGACCTGTTCCCCCTTCGCTGCTACCAGCGCCCGCGACCTCGGTCCGGACGGGACGGCGGTTCACCCTGCGCTGGACCTGTGGGATGGATGACGACGCGGCGGGCGGGCTCGTAGCCACTGCTCTCGGTGCGGACACCGGGGTCGTCCTGGAGGGTGAGGTGGATGATGCGTCGCTCATACGCGTGCATGGGATCCAGCGTGTAGCGCTCGCCGCTTGCCTTGACCCTGTCGGCCAGCCGCTGGGCGAGCTCGCGCACCTGCTCCTCGCGTCGGGCACGGTAGCGCTCCACGTCGAGGATGAGCCGGCGATTGGGCGCGGCCGCCTCTTCGTCGCCCATCATCAGGTTGAGGGTGGTCTGCAGGGCGCGGAGCGTCTCGCCGCGCCAGCCGATCAGGAGCCCGAGGTCGTCACCGGACACTTCGAGGATCATCGGCGCCTCGGTCTCGCCGGCCCGGGGGCTGGACCCACGCCGCACGGAAACCCGGGCGGGGATCTCCATCTGCTCGAGAAGGACCGCCAGCAACGCGCGGCCGCGGGCGGTGTGCTCGTCGATGCGGCTGACTCGCACCTTGGCCTGGCTCGAGGTGAGGAATTCGCCCGGGATCGGACGGGCGCCCCCGCGGGCGATCACCTCGACGACGACCTCGTCGCGGCCAGCACCGAGCTGTCCGAGCGCGTGGGCGGTTGCCTCTTCGACAGTGCTCCCGGTTCCCTCGACAGCCGGTGGCGGCGACGGCGCGAGGCCGGTGGTCCCTTCCTCTGTTTCGTTCACGTGTGTCTCCTCGCTGGGTCGCACGGCGCGCTAGCGACGTCGTTTGTTGTTGCGTCGTTTGGGAACACGCGCCGGGGGCGCGTTGACGGCGCCGGTCGCCACCGCGGCGGTGGCCGGTCGAACCTCGGCGGCGGCCTTGCGGCCGGCGGCGGGGGCCTTGCGGCCGTTGCCGTCGGGAACGATCGCCGCCTTGGTCGCCGGGGCGCGCGCGCCGGCGGAGGCCGGCTTGGCAGGTTCAGGCTTGGGATACGACAGCTTCGTGGTGCGATTCGCCCCGGGGACCCAGGCCGGCACCTTCAGCGAACCCCAGCCGACCAGGTGGTACTGCTGAAGCACCATGAAGAACGTGCCGGTCACCCAGTAGAGAGCCAGGCCCTGCGGGAAGTTGAGGCTCAGCACGAAGATGATCACCGGGAACAGCACCGACATCTGCCTGGTGACGTTGGCCATGGTGCGTTCCTGGTTGGTCATGTCCGGGCGCGGCGGCGGCATCATCATTCGCGACTGCGCGAACGTGAGGATGGCGGCAAACAGCGGCAGGATCAGCACCGACGGGTGAACGAGGAGCTGCGACCAATCCGTTGACGTCCCCTTCGCGCAACACGCCTGTGCGCCCGACTTCGAGACGTCGGTGACCCACAGGAATCCCTTGCCGACCGACTGCAGGTGGGTGGTTGCGTTGGAGATGCCGCGGTAGAGGCCGATCAGCACGGGCATCTGCACCAGGGCGGGCAGGCACCCGGAGAGGCTGCTGAACGGCGAGACCTGGTGCTCGGCGTAGAGCTTCTTCATCTCCTCGCTGAGCTTCTGCGGCTCGCGCTTGTACTTCTTGCGGATCTCGGCGAGCTGCGGAGCGATCAGGCGCTGCTCGGACTGGATGCGCCGGCTGGTGCGCAGCTGCCAGCCGAAGATGGGGAAGAGCGCGCCCCGGATGACGATCGTGGTGACGATGATGGCCAGGCCGAAGGCGCCGATTGCGTTGAGCGGCCCGATGTCCTTGAAGATGTTGGTGAAGAACTCGAGGCAGTACTGGAAGGGAATGCCGAGGGCGTCGAAGGGGGTGGTGCCCAACATCAGACGTGACCCTCTGACAGCACAGCGCGTTTGCGGCGGCGGACCTCACGCCAGCTGGCGTACTGCTCGGGCACGGGGTCAATGCCGCCCTCGTGGAACGGGTGGCACCGGCCGATGCGGCGCAGCGCCAGCCACCAGCCTCGCCGCCAGCCGAAGTACGCGATGGCGTCGTAGCCGTACTGCGAGCACGTCGGCTCGTAGCGACAGCTGCTCATCACGCCGAAGATCGGACCGATCGTCACCCGGTAGACGCGGATCAGCAGCAGGCTGAGCCGGGTCACCGACGCTTCTCGGTGGACGGGGTCATTGCTCCATTGTCTGCTGTCGAGGCGACTCGGGCGCGTCGCGAACGGTCCAGCGCACGGCCGGTGGCGTCGGCCACCCCGGTTTCCAGGGCGGCGAAGGGGAGGTCGCACGCCTCATGCCCGGCAACAAGCACCAGGTCGTGACCGGCCAGCCGGGTCAGCAGCGGAGCAACCGCGGCGCGGAGCCGGCGGCGGAGCAGGTTGCGGCGCACCGCCGAGCGCACACCCACCAGTGCGAAACCCACCCGCGCGATGTCGAGCCCGTTGCAGGCCACTTGCGCGCGCACCCCGCTCGAGGAGGCACGCATCCCCTGGGTGCGGACCGCGGCGAAGCGACGTCGCCCACGTAGGCGATGTCGCGCGATCACCGTGGAGGCGCGGGAGTGAGGCGCTTGCGCCCCTTGCGACGACGCGCCTTGAGAACCTGGCGTCCACCGGGCGTGGACATGCGGATGCGGAATCCGTGCGTCTTGCGCCGGTACTTCTTCTTGGGTTGGTAGGTCCGTTTGATGTTGGTCGCTCCGCGAAGAGGAATCGGCGACCGGTGGAGTGTGAGCGCGCCGAATCCGGCGGCATGGGGCTCCGGTCGTCGGAGTGGCCGGCGGAGTATAGCAGCGAACGCGCGCAACCGGGCCCGCGCGATGGTCAGCCCATGCTCGGTTGTGGGCGCCTTGTTGCGTTGCTAGACTGCTCGATGCTCCGGCAGGCGACGTTCGCCACATCGCCCCTCCCATCGTCTCCGTCGGCGCGGCAACGCTCGTTTATCCACGGCTGTGCACATCCTGTGCACAAGCAGCGAACGAGCAGGTCAGGATCGGCGATCCACGAGGGGACAAGCTTTGTCGGCTACGGGCATTCCCCGGGACGTGGAGATGATCTCTCCCAGCGAGGTCGAGACACGAACACCATCCACCACGTCGGCAACTCAGCAGATCTGGCAGGCGGCACAGGAGGAATTGCGTTTCCAGCTGGCTCGCCCCGGGTACGAGACCTGGCTCGCCAACGCCGTTCTCGTCGAGAGCAACGGCCACACCTTCACCATCGGCGTGCCGACACGGTTGGCACGCGACTGGGTCACCGAGCGCTACGTCGCCGTCATCCGTGAGGTTCTCAGCGGGCTCCTCGCCAGCGAGTGCGAGGTGGTGATCACGGTCGACCCGGCGGCCGTGCCGCCTCCCGACGAGCCGGCTCCGTTCGCCGACGCTCCTGAGCCGGTTTACGGGATTGTCGGTGAAACTGCCATCGATGGCAGCAATGCCACCCGGCTCAATCCCAACTTCCAGTTCTCCACCTTCGTCGTGGGCAACAGCAGTCGCTTCGCGCACGCTGCATGCCGCGCGGTCGCCGACGCCCCGGGCAAGGCGTACAACCCGCTGTTCCTGTACGGCGGAGTCGGCCTCGGCAAGACCCATCTGATGCATGCCATCGGTCACGCGGTGCGGGCGGGCCACCGCCGTCCACCCAAGGTTGCCTACATCACGTCCGAGAAGTTCATGAACGAGATGATCGCCTCCATCCAGGAGAACCGGACGTCGGACTTCCGGATGCGCTATCGCACCGTCGACGTCCTGCTCATCGACGACATCCAGTTCCTGGCCGGCAAGGACCGCACCCAGGAGGAGTTCTTCCACACCTTCAACGCTCTCCACGAGATCCAGAAACAGATCGTGGTCAGCAGCGACCGTCCGCCCAAGGACATCCCCACCCTCGAGGACCGACTGCGCAGCCGCTTCGAGGGTGGCCTGATGGCCGACATCCAGCCCCCTGACTTCGAAACCCGTCTCGCCATCCTCAACACCAAGCTCGGCGTCCACGGCTCGCTGGTCCCTGATGAGGTGTGCAGCTTCATCGCCCACAAGATCCAGAAGAACATCCGCGAGCTCGAGGGCGCGCTCATCCGCGTCCTCGCCCACGCGTCGATCAACGGGCGCGCGGTCACCCTGGAGGCCGCCCACACCATCCTCCGCGACATCATCCCGGTTGTTGACAGCAGCCCGGTGAGCATCGACGTCATCCAGGCGACGGTGGCGAACTACTTCAACATCTCGGTCGAAGAGATGAAGGGCAAGAGGCGCGACAAGCACATCGTGTTCCCCCGCCAGGTGGCCATGTACATCGTCCGCGAGGAGACCGAGTCGTCCCTGCCCGTCATAGGGACCGCCTTTGGTGGGCGCGATCACACCACGGCGCTGCACGCCATCGAGAAGATCACCGACCTGGTTCTCGAGGACGCCCGACTCCAGGGCGACCTGCGTCAGATCCGCCAGCGGCTCCACGAGCACTGATGAACGTCCGGGAGAGGCCTGTGGATATCTGCGCTGCAACCTGTGCGTCGCACCTCGGACTCCACCCCGAGGGGAAAAGATCGTGATCTCGGGCTCGGTTGTGCACAGTGTCGCAATCGTGATATCCCTGTCCGCACAAGGGCTCCGGCCGGTTGTCCACCAAACCGACCCGCCTACGTACTACGACTGTTCTTCAACTCTGGTCGGACTCTTAAGAAGGTCTGGGGACAACCCGCAAACCGTGAGGTGCTTGGCAGCATGAAGTGCTCTGTGTCTCCCTCGACGCTCAGCGCAGCGCTCTCGCTCGTGTCGCGAGCAGTCTCACCGCGCTCGACGCTCCCGGTGCTCGGCAATGTGCTCCTCGAGACCACCAACGGTGGACTCCGCGTCACCGCCACCAACCTCGATCTCACCATCGCAGCCACAGTCCCCGCGGAGGTGGAGACGGATGGGCGCACCACGGTGCCGGCGCGCCTGCTCGCCGAATACGTCGCCTCGCTCGCCGAGGCGCCGTGCACGATGGAGCTCGACCCAAGCACCCAGGTGCTCCGACTCAGCTGCGGCGTTCATCGCACCAACCTGCATGGCATCGACGCGGTGGAGTTCCCGCCCCTGCCGGCCCGTGATGCGGACGCCGCCATCGAGCTGGACGCGCCGGTGTTCGCCAACGCGGTGACGCAGACGGCGATGGCGGCCAGTGCCGACGAGGCTTCCCCGGTGCTTACGGGCGTGCTCTTCCAGGTGGACGGCGAGAAGCTGACGCTGGCGGCGACCGACCGCCACCGCCTCGCCGTGAAGACGCTCGACGTGCATCCTCGGGGTGAGAAGCCGTTCTCCGGCGGGGTCATCGTGCCCTCGCGTCACCTCAGCGAGGTCGCCCGGGCAGTCAACCCCACCCGCCCGACCGTGTCGATCAGCTTCAGCGACCAGCGCAACCAGGTGTTCTTCAGCCTCAAGGACGTCGAGATCTCCTCGCGCCTGATCGAGGGCAACTACCCCAATTACGCACAGGTGATCCCCGGCGAGTGCACCACCACCGTCGAGCTGCCGACGGCGTCGCTGCTCCGCGAGGCCAAGACCGCCTCGGTTCTCGCGCGCGACGCGGCCAACCCGGTGCGTCTTCGTGTTGGTGACAACACCCTGACCCTCGTCGCACAGACGGCGGAGGTCGGCGATGACGAGGCTCCGTTGAGCGCCAGCGTCAAGGGTGACGACGTGCAGATCGCGTTCAACGCGCGGTACGTGCTCGACGCGCTGAGTGTCCTCGACTCCGACGACGTGCAACTCAGCTTCAACGGCTCGCTGCAGCCGGGCGTGATCCGCCCGTCCGGTCGCGACGACTACCTGTGCATCATCATGCCGGTGCGGGTGCCGTAGAGCTACAGCCTGGCGGCGTCGATCTTCTGCACCTGGACACGAGCGACTGCCTCGACCGTCGCCGGGTTGACCACCGCGCTCGTCGACAACATGGTCAGCACGCCGATGACCGTGCCTTCGCGAAACGACAGCGACACGACGCTCCGGCCGGTGCTGTCAGTGCCCACGAACTCGTTGGCCACCAGCGCGCCGATGCTGGGCGTGGACGAAGCCGGCACCGTCACCTGCTTTGCCGCGGCGCGGTTGTAGCCACCGTAGTCGCCCGCTGCGGCGCTGCGGCTGACGTCGACTACGACGTCGATCTCGAGGAGGGTCTTGCCGTCGGCGCTGGAGAAGACGCGGGCGTCGGTGCGCTGAACGTTGGCGAGAAGACTGTCGCTCTTCTGCGTCAACGCTGAGGCCGCGGCCGGGAGCTCGGCGGCGCTCAGGGCCACGGTCAAGGCGATGTTGGATGCACCGGACGCAGGGGTGGTCGGCGTCGCAGTCGATGGCGACGACGGGGAGGATGGCGGGTCGGCTGGGGGCGAACTCCCGCAACCCGCGAGGAGTGTCATCCCGACGACAGTTGCCGTGACGCTGAGAGGGAGGCTCCGGGACATGGCTCCTCACATGGCACGCAAAACTGGGCGGTCCGCTGGTGCGCGGGGCATGGTACCGATCGGTCCCCTTTCGGCGCCCCCGGCGAGGCGCCGTCGTCGACTAGGCTCGTCGGAGTGCGCGCGGTCACCATCGTCGACGACAACCGGCTGGAGGTCACCGAGCACCCCGACCCGGTGCCGGGGACCGGCGAAGTGCTCGTCCGCGTCCGCGCTGCCGGCCTCAATGGCGCCGACCTGATCCAGGTCAAGGGTCTGTACCCGGCCCCGCCGGGGAGCCCACCGGATATCCCCGGTCTCGAGTTCGCCGGCGAGGTGGTGGCGCTGGGGCCGTCGGCTCGACGGTTTGCGGTGGGTGACCGCGTCATGGCAGTGGTCGGCGGCGGCGGCCAGGCGGAACTGGCGGTTGCCCACGAACGCATGCTCATGCGCGTCCCCGACGCGGTGCGGTGGGTGGAGGCAGGAGGCTTCCCCGAGACATTCACCACCGCCCACGACGCCCTGTTCACCCAGGCAGGGCTGCGCATGGGTGAGCGCCTGCTCATTCACGGAGCGGCAGGCGGCGTGGGCGTCGCCGCCGTCCAGCTGGCCGTTCGAGCCGGTGCCCGGGTGACCGGCACGGTCCGGTCCGAACGGCTGCGCGAGAAGGTCCAGGCGCTCGGCGCAGAGGCGATCGACCCGGCCGAGTTCACCGATGCCGGCCGGTTTGATGTCATCCTCGAGCTGGTCGGCGCACCGAACTTGGCGGGCAACCTCGCCGCGCTGGCCACGCGCGGTCGCATCGTGGTGATCGGCCACGCCGCCGGCTCCACCGCCACGGTGGACCTGCTCCAGCTGATGCGGAGCCGGGGCAGCATCATGTCGTCGACATTGCGGGCCCGGCCCCTGGAGGAGAAGGCGGTCTGCGCACGTCGCGTCGAGGCCGAGGTGCTGCCGTGGCTCGCCGGCGGCAACATCCACGTGCCGGTGGCGGCGAGCTTCCCGCTGGTCGACGCGGAGCGCGCGTACCAGCGCTTCGCCGCCGGGGACAAGTTCGGCAAGGTGGTCATCGAGGTAGTGCCCGCGGACTGATGGAACCCGCCGAGGTGTCATGCTCGAAGCTCAACAGACCTGACACACGGAGCTGACCTGCATGGGTATGCACATGGGAATGGGCGGATGGGGCCTGATGCGGTCCATGCGCCGCGACGAGTCGATGCGCCAGCACAAGCTGACCGCGGGGATCGTCCGCCGCATCGCCGCCTTCGCCAAGCCGTATCGCGGCGCCCTGGCAGTTTTCCTGCTGCTGATCATCATCGCCGCGGTGGTTGGCGCGGCCAACCCGCTGCTCTACAGGGCGATCATCGACGACGGCATCCTCGGCCACAACGTCAACCTGGTCATCGTGCTGGCCGGGGCCGTGGCAGCGCTGGCGATCTTCGACGGCGTGCTCGGCCTGGCCCAGCGCTGGATCTCGTCGCGCGTCGGCGAGGGACTCATCTACGACATGCGCACCAGGGTGTTCGCCCACATCAACGAGATGCCGATCTCGTTCTTCACGCGTACCCAGACCGGCGCATTGATCTCGCGCCTCAACAACGACGTGATGGGCGCGCAGCAGGCGTTCACCGACACCTTCTCGTCGGTGGTCGGCAACGTCATCGGGGTGACCATCACGCTGGTGGCGATGTTCTTCCTTTCCTGGCAGATCACGTTGCTGTCGCTGGTGCTGCTGCCCATCTTCCTGCTGCCCGCCCGCTGGGTGGGAGGCAGGCTTGCCGGTATCACCCGCGAGTCCTACAACCTCAACGCCCAGATGAACACCACCATGAGCGAGCGCTTCAACGTCTCCGGCGCCTTGCTGGTCAAGCTGTTCGGCCATCCCGCCAACGAGGTGAGCACATTCGCGGCCAAGGCACGACGTGTGCGCGACATCGGTGTGCTGCAGGCGATGTACGCGCGTGTGTTCATGACCGGGTTGCTGCTCACCGCCTCGCTCGCCACCGCGCTGGTGTACGGCGTCGGCGGCGTGTTCGCGGCGCGGGGAACCCTGCTGGTGGGCACGGTGGTGGCGCTGACTGCGTACCTGGGGCGGCTCTACGGGCCGCTGACAGCCCTGTCCAACGTGCAGGTCGACATCATGACCGCCCTGGTCAGCTTCGATCGCGTCTTCGAGGTGCTCGACCTGCCTCCGATGATCCAGGAGAGGCCCGGCGCGGTGCCGATCCCACGAGGACCGGCGACCATCGAGTTCGACCACGTCGACTTCCGCTACCCGTCTGCCGACGAAGTGTCACTGGCGTCGCTGGAGTCGGTCGCGGTGCTCGAGCGCACCAACAACCAGCAGGTGCTGTTCGACATCAGCTTCACCGCCAAGCCGGGCCAGCTGGTGGCGCTGGTGGGGCCGTCCGGCGCCGGCAAGACGACGCTCAGCCACCTTGTGCCGCGGCTGTACGACGTCCGCGCCGGCGCCGTGCGCATCAACGGCGTCGACGTTCGTGACGCCACGCTGGCCTCGATCCGAGCGATCACCGGGGTGGTCACCCAGGACGCGCACCTGTTCCACGAGACGATCCGCTCCAACCTGCTCTATGCCAAGCCCGATGCCGCCGACACCGAGTTGTTCGCCGCGCTCCGCAACGCCCAGATCCTGGCGCTTGTCGAGACCCTCCCCGACGGCCTCGACACGCTGGTCGGCGACCGCGGCTACCGCCTCTCAGGCGGCGAGAAGCAACGCATCGCCCTGGCCCGGCTCCTGCTCAAGGCCCCCGACATCGTCGTGCTCGACGAGGCCACCGCGCACCTCGACTCGGAGTCCGAGGCTGCGGTCCAGGAGGCGCTGCGGCGTGCCCTGACGGGGCGCACGTCGCTGGTGATCGCGCATCGCCTGTCGACAGTGCGCGAGGCCGACGTCATCCTGGTCATCGACGACGGCCGGATCGTCGAGCGGGGCACCCACGCCGCTCTCCTTGCCGCCGACGGCCTGTACGCCGAGCTGTACCGCACCCAGTTCGAGGGCCAGGCTGAGCAAGACGCCCGGTCCGACGCGGCCAGAACCGCGGGTGACCCCACCGCTGTCGCCTAGGTGTAGTTCCTAGCCCGCGGGCGGAGGGCCGTACAGGTTCCTGGGCTTGGGCAGCACGAACACCATGAGGAACACCAGGGCGAACGCGGCCATCTCGAAAAAGAGGGCGTCGCGGAAGGCGTGGTCGAAGTTCTCCGCGACCGCCTGCTGCGCGATCGGCCCAACGATCCGCGCCGCGGAGGCCTGTGACCCACCGGACGAGCTCGACAGGCTCGGGCAGCCCGGCGGTGTGGCCGAGGGATCGGAGCTCGACGACTGCGCGATGAAGCAGCGGCCGAACGTCCGCGCGGTGGCATCCGCCTGCTGCGGCGGAACTCCGGCAGCGACGAGCTGGGTGGACACGCGCGACGCGGCGCTCTGCGCGACCGCCGGCGCGTAGCCGCTCACCTGCCCGAAGAAGATGATGCCGATGATCGCGACGCCGAGCGCGCCGCCGATCTGCTGCACCGTGGTGAGGACACCCGACGCGGAACCCGCCGAGCCGGCCTGAATGCCGCCGAGGATGATGTTGATCAGCGGCGCGATCACCAGTCCAAGGCCGGCGCCGCTGACCGCGAGGGCGGGGATCATCTGGTAGCTCGTGATGCCGGTCCCCGCCGCCTTGACGGTGAGCCACAGCCCGGCCATGCCGGCGACGAGGAACACGCAGCCGACGCTGAGAATCCGCTTGCCCAGCTTGGGTGCAAGGCGGATGGAGAGGCCCGACCCGACGGCCGAGACCAGCGCGAATGGCAGGGTTGTCAGGCCTGCACGCAGCGCGCTGAAGCCGAGCCCGATCTGCACGTACAGCGAGAATGTGAGGAAGAACGCGGGCACGCCCGCGAGGAGAACCATTGCGATCGCCGAGCCCGCCACGAAGGCGCGGTCGCCGAAGAGCTTGGGCTCCACCAGCGGACTGCCACCGCGCGCCGCACGAGCCCGGATGTAACGGCCGAAGATGACCAGAACGACGGCGCCCCCGGCGAGCATGAGGTAGGCCCAGAGCGGCCAACCGGCGTCGCGGCCCTCCACGAGCGGGTAGGCGATCAGGAACAGGCCGGCCGTGGCCAGCATCATGCCCGGGATGTCGAGCCGCCGGGCGTCGGGGGCGCGCGACTCGCGCAGGTAGATGCTCGCCGCGATGACGGCACCGATGCCGATGGGGAGGTTGACAAGGAAGATCGGCCGCCACAGCAGCGCGGTGCCGGCGATGTGCAGGTCGGCCTGGATGAGCAGGCCGCCGAGCAGCGGCCCCGAGATCGAGGCGACGCCGATCACGCCGCCGAAGATCCCGAACGCGGTACCGCGTTCGCGGGGCGGGAAGCTCACCTGGATCACCGAGAGCACCTGGGGGTACATCAGCGCGGCCATCAGCCCCTGGGCGACGCGCGCGGTGATCAGCGCGACCGAGCTCGGCGCCAGCCCGCAGAGCGCCGAGGCGGCGGTGAAGCCGGTGACGCCGATGATGAACAGCCGCTTGCGGCCGAAGATGTCGCCAAGCCGCCCACCGGTGATGAGCACCACGGCGTAGCCCAGTTGGTAGCCCGCCAGCACCCACTGGATCTCCGCAAAGGTGGTGCCGAGATCGCGCTGGATGCTGGGGATCGCGACATTCACGATGGAGATGTCGAGCAGGATCATGAACGAGGCGATCAGCACGACCGCGAGCGCCTTCCAGCGCCGCGGGTCGGCCACCTGCGTCGGCGCAGTCTGCTGCACGGTCACGATTCGAGAGTAGTGAACCGCAGGCGTCGGACGGACGCCGCACCCAGTCTTGCGTTGAGCGAGGCGACCAGCCGCACCGAGTCGAGGTGGAGCTGGTGGCTGAGGGCCGTGTTGGCGACGCCGACGAGGAGCACGCCGCGCTCCAGGCTGACAGCGCTGCACATTGGTGCCAGCGCCGGCCCGACGACATCTGCGAAGACATCGCGCACCTGGACCTCGCGGACGCGGCCGCGCACACCGAGGCCGCGGAGCGCGGGGTCGATGAGGTCGGAGAGCCGATCCATCAGGTGTCGGCCACCGCCTCGACGTGGCCGGCCGACACCTCGAAGCGACGTGTCCCCACGGGCAGCGATTCGGGGAGCGGCTCGCTGCTGGTGATCAGCGTCTGCAGACCAGCGCTGGCCAGGCTGGCCAGCAGGTCGCGACGCCGCACCGGGTCGAGCTCGCTGAGCACGTCGTCGAGCAGCAGGACCGGCATGACCCCGGCGCGGGAGGCGATGTGGCGCACCTCCGCGAGTTTGAGCGCGAGAACGATGCTTCGTTGCTGGCCTTGCGACGCTGCGGTGCGGGCCGGGCGCCCGCCGATGAGCAGCTCGACGTCATCGCGGTGGGGCCCGGCCAGGGTGGCGCCGCGGGCGATCTCCTCATCGCGGCGCGCCGCGAGCGTGTGGCGCAGGGCGTCGGCAGCCGCCTGCCGATCTGCATACGGGTCCATGCCACCGTCGGGCCGGTAGCGCAGGCCGAGCTCCTCGCCACCGCCGATGTTGGCGAGGGCTTCGCGACCGTGGGGCACGAGCTCGCGCACCAGCTCAGCGCGGGCGACCTGGATGCGTGCGCCGCTCTCGACCAGCTCGTGGGTGAATCCGTCCAGCGCCGCTGCGGGTCCCGCCCCGGCGCGCACCTGGCGCAGCAGGGTGTTGCGTTGTTCGAGGACGTGGCGATAGCGGAGCAGGTCGGCGGCGGCACGCGGGTCGAGCTGCGACAGGACCACGTCGAGGAGACGGCGTCGGCCGTCGGGGCCCGCCTTGACCAGCTGCAGGTCCTCCGGCCAGAACAGCACCACCGGGCAGAGCCCGAGCAGATCGCGAGCCGGACGTGGGCTGCCATCGACGGTGGCGGTGCGCGTGACCCTGCCCGAGACGGCATCGCGCCGGAACCGCACTGTCAGCGTGCGGTCGGCGGCGGGCCGCAGCACGCGCGCCTCGACCAAAGCCTGGTCGCTCCCCCACGCCACCACGTCGGCCGAGGTGGACGCGCGCGGCGAGCGGGTCAGCAAGAGGGTCGCCACGGCCTCGAGGAGGTTGGTCTTGCCCTGGGCATTGCGGCCGCCAATCACGTTGATACCGCGGCCGAACTCGACCGCTTGCTCACCGTAATTGCGAAAGCAGTGGATGCGCAGGCGTTCCAGGCTGCACGCGTCCGCGACCTCGGCGAGGAGGAGCGCGCTCACCGCTGGGCCCGCGCGCTGGTTGCCATGTCGGCGACCAGCGTGGCGATGCGTGCGGTGGCGTCCGGCCGTGCTGCCGCGGCGACCGCCGACCGCATCGCCACGAGCCCGGGCGACCCGGGCGCGGAGAGCTCGGCCACAGCGTCGACGAGCTGGCGCCCCCCGGGGACGTACCGCCCGGCCCCTGTGTCGACCAGCCACTCGACGTTGCCGCGCTCCTGGCCGGGCACGTACCAGGTCAGCAGCATCGGCAGCCCGGAGCAGAGGGCTTCGACGATCGTCCCCGGGCCGGCCTTGGTAACCACCACGTCGGCAGCCCTCATCCAGTCAGCCATGTTGTCGACGAACCCGTGGACGGGCACCGGACGCCCCCCGGCGTCGAGCAATCCCGAAAGCCGGCGCCGGGCCCGCACGTTGCGACCGCAGATGACGGCGAGGCCGACGTGCAGCCCCGCGTCGGCGATCGCGCGAGCGCGGCGGTCGAGGCTGCCCGACCCATCAGCGCCGCCGCAGACCAGGACGGTGAAGCGATCCTCGGTGAGGCCGAGGCGCGCTCGCAGCTCGCGCCGTTCAGCGGCGCTGGGAAGCGGCTGCGTAAACGTCGAGTCAACCGGCAGGCCGAGCTGGTGGCAGCGGTTGGCGGGGATACCGGCGCGGCGGCAGCGATCCAGCCCACCCGGTGAGGGGATCACCACGGCATCGACGTCACGGCAGGCCCACCCCGCATGGACGTCGACGAGGTCGGTGATCACCGTGATCATCGGTGTGCGCGGCGCCGGCCCCGTGCGGACGGCCTGCGCGGCGAGATGGTTGAGCAAGGGGTGGAACGACACCACCGCCGCGGGACCGACCGAGCTGAGCAGTCCGGCCACCGCGTCGCCGACCGGCCGCAGCGCGGAGCGGCGCAGAAGGCCGACGGCGGCACGGGAGTTGGTGGCGTGGTACAGCCCTGCCCACAACCACGTGGCATGTTGGATCAGCGGGCCGTAGAGGTCGGCGGTGCGGCCGAGAAGCGCCGGGGAGCGCGTGGCCACGGGATCAACGATCTGGATGTCGAACTCGCCGGGCCGGTCGGCCTCGATGCGCCGGGCCACCGCGGTGGCGCCGGCACGGTGACCGCCGCCGGTGTCGGCGATGAGGAACAGGAGCGGGACGGCCACGGTCCGCAGCCTACCCAAACCGCGGCCGGCGCCCGGATCAGCCGGCGAAATCGATCGTCTGGGCCACCAACCCTGAGCTGGCGAGAAGGCGTGTGATCGCCAGGCCTCCGGTTCCGTCGGCGTTGGCCACGAAGGCCTGCGTCCCCCCGGCGACGTCGAACGCGAGGTATACGATCCGGCGGCCGTCGGGGGTCACCCGGACCGTGGAGAGATCGACGACCGCCGGGGTCAGGCTCACCGCGGTGCTGTCGCCCCCGCTGACGCTGGCTCGCACCAGCTGCTCGCTCTCCGGGTTGATGGCCATGAGCGTCCCCTCCCCGGCGAAGCCGATGGCGTCGAGGTGGCCCGGCAGTGTCTGCGCTGTCCCCGCCGCTCCCGCCGCCGGTGCCACCAGGGTCGAACCGGCCGGCGTTGCGATGGCTAGCCGGCTCCCGCTGGGGGACACTGCCGCCGCGATCGAACCGGACGGCACCCCGGGCAGAGAGTAGCGCGCGCCGACGAGCAGGTTCACCAGCTCAACGGCTGAGGGACTGGTCGCCGTGACGGCGGTGCTCAGGATCAGGGTGGAGGGTCCCGACCACAGCGGTGGCGCGCGCAGGCCGACAGGCGAGTCGACGACGGTCAGCAGACCGGAGGCGACGTTGAGCACCTCGACGCTCGAGCCGGTGACCAGCGCGAGCTGGGAGCTGTCGGGCGACCACGACGGCCGCACCCCGCCGGGGATCCTGGTGACCGTCGTGCCGCGGATCGTGTCCACCACCTCGAGCTGCGCCGACGCGCCCGTCGCGTCGTCGACGACCACGGCGATATGGGTGCCGTCAGGCGACAGCGCCGCGGCTTCGTAGGTTGACAACGGCGCCTGCGCGGCCACCACCCCGCACCCGAGCGACGCGGTGCAGACGGGCGCCTGGAGGAGCACAGGCGCCGCGATCGGATCCCCGGCGGCCGCGGGGGCGAGCGCCGGCAGCAGCACCTCGGTGGAGTTGGCCCCGGGCGCGCCGGCCAGGACGACAGCGTGCGATCCGCCGAGCCGCGCCGTGGTGGTGAAGCGGACGGCGCCCGTCACGGCCAGGGCCTGCTGGTCCTCACCACGGGCCGAGGCGGCGACGGTGATGGTGTATGCGACGCCGGGCTCGAGCAACTGCCCGGGCAGAATGGCAAAGCGGCTGTGGTCGAGCGTGTTCCGCGATACCTGCGTTCCCGGCACCGCGGGCGACAGCGTGATCGCCGCCGCGGTCGACCGGGCGTCCATCGGCGCCGAGAAGGACACCGCCAGCGGCGCATCGACGGCGACACCGCCGCTGCGATCGGCCGGCGCCGTCGCGGTGACGCGTGGCGACGGCGCGCTGGTCAGGTCCCAATGGTGGTCGAGGCCGTTGCGGTCGCCCTGCGGATCGGTGAACCCGCCGGCCAGAGTCAACGTGTACTTCGTCAGCGGTGCGAAGACCGACCCGGTATGGAGCAGCTCGAAGCCCGGGACCGGGTCGAGCCACCGGATCGAGCAGGGCGCTGCGGCGGGCCCCGTGAACGCCGCGGCGAGGTCGCACCCGGGGATGGCGGGGTCCACCGTGAAGCGGCCGACGACGCTGGACCGCAGCACGGGCCGATCGAAGATCACCCGCACCGGGGCGTCGGCCGGCACGCCGGTGGAGCCTCGGTTGGGCTCGAGGGAGATGATCTGCGGTGGAGCGGAGAAGCACCCGGACAGCGCGATGCACAAAGTCGCTGCGCCGATACAGAGGATCAGCGCGCGGGCTGTGCGACGGAGTGGTCGAGCCGGGTCAGCCGCCAGGTCAGTAGGGCCGGGACAGGGCCGCCTCGACGTCGATGCCACCGCGCGAGCGGTCATCGCCGCGGACCTCGATGTTCGCCGGTCGCTCGGCGGCGAGTGCCTCGACCGTCTCGGTGCTTGTCAACGGTGTCCTCGCATCGGTCGTGTAGGCGGCCAGCACGCCACCGGCGCTGAGCAGGATCACGCCGGCCTGAGAGCCGCCCGACACGATGACGGAGCCGTCGACCTTCTCCTCACCGAGGTATTCGAGCAGCGCCGGGAAGTTGATGAAGCGGGCGAGCAGGCCGGTGAACAGCGGTGGCCCGGTGAGCAGACGGGCAACAGAGGTCACCGTCTCACTGTCGAGCTCGATGACGTCGATGACCCCCTCGCCGGTGTCCATCTGGCGGCGGAAGATGATGAAGGCGTCCTCGCCGTGGGCGGTGCCGTCGTCACCGGCCTCAGCCTCGATCAGCTCGCCTTCACGGAGAAGGAGCACGCCGGTGGCCGCGCCGCTGAGGAGGCGGATGTATCCGGTGTGCCTCTCGGTGCGTAGGGTTCGCAGCAACCGGGGGAAGTCGACGAACGCGCTCTTGAGGCCCTCGTATTGCACCTTGCCCGCGGGGATCGGCAGCGACCCGACGAAACGCGTGGACGTACTTCCGGCACGGTCGACGGGGAGCGAGCTGTGGAGAGGTTCGGCGGCGAAGCTGGCCGGCGCCGCCACCTCGGCGACCGCGACGGGCTCTGCGGGCATGTATTCGGAGGGGGTGTACGCCGGCGCTGTCCAGTTGCTCGCGGCGGGCGCGGCCGGTTCCGGCGCGGCCGGAGCCGGGCTCCAATCGGAGCCACCGGTCGAGACAACGCCGGCCGAGACGGGCTCATCGGGCGGTGGTGGCACGGCCTCGCCGTCGAGGGCTGTCAGTGTCGGCTTGGCGCCGTCTCGGCTCCCGGCCGCGACGGGTGCCGGCGCGGCCTCGCCCGTACCCTCTGCGGCGGCGATCAACTCGGCCGGCGACGACTTGATGGTTTCCTCTGCAGGGAGCTTGGCCCGAGGATCGAAATGGTAGTTGCCTTCGCGCCAGCCCAGCGCAGTGACGACCACCGGCTCGCCCTCACCGCCCGGGCCCGAGGCGTGGAACAGGTGGCCGAATAGGAAATACAGGGCCGCCTGGTCGGAGCCGTCCTCGAGGGTCAGCGTGCCTGTGGCCCGCTCTGACTGCATCGTCTGGAGCAGCGATGCGAGGTCGGCTTCCTGCAGCGAACCCTGAGTCTGCACTGAGGTGGCTCCTGTGACTGGCGGGCGCAACCTGCGAAGAGGCAGGCGGCGCCCCCGGAAATCGGCCCGTATGGTATCAGCAGCAACTTGCGAGCGACTCCATCCGCCTTTTTCGCACAGCCTGCGGGTCGCGCCTAGAATCGTTCTGCGGTCAAGACTTGTGAAGGATGATGAAGTGCAGGGTCGGCAGACGACGGTCCTCGTCGTCGATGACGACAGCCTTGTCCGTAAGGCCGTCCGGCTGACCTGCGAGGCCGAGGGCTACGAGGTCACCGAGGTCGAAAGGGGCGCCGAAGCCCTGGGGGCGGTCGATTCAGTACACCCCGACATCGTGCTTCTCGACCTCATGATGCCCGACCTCTCCGGCTTCGACATCTGCCGTGACCTCCGTCGTGCCGGGCACCGCATGCCCGTGCTGATCCTCTCCGCCAAGAACGAAGAGATCGACGTCGTGCTCGGGCTCGAGATCGGCGCCGACGACTACATCCAGAAGCCGTTTCGGCCCCGTGAACTGCTCGCCCGCATCGCCGCCCACCTGCGCAAGGTCAACGAGAACGCGGCGCGCAACGGCGAGGGTCGACGCCTGCTCTTTCGTGGCCTGGTCATCGACACCGCGGAGCGCCGGGTGGTGCGCGGCGACGAGGACATCGCGTTGACCCACACCGAGTTCGACCTGCTTGCCTTCCTGGCGACCAATGCGGGGGAAGTTCTCTCGCGCGATCGCATCCTCGCCGCGGTGTGGGGGTACGAGCGTCCCATCGAGACGCGCGTCATCGACGTCCACGTGCGCAACCTGCGCCGCAAGATCGAGCCCGATCCCTCGCAGCCCCGCTACATCCTCGCCGTGCCCGGCATCGGCTACCGCTTCACCAATACGCGCCCAGAGGACGGCCGGTAGACTGACCGCGATGGCCACGCCGCCGATGCTGCGCTTGTCCGAGGGGAGGCGGAGCTCGATACCAGATCCGCTGGTCTCGCTCAACGTCCTCGGTCTCGGCGTGGTCGCGGTCGGGCTGTTGATCGCAGGGGTTCTCGCCGTGTACGACTGGAAGACCCCGGGCGCCGAGGCACCGCTGGTTCTCTGGTTGGCGATCATCGCGGTCGCGGTGATCGGCCTCGACCTGGCGGTCCTGGTGGCCCGCCACCGCCGCCGGCTGAGGCTGGGGCCGTAGGTTGGCGGAGCAAGCCGGAGCCGGTCTGCCCAATGAGTCCTCACAGGCGCGGCCACCGTTCCCGTCCTACGAGGAGTTTGCCACCGACCTGCTCGAAGCGATCGACGCATCCGGCCTGAGCATCGAGGACGTCCGCCACCACGTCGAGCCCGGCATCGGCGAGCGCCGCTTTGAGTGCACCGTCCGCCTGTCGCCGTCCGAGCCCCCCTCGCGCTACCACGTGCACGTCAACTTCGCCTGGGATGCGCTGATGACCTACGTGGCCAGCTACGGCAGCGGGGCGGACTGCGAGCTCTACCACGACGAGGAGGACGCGCAGGACTGCCCCCACCAGCACCTGGCCCCGCAGCCCTTCGTCGAGGTGGAGGCCGAGTTCGTCCTCGGCGACGGCGGCTACGAGCTGCAGGACGTCGGCGAGGTCGGCACCTGGGTGGACACCGTGCAGACGCTGATCGGCAAGGCCTTCCCCGACGACGACCGCCCCTCGGTGCACATCGGCCTGGCCGCGCTCGGTCGCACCACGCTGGTGGAGAAGTTCACCGCCGAGCACTCCTGGCTGATCGACTTCGAGCACCCGCCGGACCTCGGGCTCATCGCGCGACAGGTGCAGACGGCGCTGCGGATCGTGCCGCAGCTGGCGGATCGGCTGCCGATCTAGCTCGGGCGGGCGGTCCTTTTACTGCACCTGCTCCAAGAGCCTCCTGATGAACGGGCGATTGCCGAGCTCGGGGTGAGGGACGGTCAGTTGCCCGTCGGAGTATTCGACGTCGCCATGTTCGCCGAGCAGGAGGATGTCGACGTCGGCTCGACGCGGGCCCCAGCGGTAGGTATCGCGGCGGCCTGCGCGCTGCTCGGCGGTTTGCGTGTGTTGGAGCCAGCGCTGCGGCGACCATGGCTCGGGGGCGCGCAGTTTCAGCACCTGGTTGTGGAAGTCCCCCTGGCCGGTGACGCCGACGGGGCGGGTGAGGATCTCAGTCGAGGTTGCCTCGATGCGCACGCCGTCGGTGGCGAGGAGCTCGCGGAGGCGCGCCAGGGCGCGGCCGCGGTTGCCGAGGTTGCTGCCGAGAGCGACCCAGGCGACGTCGGTGTTCACCCCGTCGGGCCCGGCGGCGGCAGGGCCTCGACCCCGGGGGGCGTCCCGCGAACGACGGCGTCGGCCGTCCGCACGGCGCGCACCGCCTGGGCGACGTCGTGGACGCGCACCATGCTGACGCCTGCGGCGATGCCGAGTGCGATGAGCGCCAGCGTGCCCTCCACGCGGTTGGACGGCCCGGCGCCGCCCCCCACCAACCCGATGGTGGACTTGCGTGAGACACCGAGGAGGATGGGCCGGCCGAGCCCGCGAAGCTCGCCGAGCCGGCGCATCAGCTCGAGATTCTGAGCAGGGGTCTTGCCGAACCCGAAACCGGGGTCGACGACCACCCGGTCGGCGCTCACCCCGGACGCCTCGGCGATCCGGATCGACTGGCGCAGCGAGATGCAGATGTCCTCCATGAGGTCGCCGTACGCGGTGCCGTGCTGGTTGTGCATGGCGATGAGCCCGACGTGCGGGTTCTGCGCGATCACGTCGACCATCGCCGGGTCGCCGCGCAGGCCCCAGACGTCGTTGACGATGACCGCGCCCTCCGCGATGGCGCGTCGGGCGACCTCAGACTTGCGCGTGTCGATGCTCACCGCCACGTCGACGGCAGCGCACACCGCGCGCAGGGCAGGGAGCACGCGGTCAAGCTCCTCGCCGGCGCTGATCGGCTGAGAGTTGGGCCGGGTGCTCTCGCCGCCGATGTCGACGATGTCGACGCCGGAGTGGGCGAATCCGCGCACGCGTTCGACGACCGCTGCGACGTCGCCATCGATGGAATCGCCGGCGAACGAGTCAGGCGTGACGTTGATGACGCCCATCACCAGCGTGCGGGTGCGGAAGTCGAACGTGTGAGCGCCGGCGCGCAGCGGTGGTGGCCGCGCGCTGTGCGCCATGAGCACGTCCCCGATCGCCGCACCCAGCGATTGCGCCGACTCACTCCACGCAGCCAGCGCGGCGGGGAGATCGGCCATGGCCATCAGCGGTGCCAGCAACAGGGCATGGACGCCGTCGACGTCGGTCAGCACGATGCCGCCACGTTCACGCAGCACGCGCTCGAGAATGCGCGCCTGGTCCGGCGCCAGCCCCTGCACAGCGAGTGCCTCAACGCTGCCGTGTGTCGCCAGGGCGCTCAGCCGGTCGGTGGGCAGGCCGAGGCGCAGGACTGCATCGCGCAACACCGACTCGGGACCGGGGAGAAGCGGGCGGACGTTGTAGCGCGCCGCCGTCGCGGCGTCGGTCACGCGTCCGCTTGCGGGGGCGGCAGGTCGGCGGGCTGCAGCTCGCCGACGGCCTCGCGCTTGGGCACCATCACACTGCGCTTGAAGATGCACACGCGCTCGCCACGCTGGTTGAAGGCACGGGTCTCGACGGTGACCACACCGCGGTCCGGCTTGGTCGACGATTCGCGCTTGTCGAGCACGGTCGTCTCCGCGTAGATCGTGTCACCGTGGAACGTCGGGTTCTCGTGCTTCAGCGACTCCACCTCGAGGTTGGCGATCGCCTTGCCGCTGACGTCGGCGACGCTCATGCCCAGCGCCAGGCTGTACACCAGGTTGCCCACCACGACGTTGCGCTTGAACTGCGTCTGCGTCTCGGCATAGTTGGCGTCGGTGTGCAGTGGATGATGGTTCATGGTCAGCAGGCAGAACAGATGATCGTCGTACTCGGTGATCGTCTTGCCGGGCCAGTGCTTGTAGGTGGCGCCGACCTCGAACTCCTCGTAGTACCGCCCGAACTGCACCCTCGCTCCTCCACCTGAACGCCGCGTGAGGAACCGAACTGTAGAGCAGAGGAAAGGCGGGGCTGGGTGCCGCACCCACCCCCGCCCCGGCTTCTTGTCGCTGAGCCTTACCGCTTCACCCTGTTCCCGACGCTGTCCGCCACGTCCTGGACCTTGTCGCCGACCTTCGAGCCTGCGTCCTTGACGTTGCCTGCGGCGTTCTGGGCTTTGCCCTTGGCCTTCAGGTCCTTGTCGTCGGTCAGGTCGCCGGCTGCCTGCTTGACCCTGCCGCTTGCCTTGTCGACTTCTCCACCCATGGTGAGCCTCCTCCGAACGGTGAACGTTGTTCATAGAGAGTAGGCACGGTGTACCCGCGCGCGGGGCGTTGGCGTTGCCGGCGAGGGAGACGGGTGTCGAGTACGCTGACGGCAGTGTCAGCACTGGCGTTGCCCGCGGCCGGCTCGGGCCTGATCGTCCACGCCGATGCCTGCACGCTGCTTGCGGCGCTGCCGGAGGGGTGCGCGGGGCTCGTCTATGCGGATCCGCCGTTCAACAGCGGCAGTCGGCGGGACGGGTTTCGCCTGCGGACCGAACGTGCCAGTGATGGCGATCGCCGCGGTTTCGGTGGAGCGCAGTACCGCAGCGCCCGCACCGACGTCGCGTCGTTTGGCGACAGATTCGAGGATTACCTCGGCTGGCTGCGCCCGCTGTTGGAGGCGAGCCGTCGTGTGCTCGCGGAGCACGGCAGCCTGTACCTGCATGTCGATCCGCGCGAGTCGCACTACTGCAAGGTGCTCCTTGACGAGGTGTTCGGGCGTGACTGCTTCCTCAACGAGGTGATCTGGGCGTACGACTTCGGCGCCCGGACAACCACGAGGTGGCCGGCCAAGCACGACGTCATCCTCGTCTACGCACGCACCGCCGGCGCGCATCACTTCGACCTTGCCGAGGTCGACCGTCTTCCCTACATGGCTCCGGGGTTGCAGACGCCGGAGCGCGTGGCGCGGGGCAAGACCCCGACCGACGTGTGGTGGCACACCATCGTGCCCACCAACTCGCGCGAGCGTACCGGGTATCCGACCCAGAAACCGCTGGGGATCCTGCGGCGCGTCGTGGCGGCGTCCTCGCGTCCCGACGACCTGGTGGTCGACTGGTGTGCGGGTAGCGGCACCACCGCTGTCGTCGCGCGGGAACTGGGGCGGCGGTTCATCGCCGGTGACAGCAGTGCGGACGCTGTCCGCGTGATGCGCACCCGCCTGGGCGACGCGGTGCCAGTGCTCGAGTTGGGTCGGATCGACGAGCACGCGGGTTAGGGGCGCCGACGCCTCACCGTGTGGTGCGGTAGCGGAGGTAAACCACGCCGTTGCCGAAGCGCTGGTGATCCAGCAGCACCAAATCCAACCGAACGTCGTCAGGGAGAGATCGGTTGCCGCCTCCCACCACCACAGGGGTGACGAAGAGGTGCAACTCGTCGACCAGACCGGCCCTGATCGCGTGGGCGGCGAGGTGGGGGCCGCCGATGCTGATGTCGCGTCCCGCCCCCGCCTTGAGCTGACGGACGGCCTCAGGGGCGAAGTCTCGCTCGATCCGTGTGCGGGCGCTGGGGGCCGCTCCGAGCGTCGTCGAGTACACGACCTTGTCGGCCGCCTGCCAGATCGTCGCGTAGTCCTGCGCGAAAGTCGGTTGGCCAGCGATGGTGTGCGCCGTCTCCCAGTACACCATCGTCTCGTACATCTGGCGTCCGTAGAGGTACGTGCCGACTGGCCGCTCGACGTCGTTGACGAAACGGTGCACCTCCTCGCTCGGTGCAGCCCAGTCGAAATTGCCGTCCTCGTCGGCCACGTAGCCGTCGAGGGAGGTGAGCGCCGAATAGATCAGTTTTGCCACGCCGAGCGCTCGTTGGTGGCGGCGCTGCTCGCGGTGAGCGCGACGATGGCCTCGACAACGTCGGGCCAGTGCCTCTGCGGGACGTTGTGGCCCATGTCCGCGATCATGATCAGGCGCGCGTTGGGCAGGGCCACTGCGGTCTGACGCCCGTTGTCGGGCGGCACCAGGGGATCCTGCTCGCCGTGGATGACCAGGGTGGGAATTGTCAGCCGGCCCAGCGCGGGAGCACGGTCGGGCGCCGCCAGGATGGCGACCGTCTGGCGCAGGCCACCGTCGGGGTGGAAGCTGCGGTCGACGGCCCTCGCCGCCTTGTGCCGCGCCCGCTCCTCGTCGAAGGGGACGGCGGCACCGTTGATGATCCGACGGATGGCGAGCGAATGCTCGATCCTCGCCTCGCGCGTCGGTCCTGGTGGTTCCAGGAGCGCCGCCAGCACATCCGGCTGCGCCTGCACGACGTTGGGGCCGCCGACCGTGGACATGATCGACGTGAGGCTGAGCACGCGCCCTGGATGATTGATCGCAATCAGTTGCGCGATCATCCCGCCCATCGACACACCGACGATGTGCGCCGCGCTCACGCCGAGGACATCGAGCAGCCCCACCGCGTCGTCGGCCATGTCGTCGAGCGTGTACGGCGGCGGGGCGGTGCCCATCATCGCCCCGAGCAGGTCGGGGATGCCGAGGTGGTCGAGCTTGCTGGAGAGCCCGACGTCGCGGTTGTCGAACCGAGTCACCCAGAAACCGCGGTCGGCGATCGTCTGACAGACGGCGTCGTCCCACTCGATCATCTGGTAGGTCAGTCCCATCACCAGCAGCAGCGGCGTGCTCGCTGCGTCGCCGAAGCTGTCGTACTCCAACTCCAGGCCGTTGACGGTTGCCCGTGGCATCTCAGTAGGCGCCGAATGTGTCGGAGGCGAGCTGCTCGAGGAACGTGTCAGCGGTACGGCGAAGGTCGGGAGATGACGAGGGATCGGCGGCGACCATCTCTGCCAGCTGGTGCGCGGTGGTGAGCAGCTCGGCGACCACGTCCGGGTCCTCGCCGGCCATGCCGCCCGACGCCATGAAGCGCAGCACCCGACCGACACCCGCCTTCGAATCACCCATCGTCGCGCGACTCTAGACGTGCGTCACGAGCGTACGCCGTCCCGCCGGGGTCGCCGCGCACAATGCGCGGCTGTGTCCGGTCCCATCGCTCTCGTTGGCAGCGGCGAGTTCACGCCGGCGACCGAGGACGTCGACAGGGCGCTGCTGGTAGGCCGCACCGGCCGCGTGGTGTTCCTCCCGACCGCGGCGGCACTGGAGGGCGACGAGCGGATCGGGTACTGGGTCGAGCTCGGGCGCGCCCACTACGCGCGCCTGGGCATCGACGCGTCGCCGCTCATGGTCCTGGCTCGGGATGACGCCGACGACGCACGGCTGGCCGACCAGATCGCCGGCGCCGGCCTTGTCTACCTGTCGGGTGGCAACCCCACCTACCTCGCCAAGACGCTGGTGGGGACGCGGGTCGGCGCTGCGATCAGCGAGGCGTGGATGCAGGACAGCGCCATCGTCGGCTGCTCTGCTGGGGCCATCGCCCTGACCGACACGGTGCCGGACATCCGCCGCCGCGGGCCGCCTGTGCCGGGACTTGGCCTGGTGCCGGGCGTGATCGTGATGCCGCACTTCGACCAGATCGAGCGCTGGATGCCCGGCGCCATCCAGTGGGCCATCGAGGCGACGCCACCGGGAGTGCACCTCGTGGGCGTCGACGAGGACACCGCGATCGTGGGCGGCCCCTTGCAGTGGCGAGTGATGGGCCGCGGGCACGCCTGGATCCTGACCAGCATGGGCGAGCACACCAGCTACGCGGCCGGCGAGGTGCTGTCGCTCAGCTGACCTTGTACCTCTCCAGCAGGCCTCGCGCGATGATCAGCTTCTGGATCTCGTTGGTGCCCTCACCGATCATCAGCAGCGGCGCGTCACGATAGAGCCGTTCCACCTGGTACTCCTTGGAGTATCCGTAGCCGCCGTGGATGCGCATCGCCTCGACGACGCACTCGAAGCAGGTCTCGGTGGCAAACAGCTTGGCCATGCCGCACTCGACGTCGGCGCGTTCGCCCGCATCCTTCTTCTGCGCCGCCATCTGGGTCATCAATCGGGCCGCGGTGATCTTCGTGGCCATGTCGGCGAGCTTCAACTGGATGGCCTGGTGCTGGGCGATCGGCACGCCGAAGGCGTGGCGCTGCTGCGCGTACTCGATGGACAGTTCGAACGCTCTCTGGGCGACGCCGACGCCGCGTGCGGCGACGTTGACGCGACCAAGCTCGATGGCGGCCATCATCTGCTTGAACCCCTGCCCCTCGACACCGCCGAGCAGGTTGGCGGCCGGCTGACGGTTGTTCTCGAAGACCAGCTCGGTTGTCTCGACGCCCTTGTAGCCCAGCTTCTCGATGCGCTTGGTGGAACGGAACCCCTCGTGCGTCTTCTCGGCGAGGATGCACGACATTCCACTCCACGTCGGATTGGCGTCGGGGTCGGTCTTGACCAGTGTCGCCACAACGGTCGAGTGCTCGCCGTTGGTGGCCCACATCTTGGTGCCGTTGATGACGTAGTCGTCACCATCGCGGACGGCGCGGGTCTCGATGGCCTGAACGTCGCTGCCGCAGTTGGGCTCGCTCATCGAGAAGCCGCCGTGCATCTCGCCGGTGGCCATGGTGGGGAGGAACCGCTGCTTCTGCTCTTCGGTGCCGAATTCCTCGACGAGGTAGCTGACGATGAAATGGGTGTTGATCACGCCGGTGATCGACATCCAGCCGCGGGCGATCTCCTCGCAGCACATCGCGTAGGTCTGGTAGTCGAGCCCGGAGCCGCCGAACTCCTCGGGGATGGCAAATCCGAAGAAGCCGAGCTCCTTCATCTTGGCGACGATCCCGGTCGGGTACTCGTCGTCGTGCTCGAGCTGGTGGACCGCCGGGATGATCTCGCGCTCGACGAAGTCGCGCACCATGGCGACCACCTCGCGCGTCTCTGCGCTGACGTCAGTGCTCATGGCGGGGCAGTGTAATTCGACGGTCGCCGCGGTCGGACCGCTCCCTCGCCGGGATCAGCGTCGCCCGCCGCGACCGCCGCACATCGCTGCCGGGTGAGCGTGACTGCTCTGCCGTCGACGTCCGCGGCCACCATCCGGCAGCCCGCCAGCAGCGCGGCAACCGCAGACGACCCGCTGCCGACGAACGGATCACACACCGTCATCCCCGGCTCGGCGCTTCCCGCCAGCATTCGAGAGAACAACGCCACCGGCTTCTGGGTGGGGTAGATCCCGCGGTGGATGCGCTTGATCGGCCAGACGTCGGGGAGGTCGCGACGCGACAGCTTCCGACGCCCCTTGGTGGCGAACACGATCGTCTCGTGACGTCGCCGGAAGTAGTGGCCCATGCCCAGGTTCACCTTGTCCCAGACGATCACGTTCTTGACCGCGAAGACCTCACGCATGAGATGACCGAGCGACAGCAGCGAGAAGCTGTCGAACATCACATAGATGTGGCCGCCGTCGGCGAGAACACGGTGGCACTCGCGAAGGAACCCGAGAAAGGTCTCCGGGTCGTCGCGAAACTCGGTGAACCAACGAGGGTCGGTGGCATCGCCGTAGCGGCCGACGATGCGGCCGTGGCCGAACGACATGTGTTGGTTCATGCCGCTGTAGGCGGGGTCGGTGGTGATCACGTCGATCGAGTCATCGCGCAACGACGCGAGGAACTGCAGACAGTCCGCTTCATCAACACGCCACCGCGGGGGCAGCGGTTCGGTCAGCGCAAGCATGTGAACAACGCTACCAGCGATTTGGGCAGTGCAACCGCCCGGCCCTCACCAGCATCGAGGCGCGCCGAGAATCGTCCGGTTTCCTGCTACAGTGAACCGCAGCGCAGGACAACGGCACATGGAGGGCAGACTGATGGCAGCACCGATTGCGCGTCCGGCGTCCCTGTCCTTCATCGTCCCCGGTCCCACCGTCTAGCTCCACGCAGACACCGGTCGCCTCGCGACCGTGCGCTGATCCCGACGCGAGACCGGGTGCTCACCACCACTCGGAGTTCCTCGTGCAGACAACACCCATGGCCCTCGCCCATCTGGGGTGGGATGACTCGTTCGCCACCGCGTTCGCCGCGGTCGCTCCTGCGACGGCAGAACCCGCGCGCGTCGCGATGGTGGCCGCCCAGGCGCTGACCGTGCTCACCGCCACCGGCCCTCGCGAGGCCACACTCGCCGGCCGATTCCGTGAATCCGCGCCCGACGGCGGGGTCACCACCGGCGATTGGGTGGTCGTCGACGATCGCACGGTCGTCGATGCTGTTCCCCGCCGCAGCGTGCTGCTGCGACGCTCAGCCGGCGGACCCACCTTGGCGCAGGCCGTCGCCGCCAACGTCGACACCGTGTTCATCGCCGTCCCGCTCGGCGCTGACGTCGGCGTGCGTCGCCTCGAGCGCAGCCTCGCCATCGCCTGGTCCAGCGGGGCCGTGCCCGTGGCGCTGCTCACCAAGGCCGACCTCAGCACAGACATGGGCGCCGACGTCGAGGCGGCGCGGGCGGTTGCCAACGGCGTGCAGGTGATCGCCGTCAGCGCTGAGGGTCGCGGCATCGATGAGCTGCGTGCGTGTCTTCGCCCGGCGCAGACGGGCGCGATCGTTGGGCCCAGTGGGGCGGGCAAGTCGACGCTGATCAACGTGCTCTGCGGCGGCGACAGGCTGGCCACGGCGGCGGTGCGCGCCGACGGCCGCGGTCGCCAAACCACCACCAACCGCGAGCTGGTCCAGCTGCCGGAGGGGGCGCTCCTCATCGACACCCCCGGCATGCGCGAGATGGGCATGTGGGACGCGCAGGCGGGCCTCGACGAGGTGTTCAGCGACATCGCCGAGCTGGCCGCCGGGTGCCGCTTCAGCGACTGCGCGCACGACGGCGAGCCGGGTTGTGCGGTGCAGGAAGCGGCGCGCACCGACCCGGCGATCCACAACCGCCTCGCCGCGCTGCGCAAGCTGGAGCGCGAACAGCACTTCCTCGACCTGCAGGTGGACGCGCGCCTGCGTGCCGACGAGCGCCGCGAGTACAGGCGACGGGCGCGCGCCATCCGCGCGCAGCCGACGCGGTGACGGTCAGCCTGCGGCCGCCTCCACCTTCTCCTGGCGTGGCGATGGCGTCAGCCCCGCGGCCCGGCCGCGCATCTCGAACTGCATCGCCATCTTCCGCGACGCCTCGTCGATCATCTCGTCGCCGAGCATCACCGCACCGCGCCGCTCCACCTCGGTGGCGTGGCGATAAGCCTCGAGGATCTCGACGGCCTTGTCGAAGTCGGCCTGCGACGGGGTGAACACCTCGTTGCAGGGCTCGACCTGGCCCGGGTGCAGCACCCACTTGCCGTCATAGCCGAGCGCCGCGGCGCGCGAGGCAGCGTCGCGGAACCCGTCGATGTCGCGGATCAGCAGGTACGGTCCGTCGATCACCTGGATGCCCGCGGCACGCGCGGCGACGGCGAGCTTGAAGAGCACGTAGTGAAAGATGTCCCCTGGGTAGTTGTACGTGTTGGCCACCGTCAGGTTGGGGAACTGCATGGCTGCCGAGAAGTCGGCGGGACCGTAGGTGATGGTCTCGATCCGCTTGCTGGCGACGGCGATCTCCTCGACGTTCATGAGGCCTTTGGCGTCCTCGACCTGGGCCTCGATGCCGATGCGTCCCTGCTCGAGCCCGAGCGCCTGCTCGAGGCTTGCCAGCGCCCTGTCGACGAACGCGATATCCCCGGCGTTCTCAACCTTCGGCACCATGATGCAGTCGACGACGTCACCGGCACCGGTGACCACCTCACGCAGGTCGTCGAGCGCGAACTGGCTGGTCACCTGGTTGATGCGCACCACGCGCACCTTGCCGTGCCAGTCGTGGTTGCGCAGCGCTTCGATGATCTTGCCGCGCGCCGCCGGCTTCTCCAACGGTGCGCATGCATCCTCGAGGTCGAGGAACACCTCGTCGGCGGCGGAGGCCGCCGCCTTCTCCATCATCTTCGGGTTACTGCCAGGGCAGGCTAGAACGGATCGGCGAAGTCGGGACGGCATCGGTGCGGTCCTCCTCAGGCGCCGGCGGGCGGCGCGTCGTTAACCTCGTCGTCCGGCGGGGTTGGTTTGTCGGGACTGTCCGGCTTGGGTCGGGGACGGTCGTCGTAGGAGTCCTGCGCCGGGTTGGTCGGCGCGGTTCCACCGAAGCCCGGCAGCTCGCCGGGGACACCCGGGCCGCCCGGAGGCACCGGGAAGCCGAGTCCGCTGAACAGCTTGGCGAGCTCATCAGGTCCGCCGAGGTCCTCCTGGACGCGGTCCATCATCCGCATCATCAGCTCCTGGAGCTGCGGGTCCTCGGCGAGCTTCTCCTGGACGCCGCCGAGCTGACCGATGAGGTCCTTGATCGCCGCCTCCTGGGCCACCTGCATGAGCACCGGCTGGCTGGCCGCCGCGATCACCGTCTGGGACTGCTCACGGAGGATCTCGAATCCCTTGCAGGCCAGGCAGGTGCCCTGGTGCTGGCAGCGGCACAGCTGGCTCTTGAGACGGTCGAGCTCCCGGTGCAGCCCGCTGAGATCGACGCCCTCGCTCGGTTCAGGCATACGAGCATCCTAGCGTTGCGACGGGTCACGACAGCCCGATACACGCCCCCGGGCGGCGCTGCGGCTTCAGGGGGCGAGGAGTTGCCTCGCCCCGATAAGAGCAGGCTCTTCGATGCGCACTCCCGGCTGCGCGACAGGTTTGCCGCCCCAAGACGGCAGCCTCTCGTCATGGAACGCCGGCTTGGCGAACACCAACTGCAGGTCGGTGATGCGCCGTTCGGTGAACGCCGCTTCGCAGAACGACAGGTACAGCGTCCAGGTGCGCAGGAAGCGTTCGTCGAACCGCGCCGGCAGTCGCGACGCGTTGTGCAACAGATTGGCTCGCCACGCCGCCAGGGTGGTCGGGTAATGCCGCGTGATGTCCTCGAGGTTGACCAGGCGCAAGTCACCGGCGCGCGCTGTCGCGTCCAGCAGCGCCTCGACGGAGGGGCAATGACCACCGGGGAAGATGGTCGTGTTGATGAACGTGCGCTGCCCGCGCGTCGCTTTGTCCGTTTGCAGGGGCTGGCAGATCGCCTGGATGGCGGCCAGGCCGTCGTCGACGAGAAGCCGGCTGCACTGCTTGAAGAACCTGTCCCAGTAGCGCCAACCGATCGCTTCGATCATCTCCACCGACACCAGCTTGGTGAAACGGCCGCGCAGGTCGCGGTAGTCGTCGAGCAGCACCGTCACCCGGTCCGTCACGCCGGCGCGCTGGACGCGCTCGGTTGCCAGCGCGTGCTGTTCCTCGCTGATCGTGGTGGTGGTGACGCGGCAACCATAGGTCTGCGCCGCATGAACAGCCAGCGCCCCCCAGCCAGTGCCGATCTCGACAAGGTGGTCGGACGCCCGGAGGTCGAGCTTGCGGCAGAGACGGTCGATCTTGGCCAGCGATGCGTCGTGCAGGCTGGTGCCGGGCGAGTCGAAGATCCCGCTCGAGTACGACATGGTGTCGTCGAGCATCAGCGAGTAGAGGTCGTTGCCGATGTCGTAGTGCTGGGCGATGTGTTCGCGGCTGCGGCTGCGGGTGTTGCGTCGCAGCCATTCACGTCCGGCGCGCAGCGGGCGAAGCAGAGGGGCCACCGCCGCCTGCAGGCGATCGAGGGTGTCGAGGTTGCGCGCGGCCAGGCGGACCAGGGCCACCAGGTCGGGGCAGTCCCATTCGCCGTTGATGTAGCTGAAGGCTCCGCTCAGGCTGCCGGTCGCGATGGCTCGGTAGAAGGTCGGGCGGTGCACGTGCACGATGGCGCGCACCGGGAACTCCGCGAGCGAGCCGAAGCGATGCCTGACGCCGCCGTCCTCGACGATCTCGAGCTCGCCGTGGCGGATGTGGGCGAAGGCGCGCAGCACCAGCGCCCGCACCGCGGCGTCGAGGCGGGGAAGCTCCCGCAAGGGTGGGGCGATCCGGGCGGTGGGTGGAATGGCGGTCATGCTGCTGCGGAAGCGCTCCTCTCGGCGACTGGGCGACGGGGATCGTACGGCGCGCGGACCGGTGCGCGACTTCAGGCTACGATGGCCGGCGTGTCACAGGCCTGGCGCCGTCAACGGGTGCGACTGCGCTGGGGCCGGCTCAACGTCTACGTCGCCGGCGACGGACCACCGCTGCTGCTTCTCCACGGGCTCGGCGGCAGCGGTCGCTATTGGGCTGGTCTGGCCCCCCACCTTGCCGCGACCCGGACGCTGATCGCCCCCGACCTCGCCGGCTTCGGACGCTCCGACAAGCCCTCCGTGGACTACTCGCGCGCCTTTCACGTCGACAGCCTCGACGCCCTGTTGGAAGCGCTGGGTGTGGCGACGCCCTTGGCGCTGGCAGGCCATTCCATGGGCGGCGTCCTCGCGGCGCTATTCGCGGCGCGACATCCCGAGAGGATCGAGTCGCTGGCCCTCGCGGCAGCACCATTTCCTCGCCCGCAGACGCATCCCTCCCGCCTCCCCGGCGGCGTCGCCGGGCGAGCCTTCTATTCCTTCGTGCAGACGACCCTGCCGCTGGTCTCGCCGCTGGTGAGGTCGCAGACGTACCCGCGCGCTGTGATCGCCGACTACCTTCGCCACACCCGCGCCAGTTACCGGCTCAGCTCACGCTCGCTGATCTGGGACGTCGGCGTTATCGACGAGCTTGCTGGACTGCGCAGTTGCGACAGTCTCCCGGCGTTGCTGATGTACTCGGCGGACGACCGCACCATCGCGTCCGACAGCCTGCAGCGCTGGCAGCAGGTGCTTCCGCGGGCGGAGACGCTGCTCGTCGCCGGCGGTCACCAACTGCTGCTCCGAGGCGGCTTTTCCGATCTCGCGCAATGGGTTGCGCGGCCGATGGCGAGCCGCGTTGCCTGACCGTAACGACAGCGAGGGGTTGCACCGGCTGTTATCTGCGCTATAGTCATCGGCACGCGGGAGCCTTCGGGAACCGCTGCGCGCCCAGTGTGGTCGCCATGCCGTCAGACCAGCGAACGTCGCTGCGCGCTGATGCCCGAATCCATCCCGGACCGGATGTATGACGCCGAGGGATTGCATCCCCATCGGCGTCCGAGGGTTTCACCGTCCGACTGATAGCCCCGGACCTCGCTCTCGACCGTCTCCACCTCATCGTGCCCGACGGCAGCGACGCCATGGTGGTTCTCCGAACGCTCGCCCACGGGGACTCCAACGGGACGGATCCGCGCGACCTTTTCGCCCAGCGGATCAGCGAGATCGGTCACCTCACCGTGTCCTTCGGCGAGGAGGACCCGCCGCAACTGTTGCTGTCGCTCCCCGACCTGGCGCTGACATGCGTGCCCCAGGATGCGCCCGACCACGACCCCGACCACCTCGCCCTGTGCGTCGTGTCGATGCGGCCTGCGATGGACCATCCCGAGGGCAGCAAGGTGCTGACGGTCACCGCTCGGCAGCCGATCGTCACAGCGGCGAACGGCGTGGCCAGCGACACGCGTCGGCTTCTCGACTGGCGGAGCGCCAGCGCGGCGGCGGCGAAGTCCGCCGAGCTGTACGCGGCGCTGAAGCTCGTCGACAGCCTCGAGAAGGCCGAACGCCAGCGCGCCGCAACGCAGCGAACCCGCTTCATCGCCGCCAAGGAGTACTGGCGTTGCAAGCGCTGCCGCGCCCTGTGGCGTCCCGCTGACCACGAGCGGTGCCCGTCGTGCGGGCACGAGTTCACCGAGGTCGACCGCCGTCAGCCCGAGGTGGGCAAGGTCGAGTTCACCATCGCCGAGACCGAGCAGATCAACCTCACTCCGGACGCCGCGGTGCTGGTCGAGCCGGAGGACGAGCCCAACTTCGTTGGCCGCGTCTCGCGAATCGACCACCACCGTCACACCGTCGAGGTCACCGCCCGGACCTACGAGCACGCTGGCGCCGAGGGAACCATCACACCCTCGTTCAACAAGGCGCTGTACCAGGCCAAGCGGTCAGTTCTCGCGGCGATCGCCACTCGCGACTTCGGTGTCGGACTGCTCGCGCAGCTGATGGTGTCGCCGCAGTCGGTGACCGCGCCCGCGTACGACGTGGATGCCGAGGTACACGCGCACGACTGGCTGACCGAGGGCATGATGCCCAATCCCCCGCAGGACCGCGCGGTGTCGCTGCTCAGCCGTCTCGCCGCCGGAGAGGCGGTGTTCATCCAGGGTCCACCGGGAACCGGGAAGACCACGGTCATCGTCGAGGCCGTCAAGCGTCGGTTGGCGGACAACCCCGACGAGCGCATCCTGGTGACGTCGCACAGCAACCTGGCCGTCGACAACGCGCTCGAGCGACTCGCGGGCACACCGGGCATGCGGGCTGTGCGCGTGGCCCGGGCTGAGCGCGTGCACCCCACCGTCGAACGCTTCCGCTGCGACGACGAGGACGACCCGCGCCTGCTCGAGGCCAACTGCTACTTCGCGACATGCGCGACGGCGGCCACCTCGGCGATCACCGACATGAACTTCGACATCGTCATCCTCGACGAGGCGAACAAGGCGCGGGTCGACGAAGCGCTCCCGGCGCTGCGGCTCGGGTCGGCCCTGGCGCTGGTCGGTGACCACAAGCAGCTTCCCCCGGTGGAGGACGATGCGCTGTACGGCATCGTCGAGAATGACGAGGCTCTGGAAACCCTTGTCAACAGAAGCCTTTTCGAGCAGGCGTGGGAAGGCGGCCTGCCTGAATCGGCTCGCTGCCTGCTGACCATCCAGCACCGCATGCACCCGGACATCGCGGCGTACGTGTCGAAGGCCAGCTACGACGGGCAGCTCCAGGACGCGCCCGAGGTGCAGGCCTACGACTACATCACCCGCACCCCGTTCCCGGTGGCGCTCCACTTCGTCGACACCGAGGGCATGCGCGGCGTTCGCGAGCGTCGCGGGCCCGGCGGCGCGCTGCGCAACGAGGCCGAGGTCCGCGTCGCCGCCCAGGTGGTGCGACTCCTCGACGAGCGCGCGCCGCGGGAGATGTCGATGGCGGTGATCGCGATGTACGCCGAGCAGGTCGAGCGACTGCGCCAGGCTCTCGGCCGGCGCCGCTTCAAGCGCCCAGTCAAGATCGACACCGTCGACTCCTTCGAGGGCCGCGAGGAGGACATGGTGGTCATCTCCCTGGTGCGCTCCAACGAGCGGGGGCGCATCGGGTTTCTCCGCGTGCCCAACCGGCTCAACGTTGCCATCTCGCGCGCCAAGCACCTGGTGGCGTGCATCGGCGACAGTGCCACGCTGCGCGCCGGCGAGGAGTCGATGTACGGCGAGCTGGTCGAGGCCGCTCGCTCCACCGGCGGCTGGCTGAGCGCGCTGGACATCGTCAGCCCGGGCAAGCCGCAGCGCCGACGGCACGGCCTCCCGGCTGCCGGCCAGCGGGTCGGCCCGGACGGCGAACCCTTGGCCATCCCCGAGAGCGAGGAGGGCGTCCGCCGTCGCCGCCGGCGTCGCCGTCGGGGCACGGCGCAGCCCGCCGGGGTCCAGGCGCCGGGCGCCGATCGGCAGCAGCCGGGCACCGCGCAGCCACCCGGTGAGCCGGTGCTCGGCCCCGATGGGGAGCCCATCCGCCGTCGCCGCCGGCGCCGCCGCCGTGGTCGCGGGGCTGGGCAAACCGCCGGCCAGCCCGGTGTGGCAGGCGTCCCCGGCGCAGCCTCGGAGCCGGGAACGGCACCCCCGGGTGTCCAGGGCCAGGGATCACTCCATTTCGCCCCGGGCGAGATCCAGAGCTTCCGCCCGCGCCGCCGCCGCCGCCGCCGTGGTGGAGGATCGACCGCGGTCGGCCCCGACAGCGCGACAGGTGCGCCCGGTGGTGAGGGCACGCCGCCGTCCGTGGCGGCCCCGCAGCCCCCAGCCTCCTCGGGCTGAGACGGCGTGGCCGACTCTCTCACCGTCTTCATCCGGCGGGGTGACCCGCAATGCGAAGCGCTGCTCCGCTACCTCGACCAGCGCAACCAGACCTACACCGCCCGCGACGTCACCAGCGACCCGTCCGCGGCGGCGATCCTGTTCGGCCGGCTCGGCCGCGTGGCGGTCCCCGCGCTGCTCATCGGCGAGCGACTCATCGTCGGCTTCGACCCTGTCCAGCTGTCCCGCTATCTGCCGCGTCCTGAGGACGGCGCTCAGGCGGTGTCGTTCGGGGCGGCGGTGCGCGACGTCACCGCGGACATCGCCCGGGCGCACGGGCTGCCGGCCGCGTTCGGCGTCGAGGTGGGCACGGTGCGCGAGCAGTCGCCGGCGTCCGTCGCCGGGGTCCGCCCAGCCGACGTCATCACCGCGATCGGCCCGTACACGCTCACCGGCGGCGCCGACCAGTTCCGAACCGCCGTCAGCGCGCGCCAGCCCGGCGACTCCATGTCCGTCACCGTCTGGCGCGACGGCAGCCCAGTGGAACTGACCGTCGAGTTCCCGCGTGAGACGCCGCCCCCGGAGGCGCCGGCCTGGTAGGTCGCACGGTCCAGTAGGAGCCTCCCCCGACGGACGACTTCTTACGCTCTTGTGGCGGGCAACGGGAGCAGCGGGGGAGCAGGCACGCCCGGCGTGATCTCGCGGGCTGCTCTGCCGAGGAAGGGGCCGCCCCAGACGCCGATCGAGAGCAGTCCGCCGAAGATCATCAGGGCCTGGACGCTGACCTTGCCCTGCTTGGTCCAGTAGACGTCCTCGAGGTTGAGCCAGAGCGCGAACTCGTCGAGGGTCAGCGCCGCGCCGACACCGTAGAGGACCGAGTTGACACGGTGGATCGCCCTCTGTTGCTCGGCGTCGTCGGCGATGACCAGCCAGAGGTAGCCGGTGACCAGCAGACCGCCGATCCCGAAGACGAGATGGTGAAGGTGGCGGCCGTTGCGGCTGAGGTTGTGGAACGGGCCGACGCCGCGCCGGATCATGTGGGTGACGACCCGCGCGGAGATGGCACCGAGGTCGAACCCGATCGACGAGAGAAACAACCGCTCCCGCCGGGGGTCCGGGAAGCTGTAGCGGTAGTGGTGGCGCAGCCGTCGCGGCAGGGTCGAGGCAGCGGCCTGCGTGGTCACCAGCCGGGCGGCGGCTCCGTGCGGTTGAGCAGGCGGACGAAGTCCTCCGCGCGTGCCACCGCCTCCCAGCGGCGGGCGAAGAAGTCCTGGCAGATCATGCGGTTGTCGGTGAGCGCGGTGACGGTCACCGCCCACTGGTTGAGCGCCTTGGTGACCTCGACCTCGTGGGTGCTGGCCTCGTTGCGCAGGACGATTCCGCTGGGCGCAGGGCGGCGCGAACTGTCATTGCGTCGGGGGGACGCCATTGCCATTGCGAGAACCCTCCAGACAGTGGTGGAGCCGGGGGAGCGGTGGGCGAGATCGCTCGCCTGCCGTAGCAGCAAAGCCGGCTGCGAAGACACCAGCGGTCGCTGGCAATTGTGGCGCAAATCGCGGCGCTACGGAAGGGCCGGCCGTCACGCGTCCAGCTCGAGGGTTCCCTGAGCCACGTCCGGCGGGGCCACCACCTGCTCTTGCGGGGCGTCGGGGGCCGAGGCCACCCAGTCCGGCACCGCCCCGTCTCGCTGCGCCATGGTGTCGAGGATGGGTGACGGCGGGCGGGGCAGGCGCCGGCCGAGGAGTGCGCCAAAGTCGAAGGCGTTGACCACGGCGTAGTTGCTGCGGTTGTTGTTGAGCAACACGTGGACCGGGGTGCCGCGTTCCGCGGCGGCGCGGATTGCGGGGACCCACTCGTCGAGCTCGTCGGGCGAGTACAGGTAGTTGAAGCGGAAATCGCTGGTGGGTCCGTCCGGCCGGTACCAGGTCTTGCGGTTACGGCCGTGGAATCGCGCGATGCACAACTTCGGCGACGTGATCGCCAGGATCGGCGGCGCGGTGCCCGAGCCCAGCTGCGGGGCGTCGACGCCGACGTAGACGCAGTCGAGCTCGCGGAGCAGGTCCTCGGTGGCCGGCCAGGCGCCGTCGTCGAACCAGCTCCGGTGGCGGAACTCGATGGCCACGACGTCGTCGCCATGGCGGTCGCGCGTCTCGAGCAGCACGTCACGCGCCCCGGGGCGGTTGGTGAACCACGGGGGGAACTGGTAGTGGACCGCGCCCAGGCGCCCGCTCTCGCGCAGCGGGACCAGCGCCGCCATGAAGTCGCGGACCTCTTCGGCGGTGGGCGGACGCGGCCTGCCGCCCTCGCGCTCGTGCCGCGTCAGGCTCTTGAAAGCCTTGATGTTGAAACGAAAACCGGCCGGCGTGCGGTCGAGCCAGCCGTCGACGACCTCGGGTTTGGGGATCCCGTAGAAGCTGGTGTCGATCTCGACGATCGGGAAGTAGCGCGCGTAGTAGGTGAGCTTGTCGCGCTGGCGCCGGCCGCGCTCGAGCTCGGCCGGGTAGAAGTCCTTGTGGTCGGCCCAGTTGCAGGTGCCGACCAGGATCTCGGCGGTCATCGGCGCCCCCTGGTTGTCGGCATCTGCGATTCCTCGAAGAACAGTAACCGCGCTGTCACCGGTGCTGTGACCGGTTTGGCCTCTGCCGACCAGACAATGCGCGCAAACCACAAGGAGTTCTGTGAGTCTCGCGAACCCCGCTGCGCCGCTGCCGGTCAAGCACGCCGCCGGGCGGGGCTGGCCCTGGTTTGGGCCCGCCCTGCGACTGCGCCTGTTCGCGGCCATCCTGGTCGTGCCGGCCATCCCCCTATGGGTGATGACGCTCTTTGCGCTGCCCGTCTTCTCGCTACAGCACTCCCTGCCCATCTGGGGGCTCGTGATTCTCTTCTTCGTCACCGAGCGCTGGCCGGTGTCCATGGCGCTGCGGCGCAACACACCGCTGGTCGGGCTGTCGGCGGCTCCGCTGGTGCTCGGCCTCTTCTTCTCGCCGGGGTGGGCCATCATCGCCGGCTACCTGGTGGGCGCCCTGCTCGCGGCGGCCAGCCGCGGTGAGCTGCGCCAGACGGCCACCGCTTTCGGCATCGCCGAGTTCTCTCTGTTCGCTGCGGTGGCCGCGGTGACCTTCCGCGCAACGGTGGGACACCAGCCGGGGGTCGGCATCGAGCTGGGCTGGTCCGCGTACGTCTCTGTGTACGCGGCCGCGGGAGTACTCATCCTGACCAGCCTCACCACCTCCTTTGGGGTGTCTCTCAACGACGGCCGCGTGACCCGGAGCGTGGCCGTGGAGAACATCGTGGTTGCCGTGGTGGGCGTCGGCGCGGCAGCCAGCTACGGGATGGTGGCGGTCGACCTGATCTGGTCCAATCCCAAGGGTTTGCTGGTGCTGGGCGTGCTCGGCGTCGTGCTCCTCGGCGGCTACCGAATCCTGCTCGTGGAGCGCCGCGAGCGTCGCGTCGCCGAATTCCTGCGCGGCGCCGACATGGCGCTGCACCACTCCCCCGAGCTCGAGTCGGCGATCGTCGCCCTGATCGGCCGAGCCCGGGAGATGTTCGACGGCCAGATCGCTCAGCTCACCATCTACCCGACCTCACCCGGGGAGCAGGCGTATCGCACCACCGTGCGCGCCGGCGATCCTTCGGGCACCGAGGTGATGGTGCCGATCGACCCCAGCGAGCTGGAGGACATTCTCGAGGCCGACTCCGACGGCGTCATCATCGACAGGAGCAGTGCGTCGCCACTCTCGCGCGATGTCCTCGATCGCCGCCACGTCGACCACGCCATGGTGGCGCTGCTGCGTGGCCGGACCCGGTTGATCGGCAGCCTGATGGTGGGCAGTCACCTCAGCGCGCGCAGCTTTGACCAACGGGATCTTCAGCTGTTCCAGACGCTGGCCATCCAGACCAGCTCGACGTTGGAGAACGGCCGCCTCGAACACTCGATCGCGCGGCTCACCGAGCTGCAGCAACAGCTGTCTCACCAGGCCTTCCACGATCCGCTCACCGACCTCGCCAACCGCGCGCTCTTCAGCGACCGCATCGAGCACGCACTGTTGCGCCGCGCGCGCACCAACCAGCCCGTCGCGGTGCTGTTCATCGACCTCGACGACTTCAAGAACATCAACGACACCCTCGGTCACTCCGCGGGCGACGAGCTGCTCGTCGGCGTCGCCGATCGGCTGCGCAACGCACTGCGCCGCCCCGACACTGCGGCCCGTCTTGGTGGCGACGAGTTCGCTGTCCTCATCGAGGATATCGACCACGCAGCCGAAGCCGAGGCCGTGGCCCAGCGTGTCTTCCACGCGCTGGCAGCGCCCTTTGCCATCGCCGGCCAGTCGGTGGTGGTGCGCTGTTCCATCGGCATCGCCATCTCCAACAACGACAACGACACTGCCGGCGGCCTGATGAGCCACGCCGACGTCGCCATGTACGCGGCCAAGAGCGCGGGCAAGCACCGCCAGATCCTCTTCGCTCCCGGGATGGAGGCGGAGATCGTCGCTCGCCACACGATGCGAGCCGACCTCGAGCGTGCCATCGGTGGCGACGAGTTCGGCGTGCACTTCCAGCCGATCTTCGACCTCTCCAACGGCCGCCTGGTGGCCACCGAGGCGCTGGTTCGCTGGCGTCATCCCACCCGCGGCATGGTGCCGCCGGACGACTTCATCCGCGTCGCCGAGGAGACCGGCGTGATCCTCGAGCTCGGCGCCGCCGTGCTTCGCACCGCCTGCGCAGAGACGGTGCGCTGGCAGGTGCGCCATCCCCTGCATCAGAAGATCTGGGTGAGCGTCAACATCTCGGCGCGTCAGCTGGCCCAGCCGGAGTTCGTCGACGACGTGCTCGCCATCGTGGCCCGCAGCTGCCTGCCGCCGTCCTCGCTGGTGCTCGAGCTGACCGAGAGCATGGTGCTCGAGGACGCGGCCGCCAGCATCGCCAAGCTGGAGGCACTCAAGTTCGCCGGCCTGCGCATCGCCATCGACGACTTCGGCACCGGCTATTCGTCGCTCAGCTACCTGCGCCGCCTGCCCGTCGACATCCTCAAGATCGCCAAGCCCTTCGTCGACGATCTCGAGGGTGGTGACCGCGGCGACTTCGCTCGAGCCATCGTCGGCATCGGCAACGCGCTTCGTCTGACCATGATCGCCGAAGGCATCGAGAACAGCCAGCAGCTGGTCACCCTGCGCGAGCTCGGCTGCCAGATGGGCCAGGGATTCCACCTGTCGCACCCGGTCATCGCCGATGCCATCGACCGCATGCTCGACGCCGGTGGCGTCGACCAGGAGCTGCTCGCGCTGCCCCCGATCGGGTCGCGGATCGTGCATATCGCGCAGGCCACCGGGTAGGCACGCGTCGCCGCATCCGCCCCCGACCCCTTCTGTTTCGACCGCCCCGTGTGCAGGCTCGTAAGCTCGGGTCCATGCGATCTCACCGCGATCTCCTCAACCTGGCGCTGGCGGCCGCGGAGGCCGCGGGCGACGTGATTCGCGCGGCGCGTCGGGACGCTGCGCCGTTGCACACCCAGCTCAAAGGAGCGGGTGACTACGTGACCGCGGTCGACAAGGCCGCCGAGGCAGCCGCGGTGAGCCTGCTCCGCGAGGCCGAGCCGGAGATCGACGTGCTCGCCGAGGAGCGTGGAGGCGAGGTGTCCGCCCGGATGTGGGTGATCGACCCACTCGACGGGACCACCAACTTCCTGCGCGGCTACCCCGAGGTGGGGGTGTCGATCGCGCTGGTCGAGGACGGACAGCCGACCGTCGGCGTGGTCATCGCACCGATCACCGGCGGGACGTGGTCGGCGGTGGCCGGGCACGGGGCCTTCGACGCGGCTGGACGGCGGCTGGACGTCAGCGCCCGACCGGGCGATGGCGTCGTCGCCACCGGGTTCCCGTTCCGGCGACCCGAGGCTCGGGCTCGCTACATGGCCGTCTTCACGCAGGCACTGGAGGCCTTCGAGGACCTGCGCCGCCCCGGTGCCGCCAGCCTCGACCTCGCCTACTCCGCGTCGGGCGTGTGGGACGGGTTCTTCGAGCTCAACCTGGCACTCTGGGACATCGCGGCGGGGAGCCTTCTGGTCCGTGAGGCGGGCGGGGTTGTTACCGACTGGAGCGGCGACCCGGCCGCCGTGTTCGTCAGCGGCGACATCCTCGCCGGCGCGCCCGCCTGGCACGAGAAGATGCTGGCGATCACCCGGTCGGCTTCGTAACCCGCGGTGGCGCATCGGACTCTGCTGAGAGCATGGTGAGCACCGCCGAACATCCCGTCACGCCTGTCGCCGGGGGCATCCTCGCCGGCCGCCGCATCCTTGTCACCGGCGTTCTGACTCCGAAGAGCATCGCCTACTCGATCGCGCAGGCATGCCAGGACCACGGTGCCGAGGTGGTGCTCACGTCATTCGGCCGGCCCATGAGCCTCACCGAGCGCAGCGCCAAGCGCATGACACCGTCGCCCGACGTGCTCGAGATGGATGTCACCGATGTCGCCCAGGTGCGCGCCGCCGCTGCGGCGGTGCGCGAACGCTGGGAGAGCCTCGACGGCGTCGTCCACGCCATCGGCTTCGCCCCCGAGGACTGTCTCGGCGGACACTTCCTCGACACGCCCTGGGAGTCCGTCGCCACCGCCATGCACGTCAGCGCGTTCTCGTTGAAGTCGCTGGCGGCCGCGTTTGTGCCATTGATGCCTCCAACCGGCGGGGCCGTGGTCTCGCTCACCTTCGACGCCACACTGGCGTGGCCCCTGTACGACTGGATGGGTCCCACCAAGGCGGCGCTCGAGGCCGTCAGCCGCTACCTGGCGCGCGATCTCGGACCCCGCCACGTGCGCGTCAACGCACTCTCGGCCGGGCCGCTGGAGACCATGGCGGCGAAGTCGATCCCCGGCTTCGGTACGCTCAAGAACGCTTGGACCGGACAGGCACCGCTAGGATGGGATGCAGCCGACGCCGGCCCGGTCGCCGACGCCGCGGTCTTCCTGCTCAGCGAGATGGCCCGAGGGATCAGCGGCGAGGTGATCCACGTCGACGGCGGCTACCACTCGCAGGGCGCGCCCCTCGTCGATACGGTGGCGCAAGAGGGAAAGGATTGATGGCCAGCAACGGCAACGGCAACGGCGGAGGCAATGGACGCCCGCGGATCGTGATCACGGGGCTCGGTGCGGTGAGCCCGTTGGGTCACGACGTCGAGTCGACGTGGGCGGCGTGCCGCGCCGGCATCAGCGGGGTGGGGCCGATCACTCAGTTCGACGCATCGGCGCTGCCGACGCGCATCGCCGCCGAGGTGACGGACTTCGACGCTGTCGGCCACCTCGGTGTCAAGGAGGTGCGGCGCAGCAGCCGCTGCATCCAGCTCGCGCTGGTGGCGGCGCGCCAGGCCGTCACCGACTCGGGCCTCGACATCGGCGCGATCAGCGAGGACGTCGGTGTGCTCGTCGCCTCCGGCGTCGGTGGCCTCGAGGTGCTTGAGCGGTCGACGCTCAACCTGCACCAGCAGGGCGTGCGCCGCGTCTCGCCGTTCACGGTGCCGTCGATGATCGCCGATATGCCGGCCGGAATGATCGCCATCGAGCACGGCGCCAAGGGGCCGAACTTTGCGGTGGTCAGCGCCTGCGCGTCGGCCGCCCACGCCATCGGCGAGGCCGCGGAATGGATCCGGCGGGGCGACGCCACCGCGGTGATCGCGGGCGGCACCGAGGCATCCGTCTGCGCGCTCGGGGTGGGCTCCTTCAACGCCATGCAGGCGCTGTCGACTCGCAACGACGAGCCGGAGCGCGCCTCGCGCCCGTTCGACCGTGACCGTGCCGGGTTCGTGATGGGTGAGGGGGCGGCGATCGTCATCCTCGAAGAGCTCGAAGCCGCCCGGCGCCGCGGCGCCCACATCTACGCAGAGCTCAGTGGCTACGGCGCCACCGCCGATGCGTCGCACATCACCGCGCCCGAGCCGCACGGCGACGGTGCGCGGCGCAGCATCCTGCGCGCGCTCGACCGCGCCCACGCCCGCCCGGAGGACGTCGGCTACATCAACGCCCACGGCACCGGCACGCAGCTCAACGACGCGGCGGAGACCAAGGCCGTCAAGGCGGCGCTCGGCGAGGTGGCCGCGACGATCCCGATGTCGTCGACCAAGTCGATGCACGGCCACCTGCTCGGCGCCGCCGGCGCGCTGGAGGGCATCATCACAGTTCTGGCCATGCGTGACCAGTACGTGCCGCCCACCATCAACCTCGAGGAGCCCGACCCCGAGTGCGACCTCGACTACGTGCCGAACGTTGGTCGCAATCATCGCTTCGACCTGGCCATCAGCACGTCGTTCGGGTTCGGCGGGCACAACGCTTGCTTGGCGTTTTCCAAGGTCGAGGAGTAGCGCGGCACATTTGACCCCACGACATGGACGGCCTCGACTGCTGCAACACTCTGCTCAGCAGCCGGTCAGACGGGGTCCTTCTTCTCCGTCTGCGACAGGGCCAACAGGACGTGGTCCAGGTTGGCGCTCCTTGCACACCCACGTTGTTCCGCGCTACCAGGACGATCCCCGACCGGGGTGGCCGTTCCCGTTCCCGGATGTTGAGCCGCCGGACCAGTCAGATGAGGTGCTCCGACAGGACGCCGAGGCTCTCGGCGCGGCGATCGCCCGCGACCAGCGTTAGACTCACCCCGTCGCCTTGGGGCACATTGACGCCAGGGATCACTTGTCCGCTGACACAAACGCGGCGGCCATCCTTCGCGTTCCTTCGCCGCGTTGCACGAGTGGGCGCAGACACGCTTCGAACCGATCGCGCTCGGGTGCCGTCAGCGCAGCGTCGATGGCCCCGTCAAGTGTCGGAACGAGGGGGTTGGCGGACGTAGCCAGGAAGCGATCGGGTTCCTCAGCTGTTCTTCGCTCGATGTCGACGCGGTAGTCCATGTGCACCTCGGCGAAGCCTGCGCTTTCTACGAGACGGAGCAGATCACGCTCGTCGAAGTCGAGCATTGGCCGCTGGGCGTCCTCATACCCGTCATACACCGCCCTGACCTTGGCGAGGAGGTCGCTGACGGGGGCCAAGTTGTAGCCGTAGAAGAGGTCCGGCGGCTCTGGCCAGGTAAATCGATTGATGGGCTCGAAGAGGGATAGACGGCCTCCTGTTCGGAGTACGCGGTGGAACTCACCGAGCGCTCGCGACTTGTCCGCGACGTAGATGAGAACTGACCGAACAGCGACGACATCGACGCTGCTGTCGGGTAATGAGCTGAGGTCCTCGGCCGCGGTCTGCAGGAAGGCGCTTCGGTCGGCAGCGGACGCGGCGGTGGCCAGTTCACGGACCCGGTCAAGGAGATCCGCGGATATGTCGCTGAAGATCACTCGGCCATCGGGGCTGAGGCGTTCGAGTGCGCCGAGACCGATGAGGCCGTCGCCGCAGCCGATGTCGAGCACCGTATCGCCCGGAGTGAGTCGACTGTTGTCGAGCACGCGCTCACGGAGTTGGTGGAGCTGTGCCAACGCGTGTTCGGGAAGGTCCGAGCCACCCTGGCGTCGCCTCAACAACCATGAGGCCCAGCGGTCGAGCTGAGGCTGGGTGGGGTCCGGTCCATTCCCGTGAATCGGTCAGTCGTCCTTCGACAGCCGCGCGATCCACGCTTCGACGTCGTCGGGCGTGCGAGGTAGGGCTTCGGAGAGGACGCGGTGGCCGGCGTCGGTGACCAGGACGTCGTCTTCGATGCGCACGCCGATGCCGCGGTAGCGCTCAGGGACGGTGAGGTCGTCGGGCTGGAAGTACAGGCCGGGCTCGACGGTGAGGACGTAGCCGGGCTTGAGCTCGCCGTGGTAGTGCTCGTCGCGCGCGTTGGCGCAGTCGTGCACGTCGAGGCCGAGCATGTGGCTGGTGCCGTGGATGGTCCAGCGGCGGTGCAGCTGCTGGTCGCGGCGCACCGCGACGTCGGCCTCCACCTCGAGGATGCCGAGCCGGTGCAGTCCCTCGGCGAGCACGCGCATCGCGGCACGGTGCGGCGCCATGAACTCAGCGCCGGGCCTGACCTCGGCGATGGCCGCCGTCTGGGCGTCGAGCACGAGCTGGTAGATCTCGCGTTGCTCTGCGGTGTAGCGGCCTGACACGGGGATGGTGCGGGTAACGTCCGCGGTGTACAGCTGGCGGCACTCCACGCCGGCGTCGAGCAGCAGCAGGTCGCCGTAGCCGACCTGGCCGTCGTTGCGCGTCCAGTGCAGAAAGGTGGCGTGTGCGCCAGACGCGGCGATGGTGTCGTAGCCGACGTCGTTGCCCTCGAGCCGGGCGCGCGCGTTGAAGACGCCCTCGACAACGCGTTCACCGTTCTCGAGCACGTCGGGCAGCGCTTCGACGACATCCTCAAAGCCGCGGACGGTCGCGTCGATCGCCTGCTCCAGCATGGCCACCTCGAACGCGTCTTTGACGAGGCGCATCTCCGACAGCGCGGTGGCGAGACCGTCGTCGCCGGCAGTCTCCGGTAGCACCTCGTCGATGCGAGGGTCGATGTCACGAACGGTGACCGTGTCACTGGTGGCGAGGCGGCCGAGCTGATCGTCGAGGTCGCCCAACGGGGCGGTGGCGACTCCGAGGTGCGTGGTGGTCTCGGCGAGGCCCATGCGCGGTCCAGTCCAGAACTCGCCGTAGCGGGCGTCGGTGAAGAAGTGGTGCGTGGACCGGCCGCTGCGCGGCTCAACGAAGAGGGTGGTGCGGTGCCCGTCGCCGTCGGCCTCCATGACCAGTACCGCGTCGGGCTCCATGCCGCCGGACAGCCAGAAGAAGTCGGTGCCGGGGCGAAAGCGGTAGTCGACGTCGCTGGAGCGCACCTTGAGCGGGCCGGTGGGGATGACCACGTTGCGACCGCGGAACTGCTCCGACAGAGCCGCCCGGCGTGCGGCGAAATTGTCGGCGGCCGGGTGACGGGGCACCTCGGCGGTGTCGGTCGACGCCCAGCCCGACGACATCAGCGTCATCAGTGCGCGCGGCACCGGGGGACGGTGCTGGCCGACCCAGATCCAGTGCTCGCTCTCGGGGTGGTCCGCGTCGACGTCGGGCGCGACCGCACCATCGCTGTTCGTGTCGGTGACCATGCACTGCACTGTACCCAGACGCGCCGGACCGGTGACCTGGCGTCGTCGATGTGGAGCGCGCCCTCAGCTCGCCGGGACAGGCAGCGCCGCCAGCCAGCTGACCGTGGCCGCGGCGACACAGACCGCGAGGACCGGGAAGGAGAGCGCCCGCGCCCGCGCGGGCAGCAGCCCCACTCCGGCGCCGGCGCCGAACAGCGCTGCGGCGGCGAAGGCAAGGCCACCCTGCCCCAGCGGCGCCATGAGCGCGAGGACGCCCACGCACGCAGCCAGCATGGCGGCGCTGATCAGGCGCTGTGAGGGACGGACGCCGATGACCACCGGCAGGGTGTGTTCACCGGCGAGCCGGTCGCCTTCGATGTCGACGACGCCGTTGGCGACCAGCAGCGCGGTGGCGAGCAGGCCGGCCAGAAGGACCGCCTCCACGCCACCGCGGAGCCGGCCGGTGATCACCATGGCCAGCAGGGGCACCGTGGTGAACCCCGCCCACCAGGCCACGACCGCCAGCGGCGTCCGCTTCAGGGCCAGGTCGTAGGAGACACCCGCGGCCGCGCCGAGAAGGGAGACGAGCAGCACGTCGGTGCCCAGCCAGGCCGCGGTGCTCAGCGAGACGGCCAGCAGAAGCACGCCCAGCAGCGCGGCGTCCCGTCGCCGGACCAGGCCGCGGGCGATCGGCTTGAACGGTTTGCTGACCCGGTCGCTGGCCGCGTCGGCCCAGTCGTTGAGCGTGCCGATGGCCAGCTGCGACGGCAGCATGACCAGCACCAGGCCGAGCGCGGTGCGCTCACTCGGCATCCGGCGGATCAGCAGACCCGCGGCGGCCACGGTCACCGCCGTGACCAGCAGCGACGGGCCCGGGTGGGTCAGGAACAGCCATGCCTTCACCCGTCCGCCGCGGGGGTCGCGTTCGTCGAAGAAGCGCCAGAACGACGCGGGGGGCTTCACGGCCTGGTCGGCAACAACTCCTCGCTGAAGTGACCGCCGGCAGCGATCTCCTCGATGAGGGCGCGGTCGGTGAGCCACTCCACGGGCGCATGGTCGTCGGTCAGCGGGTCGCTGATCGGCGCGACGGAGACCAGCTGGCGCGACACCAGCGGGATCAGGGAGCGCAGCTCGGTCGGTAGCGTGGCCAGCCGGGCGTTCAGCGTGCTCGACGAAGCCGCGCGGTCGAAGCCGAGCACAAGCTCGTTGAAGCTCATCGCCGGCCAGACGCGGACGTCGGGGAAGACGGTGGCCAGGGTGCCGCTCACCGCCTGGCCGAGGCGGTCGTCACCGGGAACCTTGGCCATGTTGAACGCGATGGCGCCGCCGCCGGTGAGGTGGGCGCGGGCGAGGGCGAAGAACTCGCGGGTCACCAGCCAGAACGGCACGTAGGCCTGGCGGTAGGCGTCGATGATGATCAGGTCGTAGCGGGTGGACGTCGACTCCAGGAAGGCGCGGCCATCTGCCTCGAACACGCGCAGGCCGGCGACGGCGGCCATGCCCATCACCTGGCGGCCGATCGCTGTCACCGCCGGGTCGGGCTCGATGCCGTCGATCTGCACGCCCGGGTATTCGTGGACCAGCGCGCGCGCCATGGTGCCACCGGCGTTGCCGATGATCAGCGCGCGGCGCATGGGGTGGTCGAGCAGGGGCGGGAGGATCAGCGGCATGTCCCATTCGCCCCCGGTGAGCACGGTGTTGGGTCGGTAGACCGACTGGTCGGCGAGGCCGTCGTCAAGCCGCAGCGCGGTGCGCCCGTCGGTGGTTGTGACGACCTGTACGTACTGGTATTGCGTCTCCTTTTCGAGCAGCACGCCGGCCACCGGTTTCACCGCGCCGGGAGGGATCAGCATCAGGCCGGCGACCACCACAACGGCGATCGGCGCGCGTCGCGGCAACAGCGGCACGGCGGCGACGCTGACCAGCAGGGCTGCACCGAGCAGGGTGCGCTGGGTGCCGATCGCAGGGATGAGCACGAGCGCGGGGACGAACGTCCCCACGATGGCACCAAGGGTGGCCAGCGAGCTGAGACGTCCGCTGACGCTGCCGGCGGTACGCACGTCGCGCACGGCCAGCCGCACCGCGAATGGCGACACCATGCCGAGCAGTGACACCGGCACGCTGAACAGCAGCAGCGTGGCGAAGAACGACCCGGCGACGACGCCGATGCTGAGCGCGTTGAACCCCTGCAACGCAAGCTGCAGGAACGGGTGCGCGATGAACGGCAGCACCGTGATCGCGGCGGCGGCGACGAGCAGGATCCCGCCGAGCACGCGCGGGCTCGGGTGGCGATCGGCGACCCGGCCGCCGAGCCAGTAGCCGACCGAGAGGTACACCAGGATCAGCCCGATGACGTTGGCCCACACCACCGTGGTGTTGCCGAAGAACGGGGCCAGCAGGCGCGATGCGCAGATCTCCGTGGCCAGTGATCCCGCGCCGGCGGCGAACACCACCGCGGGCAGAGCGCGCGGCGGTGCGGGAGACCCGACCGTCCGGTCGTCGGTCACCCTTTCTCCCGCCAGGCCTCGAACACCTCGTCGAGGCCGGCCCGGTAATCCGGGAAGCGCGGCACAAAACCGAGAAGACGGGGTGCAGCGGGGCCGTCGGCGGCGAGATCGACCATCTGCTGGTGCGGCTCGCGCACCACCGCGCGCACCAGTTGCCGCGTGATGTCGGGGAGGTGGAGAGGGCGGCGGCGCCCGACCCCGCGGGCGAAGTGGTCCATGAAGTCGGCGAACGACGCCGGCGTGTCGTCGGTGGCGTACAGCAGCCGTCCGTCGGGGCGCGAGGTGGCCGCGCGGAGCAGGGCGCGCGCCGCGTCATCCGTGTGCAGGAAGTACTGGAGGTTCTGGCGCGGGCCCGCCCAGTAGGGACGGCCGAGGCGAAACGCCAGTCGGTAGGCGCGCAGGTCACGTGAGTCCGGCCCGTACAGGTAGCCGAGCCGCAACACGGTGGCGCGCCGGCCACTGTCCATCACCAGGCGCTCCGCCTCGAGCGCGGCGTCGGCGATCGACCGCAGCCAGTCACCGACCTTGCCGCCGTCCTTGGCCGAGCGGAGGAACGCGTAGCTGGCGTGTACCAGGAACCCGCAGCGCTGTCGCGTCGCCTCGGCGATGGCGCGGCGCGTCGAGCCGACGATGTGGTCGGCGGCGTTGGGTTTCCAGGCGTGACCGTCGTGCAGCAGAGTGTTCGGCGTCTGCAGCGCGACGTTGACCAGGGCGCGACCACGGCCGCCCCGTCGGCTCTGAGCCCAATGGCGGGCGACGGCGAGGCCCAGCTCGCTGCGCTGCCCGCTCAGCAGCAGTTCCGTGGCCAGCCCTCCGCAAACTGCGCGCGCAACCGCGGCGCCCGGGCCAGTCTACGTACGGCGCGCGACCTCAGTCCGCCTGCTCGGTGGGGCGCGCCAGCACCTCGTTGACCGCGACGCGCCGCGGCCGGGTGACCATGAACAGGATCACCTCGGCGATGTCCTCGGCGGTCATTCGCTCGAGCGATCCGAAGCGCTGCTGCATGCGGGCGACGACTTCCGGGTCGGTGTTGTGTGAGGCGAGCTCGGTGTCCACGGCACCGGGTTCGACCAGGCCCACCCGCACATGACGCGCGGTCACCTCCTGGCGGAGCGCCTCGCTGAACGCGTTCACCGCCCACTTGCTGGCGTTGTACGCCGCGCTGCCCTGGCGCGCGACGCGCCCGGCGACGCTGCTGACGTTGACGATGTCGGCGACCTGTCGAGGTTGTTGCTCGGCCGCGGCGAGGAGGTGCGGCAGCGCGGCGTCGGTCAGGATCATCAGCGCCGCGACGTTGATGTCGAGCATCTGCCGCCATTGCGAGGTGTCTGCGCCCTCCACCCTGCCAAGCAGCATCACGCCGGCGTTGTTGATGAGGATGTCGAGCCGGCCAAGCTCGTCGACGGTGCGGGCGACGGCGTCACGCGCCGCGGCTTCGACGGCGACATCGGCGTCGAGCACCAGCGTCGTCCCGCCCGCCTCGCCGATGCGTGCGGCGAGCGCGTCGAGGCGCTCACGACGGCGAGCCACGAGCACGACGCTCGCGCCCTGTTGCGCAAGTGCACCCGCGGTGGCCTCGCCGATCCCGCTGGAAGCGCCGGTGACCAAGGCGACAGTTCCGTTCAATTGTTCAGCCATCGCCCGACTGTAGTGCGCCGGTCATCGCGCCCGATCACTGGACGCCAGTCGGCCCGAGCCCTAGAGTGGCGCCGACGTGCCCGACGCGCCTCCGCCCACTCCTCCGGCCCAGCCACCGCCGCCGCCGATGCCCCAGTCCGCGTATGGGCAACCGCCCGGTCAACCGCCGTCCCCAGGGTCGTACCCCCCGCAGTCCTCCCAGCCGATGGCCCCGGCGGGGGCGCAGTTCATGCCCGGCCAGTACGTCCAGGGGACGCGGCCGAGCAATGGCGTGGGCACCGCAGGCGGAATCGTCGGCATCATCGCCGTGGTCCTGCTGTGGTTTCCGTACCTCGGGCTGATCCTCGGGCTGATCGGCGTTGTGCTCGGCGCGGTGGGACTCAGCCGATCCAACCGGTTGTACGGTGCGGGCAGAGGAATGTCGATCGTCGGCATCGTGTGCGGTGCCGTCGCGCTGCTCCTCAACGTCCTGTTCATCGCCGTGATCTACACCGCGTTTAACACGGTCCACTGAGGCTGACCGCGTGGCAGCGCTGCTCAGCCCATCAGCCGAACTCTTACACGCCGGGCGTACCCGCGACAGGATTCGAACCTGTGACAAAGGGATTAAGAGTCCCCTGCTCTGACCAACTGAGCTACGCGGGCCCGGCGCCCGATTCTACCGGGCGGCCCCGTCAGGCCCGCGATCGGTCGCTCTCGCGGGAGGGGCCCGCCCCGCTGCCGACGCGACCGGTGCGGCGCTGGTGCGAGAGCCAGATCATCGCCCTCTGCTGCTGGCCGAGCCGCGTCCGCCAGCCCGGCCCCGCCGGCGTGACCCCCGTCAGCGGCGACGTCGTGCGGGCCGCCAGCGAGGTCCGCAGCCCCTGAGCGCCGCGTCCCTCGAACACGGTGACGACCCGGCCGACGTCGCCGGCGCCGAAGTGGCTGTCGCCCGCTCCCACCGCGGCTCCGAGCTGTTCGCGGTGCGCCGCGTAATACTCGTCGAGGCGCTTCCACGTTCCCGGCAGCACTGGCGCCGTGTGGCGCAACTCGATGCCGTCGACGCGCCGGCTGCTGAGCAGCCGATCAAGCCGGCCCGCCGACATCGACGCGAAGTACGTCGGCATGAACGGGTGCGCCACCAGCGCCAGCCCACCGTGGTCGTGGATGGCGTCGACGGTGTCGGTGACCGACATGTGCATGCGGATCTGCTTCTCGACGAACAACCCAACGATGTGCGTTCCCGGCGGGAACGCGCAGGTGACCTCCTCGCCGCGCACCACGTCGACGCCGAGCGCCGCGCCGACCTCCGTGGCTTCGGTCAGGTCCGGGATGGTGTCGTGGTCGGTCACGCACACCGCCGAGAGCCCGATCGCCGCCGCTGCTCGCACCAGGTCGGGTGCGGTCACCATGCCGTCGCTGGCGAGCGTGTGAGCGTGCACTTCGGCGGCGGCAAGCCCTGGTGGCAGTTGGATGCGCTGCGCCCTCGCCGCCTCAGGCAACAGCCGTCTCCGGGTCCGGGTTGGCCGGCACCCCGCCCGACACGCGCGACTGCAGGACACCGACGCGAGGCACCGCCACCTTCACCATCACCAGCCACGACAGCGCGGCGAGCGCGACGCCGGCGATCACATCGACGACGTAGTGCTCGCCGAGGAAGACCACGCTGAACCACACCAGGATGCACCACGCGAACGCCAGCCAGGCGGCGCGCGGGTAGACGCGGCGCAGGGCCAGAAAACCGAGGAACGGGAACGCCGCGTGCAGCGACGGAAAGGCGGCGACGGGGTTGGGATTGAGGCTGTTGTAGTAGCGGCTCACCGCGCTGGGGAGGGTGGTGCCGATGATGCGATGAAAGCCGCCGATCACGCCCTGTTGCTCGGCGTACCACGGTGGCGCGGTCGGTACCAGCAGGAAGATCACGAACGCGACCAGCGCCATGCCCATCAGCGCCGTCGTGAACCGGACGAACTGAACTCGGTCGACGAGCCACAGCACCATGCCGACGGCGAAGGGAAAGGCGAAGTGCCCGAAGTACACCACCGTCGCCCCGTACTCGACAACCCGACCGATAGCGCCTGAATCGAGGGCCTGCTGCAGCACAGCGGTGGGCACGTGACCGCCGAACAACCCGGTCTCGAGGTGAGCGAGGTCGGCGACGTGCGGGGCGAAACCCGCGTTGGGGGCCACCGCGCGCATGAACTCCCAGCCCAGGAAGATCACCACGAATGGCACCCAATCACGAAGAAAACCGAGGAAGCGGCCGCTCAGCACCGCGACCGGGATGAGCAGGAACAACAGGTAATCGGGCGACACGCTGACGCCGCGCCAGATCAGGATGCCGGCGACGGCCACCAGGTATGCCAGCGAGATGGCCACCAGCGGACCGGGGCGACGGACACGGCGGAGCAGCTGGGACGACACGTCGCGGGCAAGTCTACGCGGCCGCCCCCGCCACGCTGCGGCGGAGCCGGTTGAGAATCTGCTGAGAAGCGGTGCGAACTCACGAGTCGCCGCGCGACGCGCTCCTATACTCGAACGCGTGTCCGAGATCACTCGGGTGCTGGTCGTCGATGACGAGACCAGCATTCGCGATTTCATCTCTCTCGGCCTGCGCCACGAGGGCTTCGAGGTCCAGACCGCCGCTGACGGGCGCGCCGGGCTGCGCGCGGTCGACGACTTCAAGCCGCACCTCGTCATCGTCGACCTGATGATGCCGCGCATGGATGGCTGGGAGGTGTGCAAGGCGATCGCCGGCGACCGCAGCCGCGGGGTGATCATCCTCAGCGCGCGCGACGAGACCAGCGACCGCATCCAGGGTCTCGAACTCGGGGCCGACGACTACCTGGTCAAACCCTTCGACTTCGGTGAGCTGCTGGCGCGCATCCGTGCCGTGCTGCGCCGGCGCAACCCGTCACTGTCACGCGTCGTGCGCGCCGGCGATCTCGCCATCGACTCGGCCACCCGCGAGGTGACCGTCGGCGAACGCTCCGTGAGCCTCTCAGCACGCGAGTTCGACCTCCTGCACTACCTGGCCGTCAACGCCGAGCTGGTGCTGCCGCGCCAGCGCATCCTCGACGAGGTCTGGGGCTTCAACTTCTTCGGCGATGAGAACAACGTCGAGGTGTACGTCCGCTACCTGCGCCAGAAGCTGGAGGATTCTGCGCACGAGCGCATCCAGACGGTGCGCGGCGTCGGCTACCGGCTGCGCGCGTTCACCGCGCCGGCTCAACCAGGGAGCTGAACCACGAACGGGCCGCCCGGGCGACTCGTCTTCCTGCGGAGCGTGCGCTGGCGGCTCACACTCACCTATCTCGCATTGCTGGCGGTGCTGCTCGCCGGTTTTGGGCTGTACCAGTACATCTCACTGCGCCAGAGCCTGATTGCCGCGCGCGTCGCCTCCCTGCAGAGCGACATCAACACCGCGCGCGCCCTGGTCGCCCGCTCGACCGCGCCTGCGGTTCGCGGCGCTCGTGTTCTCTGCCTCACCGACGCGGGCATCGACCTGGTCGGCCGCGCCGTCGCCACTTCGGTTGCCACCGTGTCCGGGCACACGGTGGCGGTCATCGTCTACGACCACAACCTGCAGGTGGCCGCTCAGGCACCGGCCGGCAACGACCTGCCCCGGCTCGACCCCGCCGGCCTGCAGAGAGCGCAGGCGGGTACGCGAAGCAACCCAGAGGTCGTCGCCGGCGCCGGCGGCCAGGACCAGCTGGTGGTGGGCTTCCCGGTACGCAGCGGCGTCTCCGCCGGCAAGGTGTGCGGCGTCGCCCAACTGTCGACGTCGATGGCGCCGCTGCAGTCCGTGCTCAACGACGAGTTGACGCTTCTCGCCGCCGGGAGCGCCATCGCCCTGCTGGTCGCCCTGCTCGCGGGCCTGCTGCTCACCGGCCGCGCGCTGCGTCCCCTCCATCAACTCACCGCCACCTCGCGGCGGCTCGCCGGCGGCGACCTCCGCGCTCGCAGCGGTGTCGAAGGCCGCCACGACGAGATCGGCGAGCTGGCCCGTTCGTTCGACGACATGGCCGCGCGCATCGAGCAATCCTTCGCCGCGCAGCAGGAGTCCGAGGGACGGACGCGACGGTTCATCGCCGACGCGTCGCATGAATTGCGCACCCCGCTGACTGCGCTGAAGGGCTACATCGACGTGATCCGCCGCGGCGCCACCCCCGACCCGGCGGCGCTCGACGCTGCGCTCGAAGCGATGGGGCGCGAGGCAGAGCGGATGCGCGTGCTTGTGCTCGACCTGCTCACCCTGGCGCGGCTCGATGCGCAACGGCAGGCTCAGCCCGAGACGCTCGATCTCAGTGAGCTGGTCGCCGACGTCCTCGACGAGGCCGTGCCCGGCATGCCTGCCCACATCACCCGCGAGCTCGGCGCCGGCGTTCTTGCCAACACCGACCGCAACGCTGCAGCCACGATCGCCCGCAACCTGCTCGGCAACGCGTGCAAGTACGCTCCCGGCGCAGCCCAGACGTGGCGCACGTGGACCGCCGACGGACATGCATACCTGGCCGTCCACGACGACGGCCCGGGCATCCCGGCCATCGACCTGCCCCACATCTTCGAACGCTTCTACCGCGGCGAGAAGACCCGCGCCCGCGAGGAGGGGGGCAGCGGGCTCGGCCTCTCCATCGTGCAGGGGCTGGCGCGCACCCATGGGGGCGACGTCAGCATCGACAGCATCGAAGGGCAGGGCGCCACCGTAACGGTGTGGTTCCCGGTGGCGTCTCCGCCACCGCCGCCGCCCGCACCTACAGGTTGAACGGCGACTGGAAGCTGTACTGGTTGAGCAGTGTGATCTCGTTGCTGATCAGGAGGAAACCGAAGCCCAGCAGGAGGATCCCGGCGACCACGTTGATGATGCCCATACGCCGGTTGACGGCGCGGATCACGTTCTGCAAGCGGTCGGCGAGCACCGCCACCAGCAGGAACGGCACGGCCAGCCCGGCGCAGTAGATGAGCATGAACGGCAGGCCGCCGAAGTCGCCACTGACGGCCAGTTGGAGGATGGCGCCGAGCTGCGCGCCGATGCACGGCGTCCACCCGAGCGCGAACGTGATACCCAGCAGGAAGGCGCCCAGCGTCCCGCTCAGCGGTGTCGAATGGAAACGGATGTCGCGCATCAGCAGCGGGATTCGGATCACCCCCATGGTCTGCAGCGCCAGCAGGACGATCACGGCGCCGGCGATGCGGTTGACCGCCAGCTGGTGGTGCAGCAGGAAGGTCACCTCGAGGGCCTGGAGCACGTAGAAGAGCACGATGAACACCACGCAGAAGCCGGCGACGAACGCGATCCCGTTGCCGAGGATCGGTGCCCGCGGCACTGGGACGCGCAAGGTGCGCGCGCCGCGGTCGCGCGAGAACCCCGGGCCGATCTCTGCTGCGGCCGGGCCGCCCCCGGCCGTCACCAGCGCCACGGGCGAATGCGCCGGCTCCAGCTCGCGGGTGGCGCGGCCGCCCAGGTACGCGGCGTACGCCGGCACCAGCGGGAACACGCATGGCGAGAGGAACGACGCCAGCCCGGCCACGAACGCCAGCGGGTACGACGGGCCGATCAACGCGAGCACGCGGTCATCCTACCCGCGCCCCCGCGCAGGGCAGCGCGCTGCTCAGCCTAGGGCGGCCCCTCAACGTAGTAGCGCTGTCGCCAGCGCACGAACACGTAGGCGATCGCCAGCACCAGCAACACCTCGAACACCAGCGGGACCGGCCAATGGAACACATTGCCGACGAACCGCCCGAAGGCCGTGGTGGTGGCGGCCGGGGTGATCGCCGCCCGCGCCGTCGGGCTGGCGGTCGCTGCCGGCGTCGACAGCGTCGCGGGCACGGCTACCCCGGGTGCCTCGGGGACAAGCGTTGGAGGCGCCGGCGCCGTGGTGTCGGACTCCCCGTACACCTGGCCGCCGCCGGCAGGGTCGAGCGCGGCGAACACGGTCGGAGGCTTGGTCGGCGCCACGGCGATGCTCTCCACCTGGCGCGTCTTGGCCGGCAGCCCCTGGTCGGACGCGCTGAAGCTCATGCCGCCGTCCGTGGACCGGAGCAGGTCACCGCCGGTGCTGCTGCCGGCGTCGGCCCCCGCGTAGACAAGGCTGGGATCGAGCGGGCTGAACGTCGCCGATGTGACGGTCAGGTTCTCAGCGATGCCGGTGGCCGCCGTCCACGTTGAACCGCTGTCGCCACTGCGGAAGAAGCCTTTGCTCGTCGTGACCATCAGCGGACGCTTGGTGACCGACGTTGACAGCGGCCCGGCGGCCACCGACGTGGCGAGCGCCGCTGCCGGCAGCCCACTCACCAATGGCTGCCACGCCGTCCCGGTGCCGCTGTACCGGAAGAGATACCCGTTGCTGAGGTCGCCGCGGTCGGTTGCGGCCACCAGAATCAACGACGGCGAGTTGGCCGCGACGGCGACCGAGGAGATCGAGTACTGCTCGAGGCCGCCGTCGTGCCAGGTGGTGCCGTCAGGGCTCAGGGCGACGCCCTTGTTGGTGCCGGCGGCGATGCCGTCGAGCCCGAACGCGAAGGAGCGCACCGCGAGGTCGGGCAGCCCGGCTGACACCTTGGTCCAGCTGGCGCCGCCGTCGCTGCTCAGCTCCGCGCCGGCGCCGTCGGTCCCGGCGAAGAGCCGTTTGGCGTTGCGGGCGTCGAAGCCCACCGCCCACACACGCACGCCTTTGAGGGAGGTCAACGACCAGGTGGCCCCGCTGTCGGTGGTGACGTAGACGCCGGAGTCGGTGCCGGCAGCCACGAACCCCGCCGTCGCCGGGCTCGCTGCCAGCGACCAGATGCGCCCGCTGCCCAGTCCGGGCAGGCTGCCGCCCTGCGCCCAGGCGGCGGCGGCGCTGGTGGAACCTGCCCACACGAACAGCACCGACGCCGCTGTGGCGCCGAGCATCAGGGCCGCGGGGAGGCGGCGCGTTCTCATATGCATGCGGTCGGGGGGTGTGGCGAGCGCTGGAGGACGTGAGCTGAACGACGTATGAGAGGCGCCCCGCCGGGATGGAGACGGCCTCGGGGCCGCCCTGTCGTGCCGAGGATACCAGCGGGACCAGTCGATGGCGGCTCGTTACCGGCTGGAGTCAGAGGCGCAACGCCAGTTCACCCAGCGGTTGCTAGCGTGTTCGCGTGGACCAGAACGGAGCCGCCATCCCTGCGTGCGGCCGGATGGGATGCGCCAACGCGGCCGACTTCCCTTGCTCGTACGTGGACCGCCGCAGGCGGTCCTGTGAGACCAACTGGTGCGCCCAGCATGCCCTGGACATCAACGGTCGCCAGTTCTGCGCCCGCCACGCCAGCACGGTGATCGCCGTCGGCCAGGAGGCTCTCCAGGCCGGCCACCTCCCCGAGCTCGAGAACCGCGTTCCCTCGCTCGTGTACTGGGTGGGCCGCGACCTCGACACCGACGTCCCCGTGATCCTCGCCACCCTCGTCAACGCGAGCGATGGCCAGAGCCTGGTCGTTGACCCGGTCGCGCTGGTGGCCGGCGGGGGACGCACCAGCGAGCGCCGCTGGGAGCGCAACTGGAAGGTCGTGTCTCACGTGGGCATCTCGCAGAAGGTGACCCTCCAGGTGGTCGAGGGCGAGCCCAACGACGTCGTCCTTCGGGTCGGCTCCGTGGTCGTCGCCCGCGAGACACCGCCCTGGATCGCCGCCCACAACGCCGGCGTCGACCTCGACCCCGACGAGGACCACGCCGAGCGCCGCGCCTTCTACCTCCGGCTCCACGACGCCATCACTGCATCGCTCAGCGCAGAGGCCGCGCTCCCGTACTACCGCTAGACGGGGGAGGGGTGCATCACGCTCCGGTCGCTGTCCTCGCGGACGCTTCGGAGCCCCTCGGCTTCGCCGAGTCGGTCTCCTCGCTGCTGCGGATGCTCCCTCCGCGCGAAGCACCCCTCCCCCTCTCCCCGCAGCCAGTCGAAGAAGGCCCGGTTGGCTGGTGCCCCGTGATCTGATGATGGGCCTGTAGGTAGCTGCGGATTGCAATGAGGGCGGCGATGCCGTCGCCCACTGCTGACCCCAGCTGTTTGGTTGAGCCGGCTCGGACATCGCCGGCCACGTACACGCCGGGCATGGATGTCTCGAAGCAGTCCGACGCGCACACGAAACCCGCCGAGTCGACATCGACGCCACTGCTCTTGAGAAATCCCGAGTTGGGGTCGAGGCCGACGAAGATGAAGGCGGCCGCCGGCGTCACTCTCTCGTCACCTGCGGGGCCGTGCAGCTGCACGGATTCCAGGCGGTTCTTGCCGGCCAGCGCGGTGACCGTGGTGTCGGTCTGCACCGCGAAACGTTTGTCGTTGAGCACGCGGTCCTGCAGCAGCCGCGAGGCCGTCAGCTTGGGACCACGCTCGACGATGCGCACGCGCTTGGCGAACTGGCTGAGGAAGACGCCCTCCTCCACGGCGGAGTTGCCGCCGCCGACCACCAGCAGCTCGTCGGCGCCGCGATAGAACGGTCCGTCGCATGTGGCGCAGAAGTGCACACCCGCGCCGATGAGGTCGTCCTCACCCGGGACGCCGAGGCGCCGGTAGGTCGACCCCGTGGCCACGAGCACGGCGTGCGCTGAGATCTCCCTGCCGTTGCCCAGCTGCAGGCTGACGTCATCGCCGTCGGGGGCAAGGCTCTCCACGCCGAGCGCGCTGAGCAGCTCCACCTGGTAGCGACGGGCCTGTTCGATGAACCGGTCGGCAAGCTCACCGCCGCCGATGCCGTCGGGAAACCCCGGGTAGTTGTCGATCCGCTCGGTCACGCCTGCCTGGCCGCCGAGCGCGCTGCGCTCCACGACCACGGCGTCGATGCCCTCGCGCGCCGCATAGATGGCGGCGGCGAGCCCCGCCGGGCCACCGCCGACGATGGCCAGGTCGTAGCAACCGCGCTTGGCGTCCATGGTCAGACCGAGTTGGCGGGCCAGCGCCTCGTTCTCCGGGTTGACAAGGTGATCGCCGCCCGTGAACACGACCGTGGGGATGGTGCGCCCGCCGTGCTGCAGCCGTTCGACGGTGGCCACGCCGGCATCGTCGTCGTCGATGTCAACCCAGTCGAAAGCGACGCGCTGCTCGCCGAGGAACTTCTTGACGCGGCGGCAATCGGGGCACCAGGGCGCGCCGTAGACGGTGATATCGGCCATGCCACAGACCCTACCGCCTGTCAGTCGTCGTCGGCGGCCGGCGAAGGTTCCCAACGCAGCAGCGCCACGTCCGACACCTGGCGGAGGTGCGCGCGCATCGCGGCGGCGGCGCGTGGCGGATCGGAGGACTCGATCGCGTCGAGGATGCACCGGTGCGCTGCAAGCGACGCCCGGGGCCGGTCGGGCTCGGAGAGCGACTCGATGCGCGTCTCGTGGATGGCCTCGGCGAGGCCGTCGATGACGTGCTCGAGCAGACTGTTCTTGCCCGCCCGGTGCACCGCATGGTGGAAGGAGGCGTCGCCGGACACGCCCAGCCCGGCGCCCGCCACCTCGGCCTCCATGCCCGCCAGTGCCCTGCGCATCTCCGCGATGTCTGTCTCGTCCCGTCGCGTCGCCGCCAGCTCGGCCAGCCCGACCTCGAGGAGCTCGCGCGCCTCGAGAACCTCGGGGAGGCGACCGCGGCGCTCCACCAGCTTGTGGAGCACCCCGCCGAAGCCCCGGCTGCGGCGCAGGAAGACGCCGCCCCCGTGGCGCACCTCGATGAAGCCCTGCGCCTCGAGCACGGCCAGCGCCTGCCGCAGGGACGCCCGGCTCACCCCGAGCCGCGTGGCCAGTTCCCGCTCCGGGGGGAAGCGCGCGCCGACCTCCAGGTTGGTGCGGATGACGAACTCGCCAAGGCGCTCGACGAGGTCCTCGTACAGGCGGGTGCGGCCGAGGGGGCGAAGGGGCGAAGTGTCGACGGTCACGGGGCGGCTCTCCCAGGCATGAATTGGTCCGTCCACTGACACATTGACACACTGCTGCGCTCTGATCAACACTCCGCACCACGTTTGATGGCCCCCAGCGGGCCCTGTTGAGAGGTGGGACAGTGTCGCCGAGTGCAGTGGCCCGGATGACCGGCAGGACCGGCCCCAGACGTCTCCTCACCGCAGCCGCCGCAGCCGTGCTGGTTGCGGCGTGCGGCAGCTCGTCCACGAGCTCGAGCGGCGGCGGCTCCGGCAACATCAAGACGGACAGCGCAGGGAAGGTCAGCTACGGCGTCCTCTCCTGCTTCACCGGCCCACTCGCCGTCCTCGGCCAGGCGATGCTGCAGGGTTCGCAGGTCGCCCAGAAGGTCATCAACGACAACGGCGGTGTGCTCGGCAAGCAACTCGACCTCAGCCACGCCGACACGCAGTGCGACGAGGCCGACGCCGTGCCCGCGGTGCGTCAGCTGCTGGCGTCCAACAGTGCCAGCGGCATCATCGGTCCGGAGACGCAAGAGATCGCCGCGGTGTCGCCGATCGTCAGCGCCGCCAAGATCCCGACCGAGTTCCAGGGCGGCAGCACCGCCTTCGACAAGAACGCCAACCCGTACCTCTGGCGCGACAGTCCGTCCGATTCCCAGCTGGGCGTGGCCATGGCGCTGTACGCGAACAAGAAGGGATATAAGACCGCTGCGCTGCTCTTCTCCTCGGACATCGCTCAGCAAACCATCCCCAAGCCGATCACGGCGACCTGGCAGAAGTTCGGCAACACCATCGTGTCCAACGTCACCGTGGCACCGGGACAGACGTCGTACCGCACCCAGGTGCAGAACATTATCAACGCCCACCCCGACGTCATCTTCACTCAGCTCGATCCACAGACCGCGGCGGTCATGTTCCAGAACTTCAAGGAGCTCAACAACCTGGCCATCCCGATCGTGGGCACCGACGTGACCAGCGGTGACGACTACCTCAAGGCGATCACCTACCCGATCGCGCACGACCACCTCATCTCCGTGTTCGGCACCAACGCGACGGGCGCGGCCGCCGACAACTTCGCCAAGGCGTTCGCCGCCCAGAACGGCGCCACCGCGCAGCCGATCGCCGGCGCCAACTACGCATACGACGCGGTGATCAGCCTCGCGCTGGCGATGGACAAGGCGGGCACCACCGACGGGCCCGCGGTGATCGCGGCGATGAAGCAGGTCACCAACCCGCCGGGCACGCCGTGCGACACCTACGCCGACTGCCTGCACGGGATCACCGCCGGCACCAAGATCAAGATGGACGGCTCCAGCGGTGACCTGGTCTACAACCAGTACCAGAACGTCTTCGGACCCTACGGCGCCTTCCAGGCCAACGCCACCTCAGGCGCCGAGGCACAGGTGCAACTGCTGTCGGCAACGGACCTTGCCGCGGCCACTCCCTAGCAGGCAGTGCACCAGGCTCTCCTGACCCTCGGTTTCGGCCTCGTTGCAGCGGCCATCCTGGCGCTGTCCGCGCTGGCGTTCACGCTCGAGTATTCGGTGACCAACGTCGCCAACCTCTCGCATGGTGAGATCCTCACGGTGGGCGCCTACTGCGCCTACGTGGTGCAGCAGCACGGCGGCGGCGTCGCCCTCTCTGGCCTCGCCGCCGCCGCCGGCGGTGGCGTGCTTGCGCTGGCCGTGCACGAGGGTGTCGTCGATCGATTCGTACGCAGGGGAATCGGCGGGTTGCCGACATTCATCGCGACCCTTGGCGTGTCACTGATCATCCAGAACGTCCTGGTGGTGATCTTCGGCGGCGGCAACGTCGGCTACCAGGTACCCCAGGGAGCGCCGCACACCATCGGTCCGTTCCTGTGGAACGACACGGAGATCCAGATCATGGTGTCCGCGGTCGTGATCACCGCACTGCTGTACGTGATCATCCAACACACCCGCTTCGGCAAATCACTGCGCGCGGTGTCGCAGAACCGCTCCCTGGCGAGTGTTTCTGGGATCAACGCCCACCGGGTGGCGGCGCTGACGTGGCTGCTCGCCGGGCTCATCGCCGGGTACGCCGGGTTCATCTATGCGGAGAGCCTTGGAACTCTCAGCCCCACCTTCGGTTTCCAGTACTTCCTGATCACCCTGACGGCTGCGGTCGCCGGCGGACTTGGCCGGGCACTGGGCACGCTCGTCGGCGCGGTCATCGTCGGCATCGCGCTCGAGTTCTTCGGCGGCTACCTGAGCGCCAGCTACAACCTGGCGTTCGCCTTCGCCATCCTCTCGCTGGTCATCCTGGTGCGTCCTCGCGGCCTCTTCGTCGGCGGCCGCCGGAGTGTCTTCGAGTGATCGACCAGCTGATCAACGACCTGACCCAGACCGCGATCTTCGCGATCATGTCGCTCGGCCTCAACGTGGTCTGGGGCTGGTCGGGGGACTTCGACCTGGCGTTCTACGGCTACGTCGCGATCGGGGCGTATATGACCCTGGTGCTGACCATCGGGCCGCCGCTTGACCCGTCGTCGTCGTACATCTTGGCCCAGAAGTTTCCCTTCCCGATCGCCGTGCTGCTGGGAACGCTGTCGGCGATGGTCCTGGGACTGGTCGTCGGCGCCATCGCCTTACGCCACCTTCGCGGCATCTACTTCTCCATCGTCACCCTCGGTGCGGTGTACGTGCTGTCGACCTTCGCCAGCCAGTTCGTCCCTCTCTTCAACGGCTATCCCGGGCTCAGTGGCCTCGTCACCCCGATGGCTGACGTCCTCGGCATCGACTACGCCAGCTACCAGTACTTCTACTTCGGGCTCTGCGTGGTCATGCTCGCCATCGTGGTGATCGGTGTCACCCGTCTCTCCAGCAGCCGGTTCGGTCTGGCCCTGCGGACGGTGCGCGAGGACGAACGCGCGGCCGCAGTCTTCGGTCGCGACATCTACAGGTTGAAGCTCAAGGCCTACGTGATCGGCGCCGGCCTCGGCGGCTTCGCGGGCGGCCTCTTCGCCGGCTTCCTCACCGCCTTCAACACCAGCGCCTGGTCGCCACTGGAAACGGTCACTCTCTACGCGGCCATCCTGGTCGGCGGTCGCGGCAGCATCCGCGGCGTGATCCTGGGTGTCGGTGTCATGGTGCTGCTGCTGCAGGAGGCCACCCGGTACCTGCCCGAGGTGCCCGGCCACCCCGACTGGACGCCGGCGTTCCGGCTGATCCTCACCGGCCTCGTCCTGGTGCTGTTCATCCGCTTCCGTCCTCAGGGCATCCTTCCGGAACGGCGGATGCGCGACGGCAAACCGCCTCGCCGCGGCGGCAAGACGGCAGAGGCGGTGAGTGAACCGCAGCCGGTGGCCGGACCCGCGCTCGACACCGGCGTGGCATGACCACGCTGCTCGAAGTTGCCGGGCTGAGCAAGCACTTCGGCGGTGTTTACGCCGTGGACGCCTGCTCGTTCACGGCGGCCGAGGGCGAGGTCACCGGGTTGATCGGGCCCAACGGGGCCGGCAAGAGCACCGCCATCGACCTTCTCTCCGGGTTCAAGATGCCCGACGCCGGCACCGTGTTGTTCGGGGGCAAGGCCATCCAGGGCAAGGCGCCGCACCGCATCAGCCGCATGGGTCTGATCCGCACCTTCCAGACGCCGCGCGAATGGCCGGCGCTGACCGTGCTCGAGAACCTCATCCTCGCCCCCTTCCATCCCCGCCGGGAGATGTTCTGGCGGTCGCTCCGCGGTCCGTCCAAGGCGGAGAAGGAGCGCGCCGCCGGGGAGCTGACCCGCGCCCGCGCAATCCTCGAGGAGTTCGACCTGGTCGGGCTCCGCAACGAGCGCGCCGGCAACCTCAGCGGCGGGCAGAAGCGGCTTGTTGAGTTCGCTCGCATCCGCATGGCCGAGCCGCGGCTGGTCGTGCTCGACGAGCCCATGGGCGGCGTCAACCCCGTCCTCGGTGAACGGATGGCGACCGCTGTGCTCGGTTTCGTCAGCGCGGGGACGTCGGTGGTCATCGTCGAGCACAACCTTCCGTTCATCGAGCGCGTCACCGACCAGGTGGTGGTGATGGCAGAGGGGAAGGTGATCGCCGAAGGTCCATTCGACTCGCTTCGTTCCAACCAGGCCGTCGTCGACGCCTACCTCGGCGAGATGCCCAGCTATGACGACGCCGACGCCTGAGGCGGCGCGGCCCGAGCCGCCCGCGCCGGCCGCGTCCGATCTGCAGCCAGCCGGTGCGGTGGCGCTCGAGGTCACCGGCCTCACGGCCGGGTACGGCGGGCCGCCGATCATCGAGAACGTCAGCGTCCGCGCCCGACGCGGCGCGATCACCGCTGTGGTCGGCCCCAACGGGGCAGGCAAGTCCACCCTGCTCAAGGCCATCGCCGGGGTGATCCGCCCCAAGTCGGGCACCGTGGTCGTGGAGGGGAGCGACGTGACCGGCCTGGCCGCGGACCGGTTGGTTCGCCGTGGCGTCGCCTATGTCCCGCAGGTGGCCAACGTCTTCCCCCAGCTCTCCGTCCAGGAGAACCTCGAGATGGGCGGCTATTCCCGCCGGCATGGAGTCCAGGAGCGCGTCCACGAGCTGTACGAGCTGTTCCCCGACCTCAAGCTCGCCCACCGCCGCCGCGCCGAGACGCTGAGCGGTGGGCAGCGCACCATGCTGGCCATGGCCCGCGGCCTGATGGTCGACCCCGCGGTGCTCATCCTCGACGAGCCCAGCGCCGGCCTGTCGCCGAAGTTCCAGAGCACTGTCTGGCAGCGCATCGAGCAGGTGCGGGCGACCAACGTCGCCGTCGTGGTGGTCGAGCAGAACACCCGCGAAACGCTGCGGCACGCGGCGTGGGCGTACGTGCTGGTGCTCGGTCAGAACCGTCTGGACGGCGCCGGCCGCGAACTTCTCCACAACGACGAGGTGGTGAAGCTCTACGTCGGCGTGCTCACCAAGTAGCCGGCCATGGTTCAGCAGCCCGCGCCACCTCCGCCGACCGGACCGCTCGCCGGGCTGCGTGTTCTCGACCTCAGTCGCATCCTCTCCGGTCCGTTCGCCACCATGATCCTCGCCGACCTCGGCGCGGAGGTCATCAAGCTCGAGAACCCCGTCGGCGGCGACGACACCAGGGAGTGGGCGCCCCCGTACCAGGGTGACCAGTCGGCGTACTTCCTCTCCATCAACCGCAACAAGCGGGGCATCGCCGTCGACCTCAAGGACGACGCGGGCCGGGAGATCGCGGTGCGGCTCGCCGACGGCGCCGACGTGCTCATCGAGAACTTCCGTCCCGGCGCCGCGGCCCGGCTGGGGCTCGGCTACGAGGAGCTGTCGGGTCGCAACCCGAGGCTCGTCTACGCCTCCATCTCAGGCTATGGCCAGACCGGTCCGGACGCGGAGCTGCCCGGCTACGACGCCATCGCCCAGGCGCTCGGCGGGGTGGTCAGCGTCACCGGGGAGCCGACAGGTCCCCCGGTGCGCGTGGGCACGCCGGTCGCCGACCTCGGCGCCGCCATGTGGGCGGCGATCGGCGTTCTCGCCGCGCTGCACGCGCGCGCCGCCAGCGGGCGCGGCGACTGGATCGACATCTCCCTGCTCGACGGCCAGATCGCCTGGCTGACGTACGTGGCCGGCGGCTATTTCGCCACCGGCGACGTGCCGCGACGGTACGGCTCAGCGCATCCCACCATCGTGCCGTACCAGGCGCTCCGCACCGCGGACGGCTACCTGATGGTGGCGGTGGGCAACGACTCGCTCTGGCGGCGCTTCGCGCCGATCATCGGCCTGCCCGACCTGGCCGGCGACACCCGCTTCGCCACCAACCCGGACCGGGTTGTGCACCGTGACGAGCTGATCCCGCTGATCGAGGCAGCGCTGACGTCGCGGCCCTCGGCCGAGTGGGCCACGGAGCTGTCGCGCGCCGGCATCCCCGCCGGCGCCATCAACACCATCGACACGGCGCTCGCCTCCCCGCAGGTGCTCGCCCGGGACATGGTGCTCTCCGTCGAGCACCCCACCGCGGGGATGCTGCGCATGCCCGGGTCGCCGGTCAAGCTCGCCGGGCACACCGCCACGGTGCGACGGCCGCCGCCGCTGCTCGGCGAGCACACCGACGAGGTCCTCGCCGAGCTCGGCTACTCTGCGGCTGACGTGGCATCGTTGCGCGAGCGGGGAGTGGTGCGATGAGTCGCCTTGTCGCGCCGAAGCTGACCATGGCCCGCGACGGCCGCGTGGCCAGGCTCGTGATCGGCCCCGGGGTTCGTCGCAACGCGCTCACCAGCGGCGGCTGGGCTGGAATCGAGCAGGCAGTGCGCGCGCTGGCAGGCGACCCGGAGTTGCGCGTCCTGGTCATCGAGGGCGCCGCCGGCTGGTTCTCGGCGGGGTCGGATATCCGGGAGTGGATCGAGGCCACGCCCGAGGGGGTGGACCTGAGCTTCGCCAGGATGGAGGCGGCCTGCACGGCGATCGAGGAGCTGCCCGTGCCGGTGATCGCCAAGGTGCGCGGCCCTGCGGCGGGCGCCGGCTGCCAGCTTGCCCTGGCCTGCGACATGCGCATCCTCGACGACAACGCGTCGATGGGAATGCCCATCGCCGTGCTCGGCATCCTCGTCTCGCCGTCGTTCGCCAACCGGCTCGCCGCCCGCGCCGGCGCCGGCACCGCCCGCGAGCTCCTCTACACCGGCCGCATGGTGCGCGCCGAGGAGGCGGTGCGCCTCGGCCTGGCCAACGCGTGTGTTCCCGGCGACCACCTCGACGAGAGTGTCGAGAGGGTCATCGCCTCGATCCTGCATTCGTCCGGCGCCGCGGTGCGCGCCGCCAAGCAGGCGGTCAACGCCGTCGAGGCGAGCGGGCGGATGACGGCGAGGTCCGCGCCGGCCGGTCCGCGCGTCATGTCCCACGACTTCATCCGCGGCGTCAATGCGTTCGTGCAGCGGCGCCGCGCCCGTGCGGTGAAGACAGCGCGCCGAACCGGGTGAGCAGCGACCTCGCGGCGGCGCTTCGCACCGCGGTGGCCGGGGAGGTGCGCGACGACGCGTACACGCGCCACATCTTCTCCCGCGATGCGAGCATGTACAGCATCGAGCCGCTCGCGGTCGTGTTTCCGCGCGACGCCGCCGACGTCGCCGCCGCCGTGTCCGTCTGCGCGCAGCATGCCGTCCCGGTGTTGCCCCGCGGCGCCGGCACCAGCCTGGCCGGCCAGACCGTGGGCCGCGCCGTCGTGCTCGACACCTCGCGCCACATGGACGCAATCGTCGGCGTCGACCCTGACACCCGCACCGCCAGGGTCCAGCCCGGGGTCGTGCAGGACGACCTCAACCGCGCCGCCGCACACCACGGCCTGCTGTTCGGGCCGGATACGTCGACCAGCAACCGGGCCACGATCGGCGGGATGATCGGCAACAACTCGGCGGGGAGTGGGTCGGTCCTGTACGGGATGACCATCGACCACGTCCGCTCCCTGGACGTGGTGCTCAGTGACGCCAGCATTGCCACCTTCGCGCCGGCCGACGACGCCGAGGTCAGGGCTCACGCAGCAGCGGACACGCTCGAGGGCGCGCTCTACGCGCGGCTCCCCGCGCTTGTCGACGAGCATCGCGCCGCCGTCGTCGCCGGCTTCCCGCGCTACTGGCGGCGCGCCGGCGGCTACCGCCTCGACAGGCTCGCCGCCGGCGGCGCGTTCGACCTGGCTCGCTTCGTGGTGGGTTCGGAGGGGACGCTCGCGATCACCACCGAGGCCACCGTCGGCCTGGTGCCACTGCCGCGCGCCAAGGCCATCGCCGTGGGGCACTTCGCCTCTGTGGCGCAGGCGATCGCCGCCACCGAGGACGCGCTGGGCTGTGGCCCGAGCGCGGTCGAGTTGATCGACAAAGCCATCCTCGACCTCTCGCGGCAAAAGATCGAGTACGCCGCCCTCGGCTCCATCCTCGAGGGCGATCCCACCGCGCTGCTCTTCGTCACCTTCAACGGTGACAGCGCCGCGGAGGCGTCAGCCGCGGTGGAGACCCTCGCGCAGCTGTGGCAGCGCCACGGCCACGGGTATCACACGCTGCGGGCCACCACTGCCGCCCAGCAGGAGGCGCTGCTCAAGGTGCGCTCGGCCGGCCTGGGCCTGCTCATGGCGGCGAGCGCGGGAACGCGACGACCGGTGGCGTTCATCGAGGATACCGCTGTCGAGCCGGCGCGGCTGTCGGAGTACACCACCGCCTTTGCCGCTGTGCTCGACAGGCACGGGCTGGTTGCCGGTTTCTATGGACACTGCTCAGTCGGCTGTCTGCACATCCGCCCCTTCATGGACCTCACCGTGGCCGCCGAGGTCGCCACCATGCGCGCCGTCGCCGAGGAGATCCGTGACCTGGTCACGGAGTTCGGCGGCGCCAACTCCAGCGAGCACGGCGACGGGCTGGCACGCAGCGAGTTCAATCGCCGCGTCTTCGGCGACGAGCTCTACGAGGCGATGCGCGAGGTCAAGCGTCTCTTCGACCCGCACGGCCGCCTCAACCCGGGAAAGATCGTCGACGCCCCGGCGATGACCGACAACATTCGCGACTCGACGCTGCGGCCGGCTCCTCGGCTGACCACACGGCTGTCGTTTGCGAGCACAGGTGGCATGCGCGGCGCCGCCGACAGGTGCATGAACATCGGCGTCTGCCGCAAGGGCTCGACGGGGGTGATGTGTCCGTCGTACATGGCCACGCGAGAGGAGGAGCACAGCACCCGCGGGCGGGCCAACGCCCTGGTCATGGCGCTGTCGCAGCCCGACCCGCGTGCGGCGCTCGGCGATGAGCGGCTGCACGACATCCTCGATCTCTGCCTGGAGTGCAAAGCCTGCAAGAGCGAATGCCCGCTCGGAGTCGACATGGCGTCGATGAAGAGCGAGTTCCTGTTCCACTACCAGAGCACCCACGGCGTGCCGGCGCGGGCGCGCTTCTTCGCGGCGGCGCGAGGGCTCAACCGGCTTGGCTCCGCGTTCGCGCCGCTGTCCAACTGGATCACGGCGCTGCCCGGGTCGCGTGCGCTGATGGAGCGCACGCTGGGAGTGAGCGCCCGCAGGCCGCTGCCGCGGTTCGCGCGAACCACACTCCTGCGCTGGTTCGCTCGCCGTCCGCGTCCGCCGGCGCCGTCGCTGGGAACGGTTGCGTTTCTCGCCGACTCGTTCACCACGTTCACGGAGCCCGCGATCGGCATCGCCGCAGTCGAGCTGCTCGAGATGGCCGGATGGAAGGTCGAGCTGATCGGCGACCGGTGTTGCGGACGCGCCGCCATCTCCAAGGGACGGCTCGACGACGCGGCGGCCAAAGCACGAGGCATGACCACTCGGCTCGAGCGCATGGCGCGTCGGGGCGTGCCGATCGTCGGCGTTGAGCCCTCGTGCATCCTGACCCTGGCCGAGGAGCACCTCGCGCTGCAGCCGGGCAGTGACGCCGCGGCCGTCGTGGCGGGACAGGTGCGCCTTGTCGACGAGCTGCTGACCGACGCGATCGACGCCGGGCGCCTGCGCATGGATCCCGCCTCAGAGCTCGCAGGGAGCAGGGTGCTGTTTCACGGACACTGTCACCAGAAGGCTCTGGCGGGCACGGCTGCAACGGTGAGCCTGCTGTCGCGCATCCCGGGGGCGACCGTTGTCGAGGTGGATGCAGGCTGCTGCGGCATGGCCGGGTCGTTCGGCTTCGAGGCCGAGCACTACGAACTGTCCATGCAGATCGGGGGAATGCGGCTCTTTCCCGCAATCCGCGAGCAGCCGCCGGGCACGGTGATCGCCGCCACCGGTGTGTCGTGCCGCCAGCAGATCGAGCACGGTACGCAACGGCTGGCGCGGCACCCCATCGAGCTCATCCGGGCAGCTGTGGTGCCCGCCGCCTCGGCGCAGTAGTACCTGCCTCCCTTTTGCCACCCGCGGCCAGTCGCTACTGTCACCTGTGCGGTCCGTGGAGCCGCACGAGCACCACACCGAAGGGGGTAGGGGATGCGCAGAAGGGTACTGGTCGCAACCGCGGCGACGCTGGGGCTGGCCGGGCTTGGCATCGGGAGCACGCCGGCGGCGGCGGCCGAGCATCGCACCATCACTGTCTGGCCCGGGCAGTCCATCCAGGCGGCCATCGACAAGGCCGACCCGGGCGACACAATCGTTGTCAAACCGGGCACGTACCACGAGAGCCTGCTGATCACCACGGACGGGATCACCCTGCGCGGCGCAGACCCGGACGACCGCAACACCGTGCTGGTGCCCCCGGCCACGCCGCCACCCAACCTATGCACCTTTTTCAACGGCGCGGCGAGCGGCATCTGCGTGCTCGGCCAGCTGGACCAGCAGGGCAACGTCCTTCGTCAGGTGCACGATGACCACATCATCGGCCTGACCATCAAGCATTTCACCGGCAACGGAAACGGTATCTTCGGCTACGGGACCGATGGTCTTCAGGTGCGCGACGTGTCGTCGTTCAACAACGGCGCCTACGGCATCGCCCGCTTCGCGTCCACGCGGACGGTGTACAGCAACGACAGTGCCTCGGGCAACAAGGAGGCCGGCCTGTACATCGGCGATTCTCCGGACGCGGACACCGTGGTCACCAACAGCAAGAGCTGGAACAACGGCTACGGCATCTTCGTGCGTCACTCGCACGAGGTCAAAATCAATGACAACTCGGTCTGGGCCAACTGCGTGGGCGTGCTGGTCCTTGACGACGGTCAGCCCGGCGGGGTGGGCGACGTCCAGGTGCTGGACAACAACTCCCGCGCCAACAACAAGAAGTGCCCGGCCGGCGACGGTCCGCCCACCAGCGGCGGTGGCATCGCGCTCATCGGCGCGGTCCGGACCGTTGTGGCGGACAACGAGGTGGAGAACAACAATGCCGGTGGCACCCTGGCCTCCGGCGGCATCCTCGTCCTGTCGTCGCCCACAACCCACCCGACCAACGACAGCGTGCGCAACAACGAGGCGTTCGGCAATGCCCCGGCGGATGTGATCTGGGACGGCAGCGGCTCGGGGAATACCTTCACCGACAACGAATGCGGTTCTTCGGTGCCCGGTCACCTCTGCGAGTAACCGCAACTTCACCAGGGGGACAAGCTGGGCGCCGGCGTCGTGGCCGGCGCCCAACTCCCTTGAGCCAGCGCCCCGGCCCTAACCATTGACAAGGATGGGGCCGCCGTGCGACCGTGCGCAGCCTGCAAGCGCTTGCAGTCGGCTTTTCAGGAAGGGCGGTGGATGCAGAAGCTGACCATCTATGAGGTGGCGCGTCGAGCGGACGTGTCGATCTCATCGGTGTCGCGGGTGCTCCAGGGTAAACCGGGCGTGGCCCCAGCCAAGCGGGAGCGCGTCCTGGCCGCTGTCGCGGAGCTCGGCTACGTGCCCAACGTGCTGGCTCGTGGCCTCGCCAGCAGTCGCCACGGGGTCATCGGGCTGGTCTTCCCCGACCTCGACGACCCCACCACCGAGTCCGGTCACGAGACCCTGCTGTACTCCGATGAGGTGATCCGGGGTGCGGAGCGCGCCGCCCGGGCCACCGGGTACGCCTTCCTCATCATGGCCACCCACGGATCGGGGGGCCGCGAGATCGCCAGGACCGTCGGCGGTCGCGTCGACGGGCTGGTTGTGCTGGCCAGGAGCCTCGCCGACCCCGATCTCGCGGAGTTGGCTCAACGGGTGCCGGTCGTGCTACTGGCGGCGGGCCGTCGAGCGCGGGGCACCGACCACGTGTCCGCTGACAACGAGGGCGGGGCGCGGGCCGTCACCGAGCACCTGCTGGAGACGCATGGCTACCGCGACGTGATCTTCGCCGGTGGTCCGACCGACTCCCCGGACGCTCGGGCGAGGTTCGCGGGATTTCGCACCGCGGTTGCCGCTGCCGGCATGCCCGCACCGGCTCGCCCAGCGGTTCGGGGCGACTTCTCCGAAGCCGGTGGACACCACGTCGCGGCTGAGATCCTGCGGCGACCGGCGCTGCCCCGCGCGATCGTCGCCGGCAACGACCAGATTGCCCTGGGCCTGGCCGCAGACCTGGCCGCCGCCGGCGTGGCGGTTCCCGGTGAGGTGGCGGTCACCGGCTTCGACGACATCCAGCTCGCCCGGCTGGCGTCGCCACCGCTGACCACCGTGCATCAGCCGATGCGCGAGCTCGGCGCCCGCTGCGTGGCGCTGCTGTTGGAGCGCCTCGCCGGGGACGAAGCGCGGCCGCGCGCCGAGGTGCTGCCCACCACGCTGGTGGTGAGGGTCAGCTGCGGATGCCCAGCAGAAGGGGCGATACCGGTGCCGCAGGCGGCGGGGCGGCCGCTGTGAGCGCTCAGGCCACGCCGGGTGCCCGCCAGGACTGGGAGCAGAGGATCGGCCGGCGTTCCGACCGTCCAGCCGTGTCGCCCGCGGTCGAGCTGCGGCCTCCGACGGACGTGTCGGCCGAGGCAGGCGTGGGTCACATCACGCTGACGTGGGAAGCAGTGGACGGCGCCGGTGGCTACGTCATCAACCGCGCTGACCGCCGCGACGGTCGGTTCGTGGCACTGAACCACGGTGGCAGCGACGTCCTGGCGGTCCCCGCGCCGCCCTACGTCGACACCGACGTGCTCGCCAACCACACCTATGCGTACACAGTCGGCTCCGTCGCCCAGGGTGGCCGGGGCGCCACTGTCAGTGCAGCCGTCGAGGCAGTTCCACGTGCGGGGACGGCGGAGCCTGTCGATGTTCACGTCGATGCCACGCGGACCACGGGCGCATTGCATCGCGTGTGGAGCATGGTCGGTGCGGAGCGGCTGAGCCTGCTCGAACACGGGCCCGACCAGTTCGGCAACGACGTGGGTGACGACGTTTTGCGCGCGCTGGCCATCGCACGGGACGAGCTCGGTGTCCGCCAGGTTCGTGCCCATGCCATCCTGCACGACGACCTCGCAGTGTTCAGCTGGGACGGCGCCGGTCCTTCATTCCGATTTGACCGGGTCGACCGCATCTTCGATGCTCTCGTGGGGCTGGGCCTGCGGCCGATCGTCGAACTGTCGTTCATGCCCCACGACCTCGCGCGCGACCCGGGATCGACCGTTTTCGGCTACCGGGGCATCGTCTCTCCGCCCCGCGATTGGGCGGTCTGGGCTGAGCTCAACGGTCGCTTGGCTGCCCACGTGGTCGAGCGCTATGGCGCCGACGAGGTCAGTGGGTGGGGCTTCGAGGTCTGGAACGAGCCGAACCTCGAGGTGTTCTGGGCGGGCACGCAGGCGGAGTACTTCCGGTTGTACGCCGAGGCTGCACAGGCCATCAAGGCCGTCGAGCCGCGCTTGAGGGTCGGCGGCCCGGCGACCGCCGCGGTGGAGTGGCTGGAGGACTTCGTGGCATTCGTGAGCGATGCCGGCCTGCCGCTTGATTTCCTGTCCACCCACACCTACGGGAACATCCCGCTTGATGCGCGGCCGATCCTGCGACGCCACGGTCGTGACGACTCGCTCATCTGGTGGACCGAATGGGGCATCGGATCCGGCCACAGCGACCCGATTCACGGCACCGCATTCGACGCGCCGTTTCTCCTTCGTGGGTACAAGGCAGTTCAGGGCCGCGTCGACGCACTCGCCCACTGGGTGGTGAGCGACCACTTCGAGGAGCTGGGCTGGCCGCAACGGTTGTTCCACAACGGGTTCGGCCTGCTCACCGTCGGCAACCTGCGCAAGCCGCGCTTCTGGGCGCAGCGGATGGCGAGCGAGCTCGGTGACGAGGTCCTCGCCGTTCAACTGCGGGGTGACGGGGCCGGCGGGTTGATCGACGCGTGGGCCACCCGCGCGTCGGACGGCCGCGTCGATCTGCTGGTGTGGAACGGGACGCCGAACGCGGCGGAGCACCGCGGCAACCCCGTCCTGGAGCGGACGGTGCGGTTGCGCGTCGCGGGCCTCGGCAACCGCACCTACCATGCCCGGCTCGCACTCATCGACGAGCAGCACTCGAACATTGCCCGGGCGTTTCCGGCCGACCTCCTGTGGCCCGACCCTGACCAGTGGAAGGAGCTGAGAGCCCACGACCACCTAGCCGAGCGGCCGGTCGACGACCTCGTTATCCGCGCCGGCAGCGCCGAGCTGGAGCTGCAGCTGCCCATGCCGGGTGTGGCTCGCCTGCGCCTGGAGCCTGCCAATCCCAACGAAACGACTACGACGGAAGGAAGGATCCAGCGATGACAAAGGAGACACAGCCGATGAGACCAGCGAGAACGCTCCGTGCCGCGACGGTGAGACGCTGCCTGGTGGCGGTGGCTCTCATCGCGCTCACAGTGGCGCCGTTGCAGGCGCGGGCGGCGGGAGCGACCGGCGCATCCGTGGCCGGCAGCAGCGGCAGCTTTTCCTCGGCCCAGCGCGCCGAACTGCTCCGCATCGCCCAGCAGACGTGGAAGTTCTACAGCGTCGACGTCGACCCGCACACCAATCTCCCCCGGGACAACGTCACCTACGCGGGTGGCTTGCCCACACCGTCGTATGGCAACTACACGTCGTCGGCCAACATCGGCGTGTACCTGTGGGCGGTCGTCGCCGCCAATGACCTCGGTTTGATCAAGCGCCCGCAGGCACGAGCCCTGATCGCGGCGACGCTGACCGCCGTCCAGAAGCTGGACCGCTTCGACGGGTTTCTCTACCAGTGGTACGACACCACCAATGGGGACAAGATCAGGAACCCCGGGGCCCTCGACTGCAAGATGGAGCCCACGCCGGCGTACGACAACTGCTACTTCCTTTCCAACGTCGACAACGGCTGGTACGCATCCGGGCTGATCGTCGTCCGCCAGGCGATGCCCGAGCTGAAGCACCTGGTGAACAGCCTGATGTCGCCGATGGATTTCAGCATCTTCTACGACAACCGGCCGGAGACGCATTGCAACGTCAACGCGGCGGTTGTTGGCAACCAGCCGACGGGCCAGATGTTCGGCGGGTATTACGTCGGCCATCCGCCCTACGAAGGCGAAAACTGGACGCAGTACTACCACAACGGCGCGCTTTACAGCGATCCTCGGATCTCGGCCTACATCGGCATGGGGCTGCACCAGATGCCGGGGAATGTTTGGTGGCGCAGCTGGCGGGAGCTGCCGCCGCCGGCTCCGTACGCCGATTGCCAGAAGAGCGACCCCGACTTCTCCTGGCAGGGCCAATGGCCGATGCCCGGTTCCTGGCAGACGTACGCCGACCCGCAGAGCGGCCAGCAGTACAAGGTCTGGGAAGGACACTACGTGTATCCCGGCTCCAACCTGAGCTTCATCCCGACATTCGCGGGCGGCATGTTCGAAGGCCTGATGGCCAACGAGGTGGTGCCCGAGACCTCCTGGGGTCCGCACAGCTTCGGCCTCGCCGATGCGCGCATCGCCCAGGTCCAGATCAAGTACACCAACGAGCAGCTGCACTACCCGGTGTGGGGGATGTCTCCGTCGAGCACTGCCGACGACCTCGGCGGCTACGGCGGCTGGGGCGTTGAGGGACTGAAGTTCCCCTATTACGGTGCCGGCGCGACCAGTGCCAACCCCAACCAGGGATTGTCGCAGTGCCACGGCTGCGCCCAGGAGACCGTGGTCACACCGCACGCATCCTTCATCGCCCTGGACGTGGCGCCGCAGCAGGCGTACGCGAACATCCAGGCCCTGCGCAGCCTGTACCCCGGGATCTACGGGCCCGGCGGCTTCTTCGATGCCGTCGACCCCAAGACGGGATCGATCGGCCATCGCTACCTGGTGCTCGATCAATCGATGGAGATGGCGGCCCTTGACAACGCGCTGCGGGACCGCGCCATGCAGCGTCACTTCGCCGACGACCCGGTGTCGTGGGCAGCACGCACGTACCTCGGCATGGAGACCATGTCAATTGGCTAGGGCAGCACCAGCTGCGCGCAACTTCAGGAGATCGACAATGTTCACCCGATATGCATCGAGCCGCGTCGCGACTGCGGGAGCGGTAGCGGCCGCCGCGATGATCTGCCTTGCCGGCTGTTCGTCCGGCTCCAACAACAACAACGTCAGTGCCACAGGCGGCACCCTGACCATCCAGGGTGACTCGGGCAACCCCGCCCTGGTTGAGGACTTCAACCCCTTCCACGCTCCGACCGAGCTGCACGGGACGTTCCTGATCTACGAGCCGCTCGAGATCCCGAGCCCGGTCAACGGCTCGTACACGCCGTACCTCGCCACCGGCTACACCTTCAGCGGCCCGACGAGCCTGGTGTACACGATCCGTCAGGGAGTCAAATGGAGCGATGGGCAGGCGTTCACCCCCGCCGATGTCGTCTTCACCTTCAACCTGCTCAAGAAGTACCCGGCGCTGGACGGCAACTCCGTCTGGGGTGTGATCAGCGACGTCTCCGCATCCGGCAACAACGTCACCATGACGCTCAAGTCCCCCGACGTCCCGTTCGCGGACACCATCGCCCAGACCCCGATCGTGCCGGAGCACGTGTGGTCGTCAGTCGCCGACCCCACCAAGTCCGCGAACACAACTCCGGTCGGGACCGGGCCGTTCACGCTCGACCAGTTCGCGCCGACCCAGTACACGCTCAAGAAGAACCCGAGCTACTGGCAGGCGGCCAACATCGCGCCGTCCGAGGTTGTCTTCCCCGCTCAGGCCACCAGCCAGAGCACCAACCAGCTCGATGTCACCAGCGGCCAGTTCGACTGGGCGTACAACTTCCTGCCCAACGTGCAGCAGACGTACATCGCACGCGATCCCGCGCACTACCAGTACTGGTTCCCGCCCGGCGGCACGATCACCCTCTACCTCAACCTGACCAAGGCGCCGTATAGCGACGTGAATTTCCGCAAGGGCCTGTCGCTGGCGCTGGACCGAACCACGATCGCCAAGAAGGCCGTCAACGGCTATATGAGCGCGGCGAGCATGTCGGGCCTCATCCTCCCCAACCTCAAGCAGTGGCTCGATCCGAGCCTGCCCAACCAGGGATCGGTCGCCCATGACCAGTCGGCCGCGACGACTGCCTTCGCTCAGGCCGGGTACACGTCGCAGGGTGGCAAGCTGGTCGGCTCGGACGGGAAGCAGGCGACCATGACGCTGGTCATGCCCGGCAGCTTCAGCGACTGGGTCGCTGCGGCCACCGAGGTCGCGACCGAGCTCGGCACCGTTGGTATCAACGTCACCCTCGACACGCCGCAGTTCGCCCAGTACTCGTCGGCGATCCAAGGGGGCACCTTTGACGCGGCCATCGGTGGGTTCGGTGGCTCCGGGAGCCCGTACACGGACTTCAACCAGGCGTTGAACAGCTCGTTCGCTGCTCCGGTGCACACGCCCACCACCAACAATTTCGAGCGCTTCAAGGACTCGTCCGCCGACCAGGCGCTCACCACGCTGGCGGCCGCCACAAGCGACTCAGCGAAGAAGCAGGCGACGAACGCGCTCGAGCAGATCATGTACAACCAAGTGCCCGTGGTGCTGATGTACTACGGTGGCAGCTGGGGCCTCTTCTCGACCAAGCATTTCACCGGGTGGCCGTCTGCATCGAACCCGTACACCCTGCCAACTCCATACAACAACGCCATCCTCACCGTGGTGAACCACATCCACGCGGCCTGACCAGGCTGAACGCAATGACGGTGACGGGGAACGCGCCATGAGGTACCTGCGCCGGAAGGTGCTTCTGTTCCTCGTCACCCTGTGGGCGGCGTTGACGCTCAACTTCGCGCTTCCCCGCCTGATGCCCGGTTCGCCCGTTGACGCAGCACTCGCGAAGATCGCCTCGACCGGGGTGCCGGTCACCAATGCCGAGCGCGCCGCGATCGAGATCCAGCTCGGGGCGCCACACGGCAGCGTGATCTCCCAGTACTGGGACTACCTGACCAACCTCCTCCACCTCAACTTCGGGACCTCGTTCTCATTCCCGACCGAGACGGTTGCGCAGACGATCGGCAAGGCGCTGCCGTGGACGCTGGTGCTGGTCGGCACGACGACGATCTTCGCCTTCATCATCGGTACGCTCCTTGGGGTGTACGCAGGGTGGCGGCGCGGCAAGACCGCTGACTCCACGATCACCGTCGGTGCCACCTTCCTGGCTGCCTTTCCTCCGTTCTGGCTCGGCCTCTTGGCGATCTACTGGCTCTCATACACACTGGGCTGGTTTCCGCTCAAAGGCGGATACAGCGCCGGCCTCACGCCCAACCTGAGCCCGTCATTCCTTGCCGACGCCTTCAACCACAGTGTTTTGCCCGCGCTGACCCTTGCCATCACCACCTTGTCCGGCTGGGTCTTTGGCATGCGCAACAACATGATCAACACGCTGGGAGAGGACTACGTCACGTTCGCCGAGGCCAATGGTCTGCGACCCAGGACGGTGGCCCTGCTGTACGCCGCGCGCAACGCGCTGCTGCCCAACGTCACCGCGTTCGGCCTGTCGCTGGGCGCGATCGTCGGCGGGTCCGTCCTCGTCGAGGGGGTGTTCAGCTACCCGGGGCTGGGCAACCTCCTCTACATCGCCGTGTCAAACCACGACTTCCCGCTCATGCAGGCACTGTTCCTGGTCATCACCATGAGTATGCTGCTGGCCATCTTTGTCGTCGATCTTCTCTATGTCCGGCTGGACCCGCGGGTACGCCAGCAGTGACCATCGTCACCAGCGCGCCACCACCGCAGGTTCCCGGGGCGGAGGCCCAGGTCCCGCTCGGTCCGACCAGTGACGCGATCCCCGGGCCGCTGCGCTTCGTGGGTCGCGCACTGCGCACGCTCTGGAGCAACGGCAAGGCACGCGTCGGCCTGGTGATCATCGCGCTGAATATCCTGGTCGCGGTGTTCGCCCCGCTGATCGCACGACATTCACCGACCGCCACCGACTTCGCGCCGTACAGCAGTCCCAGTGCGACCAACTGGTTCGGCACCACCGGGAATGGCCAGGACGTGTTCTCGCAGATGGTGTACGGAGCGCGCATCTCCCTCCTGGTCGGGCTGGGTGCAGGAGCGCTGGCGACGCTGGTCGCCGTGGCCATCGGCCTGGTGGCGGGTTACCGGCCTGGGCCGATCGACGAGGTGCTCAGCTTCATCACCAACCTCGCCCTGGTGATCCCCGCGCTGCCACTGATGATCATCCTCGCCGCGTATCTCCAGGGCCGCTCCGTGTGGACCATCGTGCTGGTCGTGGCTTTCACCAGCTGGGCCACCGGCGCGCGGGTGATCCGCAGCCAGGCGTCAACGCTGCGCAACCGCGATTACGTGACGTCGGCGGTGTTCTCGGGTGAACGCCTGTTCCGCATCGTGTTCCGCGAGATCCTGCCCAACATGACGTCACTGGTTGCGGCCAGCTTCTTCGCGGCAGCCACCGCGGCGATCATGGCCGAGGCCAGCCTGGAATTCCTCGGCCTGGGCAACCCGAGCACTGTCAGCTGGGGAACCATTCTGTACTTCGCGGAGCAGCAGAACGCGCTGCTGAGCGGCCAGTGGGTGCTCGTGTTCGCGCCCGGGCTGGCGATCGCCCTGCTGGCCGTGTCGTTCACGCTTGTCAACTTCGGCGTCGACGCGCTGTCCAACCCGCGCCTGCGGGAGAAGTGATGGCACTGCTGGAGGCGCGCGGCGTCAACGTCGCCTACACACCGGCCCGCGGGGTGCGCATCTGGTCGGTGCGCGACGTCGACGTCACCCTCGAGCAGGGCGAATTCGTCGGGCTGGTGGGGGAGTCCGGCTGCGGCAAGACAACGCTGGGATTCGCGCTGACGCGGATGCTGCGCCCTCCCGCCCACCTCGAAAGCGGAACCATCTCATTCGACGGTGTCGACATCTCGACCCTCGACGGCGAAGAGTTGCGCCGCCAGCGACGCAATGGGTTCGCTCTCGTGCTCCAGAGCGGGATGAACGCGCTGAATCCCGTGCGAACCGTCGAGCACCATTTCGGTGACATCTTCAACGCCCATGCGCGCGAGGGCGAGAAGTACCTCGGTGCGGCGGGGCGCACCAGGGGTGCCGAGCTGCTCGACATGGTCCGTCTCGATGCTGAGGTTCTCAGTCGCTACCCGCACGAACTCTCCGGGGGCATGCGGCAGCGGGTCGCCATCGCGCTGGCGCTCGCCCTGGAACCGCGGTTCATCGTGTTCGACGAGCCGACGACCGCGCTGGACGTGATCGTCCAGGGCGCGATCATGCAGACGATCAAAGACCTGCAGCACGACAAGGGTTTCACCGCGGTGATCATCAGTCACGACCTGGGCGTCGTGCTCGAAGCCACGAGCCGGGTCATGGTGATGTACGCGGGCCGGATCATCGAGGACCAGCCATCGACGGACCTGGCGCGGGGCGCGCACCACCCGTACACCGAGGCCCTGCTCAACTGCTACGCCGACCCGCGCGCCGACGAGGTGCGCATCGAGGGCATTCCCGGGAATCCACCCGACCTGTCGCTGGCCATGGCTGGATGTCCCTACGAGCCGCGCTGCCCGTTGGCGGTGGAGATCTGCAAAGAGACGGACCCACCGTTGGCGCCGCTCGGCCGGGGCCGCGCGGCGTGCCATGTCAGGGCGCCGGCCGCGCGGGCGGTTGCTGCGGAGGCGCCCGGTGCCCGCTGACGTGCAACAGTCCGCCGTCCCCCCGCTGATCGTCAGCGGCGTTTCCAAGATCTACGCCAACCGCGGACGCCGCGAGAAGGCCGTGGTCGCCGTGGACGACGTGTCTTTCACCCTCGAACCGGGCGCTGCCGTCGGCCTCGTCGGCGCCAGCGGCAGCGGCAAGAGCACGCTGGCCAAGATGGTGACCGCGTCAGAGCGACCCACCAGCGGGTCGATCAGGTTCGGCGACATCGCCGTGGAGCGACTGCGAGCCGGTTCGAAGCGTCAGTTTCACCTCCGTGTACAGATGGTCTTCCAGGACCCATACGGCGCGCTCAACCCACTCCACACGGTCGAGTACACGATCGTCCGCCCCTGTGAGAACTTCCTGCGCATGTCCCCACGCGCGGCGAGGTCGCGAGCGCATGAGCTCCTCGAGACCGTCGGCCTCACGCCCGCGGCCCAGTACGCGGCGAAGTTGCCCCATCAGCTCTCGGGCGGTCAGCGCCAGCGCGTCGTCATCGCTCGTGCGCTGGCCTGCAACCCCGAGCTGATCGTCGCCGACGAGCCCGTCTCGATGCTCGATGTGTCGCTGCGGGCTGGGGTCCTGAAATTGCTCACCGGACTGCGGCAGGAACGCGGCCTGAGCCTGCTCTACATCACGCACGACCTGCTCAGCGCCCGGGTGGTCACCGACGAGATCATTGTTCTCAACAAGGGGAAGATCGTCGAGCAGGGCCCGACCAAGCAGGTCCTGCAGCACCCCAAGGACAGTTACACGGTGCAGCTTCTCGACGCGGTGGCCACACCCCTGGCGTCAACGCCCGCGAACGCCGAGCCGCAGGCGCGTTGACCGACTACGAGGCTGTGATCCAGTCGCTGGGCAGCCGCGTTGGCGCAGTCCTGCAGGCGTAGTCCGCGTCGACAGCGCCGGAGATGTACTGCACCAGCCAGGTGGTGGTTCCCAAAAAGGAGCTGCTACATGATGCGAGCGCATCAGACGGCCCGGACGCGCCGGCCACCCACGACGGAGCAGTTGAGATGCCGTTCGGCGACGTGAACTCCGGGTGCCATGCCGTCGCATAGGTGGATGCGTTGCTGGTCGAGTAGCCACCCGTGATGGCGTCCCACTGGAACGCGGTCGAGTAGACACCGACGCCGGCGACGTGCTGGGCGAGCAGGTAGTCGATGCTGCCCTGCAGGTCGGCCGCGTTCGACGGCCCGTCGCCGTTCCAGGTGTTGCCCGTTTCGACATCGAGCCACCACATCCCATTTGGGGAGTCGCCCAGCGCGGCCGTCGCCGTGGCCAGCGCGTTCGCCGCGGCGTGCCAGCCATAGTCATAGGCGCAGCCCGGGTCGGTGGTGGACGTGGCGTCCCCACACAGCGCCGGGTCCTGGGCGCCGGAGGTGGGCCAGTAGTAACTGCTCGACGGCGCGGGGTTGGCCGTGTTCATGTAGATGTCGGGGATCCGCGGATACCCTGCCGCCCACTGGTACTGCGCCGTCAGACAGGGGTTGGCCGACCAGGGGCGACCATTGGTCACGCCGACGATGCCGAACGCCCCGTCGACAGGGTAGGCGGCCTCGCACTGTGGCCAGGAGATGTCGTGGCCGGATGAGCCGCCCGACGGCGCGCCCGCGTTCACTGCCGCGGCGGCTGTCATCGGGCCGCGCACCATGACGGCGGCGACCACCGCGGTGGCGCCGAGCACTGTCAGAAGCAGCCGCCTGGGCATGTGAACCTTTATGAAGCGGAAGGGGAATGACCGCCCGACGGAGTGCTGCGGAGAGGGGGAGCAGGCGTCACACGCCACCATATACCACCCATGACCGAACGCCGGCGGACCGGAGGCGACTCGTTGCCGCCTCCGGTCATAC
>JBDTJX010000012.1:0-3650 GCA_039935655.1 Candidatus Dormiibacter sp. | reverse complement strand
CGGTCACCCATCGACCTTCTTGTGCCCGTGCATTCACGTCGAAGCTGGTGAGGATGTGACGCGCATGGACAGCTTGCGTTTGATTTACCCGCCAATCGCGCCACACAGTGCTCCCGTGGCTAAGTCGTGTCAGTACCTTGGACGTCCGACGTCATGACCTTCGGCCACAGATCGCCGAGGGCGCGAAGCTGCGCGGCTGTGAGTAGGCGGGTCAGGTGCTCGCGGATGATCTCGTTGTGGGTCGGGCGCGCGTCCCGGAGCCGGCTATGACCCTCTCGCGTCAGCGCGGCGAAGAATGAACGGCGATCGCCACCGTCGACGCGGCGCCTCACGAGGCCGTCCCGCTCCAGGCGAGTGACGAGGTGCGTGAGTCCGGCGGGTGACAGCATGACCCGCTCCGCCAGCTGGCTCATTTTCAGCTGGTTGTCCGGTGCGTTGAACAAGGTGATCAGCACGTCGAACTCGCGCAGCGAGACGCGATGGTTGGCGGTGAGCGCCTCGTCGAGCGCGCGCATGGCCTCGTTCGTGAACCTGAGCGCGCCGGACCATGCGCGGAACTCAGCCTCGGTCAAGAACTCATCCCCGTCAGAACCACTTGACAAGCGGCGCCCTCCCCATGGAAGATACTTTCATACCGAAGGAAAGGTACCACATACAAAAGGAGGTCTTGCCATGCCATTCGGCGTTGTCCACCACTTCCCCGGCGGCACCAAGGAGAACTACGAGGCATCGATCGCTGCGGTCCATCCGGGCCCGGGGCAAATTCCCGACGGCCAGATCTTCCACGCTGCCGGCGTCTCGCCGGGCGGATGGACCATCGTGGCAGTGCACGAGTCGAAGGAGAGCTGGGAGCGTTTCCGTGACGGAATTCTGCTGCCCAAGCTCCAAGCCGGCGTTCCCGGTGGCTTCCCGACCCCGCCGCAGGAGACAGAGATCGACCTCGTCACCGTCCTGCCGTAGCGACACATGTGGGTCGGCGACGCCGCCGTCATCGACCCACCTCCGGCCAAGACCGCACCCGCATCTTCACAGTGAGAGGTTGAGCCACCATGATCAGCAAGAACAAGGTTTCCGCCGTGCTTGTGTCCACCGATCTCGATCGGAGTCGGGTCTTCTACGGGGAAATGGTCGGCCTCAAGCTGTCGCCCGACACGATCAAGAACCACCTGTTGTTCGAGTGCGGTGACGGCACAACCATCCTCGTCTACGGCCGCGGCAAAGCCAACAGTGCCGACCACACCCAGGTCCGCTTCTGGTCCGCCGACATCGAGAGGGACGTCGCCGAGCTCGCCGGCCGCGGTGTCGTGTTCGATGAGTACGACACAGAGACGTTCAAGACGGTGAACCACATCGTCACCTCGCCCGCCATCGGCCGTTCGGCGTGGTTCAAGGACCCCGATGGCAACACCATCGCCGTCTTCCAGCCCGAGTAGCGCTCGAGGTTGCCTCGACGCCCTGCCATGGACCGCCATCATGCGCGGCTCCCCACTACCGCGGTCGCGTCCATCCCGCGTCCGGGCGGGCCGCCAAGCCGGCGCCGACGCTCACAGGAAGCAGTAGCAGGGGCGCGAGGATGAACGCCAGCGTCGAACCACGCACCGCGACCAGCGCGCCGATGAGCCCGCCGATCAGCATGGCGGCGACGGACGCGAGACGGCGTTGGAGCCGCGGTCGACCTCCGGCGGCCGCAGGCGAGTCCGCGGCGATGCCGGTGACCGTGGGTCCCAAATGACCACTGTAGCAGCCATGGTTGGCGGTAACTGGGTCGCGACCGAGGCTGACGGGCTGTCCGCGCGGACGTCGGGTTGCCAGGCTTAAGTTAGCGTCGCCGAACCGCAACACCGTGGTTTTGCTCGCGCGATGGGACGAGAGTTCGAATCCCCTCTAGTGTCCTGTCTCGGAAGTGCGTAGGCAGAAGCGAGCGATGCTGGCGAGGACGTCATCGGCGGTCTTCAACCACACGAATGGCTTGGGATTCTCTCGTTGTTGAGCATGACGTAGAGGCGGATCGCATCTTCCAGGGCGTGGGTGCTGCGGTGGGTTCCGCGGCGGATCTGCTTCTCGGTGAGGTCAGCGAACCAACGCTCCACCTGGTTGATCCACGACGAGTAGGTGGGAGTGAAGTGCAGATGGAAGCGCGGCGCTCCAGAAGTACCCGGCCTCTCTCGAACCGTCGCAGTTGATCGCTCCGAGGCGTCCGCAGTCAGCCAGGAAGTTATTGGTCGGCTCGATGATGCAGAACTCTTTGCCTTCGAGGTCGGCGAGCACGACATGAGGTTCGTCCAGGCCCTGACCGATCTCGATGTGACGGGCGCCAAGCTCGACCAACCTTCGGACCGTTTCGTTTTGGTCATCGATGGACGTGGTCGTCAGGTCGAGATGGTTACGATTCTGGCCCGTCTTCTTGTTCGGGTCCGGCTCGAAGCGAATACGGAATCTGGTGTCATCCGTTGGCACGACACCGATCTCGTCAGGGATCTCGTCGTGGATCTCCCAGTACAGCGCGTCCGCCCAAAAGCGCGCAAGGCGGCCCGGATCGTTCGCGTCGAAGCACAGGGCGTCGAGTCGTGAAGTCATCCCGTCCTTGCTTATCCGGTCCGCCAAATCTGTCCATCATGCGCGGCTCCCCAGCCTACGCTCCGATGGACTCCAGCGAGATTCGTTTCTGAGCCACCGCACCGCTCTTGGGGAGCGGCTCGCTGCGCAATGAGGCCCGCCGGACGGCCAACCCGAATACGCACAGAAACGGCCATGGTGGACCGGAACTACTTTGACGCGTTTCGGCGGGGCCCAGGCGGTCACCATGGACTGGGCACACCGGGCATGTCTGCTGAGTGTTGAGCTATCAGGTTCTAAATACGAAAATGGCGGAGAGGGTGGGATTCGAACCCACGGACGCTATTAACCTCACCGCTTTTCGAGAACGACGACCGCGGCGTCTCGGAGTGTCGCGCGGGGCCGTGGAGGGCCGTTCTGAATACGGATCGGGGAGCCGTCGTGATGGCGCGGGGTGCCCAGTGTCGGACAATGCCGCGGCATTTGGGGCCCAAATGGCCACCGTAACCGCCATGGTTGGCGGTAACTAGCAGGTCGGGGTACGCCGGCGGGCGGCCTCCCACGCGCGCCGGCCCGGCCTCGTGGTGCCCCCTCTTGTGGCGGGACGGTGGGCTTGAGGCGGTCGAGATTCCCGCGATCGCGGAGTTGCTCGATCCCCTGCGCGCACCTGGTGCGACCGTGGTTGAGGTCCCATTCATTGTGGCCGTGCAGAGCGCCAGCCACCGGCGCGTTCCGATCGTAGGGGTCTCTGCCCGCACCGACCGAGCATTCGCAGGTGTGCTGAGCGCAATGGTGGCGGCGCGGCGAGTGGGGGAGGAGACGGTGACCCATGGCGGTTGCTTCTTGACCCCGGGCCACGCGGTGTGGGCTGACCAGCGGTAGGCGCTGACTGGGCTTCGACCGCCACCAACGCTCACACGATGAACTGGCGCCGTGGCCGCCCATGGCGTCAGCTGATCGAGCTCTCCGGTCACCCATCGACCTTCTTGTGCCCGTGCATTCACGTCGAAGCTGGTGAGGATGTGACGCGCATGGACAGCTTGCGTTTGATTTACCCGCCAATCGCGCCACACAGTGCTCCCGTGGCTAAGTCG
>JBDTJX010000011.1:0-25245 GCA_039935655.1 Candidatus Dormiibacter sp. | reverse complement strand
CTCTTCCGACTGACCGCATACCCGGTGAGGGTGGCCGCGGCGCGGGTCAACGATTACGAGGCGCGCGACCGCCTCCACGCCTACGCATCGGCGGCGTACCTCATCTCCACGCTGCTGGCGTGGCTGGTGCTGTTTCTCACCGGCTACGCGCTGATGCTCTGGCCCTTCACCACCGACCTCGGCGAGGGGTTTCGCATCGCCGGTTCGTCGATGCTCACCCTGGGAATCGCGGCACCGCACGACGGGCTGCCCACGGCGATCGTCTACCTGGCCGCGGTCACCGGCTTGGTTGTGATCACCCTGCAGATCGCCTATCTCCCCGTCCTGTACGCGTCGTACAACCGGCGCGAAACCCTGGTGACGATGCTCGAGGGAGTCGCGGGGACGCCCGGCTGGGGGCCGGAGGTGCTGGTTCGTTCCGCATCCATCGACAACCTCGACGGGCTCAGCGAGATGTACGACCGCTGGATGGTGTGGGCCGCAGACGTGTCGGAGAGCCACACGGCGTACCCGGTGCTGCTGTACTTCCGCTCGCCGAGCGCGCAACGCTCGTGGGTCGTCTCGCTGCTCTCCATCCTCGACGCCGCGGCGATGCACCTTGCGCTGTGCCCGATCACCGTGCCCGCGCCGGCACGGAACATGATGCGTGTCGGCTACCTGGCGTTTCGACAGCTGGCGGGGGCGTTGGGCCATCCCGTGCCGGATGACCCCAACCCGGACGACGACATCCAGCTCACGAAAGAGGAGTTCGTGGACGCCGCGGAGCGTGCTCGCGCCGCGGGCATGGAGTTCGAGCGCTACCCCGACGCCGCGTGGGTGCACTTCAAGGGATGGCGGGTCAACTACGAGGAGGCCGCCTACGTCCTCGCCGCCGAGCTCGACGTCGTCCCGGCGTTGTGGTCCGGCCCGCGGTTGCATCCCGGTCCTCCGCTGCCGCCGCTGCGCCCGACCGACCGAGTCTCACTGACGGTGGAGGCCACCGAGATCCGCCGCGTGGGCGCGCTCCGCCGCGAGCGCCGCGCCGAGAAGCAGCGCCTGGCTCGACACGACCACCACGACCCGCCGCCCATCGAGCCGCCACCCAACGAGCCTGGCGAGGTCTAGAGAGCGCGGTTCAGCGACCGGGCTCGAGCTGCCGCACCAGGTCGTCAAGATGGCCGCGGAGCGCCGCCTCGAGCTGCTGGATGAGCGCGTACAGCCCGATCGCTGTGTCGCGCGTGTCGCCGTTCAGCTGCTGGAGCGCTCCCGGCAGGATGGGGATGCCACCAGAGGGGCTCGGCGTCGACGAAGGCGCTGGGCCGGTTCCCGCTGTCACCGGTGTCGCCGGGGCCGGCGCCGCCGATGGGGACGAGGCCACCGGCCAGGTGGCCGGCTGCACCGCCAGGCTGCTCGATTGGGTCAGCAGGTGGGCGCCACCCCAGCCGACCAGCACGATCGCTGCCGGGACGAGGATTCGCGGTGAGAGCAAACGCATGGCCGCGCTCCATTGCCGCGCCGCCCCGCCGCCGCGCGCTCCGACCCTGACCACCACGAGCATACACAGATCGGTGGTACTGGGCAAGCGCGCCGCGCGCCGTTTCGCCGCCACGCGGAGCGGCATATCTGTGCGAGTCTGTGGGCGTGGCCGGTCATCGCCGCCTGCTCACCTGCCTCGCGGTCGCGGTTGCCGCCAGCGCCTGCGGGTCGACGCCGGTGGCGAGCGCCACTGTCACCGCCACCCCGATGCCGCCGACCGCCGCCCCGACCATCGCTCCGACACCCACGGCGGACCCCTGCGCCGTGGCCCAGCAGTCGCCTCCCTCGGGGACGATCCCAGCCGCCTTCGCCACGGCGCTCGCCTTCGCGCCGGACGGCCGGCTCTTCTATGCGCAGCGCTCGGGGACGGTCCGCGTCTGGCAGAACGGGGCGGCCAGGACCTTCGCGACGGTTTCAACCGTCACGACCGAGTCGGACGGCTCGTACAGCGAGCGCGGCCTCCTCGGCCTGGCACTCAGCCCCACCTTCGCCAGCGATCGCTTCGTCTACGCGTTCTACTCGGACGCCAACCGCACCCAGCAGCATGTGATCCGATGGCACGACTGCGCCGGCACCGGCGTCGGCGCGAAGGTCCTGCTGACCTTCCCATCGGGGGCGGACTGCTGCCACAAAGGCGGCCGTGTGGCTTTCGGGCATGACGGCATGCTCTACGTGACGCTCGGTGAGGAGCACCAGGCGAGTGCGGCGCAGAACACATCGGACCCGCGCGGCAAGATCCTGCGCTACAAGCCCGACGGGACCATCCCGGCCGACAACCCCTTCGGGCCAACCAACCCGGTGTGGGCGTACGGCTTTCGCAACCCGTTCGGGATCGCGGTCGCCGCCAGCGGCCAGATCGCCATCACCAGCAACGGGCCATCCGGCGATGCGGGCAGCCCGGGCACCGGCTACGACACCTTGATCCTGTCACTGTCGCGAGGCGCTGGGTACCAGTGGCCGGACTGCTACGGCTACTCGCACCCGCTGGCGGGGCCAGCAGGCTGCCACGGCAGAATCGCGCCCGACTGGAGCAGCGAGAACAGCACTGTCATCCCCACCGGGGCGGCGTTCATCGACGCCTCAGGTCCCGCGGCCTACGCAGGTCACCTGGTGTTCTGCACCTACGGGCGAGGCATGCTGGTGGTCACACCGGGAACCCCGCACGCCACCGTGTCGCCCGGGCCCTCGCAGTGCACGCTCGACGTGGTCGAGGGCCCCGACCGAGCCGTTTACGTGTCGGACGCCGGCCACATCTACCGCTTCGCCTGAGGGGGGCAGCGAGTCCGAGGGTCGGGAAGATGTGGATCGCCGCGCGGGTCACCCCGAACGGCAGTTGCCCGCGTGTTCTCCGATCGGAGCCTCGTGCCAACCCCGTGGTGCGATGATGGGGGAGCGTCCAACCATCATCATCAGCGGGGTGCCACCCTTGGCACCCGCGATCGGAAGTTCTTCAACCAGTGCCTGACAGCGTCTCTCTCACCCTCCCCGCGATGGGCGAATCCGTGGCCGAGGGCACCGTCTCACGCTGGCTCAAAGCCGTCGGTGACACCGTCGCCGAGGGCGAGACACTCGTCGAGGTCACCACCGACAAGGTCGACGTGGAGGTGCCCTCACCGACCGCGGGCACGCTGGAGAGCATCGTCGCCAACGAGGGTGACACCGTGCTCGTCGGGGCCACTCTGGCCACCATTGCGCCCGGAGCCAACGGCGCCGCTGCGGCCCAGGCTCCACAACCGGCTGACGAAGCCACCCCGCCCACAGCCGAGCCGGCGCCGGAGGCAGAGGCACCAGAACCGCAGGCACCTCCCGCCTCGGCAGCGCCGCCCGAGGCCGCCGCGGTTGAGTCGGACGGGAACAGCAGCGCCAACGCCTCACCGCTGGCCCGGCGCGCGGCCGCCATCCGCGGCGTCGACCTCCGCATGGTCGCCGGCAGCGGCCCCGGGTCCATGGTCCGCAGCGGCGACGTCAAAGCAGTTCCCGCCGCGGAGTCGGCACCCACCACAGCTGCTGGCGCGCCAACCGCGCCAACGGCGCCAACGGCGCCCGCGAACGGCGCCACCGTCGAGCTGCGCGGCCCGGCCGCAGCGCTGGTCGACTACATGGAGCAGAGCCGCGACATTCCCACCGCGACGTCGTTCCGCAGCCTGCCGGTCACCGTCCTCGACGCCCGCCGCCGCGAGCTGAACCTCGCCCTGGCGACCAAGGGCCAGGAGATGAAGGTCTCGTTCACCCATCTCATCGGCCACGCGGTCGCACGAGCGGCCGCCGAGATGCCGGCGATGAGCGCCCACTTCGCCCGGACTGAGCAGGGGCACCCCGCCCGCGTCGAGGGCGGCGTGAACCTCGGTCTTGCCGTCGATACGCGGCGCAAGGACGGCAGCCGGTTCCTGGTGGTGCCAGTGATCAGGGACGCGGGAAACCTCGACTTCGCCGCCTTCCGCAGCGAGTACGAGCGTCTGATCGAGCGTGCGCGAACCAACGCCCTTGTCGCCGAGGATTTGCGCGGAGCAACCATCACCCTGACCAACGTCGGCGGCCTGGGCACGGTCGCGTCAGTCCCGCGACTGATGCCCGGGCAGGGGGCCATCGTCGCAGTGGGCGCGCTCGGTTACCCCGCCGAGTGGCGCGACGCACCGGAGTCGCGGCCGCGCGAGCTCGGCGTGGCCAAGGTCATGACCATGACCTCGACGTACGACCACCGCGTCATCCAGGGGGCACAGTCCGGAGAGTTCCTCGGTCGCATCGAAGCACTTCTGCGCGGCGAGGACGGGTTCTACGACGCCGTCTTTGAAAGCCTCGGGGCGGGCGTTCCCGCGGCTGAGATCCAGCGCCCCGTCGACACGTCGCCCCCCGCCGACTCGGCCGCACACCTCGCCGCCGTCGAAGCCGGCCAACCATCACGGCAGCTGCTGGGCGCGATGCAGGCGGCGACGTCGCTGATCAAGGCGCACCGCACCCATGGACACCTCGGGGCGCACCTCGACCCGCTGGGCACGCCACCCATCGGCGACCCGGCGATGGAGCCGGGGACGTACGGGCTGACCCCGGAGGTCATGGAGAAGCTCCCGGCCGACCTGCTCCGCGTGTACGTGCCCGGTCGCACGCTCGCCGAGGTGCTCCCCAACCTCCGGCGCACCTACTGCGGGACCATCGCCTACGAGATCGAACATATCGCCAGCCACGAGCAGCGGGTGTGGCTGCGCGAGCACATCGAGTCCGGGGCGTATCGGCTGCCGTTCAACGCGGATGCCAAGCGCCGTCTCCTGCAACGTCTCACCAAGGTGGAGGCGATGGAGCGCTACCTGCGGCGCACCTTCCTCGGGCAGAAGACGTTCTCCGCCGAGGGTGTCGACGCCATGGTCCCGATGCTCGAATACCTGCTCAGCGCCATCGCCGACGACGGCATCGGCGAGGTGATCATGGGCATGGCACACCGCGGCCGGCTCGCCACCATCGCCCACGTCGTCAATCGACCGTACGAATCGCTCCTGGCGGCGTTCGAACGCGGTGAGCAGCGCCGTGCGGTGGGCACGATCAGCGACGCCCCGACAGGTGACGTCAAGTACCACATCGGCGCCACCGGCACGTACGTCACCGACACCGGCAAGGGCATCACCGTGCGCCTCCTCTCCAACCCCTCGCACCTCGAGGCCGTCGATCCTGTCGTCGAAGGGTGGACGCGCGCCGACCAGTCCAAGCGCAACTCCGAGCTGCTCCACGTCGATCCCATGGCGGCAGTCCCGGTGCTGCTCCACGGCGACGCCGCCTTCGCCGGCCAGGGTGTCGTCGCCGAGGTGCTCAACCTCCAGTCACTACCAGGCTATTCCACCGGCGGCACCGTGCACCTCATCACCAACAACCAGGTCGGCTTCACGACCGAGGCGGCCGACGGCAGGTCGACTCGCTACGCGAGCGACCTCGCCAAGGGGTTTGACGTGCCCATCGTGCACGTCAACGGCGACGACATCGAGGCATGCATCAACGCGGTCCGTCTGGCCTACGACTACCGCCGAACCTATCACCGCGACGTTGTCATCGACCTGATCGGGTACCGGCGCTTCGGCCACAACGAGACCGATGAGCCGTCGTACACGCAGCCACTGATGTACCAGAAGATCAAGAACCACCCGACGGTGCGCGAGCTGTTCGTGCGCAAGCTGGTCGCCGAGGGGCTGATCAGCGAGGCTGAGGCCGCCAATGACTTCGAGACCGCGTACAGCGCGGTGGCCGAAGCGCACAAGCGGGTCAAGGCCACGCTCGCCGAGCCGGTCGAGGAGTCCGAGGAGTCGACCGCCGCCGAGACCGAGTCGCCGCGGCCGTCGACCCGAGTCCCGCGCCCCACCCTGATCTCGCTCAACGAGCAGCTGCTCACGGTTCCCGACGACTTCCATCTTTACCCGAAGCTGGGCAAGCAACTGGAGCGGCGTCGCGCCTCCATGGAGAAGGGCAGCATCGACTGGGGAACCGCGGAGTCGCTCGCGTTCGCCTCCCTGGTGGTCGAAGGTCGCCCGATCCGCCTGAGCGGGCAGGACACCGAGCGTGGCACCTTCAGCCAGCGCCACCTCGTCTTCCACGACGACCGGACCGGCGCCCAGTGGGTCCCGATCCATCACCTGGTGGGCGCGTCGGCGACCTTCGAGGTCTACAACAGCCCGCTCAGCGAGGTGGCCTGCCTGGGCTTCGAATACGGGTACAGCGCCGCCGACCCCACCGCCACCGTCCTGTGGGAGGCGCAGTTCGGAGACTTCGTCAACAACGCCCAGATGGTCGTCGACCAGTTCGTCTCGTCGGCGCTCGCCAAGTGGGGTCAGCGGTCGCGGCTGGTGCTGCTGCTGCCGCACGGGTACGAGGGCAACGGACCCGAACACTCGAGTGCGCGGCTGGAGCGCTTCCTCCAACTCGCAGCGCACGGCAACATGCGCGTGGCCAATACGTCGACGGCAGCGCAGTACTTCCATCTCCTGCGCGACCAGGCGCTGGCGCCGACGCCGCGCCCGCTGGTGGTGATGACCCCGAAGAGCCTGCTGCGGCTCAAGGAATCGGCAAGCTCGCTCGACGAGCTGGCTGAGGGAGAGTTCCAGCCGGTCATCGACGACCCGAACATGTCGGCGGATGCCAGGCATCGTAAGAAGGTTCGCACGCTGCTGCTGTGCACGGGCAAGATCTACTACGAGCTGGAGCTGCACCCCACCCGCGCGGAGGCGGACGACCTGGCCATCGCGCGAATCGAGCTGCTCAACCCGCTGCCGATCGAGGAGGTGCTCGCGTTGCTTCGCACCTATCCCAACCTCGAGCAGATCTACTGGGTACAGGAGGAGCCGTCGAACATGGGTGCCTGGCTGCACCTGGCACGACCGCTCGGCCTGCGCCGGCCCTACGAAATCCGTTGGGACTACATCGGCCGGCCGCGCCGCGCCAGCCCGTCCGAGGGGTATGCCGGCTCGCATCACCTCGAGCAGGAGCGGATCGTCAGCACCGCGCTGTCAACCTCGCAGACGCTCGCCGCCAAGTACGCCGACATCGCCAACATCCGCAAGCCCGAGAAGCTCGCGGCGTCGACCAGCCCCAAGAAATCCGGCGACGCGTGAGTCAGCGGGTCGTCGTCCTGGGCGGAGGCCCGGCGGGTGACGTCGCCGCGCTGCGCGGTGCGCAGCTCGGCGCAGACGTTGTGCTCATCGAGCGCGCAGAGCTCGGCGGCACGTGCCTGAACTGGGGATGCATCCCCACCAAGTCGCTGCTCGCCGGCGCTGACCTGCTGCGCAAGATCCGCCATGCCGGCGACTTCGGCATCGAGGTCAGCGAGCCGACCATCAACTTCGCGCGGATGATGGAGCGCAAGGAGGAGGTCGTCGTCAAGATGCGCTCGGGCGTGGAAGCCGCCTGCAAACGCAAGAAGGTGCGCGTGGTGCGCGAGCAGGGGGCTATCGATGGCGACGCTGTCGTCGCCGGCGGCGAGCGCTTCGAGTTCGACCACGTGATCGTGTGCGTCGGGACCGTTGCGTCCGGTCTTCCCGGCATCGACATGGAGCACCCGCGGGTGGTGACCTCCGACGGCATCCTTCGACTCGAACGAATTCCCAAGCGGATGCTGGTGATCGGTGGAGGCGTGATCGGGTGTGAGTTCGCCAGTCTGTTCGCTCCGCTCGGCGCCGCGGTGACTGTGGTGGAGGTGCTGCCGCAGATCCTGAGCGGCGTCGATCCGCGCATCGTCACTCAGTTCCGCAAGCTTGTCGAGAAGGAGGGCATCGCCTTCCACACCGGGCGTCGCGTCGAAAAGGTCGACTACCGCAAGACCTCTCTCACCGCCCACCTCGACGATGGCACCGACGTCGCCGCCGACCTGCTTCTCGTCTCGGTGGGGCGGCAGCCCGACACCGGCGGGATCGGGCTGGAGGATGCCGGCGTCACGTTGTCAGAGCGCGGCTATGTGGAGGTTGACGACCACCTCCGCACCGCGAACCCCAAGATCTGGGGTGCGGGCGACTGCATTGGGGGGGCCCAGCTCGCCCACCTTGCCAGCGCCGAGGCCGCCCGCGCCGTCGAGAACGCGCTGGGCCACGAGGTCATGGCGATCGACCGCACCGTGGTGCCCTCGTGCATCTACACGCATCCTGAAATCGCCATGGTTGGCCTCAACTCGGAGACTGCTAAAGCGGCCGGCCACGAGGTGAAGACCGGCCAGGCACGATTCCTCGGCAACGGCAAAGCGCTCGGCGAGGGCGAGCCGGACGGCGTCGCGCAGCTGTACTCCGACGCGGGCTCGGGCCTGCTGCTCGGCGCCACCGTGATGGGCGTCCACGCCGTCGAGATCATCCACGAGGTGGCGGTCGCCATCGCCGATGGGCTGTCTGTCGACGAGCTCGGCTCGATCGTCCACGCCCACCCGACGGTGAGCGAGAACATCATGGACGCCGCGCAGATGGCCGCCGGGGTGGCTCCGTACATCTTTTAACCGGGGAGGGCAGATCCCTCCCCGATCGGAAGGCGGCCGTCAGCGCCTTCCGTACCCCTCCCTCGGCGCCACTCGGCGCCAGGAACGCGTCCTACGGCCGGACCTCGTCGACGAGGTGCCGGTCGCGGCGTCGCAGCCGCCTGACCCTCACCAGCCGGCGGGCCAGACTCGCTTCGCGGACGGTCAGCACCGCGAAGAACAGGCCGACGGCGAGCAGCACGGCTCCGATCCAGCGGGGGGACAGCACGACGCTGCTGGTCCCGCCGGCCAGGCAGAGGGCTGTCGCCATCCCGAACCCGACCGTGATGAACAGTCGGGAGGCAAGCGACGCCGTCTCACGCGCCTCGCGGACGCGCCGCCGCATCGCCGGCGAGCTCGCCGCCGCTCGACCCGCGGTGCGACCGGCCGCATGCGCCGCGGCCGCCCGGCGCCGCGCGCCCGCCAGCCTCCAGAACACCACCCCGGTGAGGATCCGAATCAGCAGGGTCCACGGCACCGCTCAATTGTGGGCTACACCTGCGCAAATCCGACTCCCCGCGCACGCGCCCAGTGTTCGGCGCGAGCCGGTGCTATCGTCGGGACCCAGCGACCGCCACGGAGGTACCTGCGATGGTTCGGGCGTACGTTCTGATCACTGCCACGGCGGGTAAGGCACTCGAGGTGGTCGAGCGACTGCGCTTGTCCGAGGGGGTTCTCAACGCCGATGCCATCACCGGGGAGTACGACGTGATCGCGCTGGTGCAGGCGGATGACATCGCGGGCATCGGTCGGCTCGTCGTCGAGCGGGTGCAGGGCGCCAGCGGTGTGCTCAAGACGATCACCTGCCTGGCAGTTCCGTAGACCGTTTGGCGGCCACTGGCGTCTCGGCGACCGGGCTGCGGGGCCTCATCCACGAGTCGTTCGCGCTGCTGCGCGGCAGCGCCGCGCTGCGCCACTCCCTGTTCCTGTGGATGGCACTCGGCCTGGTGGTCACCGAGGGCTTCACCATCCCGCTCGCCGAACTGCACGATCCCCACTCGCTGCTTGCGCTGGGCGCCGGGGCGCTGGGATCGTGGGCGGCTGTCTCGCTCTTCCTGGTCTTCGGCGCGCCCCTCCTGGTGACGCCCGAGGGTCAGCGGGTCGACCGCTACGGGATTCCCAACGGCCTCACCGCCATCCGCGCCTGGCTCTCTTTCCCACTGGTCGTGTGTGCCGCGGTGTCGCTGCCGGGGAGCCTCGGCCTCTACCTCTGGTGCTCTGTCGGTGGGAGCACGGGGATGCTCGATTTCGTCGACGGCTACGTGGCGCGGCGGTTCGGCCCGGTCACCGCCCTGGGCAAGGCGATGGACCCCGCCATGGACGCCGTGTTCTTCGGGATGGCGGGAGTGGGCAACTGGCTGCTGGGCATCGCGCCGGGCTGGCTGGCCGCGGGGATCCTGGTCAGGTACATGGGGCCGTTCCTGGCAACGCCGTTCGTCTTCCTCGCCGGCAAGCGCCCCGAGCTGGTGCACACCGTCTGGGGCAGGCGCAACACAGCGGCCATCGGCCTGGTGCTGTTCGTGCTCATGATCGTTCGCCTCGCCGGTGGCCCGGTGAACACCGTCGCCCTGATCATCGCGCCGCTGCTGCTCGTGCCGACATTCGTGCTGCATCTCGTCGCGCTCGTCAGCCGCACCGTCGACGCCCCGCGCGCGCTCAGCCGCGGGTGATGCGACTCTGCAGCGCCGCCAACCAAGCGCGCGCGCCAAGATGGAACGCCGCCGGGTTGACGCTGCAACCAAGGGCCTCGAGGACGGCCTCCGTCTCCTCGTCACTGAATCCGTCGGCGAGCAGCGAGGCCAACTCGTCCGCCGTCTGCGCGACGGAGGAGCGCGTCGACTCGGCGACGAAGTCGTCGGCGACGTCCTGCCACCGAACGCTGTCGAGCGGCCAGTCCTGGTGGAAGTAGCCACCGAGGAACTGACGCAGCTGCGGGTAGCTCGCCCCCGGGTCGTCGAGCATCTCCTGGCGGGACATGTCGGAACCTCCGCTCTTCATGGCAGTCGAGGGTAGGCGGTCAGGATGGCAAAGCCTGACGCGTACCCGGTGTGGCGTCGCAGTACCACGCGCAGCTCGGTCGCGGGCAGGGGCATCGTGTCCCCGGCCGCCCACCGGCTGCGCGTGAGGACTGCGCCGATGACCTCTTTGGTGGCGTGGTCGATGACTAGGCGCTGGTTCTGCCCCGCGCACCAGTCCGCGACCTCGTCCCGGTTCGCGGCCACGCAGGCTTCGACGGATCGCTGGGCCGTCGTCGCGTCGGTGAAGGAACCCGTGGCCGGCAACTCGCGGTGGCGTGCCAAACGATCGGACTCGGCAGCCGGGCTGTTCGCGCAGTGGCGTCCGAGCGTGTGCCCGTCCCCATTGCGTTCGTACACCTCGAGTGCCTCGACGGTGAGCGCCATCTGCGGCCGCAGCGGCGGGACCTGCGCTGGTCGGCGGCGCGTGGCCGGGCGCGACCGCGGACGATCGTATCCACCGTCGAGTTCCATCACCCCCACTCCGTGCGCTCCAATTGCGACGCTCGTGAGTCTCAACGGCGTCCCCGGACGCGGCGAGGACAAACCGCGACCTGTCGACCTCCGGACGATCGCCACCGGTTCACGGGGATAATCCGCGCGCAGTGCAGGCGGTCATCAAACCCACCCCCGCGCCCGGCTTCGCCCTTGCCGACGTTCCCGAGCCGGTGCCGGGTGAGGGCGAGCTGCTCCTGCGCGTCGCCGCCGCTTCCGTGTGCGGCACCGACGTCCACCTCTACGACTGGAACCCGTGGGCCGCTGCCCGCGTGCACCCACCGCGCGTCATCGGGCACGAGATCTGCGGTGAGGTGGTGGGACGAGGGCCCGCCACTGAGATGCCGGAGGCGACCCGCGTAGCCGTGGAGTCGCACATCGTCTGCGGTCACTGCCCCTCGTGCCTGCGTGGCGACTTCCATGTCTGCACCAACACGCGCATCCTCGGCGTCGACGTCGACGGCGGCTTCGCGGAGCTGGTGGTCGTTCCGCAGGCCAACGTGTTTGCCGTGCGCGATGACACCTCGTCAGAGGTGGCTGCCGCGCTCGAGCCGTTCGGCAACGCGGTGCACGCGTGCTCGTACGGCGAGCTGCGGGGGCGCACAGTGGTGGTCTTCGGCTGCGGGCCGATCGGCTGCGCCGCCATCGCCATCGCCCGCGCTGACGGCGCCGCCGCCGTCATTGCCGTCGACCGCAATCGCTATCGCCTGGACCTGGCCGAACGGATGGGCGCCGCCCACCTCGTGGTCGCCGACGACGGTGTCGAGGCGGCTGTGCGCGCTGCCGCCGGCGGTGCTGAGATCGATTGCGCACTCGAGATGAGCGGCGCCCCCAGCGCGGTGGTCGCCGCCACCCGGCTGGTGAGGCCGGGGGGTTGGATCAGCCTGCTGGGCATCGGCGACGAGCCCACCACCTTCGACCTCTCCGATGACATCGTCATGAAGGGCATCAGCCTGCACGGCGTGGTTGGCAGGCGCATCCCGCAGACGTGGGCGAAGACCATGGAATACGTGCGCAGCGGCGCCATCGACCCCGCCGCGGTCATCACCCACCACTACGCGATGAGCGAGATCGAGCCGGTCATCGAGCTGATCAAGTCCGGCCAGTGCGGCAAGGTGTCGCTGCACCCGGGCTGACCGCGTCCGCCTGCGGGCGAGCTATCGTCTGCGCATGGCCATCGAATCCATCTCCACCTCGGACGCCGTCCGCCACCTCGACGCCTCCCTGCAGGAGGATCTCGACACGCTGCGCAATGAGGGCATCTTCCGCCCGCTGCGCGTGCTGGAGTCGCCGCAGATGGCCGAGGTGGTCATCGGCGGCCGCCGCTTGGTCAACCTCTCCTCAAACAATTACCTGGGGCTCAACACCCATCCGCGCCTCATCGAGGCGGCGGTCAAGGCGGCCACCGAGTGGGGTGCGGGAAGCGGTGCGGTGCGTACCATCGCCGGCACGCAGACCATCCACGAGGAGCTCGAGTCGCGGCTGGCCACCTTCAAGCACACCCAGGCGGCATTGTGTTTCCAGAGCGGCTACACCGTGAATGTCGGCGTTATCGGCTCCATGCTGGAGACGGGCGACTGCGTGGTCAGCGACAAGCTCAACCACGCCAGCATCATCGATGGCATCCGGCTCACCAAGGCTGACCGCATCCTCTACGAGCACGTCGACGTCGATGACGCTGAGCGTGCCCTGAAAGAGGCGCGGGACAAGGGATACCGTCGCGTCCTGCTGATCACCGACGGCGTCTTCAGCATGGACGGCGACATCGCGCCCCTGCCCGACCTGGTCGAACGTGCCGAGAGGTACGAGGCCGCGGTGATGGTCGACGACGCCCACGGTACCGGGGTGCTCGGTCGCAACGGCCGCGGCAGCACCGACCACTTCGGCCTGCACGGCCGCGTCGCGCTCAACATCGGCACCCTCAGCAAGGCGGTGGGCGTGGTTGGCGGGTACGTGGCTGCGTCGCAGACGGTGCGTGATCACCTCATCCACAAGGCCCGACCGTTCCTGTTCTCGTCGTCGCATCCGCCGGCAGTGGTGATGGCCTGCATCGCAGCCATCGACGTCCTCGAGCAGGAACCCGAGCTGATCGAACGGCTCTGGGTCAACGCCCGCTATCTCAAGAAGGGCCTGTCGGACCTGGGCTTCGACATCGGCCACAGCGAGACGCCGATCACACCGGTGATGTGCGGCGAGGCTCCCCAGGCGATGGCTCTCAGCGATGCGCTGATGGAGCGGGGCGTCTTCGCCCAGGGCATCGGCTTTCCCACCGTGGCCCGCGGCAAGGCTCGCGTGCGGACCATCGTTACCGCCACGCATACCTCGGCTCAGCTCGACAGCGCACTGGCCGCGTTCGACGAGTCCGGCCGCGCCGTCGGACTGCTCTGACGGCCGCGCGTCCCCGTAACCCGGCTGACCAGCAGGGCTTGTGTGGGGTGACTCCTCCGACGGCTCGGGCGCGCTGAGGTGGCCCATCGCAGCGCCGAAGAGCTCGAGGCGGAGCGCCTCCTGATCGAGGCCGCGCAGCACGACCGGGCGGCATTCGCGCCGTTGTACGAGCGCTACGTGGACCAGATCTTCGCGTACGCGCACACCCTGACCAGGAACCGGGAGCTCGCCGAGGACGTGACCGCAGCAACCTTCGCCAAAGCCATCGAGGACATTCCCCGCTTCGAGTGGCGAGGCGTGCCCTACTCGGCCTGGCTGTACCGCGTCGCCTCCAACCTGGTGGCGCGCCAGTCGCGTCGTCCCGCGTGGGTCGGCCTCGACGCCCACCAACCGGTCGACGGGCTGTCACCCGAGCTCATCGTCGAGCAGCGCGCCCGCGCGGCCGAGGTCCGCGACGCGGTGGCGGAGCTGCCCGACGACCAGCGTGAGGCCGTCCTGCTGCGCTTCGGCGGTGACCTCCGCAACCGGGAGATCGCGGAGATCATGGGACGCAGCGAGGGGGCGGTGAAGCTGCTGACATTCCGCGCCATCACAGCACTGCGCAAGCAGCTCGGGGCGCCGCTGCCTGCGGAACGAACCATGGAGGGACGACGGTGACCACTGCCGACATCCTCGACCGGGCGCTTGACGGCGGCGGCTCGGGTCAGCAGGCACCCTCGGTGCGAGCGCTGCTCAACGTCGCTGCCGAGGTTGCCCAGGCGCTGGCGGAGTCGCAGCTGACGCGCGCGGAGCAGGATCGTCTCTACGCTCGGTCGCTGGCCATGCTCGAGGAGGCGGTGCGCCAGCAACGCACGGGCTGGCAGCGCGTCCTGCGCATGGAACGTGCCGCGCCCGTCCTCGTGGGAGGCGCCGCCGCGCTCACCCTCGGCGCCGCCGCCATCGGCTGGGCGGTATTACACGGCCGCCGCTCCCACCCACCCCTGGCGGCCTGAGCTTTTCGCTGACCTGCGGTACCGTTGGGCCATGGCCACCGATGACCGCGACGTTCCCGAGGAGCTGACCCCGCGCCAGCGGGCACGGCTGCGCGCGCGCGATCGCAAGCGCACCACGCGCATGGTGGTCGACGCCGCCGGGCTGAAAAGCACCGCGCTGGCCCTGGCCCACCGCCGGACGGCACACCCGACACCGCCGCCGCCTGAGGACGGCTGACACCCCCTAGCCCTGCCCTGCGTCCGTTCGCCGCAGATGCGCAGCGCTGGTGGCGAGGAGCAGCGGCGACTCCTCCACCGGCAGGTCGTCCTCCGCCGGGGGGCGACGTTCGCGCAAAGGCGAGGACGGGTCCTCGAACACCACCTTGACCGCGCCGGCCGCCTCGCCTGCCGCCGCGGTCGCCAGGGCTTTGTCGAATTCAGCCAGCGGGTAGCGATGGGTCACCAGGCTGTCGGCGGGGAAGCTCGCATCGGTGAGCCACTCGCGGACCGCCGCGAATGTGCGCCAGCCGGCAGGCTCCCGCCCGAAGCCGCCACTGCCGGCGATGGTCAGCTCGCGCGCCCACACCGCCGACCAGTCGAGCTCGAGGCGGCCCATCCGCCCGCACACCACCAGCGTCCCGGCCGATCGCAGCAGCGCCAGCGCCAGCGTCACGCTGGCCGCGGTCCCCCGGCAATCGAAGACGGCGTCCAGCCCGCGATCGAGGATCGGCAGGACCGAGGTCGGCTGGCGGATGCGCCGAGCGCTGACCAGGGCTGCGGTGCTGTCGACGATGTGGTCGGGAGTGTCTCGCCAGACGCGCGCCGCGCCGAGGTCGCGCAGTGCGGCCGCGACGATGCGCTCGTCGGCGGCGGGCTCGCCGCGCAGCTTGCGACGGCGACGGCCGGATCGCTGCGGGCCCCGCGCGTCGACGACCACGGTGATGTCGACATCGGGATGGAGCCTGCGCAGCGCGGCCACGAGCAGCCGGGTCGTGGTCCCGGAACCGATCACGGCGACGCGATCGCCCCGGCGATTCCAGCGCAGCGCGGCGTGGATGGCCGTCGCCAGGGAGACGCCCAGCACGCCACGCTGGTCGGAGATCCCGTCGGCGGGGAGCAGCATCTCCTCGTTGACCAGCAGCCCTTCGCTCCATCCACCCCCGGCAGCGACGCCACCGTCGGCGCCGGGCCCCAGGGGGCTGTTGCGGTCGCGGTTCTCGCACAGCTCCATCTCGCCGGCGATGCACCGGGGGCACGAGGCGAACCCGCGGATGAGGCAGCCGGCATTGGGCTCAACGAGCACGCGCTGGCCTTCGCGCGCCCAGCGCGTGCCCGATGCCTCCTCGACGACGCCGACGACCTCGCTGCCCGGAACCATCGGCAGTGGCCGCCGCGGTCCGACGGGCGCGGCCACGTCGTCGGGATGCAGGAGGGCTAGGTCGGCGGACGCGATGCCGGTCAGGGAGGGCCGGACCAGGACCCAACCCGGCGCGGGCGGCTCGGGGCGTGGCAGGCCACGAAGGCTGAGGTGCACGGTGCCGGGACGCCGCCGCGTGGACGGGGAGCCGTGTAGCACCAGCGCCAGGATGGGAGCGCCTCCCTGCAGAACGGTGAGCGTCTCTGCGGTCATGAACGCGAAAGATACCGCCCCGCAGACACCGGGGCGGCAGAATACCGGCAGATGAGCGCGAGCCCGCCCCCGCCGCCGCCTCCACCGCCGCCACAGGGGGGGTGGCCGCCACCGAACTGGGGCACGCCGCCCGGCTGGGCGCCGGTGCCGGGATGGGGGACGCCCGTTGCCGGCGGCCCGCCCGTCTTCGGGTGGGGACAGCAGCCTGCTCTCCCCGGGTCGGGCCGGTTCCGCGCCCAGGCCGTCGGCGAGCTGCTCGACTCCGCCTTCACCCTGTACCGCCGCAACTTCCGCCTCATCGTGGCCATCACTGCCGTGATCCAGGTGCCCCTGGCGCTGTTCAGCTACGTCGCCTATCGGTTGACCGGCTTCGAAGGCGCGGCCACCCGCCTGCAACAGCTGACCGCCGGCGGGACGATCACGTCGCAGCAGCTGTCCGACCTCAAGTCGCCGCTGATCACGCTGGCCGCGGTCGCCGTTGCCCTGTTCCTGGTGCAGGTCCTGCTCGTCCAACCGCTGGCCACCGCGGCGATGACCAGGGCGGTCAGCGACATCTACCTCGACAAGCCAACGTCGGTGGGAGCCGTCTACAGCGCGGTGGCTCGCCGCATCGGCGCGGTCATCGGCGTCTCCGTTCTGTTGATCCTGGTCGGGCTTGGCATCTTCGCCGCAGTCGCCCTGCTGTCGCTGGGCGCTGTTGTCGCCGCCGGACAGGCGGGTGCGGCGCTACTCGTGCTCATCATCCCCGCGGCGGCCTTCGCCATCGTCGTCTTCTACACCCGCTGGCTGTTCGCCGCGCCGATCGTCATCCTCGAGCATCTCGGCCCGGTTGCCGCCCTGCGCCGGAGCTGGCGGCTGGTGCGCAGTTGCACGGGTCGCGTCTTCGGCATCACCCTGCTGGTCGGGTTGATCACCGGGATCCTCAGCGCCACGGTGACCGCGTTGCTCAGTGTGGCCACCCAATTCGGCGACGACAACATCCGCCTGGTCATGAACCAACTCGCGACCCTGATCGTCGGCGTGCTGATCCAGCCGATCAGCTTCATCGTCGTCGTGCTGCTCTACTACGACGTGCGCATCCGTCGCGAGGCATTCGACATCGAGATGCTCGCGGCCAACCTTTGATGCGGCTGGTCCGCGCCGGTGTCGCGGCCGCGCTCATCAGCGTCGCGCTGGCGTGCAGTTTGGCGGCACCGGCGCGCGCAGCGGGTTGCACGGCGCTTGAGTACCAGTCGGGGCTGGCCGCTGCGGCCGCGGCGATGGCGGCGGTGCCCGCCGCTGTCGTCACAGCGCGCAACGACGTGGGCGGCCTGCTCGGCGCCGACCCATCCCGCGGCATCGCTCTGCAGCCGGTGCTCAACGACCTGTCGGCCGCTCCTCCGCAGTCGGACGACGCCCGAATGCGTCTCGAGGCGATGAGCGCCACGCTCGCATACCCGGCGCACTCGACGTGCAACTACGACGGCGCGGCAGCGCGCAACACCCTGCACGACGTCTATTCATCGCCGGACTTCCGGCATCTCGACGACAGCAACCAGGCCGGCTTCATCGACGCCATCCTCAACTTCCTCGCCGGCGTGTTCGGCCGCGCCGCCAGGGCGCTGGGCGCGGTGGGTGGAATAGCGGTGGCGCTGGCGGTGCTCGGGCTCGCTGCGCTGCTGGCCTGGCGCCGCTGGCATGGCTCTGCGGCGTCGCGTGGCGCGCGTGTCGACGAGCTTGCAGCCGCCGGCGACGATCCCGACATGGAATGGCGCGCGGCCGCGCGCGCCGCCGCGGCCGGTGACCATCGCGAGGCGATCCGTCGCGCCTTCCGCTCGGCCCTCATCGAGGTGGCGCTCCGCGGCCGTGTTCACCTCGACGCGGCGTGGACGACACGCGAGCTGCTGGCGCGATGCGACGCCGATGGCGACGTCCTGGTGGCTCTGGCAGCGGCCGCGTCCCTCTTCGAGCGGGCGTGGTACGGGGCGCGCGTCGTGACCGCTGCTGACTGGGACCTCGCAGCCGAGCGCTGCGCGACCGTCCGGCGACTGGCGCAAGGGCAGGGCGTCGCGCGCGCATGAGGCGGAACCTGGGCACGTACCTGCTGACCGCAGGCGCATTGGTGGTCGCGCTGGTGCTGCTGGTGGTGAGCACCGCACCGCCCAGCCAGAATGGCGACCCCTCCTCACGCGTGGCCGGCAAGGCGGGCACGCTCGCGCTCTACGACTGGCTCGGCAACCTCGGCTTCAAGGTCCACCGCATCAGCGGTCAGTTCGACACCTCCGCCACCGATGTGATCTTCATCGTCGACCCGACCACGCCGCTGAGCGCCGGCGACGCCGACGCGGTGATGGAGGCGCTCGGCAACGGCACCGACGTGGTGCTCGCGCTGTCTGCGGACCAGCTCGGCTCGTCCGCCGCGCTGCTCGACCGCCTGCGCATCACCGTCGACGCCGCTCGCCCGGCCGGGGACTCGACGCCCGCCCAGCCGATCGACGCCGGCAACCGCGTCAGACACGTGCCCATGGCGACCGGCCCGGCCATCGAGCCGGCCCCGTATCTCACACCGCTGCTGCAACAGTCAGGCTTGGTCACCGGCGTCGGCGAACAGGTTTTGGGCGCCGGACGGGCGTACGTGCTGGCCTCGCCTTTCCCGCTCAGCAACGACGGCCTGCGCGATGGCGACTCCGCCCCGCTGGTGCTGTCGCTGCTGGAACGCGCCCGCGGTGGCGCCATCGGCTTCGACGAGTACCACCACGGCGAGAGCAACCGGGCCACCGAGGGCGCAGCGGCCATCTTCCAGAGCCCGGTGGGACTTGCGCTGCTGCTGGGAGTGGTGGCGGTGCTCGCCTTCCTCGCGCTGAGCGGTCGCCGCCTCGGCCGTGCGCTGCATCCCGGTGACGCCGCGCTGGTGCCGAGCACGGCGACGTACATCGACGCGATGGCGGGGCTGTACTCGCGCAGCCGCGACCGCGGCGCAGTGGCCACGCGGTACGCGGACGAGCTCAAACGGCGCCTCGGCTTGGGCGTGCGCGGGGATGTGGGCGACGACGACGCCTCGTTCGTCGCCGCCCTTGCCGCGGTCCGGCCCGACCTCGCCGCCGAGGCGGCGGTCCTTCTCCAGCAGGCCCGCATGCTGGCGTCCTCGCGGCCCGAGGCATCGGCACTGCTCGCGTTCGCTCGCGCCGTCGACAGCGTCGAGAGCCGGTGGGCCGAGCCGGTGGTGGCCGCCCCGGCACAATGACGCGCGTGAGCACCACCGCCGACCTCCGGGCTGCGTTCCACGGAGCGGTCGGCCGCGCCGTGGTCGGTCAGCAGCAGGCGGTCGACGGCCTCCTCCTGACCATCCTTGTCGGGGGGCATGTTCTCATCGAGGGAGTCCCGGGAACGGCCAAGACGCTGATGGCGCGATGCGCGGCCGCGGCGATCGACGCCCGGTTCACCAGGCTGCAGTTCACCCCCGACCTCCTACCCTCGGACATCATCGGCACCAGCGTGTGGCGGGCCGACAGCGCCCAGTTCGAGTTCCGGGCGGGTCCGATCTTCACCGACACGCTCCTCGCGGACGAGGTCAACCGCGCCCCGGCCAAGACCCAGGCGGCGCTGCTCGAGGCCATGGAGGAGCGCCAGGTCACCTCCGACGGAACAACCCGCCCGCTCGGTGACCGCTTCATGGTGGTGGCCACGCAGAACCCGGTCGAGTACGAGGGCACCTACCCGCTGCCCGAGGCACAGCTCGACCGCTTCTTCTTCAAGATCGCCGTCGACACCCCCGACCAGCCGACCGAGGCGGCCATGCTGCGGCGCATCGACGCGGGCTTTGATCCCCACGATCTGGTGGCGGCCGGCATCACTCCCGTCATCGACGCAGCGGCCCTGGCCGCCGCCCGCGAGGAGGTGCTCGCCGTCCGCGTCACCAACGAGGTGGTGGCGTACATCACCGCGATCGTCGCAGCCACGCGAAGCTCGCCTGACGTGAGCCTCGGCGCCAGCCCGCGCGGCGCCATCGCCCTGCTTCGGGGCGGCAAGGCGATGGCGGCCATCCAGGGCCGCGACTTCGTCATCCCGGAGGACATCAAGGACATCAGCCTGCCGGCTTTGCGCCACCGCCTGGTCCGCCGGCCCGAGGCCGAGCTTCAAGGAGTCGACGAGGTGGCGGCGGTGCAGCGCGCCCTCTCGCGGGTTCCCGTGCCGCGATGACCCGTCGCGCCCTGGCGCTGCTGCTGCTGCCGCTGTTGCTCGTGGCGCTGGGGGCGTCGGCTGGGGCGCTGCTCGTCGTGGGCATCCTTGTCTTCCTCGCCGTGGCCGTCGCGGTGGTCGTCGATTCACGGCGGGCGCCCGGGGCCGACCGCGTCGAGGTGCATCGCCAGTGTGACCGGCTCTTCTCCGTCGGCGCCGCGAACCAGGTGACCCTGACCATCCGCGCACCCCGCGATGCGTCATTGGTGCTGCGCGACGACGCGCCCGCCAGGATGCTGGCGTCCGCGCAGTTGCACACCGTCCATGGGGCCGGGTCGGCGTCGTACACGCTCACCCCGCACGCCCGCGGCGACGCCCACTTCGGCACGGTCCATGTCCGCTCGCTGGGCCCGTGGGGCCTGGGAACGCGTGACTTCGGCGCCGCCGAGCCCCAGACCGTGCGGGTCGACGCGGACATCTCCGCGGTGCGCGTGTACGAAGCACTTGCCCGTCGCGGCCAGCTCCAGGAGTTGGGAGTGCGCACCCAACGACGCCGCGGTGACGGTACGGAGTTCGAGCGCGTGCGCGAGGCGGTGCCGGACGACCCGCTGCGCTTCATCAACTGGCGGGCGACGGCGCGCACCGGGCACCTGATGGCCACCGAGCTGTCCCCGGAGCGCGACCAGCCGGTGATCGCATGCATCGACCACGGCCGGCTCATGGGCGTTGGCGCCGGACCCCTGACCAAGCTTGACCACGCCATCAACGCGGCGCTGCTGCTGCTCCACGTGGCGCTGCGCACCGGCGACCGTGCCGGCCTCGTGGCCTTCGCCGACGGCGTCACCACCACCGTCGAGCCGCGGCGCGGCGCCGCGCAGCTTCGCCGTCTGCTCGACGCTGTCGGTCCACTGCAACCCGGTGAGATCGAGTCGTCGTACACGGCTGCGCTCACCGAGGTTCGCACCCGTCAGCGCCGGCGCGCGCTGATCGCCATCTTCACCGACATCGTCGACCGCGACCAGGCGGCCGCGCTGATCCAGCAGTGCACCCTGCTGCGTGGACGGCATCTCCCGCTGGTCATCACCGTGCGCGACCCGGCCGTTGAAGACATCGCCAGCCAGCGTCCTGCGGACGCGGCCGCCGTCTACGCGCGCGCCATCGCCGCGGGCATCGCGGCGGACCGCGGCGACGCACTCCGGCTCCTTCGGGCCGGCCGCGTCGACGTCATCGATGCCGACGCCCGCACCCTGTCGCCGCGCCTGGTCAATCGCTACCTGGAGCTGAAGCGCCGCGCCGCCCTGTGATGGCGGTCAGACCGCACGCACCACGAACGTCCCGGCGATCTTGTCGTGCCAGCCCTGTTTCTGGTGGTCGAATCCCGCCCAGATCAGCCCGACGGCGAATGGGATCGCGGAGACGACGTAGCCGAAGAACCTGGCGACAGCCGTTGCAATGGTGATTCTCTGCCCGTCGGCGGCGTTGACCACGCGCAGGCCGAGCGCCCTCTGTCCCAGGGAGGCGCCCAGCAGGGACCAGGTGAGGATCCAGTAAACGCCGAGCACGGCGGTGGTGATCGCCAGCCCCGTGGCGTTGACCTGGTAGCTGCAGGTCGAGACGCCGGATGCCGACGCGCAGGTCGCCGTTACCCCTGCGATCCGGGACAGCGTCGCCAGGATCGAGAGCGGGATGTAGTCGATCATGGAGGCGACGAGGCGGATCCAGAAGCCGGCGTAGACCAGCCCCGGCGCCGGACCGGGCCGGTACACCATGACGCTGCCGTCCGGGGGACCGGGGCCGCCGGCGTAGGGATGCTGCAGCCCGTATGGCGGCTGGGCCCCCTGTGGCGGGCTGGGTGGCGGTGGCGCCGGGGGAGGGGGCGGCGTCGTTACCAGCGCGTGCCGCCTCAGGGAGCGGCCTCACTCGGGGAAGCTGCGAACGCTGCCCTGGTCCTGGCATCGAACTGCAGGTAGTAGACGGCGACGCCGGCGAGGATCAGGCTGACGAATCCCAGGCCGGGATGGAGCAGGCCGACCAGCCCGAACGCCACCGCCAGCCACTCGTAGACGAGCACCCCGACGCGCGCTCCCCGCGACAGGCTGCCGAGCAGGATGCCGCCCCAGATGAGCAGGCCGTGGACGGCCAGGACCAGCACACCGATGACCACCACGATGGCGCCAGCGCTGGCGCTGGTGAGCCCATACGCCGTCGCGACTGCGCTGCCACCGAACATAAGGAGGAGGCCGCTGAGCATGCCCAGGCTCCCCTGGACGAACGCGATCACCCGGGTGGCGCTGACCCCGGGGGGGAGGGGCGCCCTGTACTCCACCGTGCCTGGCTCTCCTTTCCTGACGGGGTGCTACCGCACCCTGGCGGCAGTGTAGGAAAGAGGCCGGTGGCGCGGTCAGGCGGGGTCGGCGGAGGAGGCGGCGGCGCTTTGGAACGCGCGGCTGGTATCGGGCGCGAACAGCAGGCCGACGATGGCAGCGCAGAAGAGGATGTTGAGGACTGTCGAGACCGAGAGATCGAAGGCGCGGACGAGGAGCAGCACCGCCAGGAAGACCTGGGCACCGGCGAGGACGTTGCGCACCCAGGGGGCCAGCCGGCCGAGCTCGACACCGAGGTAGGCCAGCACCGCCCCGACCACCAGGTACACGAAGCCGAGCACGACCGCACCGTTCCCGCTCAGCGCGTCGCCGTGGACGGGGACGGCGTTGCTGCCGCCGAACACCGTCGCCGCGAAGATCACGAAAGCCCCACCCAGGATCACGAAGGCGGCCTGGGTCCACACCAGCGAACGGCACATGCGGACGGTCATCGGCAGGCTGCGCCCGGCGAAGCTGAATTGCACGCCTCGATCCTAGCGTCGCATCCGCGCGACGAACGGCCCGAAACCGAGTTGTTAGACGCCCGGAACCGTGGCCGCGTCCGCTGCGGGGGCGCCGACGGCCTCGATGGTGGCGATCACCGCTCGGGTGAGCTGGGTCGGCGTGCTGGCTCCGGCGGTCACCCCGATCCGGTTCATGCCCGCGAACCACTCGGGACGCACGTCCGCGGCGGTGTCGACGAGGAACGCCGGCTTGCCGCCTCGCTCCTCCACGACCTGGACGAGGCGGAGGCTGTTGCTGCTGCGGCTGCTGCCGACCACAACCACGCAGTCCACGTCGGTGGCGGCGAGAACGGCCGCTTCCTGGCGCTCCTGGGTGGCGAGGCAGATCTCGTTGTGGACCGAGATGTCTGGGAAGCGCTCCACCAACCTGTCGATGATCGCCTTGGTGTCCCACATCGACAGGGTTGTCTGGCAGGTCACAGCGAGCCGGGTGCCGGGGGGGAAGTCGAGCTCGTCCACCTCCTCGATGCGTTCCACGAGAGTGGTGTGGTCGGGTGCAACGCCGAGCGCGCCTGCCGGCTCGGGGTGTCCGCGCTTGCCGATATAGACGACGTGGTAGCCCTCGCCGGTCAGCCGACGGACCAGGTCATGGGTGCGGGTGACGTCGCTGCAGGTGGCGTCGACGACGCGCAGACCGCGCCGTTGCGCCTCGGCCACGACCTGTGGCGAGATGCCGTGCGCCGTGAAGACCACCGTGCCCGACTCGATCTGCTCGAGGCCCTTCATGCGGTCGGGAGCATCGACCAACGCCACTCCGTGCTCCTCGAGCTCGCGGGTGACGTGCTCGTTGTGCACGAGGTACCCGAGCATGGTCACCTGCTCGCCGGGAGCGCGTTCGGTGCCGACACGCTTGGCGATCCGGATCGCCTCGACCACGCCATGGCAGTAGCCACGCGGGGTGATGCGTACGACCTCCATCTCGAGTCCAGTCTACGCCGCGTCGCGCGCGGCGCCGCCCGCTGCCACGTCGAGGCGTGCGACGCGCGGTTGCCGCCGCGGCCGCCCGGCCAGCAGCAGCCAGCTGTACAGGGCGGCGCCGATCACAGCCCCCACCAGCAGCTTGGCGCCCGCAGGAAGGCCCGACGGCGACACGTAGGCCTCGACCAGCCCGGAGACGATCAGCAGGGAGGCAGTCCCGGCGGCGAGGCCGAGCGAGCCGAGCGCCGCCCTGCTGAACGCCTCGCTGCGGCTCAGCAGCCCGGGCCGGAGGATGGCATCGCCGACGTAGAGCCCCGTCGCACCCGCGATCACGATGATGCTCAGCTCGAGCACGCCGTGGGGCACGATCAGAGACCAGAAGGCGAGGTCGTAGCCACCCTGGTGCACCGCTGCCGCGATGGTGCCGAGCATCCAGCCGTTGGCCGCGAGGATGAATGCCGTCGGCAGACCCGCGAGTGCGCCGCCGAGGAAGCAGACGGCGGCCACCTTGATGTTGTTGGTGATGATGACGGTGCCCAGCAGCGGCGCATTGGGCAGGCCGTTGACCTGGCCGCGGGCCAGCTGGTCGAAGCCGGAGGCGGGGATGAGCGAGGCGCGCAGGTCGGGTCGCAGGTCCACGGCCAGCCACCCGGCGATGGCGCCGCCGGCGAGCAGGGCGAGGCTCACCAGGACGTAGGTTCGGCGCGCCCTGAAGGTGCGCGGGACGCCGAGGAGGAACCCGCGCACCAGCTCGTGCGCACCAACCGGCGCGGATCGGAACAGCATCGGATGCGCGCGCGTGCAGATGTTGTTGAGAAAGACAGTGATGTCCTGGTCGGGGTAGTCGCGGCGCGCGATGGCAAGGTCGCTGGCCGCGTCGCGGTACAGCGCACCGAAGCGCTCGAGCTGGGCCGCCGGGATGTCGCGGAGCCGGCCTCGCCGGCTGTGCCGAAGCATCGTCTCGAGCTCCTGCCAGCGCTCGCGGCGGTCCGCGATGAAGGCGTCCACGTTCATCGCGATCCTCGGGCGCCGAGCTGGAGGTAGAGGCGCTCCAGGAAGAGCTCCGCCGCCCACTGCCTTTCCGGGGCATTCACCGGCACCTGCATGCGGTCGAGCAGCCTGTTGCTCATGTCGCCGGCCAGCCGAGCGCGGAGTGGCGGCGCCAGCCCCGGACGGCTGAGGAAGGTGCGGATCGCAGCCAGCTCACGGTCACCGAGGCGGTCGACACCGTCGATGGGCGGGCCGGCGTCGGGGGTGCGCACCATCACGGGCGGCGGCGCGACCACCGCGGCGAAGGA
>JBDTJX010000010.1:0-43411 GCA_039935655.1 Candidatus Dormiibacter sp. | reverse complement strand
CGCAGGACACGTCGAGCTCGACAGATGGCTCGGTGAACTCGAAGTGGTGGGGGCGAAGACGGGTGGCCCGGTCGGCGCCGAAGATCGAGCGCGCGAAGTACTCGAGTGTGCCTTTGAGGTCACTGAGCGCGACGCCCTCATCGATGCACATCCCTTCGAGTTGGAAGAACATCGGGAAGTGAGTGGCGTCGTAGTCGCGGCGAAAGGCCTTGCCGGGCACGATGATCCGCTGCGGCGCTCCGCGCACCAGCATGCTGCGGACCTGGACCGGCGAGGTGTGGGTGCGCAGCAGACGGTCGTCGTCGATGAAGAAGGTGTCCTGGGTGGCGCGGGACGGGTGACCCGGCGGCATGTTGACCAGGGTGAAGTTGTAGCGGTCGTACTCCACCTCGGGACCCTCCACGGCGATGTAGCCGATCTGCGCGAAGATGCGCCGCACATCGCGGAGAACGCGCGAGACGGGATGGAGATGTCCGCGCCGCAGAGGCGGCGGTGGCCAGCTGAGGTCGATCGCCTCCAGTTGCTCGCCTTCCCCGGATGCTGCCATCGCGGCGCTGCGTTCCTCGATCGCCTCGGTGACCCTCTCCACCAGGGCGTTGACGGTCTGGCCGAGGGCGCGACGGGCGTCAGCGTCCGGCGTCGACCCGATGCGCTTGCGAAAGACGGTCAGCAGCCCGTCGCCGCGACCGAGATAGAGCGTACGGACGACGTCGAGGGTGGCCGGGTCAGGGGCCGCGGCCACTTCCTCGAGGGCGGCCGCCGCCACCGAGTGCACGTCGGAGCCAGACGGTTGCTCGGCCGCTGCCTGCGCTGGCTTGCCGCGGTTGCCGGTCACGCCGCCGTCAGAGCACCCCGGGCCACCTCGACGAGCTGGGTGAATGAAGCGGAATCCGCGATGGCCAGGTCGGCGAGCATCTTTCTGTTGATGTCGATGCCGGCGTTCTTGAGCCCGTGCATGAACTGGTTGTAGGCGAGTCCGTTCTGCCGCGCCGCTGCGTTGATGCGTGTGATCCAGAGGCCGCGCATGTCGCCCTTGCGCAACTTGCGGTCTCGATACTGGTACGACAGCGAGTGCATGACCGCTTCGTTGGCGGCCTTGAAGTGCAGCCTGCGGTCGCCCTGCATTCCCTCGGCAAGCTCGAGGATCTTCTTGTGGCGGGCGCGTGCAGTGACGCCCCTCTTGACTCTCGCCATGGTCTCTCCTCCGTCCTACAGGTAGGGGGCCAGGCGGCGCACGTGCTTGACGTCCGCCGGCGACACCGGCTGCTGCTTGTTCATGACCCGCTTGCGCTTGCTGCTCTTGTGTTCGAGCATGTGCGACTTGAAGGCTTTGCGTCGCATCACCTTGCCCGTGCTGGTGATGCGAAAGCGCTTCTGCGTGGCCTTATGCGTTCGAATCTTCGGCATTCTCTTCCCTCCGCTTGGCTGCGGCGCTGGTAGTGGTGGTCTTGGGGACCGCGGCCGCGGTCTTCTTCGCGGCGGCCGGGGACTTCCTGGCGGCCGGCGCCGGCTTGGTTGCTGTGCCGGGTGTGGCGTCTGGAGCTGCTGAGGTCGCCACCGCCTCGACGGGCGCGGGCGGACTCTCCTGAACGTCTGCACCAGGCGGCTCGGTGCTCGCGCTGCCATTGCCCGTGGTGGCGTGCTCGGATGCGTGGCCGCGATCGTCGTGCGACCGATCGTCGTGCGGCCGATCGCCCCGGGCGTGCTTCTTGGTCGTCGGGCTGAGGATCATGATCATGTTCCTGCCTTCGACCAGTGGGGATCGCTCGATGATCGCGAGGTCGCTGAGCTCCTCGGTCATGCGATCGAGCAGTTTGCGGCCGTACTCCTGATGGACCATCTCCCTGCCGCGGAACATGATCGTCAGCTTGACCTTGTCACCTTCGCCGAGGAACTGCTTGACCTTGGCCAGCTTGGTGCGGAAATCGTTGTCCGAGATCTTCGGACGGAGCTTCTGTTCCTTGAGCTGGACGACGTTGTGGTCCCTGCGACTGTCCTTCTCACGCTTGAGGGCCTCGAACTTGAAACGTCCGTAGTCCAAGAGCCGGCAGACCGGGGGCTGGGCCAGCGGCGCCACCTCGACGAGGTCGAGGCCGCGGTCGACGGCGAGTTGCCGAGCCTGCTCAATGGTGACGATGCCGAGCGCTTCATCGGTGGTGTCGTCAAAGAGACGAACCTGCGGGATGCGGATCTGCTCGTTGATCCTCAACTCTCGAAAGGCGATGGGTGGAAACCTCCAAAAACACGAAAACCTGGACAGCGATCCGCTATCCAGGCCCGGATTGATCTGGACCTCCAAGGCGAACCCAGAAGGTGGGGCCGCAGCACACGGACCCTCTTTGCGGCGCCACGTTGGCGTCCGACGCGTGAGCATACCACCACCCAGCAGCAGCTACCGCACCGGGCGCACTGCGTGGAGAAGCATCTCGCGCGCGCCGCGGCTCCCTGTGACCGGTGAGTCAATCCACCCCCTCACCTCCCATCCGGCGGCGATGACCCCGGCCGACGCGGTGGCGAGGGCCGCGTCGAGGCTGGCGCGGTCCGACGGCGCGGTCGCCGCGCGCAGCTCGAACATCGGCTTGACCAGCCCGATCATGGTCGCACCGGGCGCGATGCGCAGGCAATCGAGCTGCGCCACCGCGGCACTGAGGCTCAGGTACGAGACGTCGATGCTGATCACCTCGATGGTGTCGGGGACCAGCGTTGTGTCGAGCTCAGCGATGTTGACGGCCTCCAGGTTGATGACCCGTTCGTCCTGGCGCAGCGAGCCGAGCAGCTGCCCGTGGCCCGCGTCGACCGCGTAGACGCGCCGTGCGCCGGCGTCGAGCAGCACCCTCGTGAAGCCACCGGCCGCGGCGCCAACGTCGAGCGCTACCCGACTCGACACCGGCACGTCGAACGCCGCCAGCGCGGCACGGAGCTTGGCCGCGCCGCGCAGTGCCCGAGCCGGCCGCGCGCTGACGTGGGCGCCGGCGCGCACGCGTGACCGGGCGCTCGTCACCGGTACCCCGTCGACAAGCACCGCACCACCTGCGATCAGCGCAGCGGCGTCGTTGCCCGGGAACGCCTCGCGCACCACGTCGAGCAGGAGGCGTCCGATGCGCGCCATCGTGCCCAGGTCAGCCGGGCGTGCGCTCGGCAACCTCGAGCACCAGCCGTTGCACGAGGTCGGACACTGTCAGGTTCTCCTGGGTGTCGCTGCGCGTGGCGCGGACCGTGACCACGTCGTCGCCCCGTTCGATGTCGTTGCGACCGACCACCACCACATAGGGAACCTTCTGTTTGACCGCGTCGCGGATGCGGGCCTGCATGCGCACGCCGGGCTTGTCGTCGACCTCGGCGCGCAGGCCGGCGGCTCGCAGGCGCTCGGCCAGTGCCGTCACGTGGGCGATCACCTCGGGGGAATCGTCCTGCACCGGGACGATCTCCACCTGCACCGGCGCGAGCCAGAGCGGGAAATGGCCCGCGTAGTGTTCGAGCAGGATGCCAAAGAAGCGTTCGACGGAGCCGAACAGCGCGCGGTGGATCATGATCGGCCGCGCCTGCGAGCCATCGGCCTCGATGTGATGGAGGTCGAATCGCTGCGGGAGCATGAAGTCCACCTGGATGGTCGACAGCTGCCAGTTGCGCCCGATCGCGTCCCTGGCCTGCACGGAGATCTTGGGGGCGTAGAACGTGCCCCCGCCCTCATCGAGCACAAGCGGCAGGTCCATCGCGAGGGCCGCATCACGGAGTGCCTCGGTTGCCTCCTCCCATTCCTCGTCGGTGCCCAGCGCTTTGCCTTCGGGGCGGGTCTGGAGCTCGAGGAAGAAATCGGAGAGCCCGTAGTCGCGCAGAAGGTCGAGCACGAAGGTGAGAAGCGAACGCAGCTCATCAGCCATCTGCGCCTTCGTGCAGAAGATGTGTGCATCGTCCATGGTCAGGCCGCGGACCCGCGTCAGCCCGTGCACAACGCCGGACTTCTCGTACCGGTACACGGTGCCGAACTCGAAAAGGCGCATGGGCAGCTCTCGATAGCTGCGCTGGCGGCTTCGATAGATGAGGATGTGGAAGGGGCAGTTCATCGGCTTGAGGTAATACTTGGTTCCGCCGTCAAGCTCCATCGGTGGGAACATGCCGTCCGCAAACCACTGCAGATGGCCGGAGGTCTGGAAGAGATCCTCCTTGGTGATGTGCGGTGAGTTGACGAACTGGTACCCGGCCTCCTGGTGGCGCTGTCGCGAGTAGTCCTCCATCAGCTTGCGCACCAGGCCACCCTTGGGATGGAAGACCGGGAGCCCCGAGCCGATCTCCTCGGGGAACGAGAAAAGGTCGAGCTCAGCGCCGAGACGGCGGTGATCGCGGCGCCTGGCCTCCTCGCGTTGGACGATGAACGCAGCGAGCTGCTCGCGCTCGAGGAACGCCGTTCCATACAGGCGCTGCAGTTGCTCGTTGCGCTCGTCGCCGCGCCAATAGACGCCGGCGACGCGCAGCAGCTTGACCGCGCGAAGCTGGCCGGAGTGGGTCACATGAGGACCGCGACAGAGGTCGATGAAGTCGCCGGTGCGATAGACGCCGACCTCGCCCACGTCCTCTCCCATGCGGTCGATGATGTCGACCTTGAAGGTCTGATGCAGGTCACTGAAGAGACGGCGTGCATCGTCGCGCGACATCACCTCACGTTCGAAGGGGATTCGCCGTTTGGCCAGCTCCTTCATCCTGGCTTCGATGCGGGCGAGGTCCTCCTCGACGAAGTGCGCGCCGTCGGGAAGGCGGAAGTTGTAGAAGAACCCCTCCTCGGTGGCCGGACCGACGTCGTACTCCGCGCCCACATAAAGCTCGACCACGGCGGCGGCCATCAGGTGCGCTGCGCTGTGGCGGAGGATCTCGAGGGTCAGTTCAGCCGGAGCTGCGAGCGGCGGACCTGCCTCGGCGGAGTCGTCGACGATGTCGTCGGGCATGGCGGCAGATTGTATCGAGGCCGCCGGGCAAACCCCGGCTTTGAGGCCCTACTCAACCGCAGATCCGGGACATGCCGCGGGGGACGTCCTCGCGCGACTCCGAAAACAGAGCCAGCGCCGCCTCCGGGTTGTTGGCCGCCGCCAGTCCGAGCCTGAGCTGCCGCGTCATCGGAATGACACGGCGTGAGGAACGGCGCGCTGACACACTGAGTCGCGCGCGACGCTCAGGGTCCAACGAGCAGCAAAGAACGCTGCAGTACTTTGCTGTTGCCTTCTTCACCGGTGCTGCGCATCCACGTCGCACACAGATGCGACGCTGCGGACGCTGCGTGTCGACCGGATCGATGTTCGCCTGGCCTTCCACGGGCGGCAGTGTACGGCGCGGCTCATGCGCGTTGTCAACGGTCGGACGTCATGCCTGCGTGCGTGACGTCGGTGCACAACATGCGCGCGACCGCATATCAGCCTGTGCATAGTGTGGACAACTCACCACGTGCGGGTTCGGAGTGCCTCCACGACCTGTGGGCAAGGTGTGCGCAGGATCCGAGAATCCACAGTTCTTAAGGTGTGCCACGACGACCGTTGTGTCAGAGCAGGGACTTGACCTCGTGCACCGCCCCGCAGGGGACATCGAGGGCAGCGTGGTGCTGCCGCACCGCTTCCTCGTTCGGACCATCGAGCAGGCAGTACACCTTGCCCTCGGCGTTGTGATACAGCTCGAGCTGGCGAACGCCGTATTGATCGACCTTGCCTGACTTGGTCTCCTCGCGGATGGTGTCCAGCGCGTCCGCCGGCAGCTTGAGCTCGTCGTGGTAGTCGATGAACTGGGGCATGATGTCCTCCTCCTGTCACGTTCGTCCGGTTGCGTACCGACCGACGATACCGCGGCCGGCCCAGCCCTGTGTGGGCCGGTTCCTGGTCAAAGAGGAGGTGGTGGGCGCATCTGGATTCGAACCAGAGACCTCTGCGATGTCAACGCAGCGCTCGTACCAACTGAGCTATGCGCCCGGGACGCACGACCGGCACCCGGCGCGCGGAAGTCCGGTGATGATACCAGCCTCGCCCGCTTCCCCCTGGCGGTCTCGGCCTCTAAACCGTCGCCTTCCGCGAGCGGCCCACGCTCTTCTGGGCGCTGCTCAGGTCGTCGGCGGTGACCTCCACCCGGAGGACCCCCTCGCATTCATGGCAGACGACATGGAACGCTTCCGGCGAGCGGATGGGCCGGGCAACGGCCTGACGGTGACCGCAGCACTCGCACGTGACGATGGCCCGCATCTTGTGTCTTCTCCACTTTCCCAAGGATCCGCTTCGAGGGGAACGGTGCCGGGGAGCTTTGCACCGGCTGGTCGGACCGAGGGAGATATGACACAGCCGCGACGACGTCGTTGCACGGCCGCGACGGCAGCGGCCGGGTTCAGTCGTCGGTTTCGGTCACGGCGTCGAGCACCGCCAGCCGCTGCCAGAAGGCCAGCCGTGCGACCACAGCGCCGATCACGATGATGACGCCAAGTCCGGCAACAACGCTGGCAACCCCGACGGCATCGGCGATGACCCCGGCGACGAGCAGTGGGATCGCCACCGCCGCGTTGATGACCGCGAAGATGCTGCCGAAGATTCGCCCCCGCGATTCCTCGTCGGTCCGCTCCTGGAGCACGGTGAAGGCGGGGATGAGCAGGGCGCCGAGGGCGCAGCCGAAGACGCCGCTGAGCACCAGCACCACCGGCACCAGGGCCCCCTTCACACCAAAATGGCCGAACAGCGGCGGCGTGATCCCGATCGCCGCCAGCGATGCCCCGCCGACGCCGAGAGCCGCGACCAGCGTGGTCGCCTTGGACAGGGAGGCACTGGCACGCTGGGCGAGCGCAGCAGCCATGGCGACGAGCCCGAGCGTTGCCGGGATCAGGACGAGGTACGTGTCCTGGTCGGAGCGGTGCAGCTCACGCACCATGAACACCGGTCCCAGCGCGAACACGGTGAAGACGACCACCAGCGCGATCGCCAGCTGGTACAGGCCCAGCCGGATGGCAGGATTGCCGGCGATCAGCCTGATCCCCTCCCGAAGCTCACTGCGCAGGCTGGGCGTCTGGGCAGGTCCCGCCCGGACCGCGCGCAGCGAGGTGCCGATCCGCCAGATGGCGATGGCAGCAAGCGCGAACAGCGCCGCCGCGATATAGAACGGCGCCCGCTCGCCCACCAGGCGGATCGCCAGCGTCGCCGCGGGCACGCCGAGCAACAGCGTGACGATGACCGTCGACATGAACAGGGAGGTGGCGCCCATGATCTGGCCACGTCGCACCAGCGAGGGGATGCTCGCCGCCTCGGCTGGCGCGAACACTTGGCCGACCGCGCTGAACAGGAAGGTGATGACGATCAGCGGCCACGCCTGGTGGCCGACCACGGGCAGCACCTCGACGAGTGGGATCAGCAACACCAGGCCGCCGCGGATGACGTTGGTGCCGATCATCAGGGTGCGCTTGTCGTAGCGATCGGCGATCACCCCCGCGGGTGCGCTGAGGAAGACCGACGGCAGCGTGTACGCGATCATCAGCACCGACTGGATCGATGCCCGCCTGCTCAGGTCGAACACGACGATGAGCAGCGTGAACATCAGGAACTTGTCGGCCAGCTGGCTGGCCGCCTGGGCAAGCCACAGCTTCCTGAAGTCCGGTCGCGAGATCACCGCCCGGATGCCCCGGCGATCCTCGTGCAGCGGCGGCACCGCTGCGCGCACGGCATGGAGCCGACGAGACGCCGGCGGGGCAACCTCGTCGCCGGGCTGGAAGGAGATGCTCGGTTCGGTCACAGATTGGCGTCAAGGGTACGAGCGCGGAGGGCGATGCGGTGCCATTCGCTGATGTCGAGCGTGCCCGGCCGGCGGCCGGGGTCGATGCCGGCGGCCGCGAGCCAGGCCAGGCCACGCCGCTCGTCACCACCAGCGGCGTGGGTGATCCCGTGGCGGAGGGTCTTGCGGCGCATCTGGAATGCGGCGCGGGCGATGTCGAGAACAGCCGCGCGGTCGCCAGGGCTCAGCAGGGATAAGGGCCGCAGCCGTACCAGGCTCGAGTGCACCGCCGGCGCAGGATCGAAGCTGGTCGGGGCCACGTCACGGAGCCGCTCAACGCCGGCGACGCTTCTCACCGCCACTGTGGCCAGGCTCCATCCGCCGGACCCCGCCGCGAGCCGCGCGGCCACCTCACGCTGCACCAGGAAGACCCCGCGCCGTGGCGGCGATGCCATCTCGAACAGACGGGTCAGCAGCGGGGTGGTGATGCTGTAGGGGATGTTGCCGGCGGCCACCCAGCCATCGCGCAACCCCAGCGCTGCCGGCTCGACGGCGAGCGCATCCGCGTGGACCACCTCGACATTGGTCCGCCCTCGCTGTGTTGCCCGGGTGGCCTGCACACACCGCTCGTCGATGTCCACGGCGACGATGCGACGTGCGCGCGCCGCCAGCTCGCCCGTCAGCGTGCCGATGCCGGGCCCCACCTCGAGAACGTCCTCGTCTGCAGCCGGTGCCAAGGCGGCGACGATGTCGTCGAGCACCTCGCGGTCGACCAGGAAGTTCTGGCCGAGCCGGTGTTTGGCGACCAGGCCGGCGCGGCGCGCCACCGCGTGCAGGGTGTGCGCGTCGGTGAGGTCCGGCGTCGGGGAGGCGGACCAGTCGGTCACGACGCCGGGCCGGGCAGGTTGAAGAGCCGCCGGGCGGTCGCGGTGCTCTGGGCACGAACCTCATCGTCCCCGACCTGCCGCAGCCGCGCCACCGCTGCCGCGGTCGCGGCGACGTACCCGGGCAGGTTGGGATGGCCGCGGTGGGGAATCGGCGCGAGAAACGGGGAGTCGGTCTCGACCACGTAGTCGCCGTCGGCGACGTCGGCCGCCGCCGCCTGGATCGGCTCACTCCGTGGGAAGGTGACGATCCCCGAGAACGAGATGACATACCCGGCCGCCACGCACTCGCGAGCGAAGGCGGCGTCGCCGCTGAAGCAGTGCATGACCCCGCGGACTGCTCGATGCTCGCGGATCATGGCGAGCACGTCGGCGTGGGCGTCGCGATCGTGGACCACGACCGGTTTGCGGTGTGCGCCGGCAAGCTCGAGCATGGTGTGCATCGCTCGCAACTGTTCATCGAGTGGAGTGTCGTGGTAGCCGGGTCGGAAGAAGAGGTCAAGGCCGATCTCTCCGACGGCCACCGCCCTCGGGTGACGCAGGAGCTCGTCGAGCGCAGCCAGCTGGGCGCGGTCGGGCGCCAGCGGCTCATGGGGATGCCAGCCGACCGTGAACCAGACGTTGTCGTGCGCCTCGGCGATGACACGATTGCGATCGGAATCCTCGACGTTGAGACCGACGCTGACGATCTGCGTCACCCCGGCGGCGGCGGCACTCTCGAATGCCGCGTCGAGGAGCCCGCGCTCCTCGAGCAGCACCAGGTGGCAGTGAGTGTCGACCAGCGGCGCCGGGAGTGCCTGGCCGGTCATTCGGCGCCGAGGACGGCCTCGCGATCCAGTCGTGGGAAGAGGATCTCCCCGACGGTGATCTCCGCTCCCTCGATGAGGCGCGGCCACGCCCGCAGCTCGTCGCTGAGGTCGCCGTCGAGACTCAGCCCCAACTCCTGTGCGACGCGCGAGGTTGCCCGGGGGATGAAGGGATGGAGCAGCATCGTCGAGACCCGGATCGCCTCGAGCAGCCCCGCGCACACGGTGCCCAAGCGCGGGTCGTTGGTGCGATGCAGCGTCCAGGGGGCAGTCTCCTCGATGTACTTGTTGGCACGACCCACCAGCTGCATCGCCGCAGCCAGCGCCTCGCTGAAGCGAAGCTCGTCGAGCGCCGCGTCGTACACGGGTACGATGCGAGCCGCTGTGCTGCGCAGGTCGTCGTCGATCGGCTGGTGCCCTCCCTGCGGCGGGACACGACCCGCGAAGTACCGCTGCACCATCTTGGTGGTGCGCGACACGAGGTTGCCGTAATCGTTGGCGAGGTCGGCGTTGTAGCGGTCAACGAAGTTGCTCATCGAGAAGTCGCCGTCGCGATCGAACGGCATCTCACTGAGGAGCACCCAGCGCACCGCGTCGCTGCCGAAGCGCTCGACCAGCTGCACGGGTTCGACGAAGATGCCGCGGCTCTTGCTCATCTTCTCTCCGTCGAGGGTGACGAAGCCGTGGGCGTGCACCTTACGGGGCACCGCCAGGCCGGCGGCCATGAGCATGGCGGGCCAGACCACCGCGTGAAAGCGGGTGATGTCCTTGCCGATGACGTGCACGTCGGCCGGCCAGAAGCGCGAGAGCTCCTCGGTGTTGTCCGGGTAACCGACACCGGTGAGGTAGGCGGGGAGCGCATCGAACCACACCCAGATGACCTGCGACTCGTCGCCCGGCACCGGGATGCCCCAGTGCGAGAACCCGCGCGAGATGCTGATGTCGGTGAGACCGCCGCGGATCACGTTGAGCATCTCGTTGCGACGCGTCTCGGGTACAACGAACTGCGGATGCTCCTCGTACAGCGCGAGCAGCTGCGCCTCGAACGCGCTGAGCCGGAAGAACCAGTTCTGCTCCTCGACCCACTCGACCGGACGGTCATGGATCGGGCACATGCCGGCCTTGATCTCCTTCTCCGTGTAGTACTGCTCACACGAGGGACAGAACCATGCGCGATACCAGTCCTTGTAGATGTGGCCACCCTGCGCGACGGCTCGCCACAGCGTTTCCGAGGTGCGACGGTTGGCATCGCTGCTGGTGCGCACGAACTGCGTCGGCTCGATGTCGAAGGCTCGCATCATCGCAGTGAACACCTCGACCTGACGCGTGGAGAAGTCCTCCGGTGCGGTGCCCGCGGCCCGCGCAGCACGCTCCACCGATTGGCTGTGCTCGTCGCTGCCCACGGTGAAGCGCACGTCGTCGCCGCGCAGGCGCCGATGGCGGGCGAGCACGTCGCAGCCGATCTTCTCGTAGGCGTGGCCGAGGTGGGGATCGCCGTTGACGTAGTCGATTGCCGCGGTGAGGTAGAACGTGTGCGCCGGTCGGGTCACGTCAGCTGGCTCCGATGAGGACGGTGCACTCGCCGCGTGGCGGGTGAGCGGCGAACGCCTCCGCCAGCGTCGCGGCCGTGCCCGTGTGGAAGGTCTCGTGGACTTTAGTCAATTCCCGGGCGACGACCACCGGGCGCTCACCGCAGCTCGGAGCGATCAGCGCCAGCGTGCGGGCCAGGCGCAGCGGTGATTCGTAGAAAGCGACGGTGCCCTCGAGCGCGAGCGCCGCCTCGACCGCCCGGCGCAGCTTGCCGGGACTGCGTGGCAAGAACCCGAGGAAGCACACGCGATCGCCACGCAGCCCGCTGCCGGCGACGGCGGCGGTGAGAGCCGACGCGCCGGGCACCGGCACCACCGGGGCGCCCGCCGCCCAGGCTGCGGCGACAAGCGCAGCGCCCGGATCGCTCATCACCGGTGTGCCTGCGTCGGTGCAGAGGGCCAATGTCTGCCCGGCGAGAAGGCGGTCGACCAGTGCCGGCACGCGCCGTTGCTCGGCATGGGCCGGCAACGAGTGCAGTGGACGGGAGATCCCGTGGGCGGTGAGCAGCTGCCGCGTTCGCCTGGTGTCCTCGGCGACCACCGCGTCGCACTCGGCCAGCACGCGGAGCGCGCGCAGGGTGATGTCCTCGAGGTTGCCGATCGGCGTGGCGACGACGTACAGCCGGCCCGGTACGCGAAGCGTCAAGTACCCCAGTCCCTGGGATAGCGGAAGTCACGGTCGATGGTGCGCGCCGAGAGTTTGGCGATGATCGGCGGACGCCGTTTGTACTGGCTGAGCCGCACCCGCCGGCCGATGTCCTCGACGAAAGCATCCTCGAAGCCGAGCGCGCGCACCTCCGCGCGCGTGCGGCGCTCGTCGACCATGTAGTACAGCAGGGAGTCGACGATGGCGTAACCGAAGCCGAGCTCCTCTTCGTCTGATTGCCCCTCCCAGAGGTCGGCGCTGGGCGCCTTGTCGATGACCGCGGCAGGGAGGCTCATGGCATGAGCGAGCGCCCACACCTGCGTCTTGAAGAGATCGCCCAGCGGGTTGAGCGCGCTCGCCATGTCACCGAACAGCGTGCCGTAGCCGAGAAGCAGCTCGGTCTTGTTGCTGGTGCCGATGACCAGCGCGTTGTGGGCCCACGACATGTCGTAGAGGATGCTCATGCGCTCGCGCGCCATCTTGTTGCCGCGACGGCCCCGATCAGCGTCGGGGAAAGGTTCGAAGTACGCGTCGACCTGGGCCGAGATGTCGACCAGGGTGGGCGTCAGGCCCAGGTGTTCGCACACCGTTCGGGCATCGGCCTCCGACGCGGACGACGAGGTGCGGTACGGCATCAGCACAGGCAGGACGTTCTCAGGGCCGAGCGCGGCGGACGCGATCGCCGCGCTCAGCGCCGAGTCGACCCCACCGGAGAGGCCCACCACGACGCGCTCGAAGCCGACCTTGCGCACCTCGTTGCGGACGAAGCCGACAAGGAGTTCGCGGACGACCGCGCTGTCAATCGAGAGCGCGTCGGTTCCGGAGTCGCTCTGTCTCGGCATCGTTGATGTCATGTCGTTCATCCCTGAGCAGGGGGTTGGCGATGCGGGCCCGCCGGACCGCGGCGAGGTCGATGCGGTGCGTCACCAGGCACTCCTCGCCGCCGGCGGGATCGTCGACGAGGCGGCCGTCGGGTCCGACCACCCGCGAGCCGCCCCAGAAGCTGACGCCGTCCTCGAAGCCGACCCGGTTGCAGTAGAGCAGGTAGGAGGTGAAGAGCTGCGCGTAGGTGCGCGTCATCGAGTCGTAGCTGCGGGCGGTGCCGAGCGCGTGGCCATGCACCACGCCGCGCCCCGGTGACGCCGACGGACAGATGAAGAGCTCGACCCCCTGGCGCGCCAGCAGGCCGGCCGCGGTCGGGTGCCACATGTCCTCGCAGATCAGCATCCCCGCCTCCCAGGGACGCGGCGGCGCCGCGACGTCCAGGGGTGCGGCGAAGCTGCGGAAGCGGTCGCCCTGCGCCAGGTACCGCGCCTCGTCGAAGAGACCGTAGGTGGGCAGGTAGACCTTGCGGTGGACGTGGTGGAGGCGGCCGCCGGAGAAGTACAGCGACGCGTTGTAGAAGCGGGCGTCGTCGCTCTCGAGCACACAGCCCGCGACCACGTCGATCGCCTCGGATGCCAAAGCCAGGCGGCTCAGCTCGGCAGACTGTTCGCGCAGGGCCACGTCGGGCACCAGGTCCTTGAGGAAGTAGCCGGTCAGCGACAGCTCCGGGAACACCACCAGCGCGGCACCGCCGCCAGCCGCGTCTCCGATCAGCTCGAGGTGGCGCTCGAGGTTGGCCGCAACGTCGCCAAGCCGGGGCGCGACCTGGGCCAGCGTCACCACCACGTCGGTGCGGTCACCGTGCGGTCTCTCCGACGTGGCCTGCGGGCTCGGCGAGGGCGGCGGCGCCGTCGTTGCCGCCACCGGCGCGTCGGTCACGGTCATGCGGGCTCCTCGTGCATGCGGTGATCCTGCTCCGATTGTCGATCCGAAACGCCCCGCCGTGTCACCTCGGGGACGCGGCGGTGGAGGACGAAGTCAGCCACGGCCTCGCCGACGTCGGCGACGGGCAGGGTGGCGACTGCCGCCGGAGGCAGAGCCGCCAGGAACCTCTCGCCGTATTCGCGGGTGCGCAGCCGCTCGTCGCAGATCACGACGGCCCCGCGATCGCTGCCGCGCCGGATCAGCCTGCCGAAGGCCTGGCGCAGACGGAGCACAGCCTGCGGCAGCACGTACTGGCCGAAGGGATCGGCGAGCATCTGCGTGCGGGCGCGCACCAGGGGATCGGACGGCACGGCGAACGGGAGCTTGGCGATGACCACGCAGCGAAGCGCGTCACCGGGCACATCGATTCCCTCCCAGAAGCTGCTGGTGCCGAGCAGCACGGTGCGCTGGTTGGCGAGGAAGCTGGCCAGGATCTGCCGCCGCGTCCCATCGAGGCCCTGGCCGAGCAGGGCGATGCCGTTCGCCTCCATCCGCTGGCCGAGCAGTGCGTGGACGCGGCGAAGCGGGCTGTACCCCGTGAACAGGGCCAGGGTGCTGCCGCCAAGCCGCTCGGAGGTGTCGCCGACCAGCGCCGCCAGGGCGCGGTCGTACCCCGGGTCGTCGTACGGCGGCACATCGGACGGCAGGACGCAGAGCGCCTGTTCGAAGAAGTCGTAGGGCGAGTCCAACAGCACCTCGTCAGCGCCGTCGAGCCCCAGCCGGGTGCGGGTGAAACCGAAGTCGCCGGCAACCGCGAGTGTCGCCGAGGTTGCCACCACCGTGTCGGCTCGAGTGAAGACGGAGTCGCGCAGCGGATCGGCCACGCTCACCGGGGCCTCGTGCAGCTCGCCCTGCTCGGCGCGCAGTGCGAGCCAGGCAACGTGGTGCTCGCGCGGGCGCAGCAGGACCCACTCCACCGCGACTGCCAGCTCGTCGAGGGCGGCGGCGGCCAGCAGCCGCTCCTCGTCGGCGCGCTCCGGTTGAGGGAGCAGGTCGATCTGCAGCGACGACGCGTGCTCGACCTCGCGCAGCTTGGTGGCGGCGGTGTGCCAGCAGTCGACGGCGTGCTGGGCTGAGCGCAGCAGCACCGCGTGTCCGTGGCCCTCACGAACCTCGTCGCTGAGCCCGACGGTGGCGTTGCCGCTGTGGTCGGAGCCGAGGACCTCACCGACCCGTCCCTTGACGTCCCCGAACAGTCGGGTTGTCGCCTCGCGCGCTGTGGCGAGCCCGGCGCCGAGCTCGCCGCCGGCGGGGCCAAGCCGGTCGATGACGAGAAGGACGTCGCCGGCGCGCAGGTTGACGCCGAGCTGGTCGGTGGCGGCCTCTTCAAGGTGATGGGCCTCGTCGATGACCAGCACCTCATGCTCACCGAGCGCGTGGCCGCCGCTGGCCGCATCGGCGAGGAGCAGGGCGTGGTTGGTGATCACGATCGACGCCGATTCAGCGGTGCGCCGCGCGGCCACCATGAAGCAGCGGTTGTCCTGCCAGTTGGCGCAGGCTGAGCCGAGGCAATCACCACCGTCGGACTCGACGTGTCGCCAGAGCGCTTCGTCGACACCGTTGAGGTGGAGCTCGGCGCGATCGCCGTCCTCGGTCTCGGCCAGCCAGGCGAGCAGTTTCAGCTTGAACCTGATGCGGTCCAGGTCCGGCCCATGCGGGCCGGTATCGGGCAAGCGTAGGAAGCGATGCCAGCGGCGCAGGCTGAGCTGGTGGTTGCGCCCCTTGAGGAGCGCGGCGGGAACGGGGGCGCCGACGATGCGCTCGACCATGGGCAGATCGCGCCCCATCAGCTGCTCCTGAAGGGTGATGGTCCGGGTGGCCACGACCGCGCGCCGCCCGTTGCGGCTGTTCAGCGCCAGCGGCACCAGGTAGGCCAGCGACTTGCCCACGCCCGTCCCGGCCTCCACGAGCAGGCGGCGGCGGCGCTGCACGGCCTGGGCCACGGCGCGGGTCATCTCGAGCTGCGTCTCACGCAACTCGTACCCGCTGTCATCGACGGCCAGCGGACCTGCCGGGCCGAGCAGGGCCGTCGCCGCGGCGACGATGTCCGCCGGCGGCGGTCCCGTCGGCGGTGGTGCCGGAGGAGCGCCTCGCTGGGCGCCGGCCCAGGATCGCCGCAGCGGGTCGCCCTCGCTACGGACCACGTCCGAGAAGAACCGGCCGAGCTCGCCGCCGGCCTGTGCGGCCACCCGGCGCATCTGCGCGAGGACCGCGACGGGGAGTGCCTCGGCAGCGCCGCGGAGGTGGGCGAAGAGGAGGTGTGTCGCGGATGCGTCGCTGAGCGCGCGGTGCGGGCGATCGTGTTCGATGGCCAGCGCCGCGCTGAGCAGTGGCAGACTGTGCGACGCGGCCACGGGCAGCAGGATGCGCGCCAACTCCAGGGTGTCGAGCACGCGCCGTCGCGCGAAGGCGGCAGGCACCAGCCCGGCGCAGAAGGTGATGTCGAAGCCCGCGCCATGGGCGATCAACTCCGCACCCTCGCAGAAGTCGGCCAGCTGGGCGACCCCCTCCAGCGGCGACGGGGCGCCGGCGATGTCAGCGGCATCGAGCCCGACCAGCCTCTGCACGGCGATCGGGATGGCGATGCCGGGGTCGACGACGATCGCCAGCTCGTGCAGACGGCGCATCTCTGTGTCGAAGCGCACCGCTCCGATCTCGAGCACCCGGTCGGTCTTCGGTGAGAGGCCGGTGGTCTCGAGGTCGAAGGCGACGAACTCGCCGGGTGCAGACACCGCCCGATTGTAGGGAGCGTCCGAGTCGGAGCCGGTGCGCGCCTACGCTGCCGGCGGCGTGGCCACGCGGTCCACCGCGCGGTACTCGGGCGGGAGCATCTGTGAGATCGCCTGCATGATCGCGGCGGCCACCGCGTGGTTGTCGGCGCGCGATGCCTGGTCTGCGACGGGCAACGCCACCGGGACGCCGTACCTGACGTGGACGTCGTCGCGGTGAATGCGGTTGGTGCCGCGGGGCAGCACCTTCTCGGTGCCCCACACCGCTGCTGGGATCACCGGCACGCCGCCGTGCCTGGCGATGAAGCCGACACCGGGCTGGGGTTCGCGGAGGCGCCCGTCGGGGGATCGTGAGCCCTCGGGATACACGAGCACCACGTGACCGTCGCGGAGCAACCCCAGGGTGTGGCGCAGCGCGGTGCGGTCAGCGCTGCCACGCACCACCGGGTAGGCATGGAAGGCACGGAACAGCCAGCGCCAGCGCCGGCTCACGAAGTGCTCGCTCTTGGCCATGTAGTGCACGTCCAGGCGCGGGATCAGCGCCCCGGTCAGGGGCGGATCGGCAGCGCTGATGTGGTTGCCAACCACCAGCGCGCCGCCGGTGCGAGGTACGTTGTCCAGTCCATCGACGTGGAGTCGCGGCCCCAGGATGGTGGCGGCGAGGAGCCGCATGATGGTGCGCAACAGCGCGTACCTCACCGGGATCGACCCGGCTGCAGGCCGGCCGAGCCGCACACCGTGAGCGCGTACGCGATCATCTCGTCCCTGCCCATCGTCGACGTGTCGATGACATGGGCGTCGTCCGCACGGCGCAGCGGCGATGCGGAGCGCTGCGAGTCACTGCGGTCCCTCGCCCCGATCTCGGCCCGGATTGCACGTCCGTCTGCATCGGCGCCCCGTTTGCGCAGCTGCGCCGTGCGGCGCTGCTCACGCAACGCCTGCGGCGCGTCGAGGTAGAACTTCACGGCGGCCTGCGGGAAGACGACCGTGCCACAGTCGCGTCCCACCGCGACCGCACCGTCGCGTGCCGGGCGGCGCTGCAGCTCGAGGACAGCGGCGCGCACCATGGGCTCGCTCGCAATCGCCGCCAGCAGGGCTGCCTTGCCTGGATCATGCAGCTGCGCGCCGGCGGCGACGCCGTCGACGAGCACCGTGGCCCCGTCGGAGCCCGGGTCGGTGTCGATGACGAGCGACGTTGTGCGGGCGAGCATCTCCAACGCCGCCGGGTCGGTATCGTCGAGCCCGGCGCGCACCGCTGCCACCATCAGCCCGCGGTAGAACAGGCCCGTGTCGATCAGCGGCAGGGCCAGCTCGGTGGCCAGGGCCCGTCCCAGCGTTGACTTGCCGCTGCCCGCCGGACCGTCGACGGTGACGATGCGCCTGCTGCTCACATGCCCGCCGCGGCGCGCAACGCGGCGACCTCCTCGTCGTCGAGCACCCGGCTTCGTCCCTCCTCGAGGTCGCCGAGGCTGACCGGGCCCACCGCGGTGCGACAGAGGTCGACAACGCCGTTGCCGACGGCGACGAAGAGGCGCCGCACGACGCGCTTGCGCCCCTCTCCCATCACCACGTCGACGACGGTGCTGCCGGGCACGCCGCGCACGTCCAGCGCCGCCGCGGGGCCGTCGTCGAGGTCGACACCGGCGATCATGGTACGCACCTGCTCATCGGTCAGGGCGGTGGCGGGCGTGACCCGGTACACCTTGTGCACGCCGTGGCGTGGATGCGCTACCCGGTGGGCCAGGTCGCCGTCGCTGGTGAGCAGCAACAGGCCACGGCTGTCGGCGTCCAGCCGACCCACCGGGACGAGGCCGGCGATGTGGGGCACGAGGTCACGAACCGTCCGCCTGTGTTGCGGGTCGTGGAGCGTCGTGATCACGCCGACCGGCTTGTTGAACGCCAGCGTCACCGGTTGCGGGCGCGCTGCCGGGATGCGCCGGCCATCTACGGTGACCGCGTCGGCCTCCACGTCCACCCTGGCGCCGACGCCGGCGCGCTGGCCATTGACGAGCACGTGTCCGCTGGCGATCAGCTCGTCGGCGCCGCGGCGTGAGGCCACGCCGCGGCGCGCGAGGAACCGGTTCAGTCGCTCGCCGCCGTGGGTGGCGGCGCCGGTCACGGTGCGGCGCCGGCGTCGGGCGCGGCGCCGACCGCAAACCGGGCGATCTCGGGATCGTCACCCAGCAGGGGAAGGTCGTCAATGCGCTCCAGCCCGACGATCTGCAGGAAGCGCAGCGTGGTGCCGAAGAGACGGGGCCGCCCCGGCGTCTCCTGGCGGTCCACCTCGACGACCAGGCCGCGCCGTTCGAGGTTGTCGAGCACCGCCTCGCAGTTGACGCCCCGGATCGCCTCGATACCGGCGCGGGTCAGCGGCTGGCGATAGGCCACGATGGCCAGCGTCTCCAGCGCCGGCCGGCTGAGCCGGGTGGGCCGCTCCGGCTGCAGGGCGCGCTGCACCGCCCACGCTGTCTCAGGCCGGGTCACCAGCTGCACCTGGTTGTCGTGTCGCTGGAGCATCAGGCCGCGGCCGCGCAGCTGACCGGCGAGGGCCTCGGCGGCGGCGGCCACGGCGGCCGGTGTCCGTCCCACGATGGCGGCGACCTCGGCGAGCGTCACCGCCCGGTTCAGCGAGAAGCAGACGGCCTCGACCGCGACAGCGAGATCCTCCGGCTCGGCACCGGCGACGCCGTCGGGAACGACGGCGCGGCCGAACACGTCAAGGGCCAGCTCAAAGGTCTCGCCGTCCTCCGGGAGACCGGCCACGACCTCATCCACTGGCGCGCACCGTGATCGGGCCGAAGGGCTCTCCCTGGTCAACGATGGCCTCACCGAGGCGGAGCAGCTCGAGTAGAGCGAGGAAGCTCGCCACCGCCTCCAGCCGGGTGGTCACGCCCGCGAACAGGTCGTCGAACGCGAGCTCGCCGTCGCGCAGGCGATGCCGGATCTGCGCCATCTTCTCGGCGACCGAGAAGATGACCGCGCCCACCGGCAGCGGTTCAGCCGCGCTGAGCCGAAGCAGCACTTCGCGGAAGGCCGCGGCGAGGCGCTCGGGGGGGATGCGCAGGCGCTCGACGGGGATGACCTCCGGGGCCACCAGGCCGAGGAAGCTTCGTGTCCCCTCCTCGGCGGCCTCGGCGAGCAGCGCCTCGGCGGCCGCCTTGAAGAGGCGATACTCGGTCAGGCGCCGCCCTGCATCGTCAGCCTGTCCGTCTTCCACCTCGTCGTCGTCGCCCGGTTGCGCGGGGTTGAGCCTGGCCGCCTTCAGCGCCACCAGCCGCGCTGCCAGGGAGAGGAAATCGGCCACCTCGCGGAGGTCGACCTGCTCACCGCCGGCCTCCATCCGCTCTCGGTAACTGCCGGTGATCTCGGCGACGGCGACACCGTCGAGGTCGATCTCGCCACGCTGGGCCCGCACGACGAGCTGTTCGAGGGTGCCGCTGAACCCGGCGACGTCGACGTGGAAGCGCCCGGCCGTGTCGGTTCCAGGCGACGACGAGCCGCCGGCAGGGGTGGTCACGGGGTGGTCGGCCATCTCGCCAGCATGGTAGGGATCAGCGCCCCGATGGTCACAGCCCCTGCCTCCATCAGCCGGCCCGCGCGCGACGCCGGCGCGTCGCTGCGGGCGCCGTACCGGCGGCGATGGTCGCGACCGCCTCGCCGCGCAGCTCCAGGGCCCGCGCCAGCGCCGCGTCGGTGACCCGGCCCGACATGAGCCGTGCGATCTCGGCGAGCCGGTCGTCGCGGTCGAGCGCCTCCAACCCGGCCACTGTGCCCGTCGCGGTGTCGTGCTTGCGCACAAGGAGGTGCCCGGTCGCCCGGGATGCGATCTCGGCACGGTGGGTGACCGCCACCACCTGGCGATGCGAGCCCGTGGCAGCGAGGAGGTCGCCGACCCTCGCTGCGGTTTCGCCGCCGATGCCGGTGTCCACCTCGTCCAGCACCAGGAGGGGCGAGCCGGCCTCGGTGACGCACGCCGAGACGGCAAGGACCAGCCGCGACAGCTCGCCGCCCGAAGGACCCTCATCCAGCGGGGCCGGGGTCGCGCCCCGGTTGGTGGCGAGACGGAACTCCACGTCGTCGATCCCGGCCGGGCCGCAGTGCACCACGGCGCCGCCGGCGTCGACGCCATCGACGTCGGCGCGACGCTCGAGCACAACGCGTAGCCTGGCGTGCGGCAGCTCGAGGAGGTGGAGGGCCGCGTCGACGTCGCTCTCCAGGCGGCGTGCGGCGCTGCGGCGGCGGTCGGACAGCCGCGCCGCGAGCTCGCCGGCACGCCCCCGACCGGCGGCCACCGCCGCCTCCGCTGCCGCCAGGCGGGCGCCCCCGTCCTCACCGGCACCGAGCAACTCCCAGGCCGCGGCGAGGGCGTCAAGCGCCTGGTCGATGGAGCCATGGCGGCGACGCACGTGGGCGAGCACGTCGAGCCGCTCCTCGACCAGCGCCAGACGGCCTGTGTCGAGGTGGACCGAGTCGCTGTGACGGCGCGCGGCCGCCCCGAGCTCGCGGAGGGCGTCGATCAGATGACTGGCCTCCGCGCTGAGAGCGTCGAGGTCGGCGTCGACCCCGTCGAGCGCCGCCGAGGTGCTCACCGCCAACGCCAGCTGGTCGGACGCGCCGGGGTGCTCGTCATCCCCGGTGGCGGCGCGACGCAGGTCGTCGGATGCCCCGGCCAGGGCCGCAGCGTTGCGCAACCGCAGCCGCTCCCCGGCGAGCTGCTCGTCCTCTCCCGCGACGAGCCCGAGGTGGCCGAGGTCGGTGACAAGCTGCGCGGCCGAGTCGAGCTCGGCCGCGCCCGCGGCCTGGCGTCGGCGCACATCGGCGAGGGCCGCGGTGGCTGCCTTCCACTCGGCGACCGCCTGGCGCACCTCGTCGCGGAGATCGCCGGTGGCGGCCGCGACGTCGAGGATGTCGCGCTGTCGGGTGCGCTGGAGGAGGCGATGGCTGGCCCCCTGGACGGTGACCTCGGCGAGCCCCTCCCCCACCTCCCGCAACAACGCCTGGGAGACGAGCGCTCCGTTGATACGGCAGGAACCGCGCCCCGCCCGGCTGACGTCGCGGGTGAGGGTGGTCAACTCGTCGGCAGGGACGCCGATGGCAGCCAGGCGCTCGCGCACCGCCATCGGGACATCGTCGAAGACGGCGCTGACCCTGGCGACGTCACTGCCCACACGCACGGGGTCGCCATCCACCCGCTCTCCGAGCGCCAGGCGCAGGGCACCGATGCACACCGACTTCCCCGAGCCCGTCTCGCCGGTGAGAGCGGTGAAACCCGGCGCCAGCGGCGCCAGCGCATCCGCGAACACGGCGAGGTCGTGGATGCGGAGCTCGACGAGGCTCACGAACGCGCCTGGATGACGGGGGATCCCTCCTCGGCGTCATCGGCCGGGCGCACCAGGTTGGGCCGCTCCAGGTCCTTGAGCGGCAGGCCGAATCGCACCTTGTCGCGCAACCGGGTCAGGAACGACGGCGAATCGTCGAAACGCACGAAGGCCAGCTCAGGTCCGGGGCGCACCGTGATCTCGGCGCCGTCACGCAGGCGCGTCTCGCCGATGCCGTCGGCGGCGACGTTGACCCGGCCACGCTCGACGGTGATGCGCAGCGTGACCATCTCGGGGAGCACGATGGCGCGGCTGATCACGGCGTGCGGCGCCAGGGGCACCACCACCACGGCGCGGACCCGGGGGTCGATGGGTGGGCCGCCGGCGCTGAGCGCGTAGGCGGTGGACCCGGTGGCGGTGGCCACGACCAGGCCGTCGGCATCGAACACACCGAGCAGCTCACCGTCCTCCTCCACCCGGATGCGGGCGAGCGACACCCCGCCGGAATTGACCGCCACCTCGTTGAGCGCCAGCGACTGGAGCGGCGGTGCGTCGTCGTCGCCGGGGACGATCATCTCGAGCATCGAGCGCGGCTGGGTGTGGTAGCGGCCCGCGGCGTACGCCTCGAGCGCGTTGGGCAGGTCGGCCACCTCGACGTCGGTGAGAAAACCGAGACGGCCACGGTTGACGCCCATGACCGGGATGCCATGCCGCGCCACCAGGCGCGCCCCGTAGAGGAAGGTACCGTCACCTCCGATGGTGACCAGGAGGTCGGTGTCGGCGGCGTGTTCCGCGACGGTCCTCTCCGGCTCGCGAACCTCCACCCATGTGTCGTAGCCGAGCTCAGCGGCGCGCGCCACCGCCGGCTCGGCGGCGTGCTGCTCGCCAGGATGGAGCAGGAAACCGACCTGCCGCCGGCTCATCCGCGGGGCTCCGCCAGGCACAGGTGAACCAGCCACTCCTGGTTGCCCTTGGCGCCACGGACCCCGGCAGCCAGCGGCTCGCCCTGCACGCTGGCCACCCCGAACTGCTCCGCCCAGCCGGCGAGCTCGGCCAGGGCGGTCGCCGTCGCCGCGGGGTCCCGCACCACCCCGCCGCGGCCCACCGCCTCGCGGGCCAGCTCGAACTGCGGTTTGAAGAGAGCGACGACCTCGGCCCCGGGCGCGAGGCGTGCCAGCACGGGCAGCACGGCGCGCAGCGAGATGAAGGAGAGATCGAGAGTGACCAGGGACGGCGCCGGGCCGTCGACGCGGTCGAGCGTCCGAACGTTGGTGCGGTCCATGACCCTGACCCGCTGGTCGGCGGCGAGACGCGGATGCAGCTGTCCGTGGCCGACGTCGACCGCATACACGAGGGCGGCACCGCGGTGAAGGAGCACGTCGGTGAATCCCCCGGTGCTGGCCCCGGCGTCCAGGCAGGTGCGTCCGGTGCAGTCGATGCGCCAGTCGGTCAGGGCGGCGTCCAGCTTGAGGCCGCCCCGTCCCACCCAAGGATGGGTGCGGTCGGTGAGCCTGATCGCCGCCTGCGCCGCCACTGCCGCGCCGGCGCTGCGGGCCCGCACCCCGTCAACCTCAACGAGGCCGGCGGCAACCAGCGCCTGGGCGCGCTCGCGGCTGCCCGCCATCCCGCGCTCCACCAGCATCGCGTCGAGGCGGGAGCGCTGCAACGTGGTCACTGGGTCATCCTACACAGAACAGCGTATCTGCGCTAAAAAGGGATGTCATCGGGGTCGACGGCGGCGCCGCGCGGACTGCTGGCGGGTGTGGGCTCGTCGCCGAACAGGCGTTGCTCGGCGCTCCGGCCCCGAGGCACCGGCGCTGCCGCCGCAGCCGGTGTCTCGGTGCGCTGCGCGGGAGGCTGAAAGGGTCGCTCCACCTCACCTGCGGCCCCGACCACCAGCTGGGTGATCTTCTGTTCGGTTCGGTCGAGCAACTCGGCGCAGTGACGGGTGAGCGCGGCACCGCGCTCGTACGCGGTGATCGCCGCCTCGAGGTCGACGTCGCCGCGCTCGAGACGGGCGATGATCGCGTCCAGCTCGCCCAGGGCGGCCTCGTAGCTCAGGGTTGTGAGGTCGTCAGCCATCGTGCTCCTCGTTGGCGAGCCCGGTTCTCTGCGGCTCATCGTACATTCGTTCGTCGCCGGCAGTTACCTCGCTGCGCAGCCGCCCGGTGCCCAGCCGTGTCTGCAGGATGGCACCCCGGCGCACCCCTGCGGCGGACCTCAGCACCCGCCCGCTGGCCTCGTCGACGGTGATCGAATAGCCCCGCTCGATGACCCGCAGCGGGGAGAGGGCCTCGAGCCGCCCATGAGCACCGTCAAGCCGCCGCCGGCGATCGTCGAGCAGCACGTGGACGCCACCTGCGAGGCGCGCTTCGCGACCGGCGAGGCGCTCGCGGTGCAGCGGGATGGCCTGCAGCGGTGAGTGCAGCGCCAGGCTGCCGCGGAGTCGCTCGAGCGTACGGTGACGCACCGCCACCCCGGCGAGCAGCGCGCCGCGCAGCCGTGCGTCGCGCACCTGCACGTCCTGGCGCATCCTCGCCACCCGCAGCCCCGGCGAGAGCCGGGCCAGCCGGTCCACCTGCTGCCGCGCCCGCTGGCGCTTGTGGAGGAGCTCGGCGCGGAGCGCCTCGCGCAGCCGACGCTCCAGGCCGCTCAGTTCTCCGCGCAGTTGGCCACAACTCGGCACCGCCGTTTCGGCGGCCGCCGACGGTGTTGCGGCGCGATGGTCGGCGACAAGGTCGGCGATGGTGATGTCGGTCTCGTGCCCGATCCCGGTGATGACGGGCACCGGGCAGGCGCGGATCGCACGAGCCACAGACTCCTCGTTGAATGCCATGAGATCTTCGAGGGATCCGCCCCCACGCACCAGCAGGACCACGTCCACGCCACCCACCCGGCCGGCGCGACGCAGCGCCGCGACGATGGTGTCAGCGGCGCCGTCGCCCTGCACGGTGGCGGGTGAGAACACGAGGTCCACGCAGGGAGCACGCCGGCCCATCACCGTGACAACGTCGTGCAGAGCCGCCCCGGTGCGCGAGGTGACCAGCGCCACCCTTGCCGGGAGCAACGGGAGGCGCCGCCGCAGCCGCGGGTCGAGCAGGCCTTCGGCGGCGAGCTTGCGCTTGCGCTGTTCCACGGCCATGGCGAGCGCGCCGACACCGCTCGGCTCGAGCCGGTCGAGCATCAGCTGGTACCGGCCCTGCTGCGGGTAGACGGTGACCACGCCGTGGGCCACGACCGTCATCCCGTTCTCTGGGGCGAAGGGGATGCGCAGCGCGTTGCTGCGAAAGCAGACGCAGCCGAGGGACGCCGCGCCGTCCTTGAGGGTGAAGTAGATGTGTCCCGACGACGGCCGGGTCAGGTTGCTGATCTCACCCTCGACGAGCACGTCTTCGAGCTCGGGGCGCGCCGCCAATGCGTTGCCCACCAAGCTGGTGAGTTCGGTGACGGTGTACGGGGTGGCGCTGCTCACACGCGCTCCCTGGCGATCTGACCGAGAACCCCGTTGACGTACTGGACGGCGTCGTCACCCGCGTAGGCCCGCGTCAGCTCCAGTGACTCGTCAACGATCACCGCGACCGGCGTGCCGTCGCCGGCCATCAGCTCTCCAGTCCCCAGTCGCAGGATGGCTCGCTCCACCTTGCCGACGTCGCCCAGTGACCAGCGGCTGGCCGCGGTGAGCGCCGCGTCGATGCGCTCGCGGTTCTCCAGGCAGGCGAGCACGAGGCGCTGCGCGAACGCACGAACGTCAGCGGTGGCGCCGACCTCCGCAGCCTGGTAGATCAGCGATTCCTCAGCGTCCTTGTCGCTGCCCTCGAGCTCGAACAGCACCCGCAGGGCCAGCTCGCGCCCGCGCCGGCGGCGGCCACCCCCCGCGGCCGATGTCACGTGAAGACCACCTCGCTGACGAAGACGTTGACCGCGGCCAGCGGCATGCCGAGCATGCGCCTGATTGCGTCGCCCACGGCGCGTTGGACCTCGGCGCCGACCGCCGCCACGTTGGCCCCGGCCTCCATCACGATCCAGAGGTCGATGCGCAGCCCGTCGTCGCGGAGCTCCACGCGCGCACCGCGGTGCGCCAGACGGCGGCGCAGGATGCGATCGATGGACTGGCCGCTGGGTCGGTACATGGCGTGGACGCCCGAAACCTGCAGCGCGGTCAGAGCGGCGATCCATGCGACCACGTCGTTGGCCACACGGGTGACACCGATGCTGTTGCGTTCGTCGTTCGCGCCCCCGATCTCCATCGTCTCCACGACGTCGCTCATCACACTCTCTCCACGTACTTGGCGGTTCGTGTGTCGACGCGGATGCGTTCTCCCTCGTTGACGAACAAGGGGACGTCGACCCCGAGCCCCGTCTCCAGCGTGGCCGGCTTGAAGGCGGCGTTGGCTGTGTCGCCTTTGAACCCCGGGTCGGTCTGGGTCACGGTCAGCTCGACCGAGGTCGGCAACTCGATTCCGAGCACCTTGTCGTCATAACTCAGCAGGAAGAGGTTGTCATTCTCCTTGAGGAAGCGAAGCGCGTCGCCGAGCTGTGCGGGGGTGAGCGGGAACTGGTCGTACGTGGTGGTGTCCATGACCACGTAGTTGTCACCGTCCTGGTAGAGGTATTGCGCCTCGCTGCGCTCGACACGGGCGCGTCCGAACTTCTCCTCGGGACGGAACGTCTCCTCGGTGACAGCACCGGTCTGCAGGTTCTTGAACTTGGCCCGCACGATGGCCGTGCCTCGGCCCTGCTTGTTGTGCGCGAACTCCAGCACCTGGAGGAGCTCGCCCTGCCGTTCGACGGTGTTGCCCGGGCGAAGCTCGCCTGCGTTGATCATCCGGTGGTCTCCCTGGTCCTGTCGCCCGCCAGCTGCACCGCCGCCTGCAGGGCGAGCGCATAGCCCGCGGCGCCTGCGCCGGTGATGACAGCGGTCGCCGCGCCGGCGACGTGGGAGCTACGACGGTACTCCTCACGCGCGAAGATGTTGCTGAGGTGGACCTCGACCACGGGGCCGGTGAATCCGCGGAGCGCGTCGGCCAGCGCCACGCTGGTGTGGGCCAGCGCGCCGGGATTGATGACGCAGGCGTCGCTGCGGCCTTCCTCCTGCTCGATGATGTCGATGAGTGCCCCCTCGTGGTTGCTCTGCTCCCAGCGAACCTCGATGCGCAACCCCGCCGCCTGCTCGAGCATGCGATCGCGGATCTCGGCGAGCGTGGTGGTGCCGTAGACATCCGGCTGGCGGCGCCCCAGGGAGGAGAGGTTGGGCCCGTTCAGGACCAGGACCCTCATGCGGCCATCACCTCCGACAGGGCCGCGCTGATCGCGTCGGGCTCGACGACGATCCCGGTCACCGGGTCACCGCGGCGCCGCAGCAATACCCACCGCGGGATGCCGGCGCGAGCCTTCTTGTCGGTGCCGAGCTGGGCGGCGATCTCCGCCAACGGCAGGCGTGGCCGCGTTGACAGCCCACAGGCGTCGAGCAGCTCGTCCTGGTGGACGATGTCGTCCCGCGGGCATCCGGACTCGACCACGCTCAGCGCGCCGGCCACGCGCATGCCGAATGCCACCGCCTCGCCATGGTCGAGGCCAGTGCCAAGCCCGGTCAGTGCCTCCACCGCATGTCCCACCGTGTGACCGTAGTTGAGGATCGCGCGACGGCCGGCCTCTCGCTCGTCACCGGCGACGACGCCGGCCTTCAGCGCGCAGCAGCCGCGCACCAGGTCGCAGAGGGCCTCGGGGTCTCGGGCCAGGGCCGCCGTGATCCGTTGGTCGACCAGGCCGGCCAGCGCTCCGCCCGCGACCATAGAGGATTTCACGATCTCCGCGAAGGCGGACCGGAAGCTGCGGTCGCTGAGCGTGGTCAGCACGGCCGGGTCACAGAGAACTGCCCGCGGCTGCCAGAACACGCCGGCGAGGTTCTTGCCGCGGCGCAGGTTGACCGCCGTCTTGCCGCCCACCGCGCTATCAACCATGGCCAGCAGCGTGGTCGGCACCACCAGCCACGCCACCCCGCGCAGGTAGGTCGCAGCCACCAATCCCGCGACGTCGCCAATGCTGCCGCCACCCACGGCGATGATGCAGTCGTCGCGGTCCAGCCCGGCATCGCTGCAGCGCTCCAGGACCGCGCCGGCCACCGCCCATTGCTTGGCGCGCTCGCCGCCCGGCAGCGGGATCACCGTCGCGGCGAGGTGGTCGCGACGCAGCCTCACGGCGATGGCGTCGGCGAGTGCTGCAACCGCCTCGTCGACGATCAGCGCCACCCGGTGCGCGGTCACGGGAACGTGCTCGGCGACGCAGTCGAGGACGCCGCCGCCGACCCGGACGAGATACCGATTGGCGGTGGCCACCGAGATGGCTCCCTGGACGGCGGCGGCGATGCGATCGGCCACCTCGTCGGCGCTCAGGCCGTCGACGCGCACCCGCAGTTGGGCACGGCCGTGAGCGGCGGTGCGCGCCGCGCGGAGGTGATGGAGCGTGCTCACCGGGACACCACCGAGCAGTGGTCGGCTCGTCGCCTCCGGTCCGAGCCGGGCGAGCAGTTCGTCGTCACCCGCGTCGAGGAGCACGACAAGGGCGTGGCGGCAGAGGCCCTCGATCGCGCCGGGCTGGGCGATCAACCCGCCCCCGGCCGCGATGACCAGCGGGGTCTCCGACCGCAGTGCACTCTCGACAGCGTGCCGCTCCTCGGTGCGAAATCGTGCCTCACCAAGCTCTGCGAAGACGCGAGGCACACTCATGGCGAGGGTCCGCTCCACCTCGGCGTCGGTGTCGACCCACCGCCTCCCCAACCGTGTGGCGAGCAGGGGCGCCACCGTCGACTTACCGGAGCCGGGAAGCCCGACAAGCACGATGTGCGTGCCCTTCACCGCAGTCGCCCGAGGGTGGCGCGGTAGCCGTCGATGTTGCGACGCAGCTCAGTGATCGAGTCACCGCCGAATTTCTCCAGCATCGCATGGGCCAGCACCAGTGCCAGCATGGCCTCGGCGACGACGGCGCCCGCCGGCACCACGCAGATATCGCTGCGCTCGTAGTGCGCGTTGGTCTCCTCCCCCGTATGCACGTCGACGCTGCGCAACGGGGTCAGCAGCGTCGAGATGGGCTTGAAGTGCACCCGCGCCCAGACGTCCTCCCCGTTGCTGACGCCCCCGGACAGGCCCCCCTGACGATTGCTCAGGTGATGGAAGCCGCGCTGCTCGCTGAACGCGGGTCGGTCGTGCACCCGCGACCCGGGCATGGCTGCGGCCGTCAGCCCTTCCCCGAGCTCGACGCCCTTCACCGACGGAATGCTGCACATCGCCTGCGCGATGCGCCCGTCGAGGCGGCGGTCCCACTGCACGTAACTGCCAAGCCCAGCAACAACATCATGGGCGGCGACCACGGCCGTGCCGCCGAGCGTGTCCCCGGCGGCGCGGGCTGCGTCGATGGCGGCCACCATACGCTCGGCCGCCTCTGCGTCCGCGCAGCGCACCGGCGACGCCTCGACGACGCGCTGATCGATCGTGGTCTCGGCGGCAACGACGTCGCCGATGCGGACGACGTGAGAGCTGATCGAGATGCCGGCGACGCGAACCAACGCTTTGGCCACGCCGCCGGCGGCCACCCGGGCGGCGGTCTCGCGCGCCGAGGCGCGCTCGAGGACGTCGCGCGCGTCGTCGAGGTCGTATTTGAGGATGCCGGCGAGGTCGGCGTGACCGGGCCGCACCCGCGTGACCGTCTTCTTGCTGAAACCCGCCTCCTCGACCTGCATCGGGCCCTTCCAGTTGTCCCAGTCACGGTTGATGACGGTGAGCGCGACGGGCGAGCCCAAGGTCACACCGCCGCGCACCCCGGCGGTGATCCGGGCCGAGTCGTGCTCGATCTGCTGGCGCTTGCCGCGCCCGTGCCCCGCCTGGCGACGGCGAAGGTCGGGGTCGAGGTCGCGCGCGGCATCGATCGGCAACCCCGCGGGAACGCCGTCGAGGATCACGGTGAGCTCGGGACCGTGCGACTCGCCGGCCGTCATGAAGCGCAACACCCGACGATTCTAGAAGCGCAGCCGCCGCTTATCCTCCCGAGGCTGAGCGGTTCAGGGTCCCTGGAAGAGGATGATCGCCGCGCCGGCGCAGAGGAACGGGCCGTACGGGATCGGGTCCTTGAGGCTGCGCAGTCGCAGGATGAGCAGTAGCAGCGCCACCCCGCCACCGAGGAAGATCGCGTAGATCACCGCGTACACGGCGCCGATATGGTTGTAGTCGAGGCTGATGCCGCACATCGCGCCGATGAGGGCACCGAGCTTGGCGTCACCGAGGCCAATGCTGCCTCGCGACACAACGTTCTGGATGACGAAGAAGAGGCCGACCGCAACAGCGCCGGCGAGCGAGCTCCAGATGGTCAATCCGGGCGACACGAACGACAACCCCAGCGCGACGATCATCGACGGGTAGGTGACCCTGTTGAGGATCAGCCGGTGTTTGAGGTCGAAGCCGACGATCTGCACAAACACGGTGATCCAGAACAGGTGGATGAACAGCCCGGAGTCGACGGCCTCGTGGGCGGCGAAGGCGGCAAAGCCGACGGCCCCCAGCAGCGGGCACAGCACCCGCTCGACCCATGTCCATCCATAGTGCTCGGCCACCCACGCCTCGGCCACCGGCACGTCCTCGCCCGCCTCGGTTGCTTTCAGCGTTGCCTGCGCGACGTCGCGCTCGTAGGCCTCGCGGTCCTCGCGTTCCTCGGTTTGCAGTCCCTCGATGCGCTCCAGGAATACCGATAGCCAGCCCGCGGCGAGCCCGGCCACAGCCCCGATCGGCGTGGCGACGATCACCGCGACGGCGTTCACCCGGCGAGAGCCTTGTTGAGCGCCAGGCGGGCGGCGTGGTACGGCGGCTCGTCGCCCGTCCAACGGTGGAAGCTGAGCATGCCCTGGTGCAGCAGCATCTCGACACCGTCGCAGGTGCGCAGTCCCGCGCGTGCTGCCGCAGCGACGACGTCGACAGGCTGGGGACGGTAGCGCACGTCGGCGACCGTACACGACGTCTGCAACCGTGCGGGCGTGAACGGCATCTCGGCGAGCCCCGCCGACGTGGCGTTGACGACAATGTCGGCGGTGGCCAGCAGCCGCTCGAGGTAGTCCTCGTCCCAGAGCGCGACGGCGAGGTCGCAGTCGACGCTCTCGCCGACGCGCTCGACCAGCGTACGGGCACTGGTGATCCGCCGTGCCACCACGGTGATTCGCGCGACCGGAACCCTGGTCAACGCGAGCACCACCGCCGCGGCCACGCCGCCGGCTCCGACGACCAGCGCCCTGCTTCCGGGCAGCGGCCACAGGCGATGGGCGCTCAGGCCCATCTCGAAGCCGGTGGCGTCGGTGTTGTCACCGACCAGGCGTCCGTCAGCGGTGACGGTGATGGTGTTGACCGCGCCGACGCTGGCTGCGTCGCCCTCGAGCACATCGCATGCGGCGGCAAGCGCGTTCTTGTATGGCGTGGTGACGTTGGCGCCGTTCCAGCGCCCGGCGCGCAGGTCACGGAGGACGCCGGGCAGCTCCTCGGCGGCAACGTCGACGAGCTGGTACGAACCCTCGCGGCCGCTGGCCTGCAGGGCAGCCTCCTGCATGACGGCGCTTGGGGAAGCCGAGATGCCGTCACCGATCAGGCAGAGGTTGAACCTCCGGCGCACGTCAGGTGCCGCAGGGCTTGCTGAGGTACTGCTGTATCTGCTGGTCATGCTCCTGGCCGGTCACGCTGTAGTGGTTGTGGCCGCTGCAGTCGGAGAGGTAGTACAGGTACGGCGTGTTCGCCGGATGCGCCGCGCCGGCGATGCTGCCGGCGCCGGGGTTGGCAATCGGTGTGGGCGGCAGCCCGGTGTGCCGGTAGGTGTTGTACGGCGTGTCGGTGGCCAGCTGGTCGGACGTCAACGACCCACTGGTGAGACCGAGGCCATACAGGACGGTTGAATCGATCTGCAGGCGCATCCCGTTGGCGAGCCGGTTGGCGACGACGCTGGCCACGAGCGGACGATCGGCGCTGAACTTCGCCTCGCGCTCGATCATCGAGGCGACAGTCACCGCGGCGTAGACCTGTTGCGCAGACATGCCGGCCAGCTGCGGCATCGCCTTTTTGGCGAAGTCGGCCAGCTGCATCTGCACGATGTCGTGGGCGGTGACGTGGTCGGGGACGGTGTAGGTGTCGGGGAAGAGGAAACCCTCGAGGGAGGCGCCACTCGGCCGGCCGCCCAGGAACGGCTCGCTGAAGCTGCCTGATTGTGCCTCGGTCATGTATTGCGCGGAGCTGATGCCCAAACCGGCGGCCGCCACCCTTGCGGCCATCTGCTTGGCGGTCAGGCCTTCGGTGAGCAGCAACTGGTGCGTGGCCACCTGGGGCGGACCCTCGAGTCGCTGCACGATGTAGCTGGCGCTCATCGCGTCGTTGAGGACGAAGTTGCCGCCAACCAGCTTTGACCCGAGGCCCTGCAGTTTGGCATACCAGCCGAACCAGAACGCGCTGCGGATCAGCTGGTGGTTGGACAGGTCGCTCACCAGTGTGGCGACCGGCTCACCGGCCTGTACGCTGATGGTGACGTCGGCGTCGGCCGTGGTCGCTCGGGGGTCGAGCTGGCTGCGACCGTACAGCAACGCTCCGCCGCCGACGACGAGCAAGAGCATGAGGATTGCGACGCCTGCAAAAACGACACCGCTGCGGCCCCGCTGCTGACGCCTCATCGTCCCGTGCCGCGGTTGCGGCGGGAGTCGAGCCAGCTCTGCAGGAGCAGCGTCGCAGCCACCGCGTCGATGGTCTCGCGCCGCTTTCCGCGACGGTGACCCGCGGCGATCATGCTGCGCTCGGCGGCAACAGTGGTGAAGCGCTCGTCCCACATCTCGACCGGCAGGCCCGTGCGACGGTGCAGCTGCTCGGCGATGACGCGTGCGTCAACCGCTGAATCACCCTCGCTGCCGTCGAGTCGCAGCGGCAGGCCGACAACGATGCGCTCGGGGAGCCGGTCGACCACGACCTGGTCGACCTCTCGCCAGAGCCGCGCCGCAGGTTGCCGAGGCACGGTCCGGAGGGGCGTGGCGAGCGTGCCCGTCTCATCACTCCCGGCAAGGCCGACCCGCACGGTGCCGACGTCGATACCGAGAGCTGGAGTGCTCACGTGCCGGTTGGCGACGGCTGCGCCACGAATGTCTCGTCGATCTCGATGCGGCTCGAGATGAACGGCAGCCAGAAGAACGGCACGGGCGATTGCGAGATGGCGACGTTCTGCACGCGGTTGAGCCGGTGCTCGATGAGGTTGCGCGCGTCACTCGGGCTCTTGCCGGAAAGCTGCCCCTTGAGCGCGTTCAGGTCGATGTTCGGGCGCGAGAAGCTGGTGCACTGCACGCTGAGCACGACCGTGCCGTCGTCGGCGGCCTGGGTGACCGCCGGCTTGGTGCAGTTGATCGAGTCGGCGGCGAGGCTGTCGCCCTGGGCAACCTGCTTTTGCAGGTCGGCGGTGACGTCGGTGGTGACATCGCCCGCGTTGTACACCGCCCCTTTGCCGTTGCACGTAACCGTCTCCTGTGCGGTCGCGACGACCGCGTTGGCGGCTGGCAGCGTGGGGGTCACGGCGCACGCAACGGTGGTGCCGTTGCCGCCGGGGTCGACCGCGAGGGTCTTGCCCGCTGCCCTGGTCTGCAGGTCCACCTTGGCCTGGGCGAACAGGCCGGTCTCACTCTGGGTCACCTGCGCCGTCCAGGCGGCGACGTCCTGGGTACTGGCGACCACGTTGGTCTTGGCGTCGGCACCCCCCGTCGCAGCGGCGGGGTTGGTGGCCTTGATGTCCGTCGGGTTGCAAATCACTGCGGGTGGGTTGCACGGGTTCGATGGCCACTTTGTGATGGTGTTCGCAGCAACGTTGCCCTTCGCCTCGGGCGTTCCGTCGGCTACAGGAATCGGGTTGGAGGCTGCGCCGTACTGTTGTCCCGCGCTCGGAGGTGGCATGGTGACCACCGTGTCCTGCGTGGCGTAGAACTTGATCGGCGGGTTGTCTGCGGTGTCGAACTCCTCACCTTTGGGGACGGTGAACGGCGCCACCGTCGGCAGGTCGGTCTGCAGCACCACCTGAGCGGTAGCTGCTTTCGCCGGGACCGCTTGCTTCCCGGTCGGCGTAGCTGTGAACTGCGACGACTGGGTGCTGGTGACCACCGACGTCACGATGTGGTCGGCCTGCCCCGCATTCTGCGGATCGGTGCTGCCCTGGATGGTCGGGCTGGCTGTCAGGGGCGTGCCCGCCAGCGTAATGGTCACCTTCGCCGAGGGGGCGACGAACAGGATGAGGACCAGGCCAAGGATCACCAGCCCGGCCGCGGCAAAGTACAGGGGCCGGCGCCGCCCGCCCAGCCCCTTGCCACCTGTAGCCGGCGTGGCGCCGCCGGGCGGTGCGGCGGCGGTTCGCGGCGGCAGAGGTGGCGCCAGCGGCGGCGCCGTGGCCAGGGCCGTGGCCGCGCCGACAGTGCCGGCAGCGCCGTACCCGGCACCGTCGTCAGCATGCGAGCGCACCGTCTGGATGCCCCGCTCGAATGCGGGCACCGAAGCGTACGTGGCCAGGCCGCCCACGCGGGACAGCTCCTGGATGTATGGGTCGCCACTGATGATCGACACCGTCTTGCCCGCGCGCGTCCCCAGCTGCCGCAGCAAGCGAACGTTCAGTGGCGACTGCAGGCCCACGGAGCCCGCGCCGAGGACCAGCGCTACCTCGTTGTCCGGCGCCTTGCGAACCCTGTCGACGAGCTCGACGATCTCCTCGTTCTGGTCGGTGTAGATCACCTGGGGCATGTGGTCAGACCTTCATGGTTTTGAGTACGCGCCGCATCAGCCCACCGAGCGGCTGGTCGGCGTCGTCCTCGATTGAGATAGCGTGGTGCGCCAGACCCATCGGCGTGACGTCCTGGCTGCCCACCAGTAGCCCGGTGCTGTCGTAGACACGGTGGACGTCGTCGGGGCCGAGAACCCGCACCGAGGGGGCGTGCGCCATCGGCAGAGACTGCGCCCAGTCGACGGCCGCGAGCTGCTCGGCAACCTCGGGCAGGGCGGCGCCACCGCCGGCGAGGTAGATGCTGGCGGGAAGCGGCTGCCCGCCGGCCAGCTCCTCGAGTGTCAGGGAGACGCCCTGGGCGAGCACCTCGGCGGTGGGCGTGAGCGCCTGGTGAGCGAGCGCACGTTGCTCGGCGGCGAGGCGGTTGTCGCCGTGGGAAAGCTTGTACCGCTCCGCCTCCCCCATCGAGATCTGCAGCTCGCCGGCCAGACGCTTGGTGAAGCTGCGTCCGCCGAGCGCGAACATGCGCGTCGCCTCGATGCCGCCGTTGCGGACCAGGGCGACATCGGTGGTGCCACCGCCGACGTCGATGAAGATGGCGCCGCGCTCCTCGATGTCGTCGTTATTGCAGGCGCGCGCCAGCGCGTATGGCTCGGCGACGGTGGCAACCACCTCGAGGTCGAGCTCCTGAGCGATGGTCTGCAGCGCGCCGATGTGGTGCAGCGGGGCGAACGTGTTGAAGACGGTGATGTCCACAACATTGCCCTGGAAGTCGATCGGGTTGCTGACCGCGTAGCCGTCGATGCGCACGGAGGTGATCGTGCTGTGCACCAGCTTGACGTTGACCTCGGCGACGCCGAGCTCGTGTGACATCTGCCGCACCGCCTCCTTGAGCGCCCGGCGCTGCACGGCGTGGAGAGCGGCGGCCAGGTCCGCCTGCGTGATGGGTGCGTGCGGCTGAGGGCGCGGCATGGTCATGGTGGTGCTGAAGCCCCGCACCTGCTCGCCGGCGATGCCCATGACCGACTGGCCGGGCACCACCTCGCACATGTCCTCGGCTTCGGTGAGCGCCCTGTCGCAGTTGTCGATCACCGATTGGATGTCGGCAACGGCGCCCCCCTGCATGTCGGTGAGCGCCTGGCGGATGCGCGAGGCGCCGATGACGATGCCCTTGTCGTCCTCGCGCTTGACGATCAGCGCCTTGACGAACTCGGTCCCGATGTCCAGGACGGTGTAGTGGGTGTTGAACTCGGCGCGGCGGCGCAGCAACGAGAACTTGCGCTTGCTCACGTCGCTGCTCCTGACGCCTGGCGACTCACCGTTTCGCGGATGAGCGCGAGCGCCTGCTCGCGCTGAGCGGCGTCCTTTACCCCGCCCTGCGCAAAGTCTGGCCTTCCGCCGCCGCGGCCGCCCATCACCTCGGCCGCTCTGCGCACCAGATCGCCAGCGCTCACCCCGGCCTTCTGCGCGGAGGGACCCACCTTCACCGCGAAGGAAGCGTTACCCACCACCACCGCGACGCCGTCGGCACCCAACTGCTCGGCGAAGAGTCGATCGGTGAAGTCCACGATGGCAGCCGGCTCCGCATCCGCGTCGATCAGTTGAGCAACGTACCGCACGCCGCCGATGTCTTCCACAAGAGTGAGAGTGGCCGAAGCGCCGGTCGCTGTGTTCGCCTGCGCCGAGAGCGTCAGCCGTTTGGCAGCCTCCAATTCGCGGCGGGTGCTTTTCAACTGCTCCTGCAGCCCGGCCACACGCTCGGGGACGTCCGTGGGACGCGCCCGCAGTGCTCGCGCGGTGGTGAGCAGCGAGTCGGATGTTTCGCGCCAGCGCCGCTCGGCTGCTTCGCCGACCACCATCTCGATGCGGCGCACCCCCTGGCCGATGCTGCTCTCGGACACGATGATCGCCGCGCCGACCTCGCCGGCGTGGTGGACGTGGGTACCGCCGCAGAGTTCGCGTGACCAGCCGCCGAAGTCGACGACGCGCACCGCCTCGGTGTACTTCTCGTCAAGCAGCGCGATGGCCCCGCTGGACTTCGCCTCGGGCAGCGACATCACGTCGACACGGCGTTCGAGGTCGGCGCGGATGTGGGTGTTGACGCGAGCCTCAATCTCGCTGAGCTCCTCGCGGCTCAGGGCGCGCGAGAACGAGAAGTCGAACGTGGCGTGGTCGGGCCCGACGAACGAGCCGCGCTGGACGACGGCAGCATCGAGCACCTCGCGGAGCGCCTGGTTGAGGAAGTGGGTAGCGCTGTGATGCCGCGCCACCTGGCCCCGGCGATCGGCGTCCACGCTGGCGCGAACGGTGCCGCCGGTGGTCAGCGTACCCTCCTCGACTCTCACGGTGTGGACGCGGGCTGTGCCGGCGTAGCTGGTGTCGAGCACGCGGGCGCGGCCGCCATCGAACAGCAGGTTGCCGGTGTCGCCCACCTGCCCGCCGGCTTCCGCGTAAAAAGGGCTCCTGTCAAGGATGACCGCATCCTCTGCACCGGCGCGGAGGAGCTCGCGGGCGTCCCCGCCGCCGATCCGCAACACGGTGGCGAGCGTCTCCAGGACCTCGTAGCCGACGAACTGCGTCTCGGGCAGCTGGAGACCACCTTCGAAGCCGACAAGCACGCGCGCCGACTTGCTGCGTGCCCGCTGCTCGGCCATGGCGGCATCGAAGCCGGCCCGATCGACGGCGACGTTTCGTTCCGCGGCGATCTCTGTGGTCACCTCGATGGGCATGCCGAACGTGTCATGCAGCCGGAACGCCTCGTCGCCGGGGATGGTTCCGGCACCTGAGTCCAGGAGGGTGGCCAGCCGGTCGGTGCCCGCGTCCAACGTGCGCGCGAAAGCCTCCTCCTCGACGCGCAGGGTGCCCTCCACCAGCACCTGATTCTCCCGTATCTCGGGGTATGCGTCACCCATCACCGCGACCACCACGGGCACCGCCGGCGCCATCCCACCACCCAGGCCGATTCGGCGGCCATGGATGGCGGCCCGGCGGATCACGCGGCGAAGCACATAACCGCGACCGTCGGTGCCGGGCAGCACCCCGTCAGCGATGAGAAACACAGCGGCGCGGACGTGGTCGGCGAGCACGTGCAGGCTGGCCACCTGTTCGGGGCCGGCGGGCGCGCCGACGCGGGCGGCGAAGTTGGCGACGATGTCAGAAAAGAGGTCGATCTCGTAGTCGCTGCGCACTCCCTGGATCACCGCGGCGAGGCGCTCGAGGCTCATGCCCGTGTCGACGGTCTTCTTGGGGAGGGGCGCCCGGCTGCCGGCCTCACCCTGGTCGAACTCCATGAAGACGAGGTTCCAGACCTCCACCCAGCGGTTGCCGCCGCACTCGTCGTCGGGACGGCAGTCGTCGCGGCCGCAGGAGCACCGGCCACCCCAGTCCCAGAAGATCTCACTGTCGTAGCCGCACGGGCCGGTCAGGCCCGCCTGCCACCAGTTGTCGCGCAGACGGGCGATACGCCCCGGGGGCACACCGACCTGGAGCCAGCATCGCTCGGATTCCGCGTCGTCCGGGTAGATGCTCGGCCACAACCGCTGCGCGTCGAGCCCGAACTCCTTGGTGAGCAACTCCCAGGCGAGGTTGATGGCGCCCTCTTTGAAGTACTCGCCGATCGACCAGTTGCCGAGCATCTCGAAAAAGGTGTGATGGGAGTCGTCGCCCACCTCGGAGATGTCGTCGCGCAGTCCCTGGCCGCGGAAGCACTTCTGGCATGACACCAGCAACGGCGCCGGCGGCTGGAGCTCACCGGTGATGTACGGCTTGAGCGGCACCATCCCGGCCACGGTGAAGAGCAGGGACGGATCATCGTGGGTGATCAGCGATGCGCTCGCCAGACGATGGTGTCCGTGGTGTTCGAAGTAGCTGAGAAAACGTTCCCGGATCTCGTTTGTGCGCAAACGCCCATCCAATGTGAGGCTCGCAGGCGCGAGCCGATGACTGTGGGGAGATCGCGACAATTGTAGCCGCTACCGGGCGAATCGCCCGATCCCCTCAGACGATGGCGGTGTCGCCCATCTCGCGCCTGAGGTGCTCGACGGCGGCGCGCTGCAGCCGCGAGACGTGCATCTGCGAGATGCCGAGCCGTTTGGCCACCTCGGTTTGGGGCAGCTCTTCGACGAACCTCAGGGCCATGATCTCGCGCTCGCGCGGGTTGAGGTGCGCCATCGCCTGTTCGAGGAGGGCGCGCATCTCGACACGTTCGAGGTTGGTATCCTCGGCGCCGAGCCGCTCGCCCAGGGTGGTGGCGTCATCGACGCGTCCGCCGGGCGCTGTCTCGAACGACACTGTGTGCTGTGCGGGGGACACCTCGAGCGCGGCGAGCACGTCCTCGGGCTCGAGCCCGATGCGCTCGCCGATCTCCGTGACGCTGGGGGCGCGGCCCAGCTCCCCGGTCAGCTGTTGCGACGCCGCGTTGACCCGCAGCAGGTTCTCCTGCAGGCGGCGCGGCACCCTCACCGCCCACGAGCGATCGCGGAAATAGCGGCGGATCTCGCCCATGATCGTCGGCGTCGCGAAGGTGCTGAACTCGTTCTCCAGGGACGGGTCGAACCGTTCAATCGCGTGGATCAAGCCGAGAAAGCCGACCTGCTCGATGTCCTCGAGGGGCTCACCGCGGTTGGCGAAGCGACGGGCGATGAAATGGACGAGGTCCGAATTCAGCTCGACGAGCCGTTCGCGAACATCGGGGTCGTGGCCCTCGCGGTACTCGCGCAGCAACCGGCGCACCAGGTCGCGTCGGGCGCTTGGCGCCGGCTTGGCGATGGTCCGGGTCCGCTCCGTGCGCGCCGCCCCGTCGTCACGGGGCGCCCGGGTCACGAAGCCTTGTACTTCGTCAGCCGGACGCGCAGACCACCGGTGCGTTCGTCGACCCGGTAGCTGTGGTCGTCGACGAACAGCCCCATAAGCCGGAGCGCAAGGTCGGTGGCCGCAGCCACCTCCTGACGCTCGCGCTCCACCGCCTGAACCGCCTGGATCGCTACGCGCTGCTTGGCGGCGGTCGCCTTGGCCACCACCTCGCGGGCGCAACTGCTCTGTACCTGCACCTCGAGGCGCTCGTCCTCGACGGTGAAGGTCAGCCGGATCTGCCCCACCCCGGCCCCACCCACCCGCGCCGTGCAGGCCAGTGCGTTCTCGCAGGCCTGGGCTACCGCGATGGTCAGGTCGTGCACCGCCTCGACGTCGAAACCTGCAACCACGGCGAAGGCCGAAGCCGCGCGCTTGGCGACGACGATGTAGGCGGGATCGGCCGGCAGACGAAGTTCAGACGAGGTCCGTGTCATCCCACCTGAGAAGTACCCCATGTCACTGCTTGTCAAACTGTTTCATCTCCATGCTTGCCGCCAGCCAGTAGTCGATCCGCGGCCACCCGTCCCTCGGCGATGGCCTCGTCGATCTCGGCGCCGACCTGCCGGGTGCGCCGCTGCTCGGCGACGCGCCAGTACACGACAGCGCCACTCAGGGCGGCGGCGGCGAGGAGCCCCTTACGACCGAATGGAAAAGGCAGGATGGATCTCCGTCACTGGCTGAGCCGCGATTATCGACGAGGGAGCCGGTGCGGGGCGGCGAGGATCAGGCCGGCCGCCTCGACCAGGGCGATGCCACCAGCGTCGGCCACGGGGTGAACCGCGCCGACGGTTGGTCCTCCGTGGCCGCCGAGGGCAACGAGCTCGGCGCCGAGCACCCCGGCCGCGGCGCAGACCACGGCGAGGATGTAGTTGCCGCGAGCGGGGACCAGCACGCGGGTCAGCTGAGCGCCGATGGCCACGATCAACACGGCGAGGACGATGCCGGGGCTCACGCCCTGCAGCCTAGAGGAGGATGACACCCCGGCATGGCCACGCCGTCGAGGGGCTGAGCCCGATAACCAGGTGGGATCCCGCACGGCGCCTTCCCCCATCCACGCGCGCGGTGCGGAGGCTCGAGGTCCAGCGAACGAATATGAGGTTCCCGATGCGTTTTATGTTGGTCCAGCCGCATCTGTGGACGACTGCGACCAGCCGGGTGCCGTTGGTGATCCTACCGCAGGCTCGCCGGCGTCAACCCTCGCCGTCGTGTGACGTTTCGGCGCGCAACCGGGTACCGGAAGTCATCGGTCGCCGCTGCAGCCCCAGCTCGGCCAGTTGCTCCTCCTCGACGGGGGCGGGCGCACCCGTCATTGGCTCCTGGGCCTGTTGGTTCTTGGGGAAGGCGATGACGTCGCGGATGTTCTCCTCGCCGAGCCCCTCCATCACCAGCCGCTCGATCCCGGCGGCGAAACCGCCGTGCGGAGGCACGCCGTACTCGAAGGCCTCGAGCAGGAAGCCGAACTTGCGCTGTGCGGTCTGCGCGTCGATGCCCATCGCGGCGAACACGCGCTCCTGGATGGCCGGGTCGGTGATGCGGATGCTGCCGCTGCCGATCTCGCGGCCGTTGAGGACGATGTCGTAGGCGCGCGACCTGATCCGCAGCGGGTCCGACTCCAGCAGGGCGACGTCGTCGCTGTGGGGCATGGTGAAGGGGTGGTGCAGGGGCGTCACCGCGCCGGTCGCCTCGTCGCGCTCGAACATGGGGAACTCGGTGACCCAGATCATCGCCATCTCGTCTGGGTCGACGAGCGCTCGCTCGCGCGCCAAGTGGTTGCGCAGCGCGCCGAGTGAGGCGGCGACGACCGGGGCGCGGTCGGCAACCATCAGCACCACATCACCGACGGCGGCGCCGCTGATCTCTTCGATGGCGACGAGCTCGGTCGCGGTGAAGAACTTGGCGATGCCGCCCTCCCAACCCTCGGCGCGGCGCCAGAGGTAGGCGAGGCCGCGCGCCTTGAAGGTGCGCACCACCTCGATGAGCCGGCCCTCGATGTCGCCCCGGGTGAGGTCGCCGCCGCCGGGGACCGTGATTCCCTTGACCACGCCGCCTGAGGCGACGGCGTCGGCGAAGACGCGGAAGCCGCTGGTGCGCGCCACCTCGGTGAGGTCGCGCAGCTCGAGCCCGAAGCGCACATCGGGCTTGTCGACGCCGTACCGCTGCATCGCCTGGTGCCATGTGAGTCGCGCGAACGGGGTGGTGATGGTGCCGCGAAAACCGCTCGCCGTCCACGCGGACGAGATTGCACGCTCCAGCACGCTGAAGACGTCCTCCTCGTCGATGAACGACATCTCGATGTCGAGCTGGGTGAACTCCGGCTGACGATCGGCGCGCAGGTCCTCGTCGCGCATGCAGCGCGCGATCTGAAAATACCGGTCCAACCCGGCGACCATGCAGAGCTGTTTGTAGAGCTGGGGTGACTGCGGCAGCGCATAGAAGGCGCCGTGTTGCAGGCGGCTCGGCACCAGGTAGTCACGCGCCCCTTCGGGCGTGGCCCGAATCATCATCGGAGTCTCGATCTCGGTGAACCCCATCTCCCCCATCACGCTGCGCAGCCCGGCGATGAACCGCGCCCGGCTACGCAGGTTGCCCTGCAGCCGCGAGCGCCGCAGGTCGAGGTACCGGTGGTGAAGACGCAGAGTCTCGTCGACCTCCGTCTCCTCGTTGACGGGGAAAGGTGGCGTCCGCGAGACCGAGAGCACCTCGCAGTCGTCGGCGACCAGCTCGACCTCGCCCGTGTCGCGCCGCGGGTTGACGTTCTGCGGCTCGCGATGGCGCAGCTGACCGTGCACGCGCAGCACGTACTCGAGCCTCACCCCGTGGGCCGCCTGGTGTGCCTGCGGGGCAGTCTGCGGGCTGACGACGACCTGGAGGATGCCGGTGTGGTCGCGGATGTCGAGAAAGATCAGCCCGCCGTGGTCGCGGCGCCGGTCAACCCATCCGTACACGGTCATCGTCGTGCCGGCGTCGGCGCCACGCGGCACGCCCGCCCCGGTGCGCTCGACGCTCACGACGCCGGTTCCTGCGCTGCCGTCAGGAGTTCCTCCGACACTGCGTCAAGCACGCCCTCAGGCGCGACCACGCGCTGCTTACGTGCGCGCAGATTGCGCAACGAAAGGCCCTCGTCGAGGCCGACGAACAACACAAGCATCGCGCCGAGCCGATTCGCGTCGCGCAATTTCCTGTCGAGCGGCCGGCCGGAGAGGTCGGTGATCACCGACGTGCGGTGGCGGAGTTGGCGCGCCAGGTCGCGAGCCTCCAACGACGCGGCGTCGCCCACCGTGCAGATGACCAACTGCGCCGGCGGCTGCGGACCGGGGCTGACGCCCTGGTCGGCTGCGACCTTGAGCAGGCGCTCGACGCCCAGCGCGTAGCCGACTCCGGGTGTCGCCGCGAAGCCGATCTGCCGCGCGAGACCGTCATAGCGGCCGCCGCCCCCGAGCGCGTTCTGCGCGCCCTGCAGCGAAGTGTGCCAGAACTCGAACGCGGTGTGCGCGTAGTAGTCGAGCCCGCGAACCAGGCGGTGGTTGTGCGTGTACGGAATCTCCGCAGCGTCGAGGTGACCGCGCACGGCGGCGAAGTAGTCGCGACTGGGCTTGCTGAGATGGTCGGTGAGCAGCGGCGCGTCGGCGACGTAGGCGGCGTCCTTCTTGCAGTCGAGGAGGCGCAACGGATTGACCTCAAGGCGGCGGCGACAGTCCTCATCCAGCTTGTGGCGCAGCGGTGTGTAGTACGCCACCAGCGCGGCACGGTACCGCTGTCGATCCTCGTCGTCGCCCAGAGAGTTGATCTGCAGGTCGACGCCCTCGATCCTGAGCTCGGCCATGAACCGCCACGCCACCTCGATGACCTCGGCGTCATAACAGGGATCGCGATCGCCGATGACCTCGACGCCCACCTGGGCGAACTGGCGCTGACGCCCCGCCTGGGGACGGTCGTAGCGAAACATCGGCATCGCGTAATGGACTCGGACCGGCCGCCAGCGTTGCTCGAGGTGCGCCGAGAGCACCGCCCGGACCACCGGCGCGGTGCCTTCCGGACGCAGCGTCAGGGAACGTCGACCCCGGTCGGTGAACGTGTACATCTCCTTGTCGACGATGTCGGTCGCCTCCCCGACAGTTCGTGCGAACAGGTCGGTGGCCTCGAAGATCGGCGTGTCGATCAGCTGGTACCCGTGGTGCTCCGCAATCGCGGCGTGCTTCTCGTGGAACCACTTCCAGGCCGGCGCCTGGTCGGGCAGAAGATCCTTGGTCCCACGAGGAGGCGCAATCGGGTTCACAGCCGCCCGAGTGTACCGGCGC